>CAJUFO010000004.1 GCA_910585615.1 uncultured Acetatifactor sp.
GGTTCAATCGCATGATTACATTAGGCAGTATTCAGCGTTATGCAGTATATATTGCGCACCGGTTAAACTTACAGTACAACCCGACGGCAGACCGTCAGCCAGGTACTTTCCCGGAGGCATCACTGTAAATCCTGACGGTCTGTAGTATATCACATGATTTTACAAAATGCAACCGTCTAAATTTCCAATCTGCGTTCGGCGTTTCGGCTGTTCGTTTCCCCAGGTCAGCCCCTTTACCACAGAACAGGGAGCCACACTTCCTCCCCATCCTCATCCTATACCCTGTACTCCGTGACGCTTCCCTACAAGTCCGTTGGAGCCGATATTCGCCCAGCGAGCGCCCTCTCTTCAAGCATCAGCAAAATTGACAACAGGCTACCAAAAAGCCACCCGTCTCACAAGCCTGGAAACGAGTGGCATTTATCGCAATTCCGTCTATATTCTTCCGTCCGGCCTACAGCACCTTCACCAGCTTCAGATCCCGGTCCGCCAGCACCACATCCGCCCGCTTGCCGGGGGTAAGGGAGCCCACCTCGTCGTACACGCCGATGCTCTTCGCCGGGTTCATGGTGGCGGCGGCGATGGCCTCCTCCCTGGGGATGCCGAAGGACACAGCCGTGCGCATGCAGTCGTAGAGATTGGTGGCGGAGCCTGCGATGGTGCCGGATGCCAATGTGGCCAGCTTGCCGTTCACGGTCACCTGCTGCCCGCCCAGGTCATAGGTGCCGTCCTCCAGGCCCGTGGCCCGCATGGAGTCGCTGATCAGCACCACCCTGCCCGGGAACATCCTGAACACCGCCCGCACCATGCTCTCGTGGATATGGATGCCGTCGCTGATCAGTTCGGCGTAGCAGCCCTCGTCCTCGGAGGCCGCCCCAATCAGGCCAGGCTTCCTGTGCTCCAGGGGCAGCATGGCATTGCACAGATGGGTCACATGGTTGGCCCCTGCCTCCAGGGCCGCTTTGGCCGTCTCATAATCCGCCCCTGTATGCCCCAGGGATATCACCACTTCGTCACGCACCTCTCTGATGAACTCCATGGCACCCTCCACATTGGGGGCCAGGGTCACCAGGCGGATCTTGTTCCCGGAGGCCTCATTGCACTCCCGGAAGAAGCCAGCGTCCGGCGCCAGGATAAATTCCGCCAGATGGGCCCCCTTCTTGTCCACGTCCAGGAAAGGCCCCTCCATGTTGATGCCCGCCACATGGGCCATGCCCGGGCCTTCCGTGAAGTCCCCCATGGCCTTGAAGATCCTGCGCAGCTCCTCCGTATCAATGGTCATGGAGGTGGGGCAGTAGGAGGTGACGCCGCAGGAGCGCTCATAGGCCAGAATCTTCTTAAGCCCCTCCAGGTCGCCGTCGGAGAAGTCGCAGCCCACCGCGCCGTGGCTGTGGACATCCACCAGGCCGGGGAGCACGTAGCGCCCCTCCGCGTCCACTTCCGTCCTGTCCGTGACCTGGTCAGCGCTCTCCACGATCCTGCCGTCCTCGATATATAAGTCCTTTTTGGAAAAGGTCCTGTCCTCCTGGAAAACCAGTCCGTTCTTAATTATCATAGATTTCGCCCTCCCAGCCGGTCTTTTCGCGGATCATGGCCAGGGCCGCCTCGTCGGCGATGATGACCACATCGTTATGGAGCTGCAGGACGGAAGCGGGCACGCCCGGGGTCACGGGGCCGAAGCAGGAATCGTACAAAGCCTGGGCCTTGGCCTCGCCGGATGCCAAAAGCAGCACCTTCTTCGCGGACATGATGCCGCCGATGCCCATGGTCAGGGCATGGGTGGGCACCTCGTCGATGGAGCTGAAGAATCTGGCATTGCTGCGGCGGGTCTCCTCCGTCAGGGTCACCACATGGGTCCCTTTCTCAAAGACATCGCAGGGCTCGTTGAAGCCGATATGCCCGTTGCCGCCGATGCCGAGCAGCTGCAGGTCGATGCCGCCCAGCTCCCTGATCACGCCGTCGTATCGTCTGCACTCCGCCTCGGCGTCCTCCGCCAGGCCGCTCGGCACATTGGTATTCTCTTTTTTGATATTCACATGGTCGAACAGATTATGGTTCATGAAGTACCGATAGCTCTGGTCATGCTCGCCGGACAGCCCCTTGTACTCGTCCAGGTTCACGCTGCGGATGGCGGAAAAGTCCAAATCCCCCTTGTCATGCCACTCCCTGAGCTGCTCGTAAGCGCCCACCGGGGTGGAGCCCGTGGCCAGCCCCAGCACCGCGTCCGGCTTCATGATGACCTGGGCGGAAATCAGGTTCGCCGCCTTGCGGCTCATGTCCTTGTAGTCTTTTGCTGCATAAATCCTCATAATCGCACCAATTCCTTTCTACGCTTTATTTTCCCCTGCTGAATGCATCTACGCTCCAAAGCAGTCTCCCGGAGGACAAATACTTCGGCAGAATGCACTGCTTCCATGTTCAAGTACGATTGTATTCTAACATATTTAATTTTCATAAGCAATGGTTTTCTGCCCAGAGGCCCTGACCGGCGTGCACATACACCATTCCTGCAATCGAAAAAAGCCGACAATCCCAGCATCCATGCTGCGTGTCGGCTTTTTCAGGCCCTTTTATCCCTCATCCGGCCGCTGTCACGACCTTCTCTATCCTGTAACGCCCGGCAATGCTGCCGCACTCTTTCGTCTTTTCTACCCGGAGCTTCCCCGGCCCTTCCTCCCAGCACAGCGTGGTCAGGGCATACTCCCCGTCCTCGTACCCGAAGCCGTCCCCCGCGTCCTCATAGAGGACGAAGCGGCCGTCCCTCCCCGGGTAGACCGTCACCGTCAGGCCCTGCCCCTGCTCCCCGGTGGACCTCGCGGCCTGCGCCATGGGCAGGACGGTCCCCTCCCGGACGAACAGCGGGATGTGCATCAGCGGCGCGGCGGCCTCGATCCACTGCCCTCCGCCATAGGCCTCGTTGGTCCAGTAGTCGTACCAGCGGCAGCCCTCGGGCAGGTAGACCCGCCTGCTCCTGGGCCTCCCTTCAATCCTGGCCGAATCCCTCCCATAGTACAGCGGCTCCGTCACCGGGCACACCATCAGCCCCTCCCCGAAGAGGTACTGATCCCTTATGTCCCATGCCTGCCTGTCCCCGGGGAAGCCGAACGCCAGGTGCCGGATGATGGAGCGGTCCTCCAGCCAGCTCAGACCCGCAAGGGAGTAGATATAGGGCATCAGCCGGTAGCGCAGCCGGTTGGCCAGCAGCAGCGCGTCGTAGAAGGGCTCCTCCCCGTTGGCGCAGCGCCACAGTTCCCTCCGGCAGTCCGTCCCATGTCCCCGGAACACCGGCAGGAAAGCCCCCCACTGGTACCATCTGACGAAGAGCTCCCTGTACCCCAGGTCCCCGTCGGCCCGGGGATAGTCCCCCTTCCAGTACCAGGGCCTCCCCTCCCTGACGAAGAAGCCCCCGATGTCCACGGTCCAGTAGGGCATGCCGCTGGCGCAGAAATGCGTGCCGGCTGCAATCTGGCGGCGCAGGGTGTCCCAGGTGGCGGCAGTGTCCCCGGACCAGAGCACGGCACCGTACCGCTGTTGCCCGGTAGTCCCGCTGCGGGTCAGGTTGAACACCCGCTTGTTCCATGCGCCGCGCTGCCCCTCGCTCATGGTCCGGGCGTGGAAGAGGCCGAAGGCGTCCATCATCTCCGCCGGGAGCCGCAGCCCGGCGTCCGCGCAGTACTCCTCGTACATCCTGGACGGCTCCGGGCGCTCCATGTGGTTCCATTCCGGCGTGAAGGGCTCGCTGTTGTCGCACCACCAGGCGTCCACGCCGCAGTCCCCATATCCTCTCCGCACCTGGTCCCAGTACAGCGCCCTCCCCTCCCCGCGCAGCGGGTCGTAGATGTTGCTTCCCGGAAGCAGCAGCCCCCGGTCCCGGAATTCCCGGTAGTTTTCCGTACTTTCATCCATGTTCGGCCAGATGGAGAGCATGAAGTGCACGCCCTCCCGGTGGAGCTGCCGGACCATCCCGGCCGGATCCGGGAACCGCCCCCTGTCGAAGGACTTCTGGCCCCACTTCCCGTCCTCCCAGGAGCACCAGTCCAGCACTATGCCGTCCAGCCCAATCCCCCTCTCCCGGTACTGCCTGGCCGTCTCCAGGATTTCCTCCTGGGTCTCGTAGCGCTCCTGGGACTGCAGGTAGCCGAAGGCCCACTTCGGCAGCAGGGCCGCCTTCCCTGTCAGCATCCGGTATTGGGCGACGACGCCGTCCATGGTGGCGCCGTTCATGAAGTAGAAGTCCATCTCCCGGTCCGCCTCGGTGTACAGATAGGAGCCGTATGCGGTATCCTGGAAGACCATGGGGCTGTACGTGTCCATCAGGATGCCGTAGCCCTTCGTGGACACCAGCAGCGGCACCGCGATTTTGCGGTTGGCCTGATGCAGGTAGACGGTCTCGCCCCGCAGAGAGCCGAAGCCCTCCTCGTGCTGCCCCAGGCCGAACAGCCCCTCCTCCCCTTCCCATTCCAGGTGCAGCCTGGTATGGCAGCGCGTCCCATCGGGGATCCGGGCGGCCTCCCTCACCACGTCCTTGACGCCGTCCGGGGTCGCGGCCTTCTCGATCCTGCTCCCCTGGGCCGACAGGCGGTACACCGGGAACTCCTCCAGCACCTTGCTGTCCTTTCCCCTCTCCCGCAGGAGCACCCTGCCCTCCCCGTCGCAGTAGCGGCAGGAGGCGGTCTCCCTGCATATCTCCACCTTTAGGAGCCGCATCTGTAATATAATCTGGCCCCCGGCTTCCGTGTAGTCCCATTCCCCATAGGGCGCCTTCTGCAGAACGCCCGGCTTCTCCTCCTGAGAAAACTGTCCGGACTCTGTATAGGTGACCCTCACGGTCCTGTCGTTCACCGGACTGAGCCGGTGCGTCCCTGCCTGGGAATACAGGTACAGGCTTCCCTCCCTGCGCTCCACTCTTGTGATGGCCCTGCTATCAGGGCTTGCTGCAGCTAACATCCCTCTCCTCCTTCCTTCTCCTGGGCCCCTGCGGCCCCAATCCCGCGCGCATGCCGCCCGGCCCTTCCTCCCGGCACCGTCCCAATCCACGGCGCGGCCCGCCGCCCTACTCAGGATACTCCATCCCAAGCCCGGCGCCCGCCTCCAGCTCCCGGACCAGGCCCGCGGAGATGGCATCATAGCCCGCCAGATATCCCCGGGCCGTGAAGACGATGGGCACCATCTGCTCCTCCTCGGGAACCCCGTACATGGCAAAGAACGCCTGGATGACCTCATCGTTCCTGCCGGACCTGGTATTGATCCGGACCACCTGCTGGGGATAGGAGGCCCCTTCCACCGTTACGGTCTCCGGCAGCGAGCCTATGACCTCCTCCGTCCGGATGCACTCCTCGCACACTGTCCGGTAGAAATAGACAACGGAGGAGCTGCCCTTCTCCAGCCTGTAGCTGCCCAGCAGCTCTTTCAATGTCTGCTTCCTGCAAGGGTCGAAGACACCTCTGTCGTACACGAACAGATCCTCCCCCGCCGTCAGATAGGCCTCCCGCAGGGACTGGCTGATGGAGTCCATCCCCAGATAGGCCTTTCCGTTCACGGTCATGACGGGATAGGTCAGGGAGCCGATCACCTCCTGGCTATAGCCCAGCTTCCCCAGCTCCCTGTCCCTGTCCATGGCCGCGGAGGCCTGGAATACATTGTGGGGATATATCTCGTAGGGATATCTGTCGGAGACATCCCCCAGCTCCTCCTTCACCACCCGGTAGAAGTCCTTTGTCCCGTCGCAGGAGGCACAGGGCTCATTATAGAAAAAGTGTATCTCGATCTTCCCGGGCCGCTCCTCTTCCTCCCGGGCACAGCCCGGGAGCACCATGCAGAAAAGCAGGAAGGCCAGCCCCATAAGCCCTTTGCGCGTCATTTTCAAAAATCCACCTCCGTCAGGACGATCCGCTCTTCCCCGGCCAGCCGTACCTGCTTCCGGCTGCCGCCGTAGCACACGTTGAATTCCCGCTCCCGGGGCATCGTTCCTGTCAGCACCGCTTTTTCCAGCTTCCCGTCCCGGAAGCTGATGTCCACCGTCATCCCTCCCCTGGCCCGCAGACCGGAGACCATGCCCGTACCAAAGGCCTTGGGAAGAGCGGGCAGCAGCGTGACGGACTTCTCCGTGCTCTGGACCAGCATCTCCGCTATGCCGGCGCAGGTGCCGAAATTGGAGTCAATCTGGAAGGGAGGATGCCCGCCGAACATATTGGGGTAACAGCCGCCGCCCGCCATATAGTTCAAAGGGCTGCTGCCGTCGATGGGGCGCAGCTGCTTCTTCAGGATGCGGTAGGCCCTCTCCCCGTCCCGCAGATGCGCCCACAGGCTGATCCGCCATGCAAGGGCCCAGCCGGTGCTCTCGTCCCCGCGCAGCTCCAGCGTCCGCGCGCAGGCCCTGGCCAGTTCCGGGGTCTCCTCCACCGAAATCTCCCGGCCCGGATACAGCGGATAGAGATGAGAGGTGTGGCGGTGGGCGGGCTCGCTCTCCTCCAGCTCCTCGTTCCACTCCAGCAGCTCGCCCCGGGCGCCGATCTTATAGGAGGGCAGGCGTCCCAGCGCTTCTTCCAGCTCCTCCAGAAACCGGCTGTCCGTCCCCAGGATCCGGCAGCAGGATGCCGCATTGCCCAAAGTCTCCCGGACGATGGCCATGGTCATTGTGGTGGTCTCGCTCACCGCGCAGCGCTTCCCGCCATAGAGGAAATTGTTCTCCGGGGACGTGGAGGGTGAGAAGATCAGCTTCCCCTCCTCATTTTCGCTGAGCACGTCCAGGAAGAACCGGGCCGCGTCCCGGATGATGGGATAGCCGGTCCGGCGCAGGAACTCCTCATCCCTCGAGAACAGATAATGGTCGTAGGCATGGGCGCTGAGCCAGCCCGCGGAAAGCGGCCAGAAGGCATAGACCGCAGTGCCCTTTCCCCGGTTGCCCACGGGATTGGAAAGGCACCAGATGTCGCTGTTATGGTGGGCCACGAACCCTCCCGCGCCGTAGTGGGTCCTGGCCGTCCTGGCCCCGCTGACCCGGAGGTTGTCCAAAAACTCCATCAAAGGCTCATGCATCTGCGCCAGATTGGCCGTCTCCGCCGCCCAGTAGTTCATCTCCGTATTGATGTTGACCGTATAGTTGGAGCTCCACGGCGCGCGCAGGTGCTGGTTCCAGATGCCCTGCAGGTTCGCCGGAAGGGTCCCCGGGCGGGAGCTTGCTATCAGCAGATAACGGCCATACTGGAACAGCAGCGCATATCTGGCGGGATCCACGTCCTGCTCCCAGTCGGCAAGCCGCTCCGGCGTAGGAAGCTCTTCCCTGCCGGCTCCCAGGTTGATCCGGACACGGTCGAAATAAACCCGGTAATCTTCCACATGCCTGGCGGCAAGGGCATCATAGCCCGATTCCCCGACGGCCCGCAGGTCTTTCAGACAGTTTTCCCGATAGGGCTTCCCCTCCAGGAAGGGCTGGCGGAACGGTCCGTTGAAGCTTGTCCTGGCCGCCAGGTACAGGGTGACGCTGTCCGCCCCCGTGACCTCCAGGCCCTCCGGCAGTTCCGTCACCGTCCCGCCCTTTTGCCGGATGGAGAGCATGGCGCAGAACCGCATACCCTTCTTCTTTGGATCCTCCTCATAGATGACAGGATCCTCTGAATTCACATAGGAGGGATCCACCTGGGAGGGAGCGATCCCATCCAGAACCATGCAGCCGCCTTCCGCGGAGACCGTGGCGCGGAGCTGACAGGTATACCCGGCCCGCAGGGAGACTTTTCCCGCTTTGTCCGCCGAGATGCGCATCATCATCACCTGGTCCGGAGCGCTGACGAAGGCCTCACGGGCATAGCTGACATTTCCCACGGAGTACCGCAGTCCGCACATCGCCTTTTCCAGATCCAGCCACCGTCTGTAGTCCGAGACCTCTCCCTCCGGATGGACCATGTCCAGAATCAGCTCTCCCAGGGGCAGGTAGCTCTGGGTGTATTGCCCCAGTACATTCTCTTCGATAAGCACCTGGGCCTCACAGTACTTTTTCTCCCTGGCCAGCCTCCGCGCCTCCTCATAATATTTTTCCGCTCCGGGGATATCGTGGCTCTGGGGATACCCCGACCAGAGGGAGTCCTCGTTCAGCGAGATTTTCTCCTGCTCCACCCCTGACCAGACCATGGCTCCCAGCCTTCCGTTCCCCAGGGGGAGCGCCTCCTCCCAATAAGCCGCCGGCTTCTTGTACCATAATTCCATACTGTTCCCTCCTTAAAAAAACAGCCAGGCCCGCTGCAAGCCAAGGCCTGGCTGTTTGATTTCTGTCCTACTGGCCGATGGCCGTCTTGTATATCTCTACATAGCGGTCCACTCTGTAGGAATCCAACTCACTCAGATACTCTTCCCAGCCGTTCTCGATGTCACGCTCGCCGGTGATGAACTGGACGATGGTCTTCCTGACGAAGCTGTTGAGGTTCGTCTGGATCTCGGCGTATTCATCCGTCATCTCCAGAGGGATGAAAGGATTGTACTCCAGCCTCTTCTCCGGGATGAATTCCTCCACCTTCTGGGTGTCGAGGGTTATGCGCTGTTCATAGTTCTCCTGCAGGTAGACATTCTCCACCTCGGGCAGCATGGCAAGGCGGAAGGAAGCCACATCAGCCTGAGGGCCAACGCCAAAGCCATACTTGTCGTTCTCTTCCTTATCCTCTTCCGGCACGGAGAGGACTACGTACCTGGCTTCTCCGCCAAACACGTTCTTTGCGCCTTCCGCTGCGCGCTCCCAGCCAAGTCCTTCTTTTCCCTTGAAGCGCATCATGTTGTAGTCGTCGTCATAGAAGAACTCGTCAATCAGACGGAAAGCAGCTTCCGGATACTGGCACTTGTCCGTAATCACCGCCTCGAATCCTGTGATGGTCCCCTCGTTTGCGTTCTGGCCCTGGCGGCGGAAGCCATCGGGACCTGCAACGGGAATCAGAATCTGATAGTTCTCGGCTTCCACGGGATCGCTGTTGTCATAGCCCATAGCAGCGTGGTCGCAGACATACATGCCCACTACATGAGGCTCCGTGCGGACTGTCTGCGCCATGATGTCCTCTTTCTGGGTGAAGGAGGTAGGATCGATCAGGCCCTCGTCATAAAGGCTCTTGATGTAGCGCAGGCCCTCGCGGTAGGCATCGGTCGAAGGTGAGAACTCTACACTCTCGCCGTCAGCGCCAAGGCTGAGCCAGAAGTCAGGCTTCACGGTCTGGAAGGACATGCCCATCAGGGCGAACTCCACCGGCGTGTTCCATGTGGTGGCGCCGATGAGGCCTATCTCATCCTTCTCGCCGTTCCCGTTGGGATCTTCGTTCACGAATGCCCGAAGGACCTCCCGCAGCTCCTCGGTGTTGGTAGGCATCTCCAGATTCAGCTTATCCATCCAGTCCTGACGGAAATAAATCTTGGGGTACGCGGAGCAGTGGTAGCACTCAGAGAAGCGGGCGAATCCGTAGATTTCGCCGTCCGGCGCGGTGCTGCCCTCCCTGTAAGCCGGATTCTCGTCGAATATCCTCTTCATGTTGTTGCCATACTTGTCCACATACTCGGTGATGGGGAGGAAGATTCCCTCCTTCACTGCGAACTGCATGATATCCGACTTCGTCAGTATCGCGGTCCAGTCTGTCAAAAGGAGATCCGGATAGTCATCGCCCGCCAGCATCAGATTGCGCTTCTCCAGGGAATCCGAGCTGGGGGTGGAGATGATCTCCAGCTTGATGTTGGCCTTCTCCTCAATCTCCTTCAGGAACACGTTCTGGGACCAGTCAGTGTCCGCGCCGCCCTCTATCCATGCCGTGAGGGTGATGGGCTCATTCATGATAGGCATGCCGGTGGCATTGAAGCCGGCAGGGCCCTCCGCAGATTCCCCTTCGGAGCCCGCATCTTCCTCATCTCCGGAACCGGCGTCCGCGGATTGCTCAGTCTTGGATTCGCCGGAGTCCGCTGCCCCTCCCTTGGATTCTCCGGAATCGCCGCCTGAGCCTCCGCATCCCGCCATCGCTGCCGTCATGGACAATGCCAGCAGCAGTGCCAATGCTTTTTTCTTCATGTCTTCTTTCCTCCTTATTCTTTCTGATATCCTCTCGGAATCTCCAGGCCACATATCACGCGGCTTTCCGGAAATCCCTGGGAGCGATTCCTCCCCTTTTCCAGGCGCCGTCCTGCCACAATGCCTGATTTTACCTTCTGAAATTCCGAGAGCCTATTTCTGGAACTGTCCGGAAACCCCCATGATGCATGTTTACCGTCTCCGGAACCTCTATCATGAACGCTCTTCCATACAAAACCGGAGCGTCCTGATTCCTGCTTCCCGCCTTGCCGACACACTCGGCACATACAACGGAAAATCATGCCTAGCCCTTAATCGCCCCTACCATGATCCCCTTTACGAAATACTTCTGCACAAGGGGATAGAGCAGCATCACGGGCACGGAGCCCACGATAATGGTGGTATACTGCAGCAGGTACTTGGTCTCCTGGATCTCAAGCTGCTTCGTCACGTCCATGGACATGCCCGCCGTGTTCATGTTCATCAGGATCTCCCTCATGACCAGCTGGAGGGGGAACTTGGTGGTGGTGTTCAGGTACATCATCTCGTTGAAGTAAGAGTTCCAGTGCCCTACCGCGTACAGCAGCACGTTCACCGCCAGGATCGGCGTGGCCAGCGGGATGCATATCTTGATCAGGAACTTGAAGTCGTCGCATCCGTCCACGCTGGCGCTGTCCAGTATCTCCTGCGGAATCGTGGACTGGAAATAGGTGCGGGTGATGATCAGGTTCCACACCGAGAGCGCCGTGGGCATCACCACTGCCCATATGGTGTCCAGCATGTGCAGGTTCTTCACCAGCATGTAGGACGGAATCATGCCGCCGCTGAACAGCATGGTGAACGTGAACAGGAACATCACCGGATTGCGGATCGCCAGATCCCTGCGGGAAAGCGGATAAGCCGCCAGCACCGTCATGACCACATTGATCACCGTGCCCACCACCGTGTACAGGATGGAATTGAGGAACCCGGATATGAGAAGCTTGTGGCCCAACAGCATGTTGTAGCCGCGCAGCGTGAAGTCCACCGGCCACAGATATACCTTCCCCGAAAGCAGCGCCTTCGGCGAAGAGAAGGAGGCCGCCACCACGAAAATCAGCGGAACCAGGATGCACACCACCGATACCGCGCACAGGACATGCACCAGCGCCATGTAGAGATGGTCGTTCCATTTTGTATAATACCGGACTTTCTTGTTATTCTTTATCTCCTTTGCCATGACTGCCTCCTTACCACAAGCTTGTCTCATTGACCTTCTTGGCGAACATGTTCGCCAGGACGATCAGAATCAGGTTGCATACCGAGTTGAACAGGCCCACCGCTGTGGCGTAGGAATATTGGAAATTCACAAGGCCCCGTTTGTAGACGAAGGTAGAGATAATCTCTGACAGCTCCAGGTTCACCGGGTTCTGAAGGAGGTAGATCTTCTCGAAGCCGACGCTCATCACGCTGCCCATGGCCATAATCAGCTGGATGACGATGGTGGGCAGAATCGTGGGCAGGTCCACATACCACACCCTCTTGAAGCGGCTGGCCCCATCGATAATCGCCGCCTCCGTCAGGGACGGGTCCACGCTTGCCAGGGCCGCGATATAGATGACAGCGCTGTAGCCCATCCCCTGCCAGACGCCTGACCAGACATACATGCTCCGGAACAGCCCGGGCTTGCCCATGAAATCCGTTGCCGTGCCCCCAAACAGAGTAATCACGTTATTGATCAGCCCCGTGCGCACGGAAAAGATATTCTGCATGATGCCCACCAGAACCACTGTTGAGATGAAATAGGGCAGATATGTAACCATCTGGACTATCTTCTTATAATGCCTGCCGCTCAGCTCGTTGATCGCCAGGGCCAGAAGGATAGGCATAGGGAAGCTGACCACAAGGCTGTACAGGCTGACTGCCAGCGTATTCCTGATCAGAAGCCCGAAATCCCTTGTCATGAAGAAATTCTTGAAATGCCTCAGCCCTACCCAATCGCTCCCCCAGATCCCTCTCCTGATGGAGAAATCCTTGAAAGCGATGACTGCTCCCGCCATGGGCACATAGGCGAAGGTGATCAGCCACGCAATCGGCAGGACCAGCATCAGGTATAGCTGCCAGCGCTTCCTCACCTCCAACACTATCGATTCCCACACGCCCCTCTTCCCTGTCTGTCCTTTTGCCGGTTTATTTTTCTCCCTAGCCTTTATGACCATTGAACCGTCCTCCTCTCCTGGCAAAATGAAATATTCCATCTCCTATTGTACCACCCCCCCTAGATTGTCAAGAGGAAATTGGTAAAATGACGGTTTTTATTATAATTTTTCGTTATTTTGAGTCATTCTGCTGGCCAAATTTTGTCAAATATATTTATTTTCATGTTATAAAACCCAAAAGCCTCAGTCCCTGGGCCTGCTTTCTTATGGCGGAACCGGCTCTGTACACTGAACTGCCGCCGCAGCCCACCCGCGGAACCGTTTAGCCCCGGCTGAACCATCCGTTGTTTTACAGGCCCCTCCTCTTTTGGTACAATAGAATACATAAAAAATGTCCCGGCCGTGGGGCGGGACTCCGATCAGGGAGGCAAGAACATGAACAATAAGACAAACGAATTGATGCAGATAGGCCTACGGCTGTCCAACTGCCGCCAGGACAGGAACATGACCCAGGAGGAGCTGGCCGGGCGGCTGGGGATAACGCCCCAGGCCGTGAGCAAATGGGAGCGGTGCATAAGCCTCCCGGACATCTCCATGCTCTCCGACCTGGCGCGGCTCCTGGAGGTCAGCGCGGACTGGCTGCTGGGGCTGAGCGTCTGCCGGGACTGGGCTGAGGACTGTGCCGACAGGGCTGCAGGAGATGACGCCCGGATCAGGCAGGTGCAGCAGGAGATGGGGAGCTGCCTGCGCGGCTGCCTGGACCCCCTGGAGCTGGCGTTCGGCATGGGCCTGGTGCCCGCGTTCGCCCAGGGCGCCTCTTTCCCGGAGCGGATCAGGGCGCTGAAGATCCGCCTGGCCAAAGAGGGCATCTGGACGCCCATCGTCCGCATCCGGGACCTCTCCTCTCTGGGGGAAATGGAATTCGCCGTGTTCTCTTTTCACAATATCCTGTATTCCGAGGTACTGGATTCCGTAGATGACGGGACCCTGGACCATATGCTGGGCAGGCTGGAGGAGACTGTCCGCGGCAGCTACCACGAAATCCTCTACCCGAACCTGGTAAAGGACATGGTGGACAATCTGAAAGTCCGGTATCCCGCGCTGATAGAGGGCATCGTGCCGGAGAAGATTTCCTACGGGCTGCTGACGGAGACGGCAAAAATCGTCCTGGCGGGCGGTGTCCGCCCCTGCCTCTTCCCGAAGATGATCGAGCATCTGGAATGCGCCATGCGCCGCAGCCCGGATGCCACCCCGGAGGAGCTGGCGGAAGATATCCTCATTCAGATGAACAGGAAAAAGCAATGACTTTTGCAGAATAATCTGTTATAATGAGGGCATCCGGCGAAAGCCGCAATTCGTTTTCCGAAAGGAGAGGGTTCCATGGTTTATCCCTATATCACGTTGGCAGACGGTACTGAAATCGTGCACACACAAGTTTTCGAAGAACAGGGAATCCAAAAGGTTGAAGTCCATTTCGAACGGCCTGCGGAGGACGGCTTCGATACCGCAAGATGCCAACTTCCTTCTTATACCTGGCTGATAAAAGAGGGCTTTTCGGCAGAAGAAATGGATTTCTTCGACCGATTTATGCACAGCAATGCCCATTTGTTCTACAAATATGGCACAAATGGAGGGGTACAGATGGGGCATCCTCATCCCCGGCATTCCGCCAGCATCCCCATGAGCCGACTCCAATGGGAAACGGTCAGCACATCAGCCTCCTCCCGGACAGGCTCCTGCGCCGCGCCTGTGTACCAGACAGGGAAGAGGCCCGCCTCCCTGGCCCCGACTACATCGCATTCGTAATTGTCTCCGATATACCACACGTCCTCCGGCCCCAGGCCCGCCTTCTCCAGCGCCAGGTGGAAGATTCGCCTGTTGGGCTTGCGGAACATGTACTCGCTGCTGGCGATGATAAATTCAAATGTATGTCCCGGCAACAGAGCCCTTATTCTCTCACTTACCGTCTCGCCGCTAAAGGCGATGTTGCTGATGACACCTGTCCGGATGCCCTGTTCCCCCAGGAAAGCCAGGAATTCCTGGATGCCGTCCGTGGGCGTCCCCGGGGCCGCGGCGTCCCAGAAAATCCTGTCGATTTCCCTGGCCGTCAGAGGCAGCTCGATGCCCATGGACTCGTAGAGATATGCCGTGAACATATGGTTTGGCGCCTCCACCTGGAACAGATGCCGCCTGGCAGGGTCGAACCGGCCCAGCTCGGCGTTGATTTCGTCCGCGGCCGCCTGCACCTGAGCCGCAGTGAAGCCATGCCTGTTCCTCGCGGCGTGCCGCAGCACGGCCTCTGTGCCCTTTATCCCGTTGAACCGCCCTTCGTCCGCCAGGGTCTGGCCATAGTCGAACAGAATCATTTTCGGTCTTCTCATCTTACCCGCACCTCCCGGTTCCAATTTATTTCATTTTAAAACATTATCCTCTTCCCTGCAATCCCTATCTGCAGAGCGCCTTTTCCGGCATCTTTTTCGTTCAAGGCAATTTTTGACAGTTCTGGATTTTCGTAGTATACTAAGCAGGACGAATTTTCTGCCATAAGACAGACAGCATAATAATGAGGAAAGAGAGAGGAAAACGCTTCTGCGTTTGGAAATGATATGAAAAAGCGAAAAACCACCACCACCGGAATCATCATGCTGGGCTTCCTCATCGGCGCGCTGTTGGGGGCGCTGCTCCTGACGCTCCCGATCAGCGCCAGGCCCGGCCAGTCCATAGGCTTCCTGGACGCCCTCTTCGTGTCCACCTCCAGCATCTGCGTCACGGGCCTGTCCACCGTCAACATCGGCCAGACCTTCTCCGCCTTCGGGCAGGTGGTGCTCCTGCTGCTCATCCAGTTCGGAGGGCTGGGCATCGTGACCTTCACCACCATGGTCCTATGGCTGTTCGGCCGCCGGATCACCCTGGCGGACAGGATGCTGATCCAGAGCGCCTACAACCTGGACACCCTCTCCGGGCTGGTGCGGCTGACCATGCGCATCCTGAAAGTGACCCTGTGCCTGGAGGGCCTGGGGGCTGTCGGCTACGCAATTGTCTTCATCCCGGAGTACGGCTACAGGGGCATCTGGTACAGCATCTTCCACGCGGTATCCGCTTTCTGCAACGCGGGGATAGACCTTCTGGGGGGCAACAGCTTCTGCGGCTACAGGGATAATGTCATCATGAACCTCACTACGGTCTTCCTGATCATCGTCAGCGGGCTGGGCTTTCCGGTGTACTGGGAGGTGGCCAGGGTGCTGCGGCCCCGCAGAAGCGACGGGCGCTACGGCCGCAAGATGAACCTGCAGGCGAAAATCGTGCTGACCGCCACCCTGGCGCTGATTCTGGCAGGCGCGGCTTTGACCCTGCTCTTCGAATATGACAATCCTGCCACCTTGGGGCCCTTGGGCTGGCCCAGAAAGGCACTGGCGGCGCTATTCCAGTCCGTGACCCTGCGCACCGCTGGCTTCGCCACCATTCCCCAGGAGTCCTTCCGGCCGGCCTCCTGCCTGGCATACCTGGTGCTCATGTTCATCGGCGGCTCCCCTGCGGGCACGGCGGGGGGCGTGAAGACCGTGACCATCGTCATGCTCATCGCCTCCATGCTGGCCAATATCAAGGGGAAAAAGGACGTCACCGTCATGAACCGGAAGATTGCGGACGAAGCCATCCGCCGGTGCGTGGCCATCGTCACCTTCAGCTTCTCGGTGCTGATGGCGCTGACCGTGGCCCTTCTGGCCGTGCAGCGCAGCGATTTCCTGGACACCTTGTACGAAATGACCTCCGCCATCGCCACGGTGGGGCTGTCCAGGGGGCTCACCGGGGCGCTGTACCCCGCCGGGAAGCTGATCGTGACCCTCACCATGTACCTGGGCAGAATCGGCCCCATCACCCTGGCGCTGGTGTTCAACAGCCGCACCCCGGCGGACAATATCTCCTATGCGGACAGCAAGGTCATCATAGGATAGAAAAGTGCCGCAAGAAAGCGGCACTTTGGCGTTACCGTTGGTTTTCTCTTTTATCCAATCATGACCGTCTTCCCCTGGAACGCAAAGCCATAGCTGCGGATGCGCTCCGCAGAAATCCCCCGCTCCAGGAGCTGGGCGGCGTACTGCTTTTCCTCAATCTGCTGCAGCGCGGCCTGTACGGTGTCCTTCAGGGTCTCCTCGTCCTCCGGGTCGTGGACCTTGAACTCTAAAATCATGGCCTCTTCCTGATTCCTGGCTTCCAGCACCACATCGTACCTGCCAAAGCCGCTCTCTCTGTTGGAGGTAATGATGTATCTGCTCTGGAGCTCCACCAATAGGCCCAGCACAAAGCCGTGGTAAAAGCGTTCCGGCTCTGCTCCCGATGGCTTCTTTCCGCTGTCGAAGTAGCTGAAGATGTTCAGCGCCACACGGTTCATGTAGACGTTCATGGCTTTTTTATCCCCCAGCAGCAGCGCCTTGATGAAATCATTGTAGTCCGTCTCGGCCTCCTTGAACCAGTCACGGACCATGCTCCGGAACATCAGCTTCACCTCCAGATTGGTGATGGTCAGCTCATACTCCGGCTGCGCTCCCTCCGGGATGTCGGTGTAGCTCTCATGGGAAAGCACCTTCAGGTATCCGCCGGCCAGCAGCAGGCTCCAGACCGCGCTTTCGTTTCCTTTCAGCTGGTTATACACAATCTGTTCATCTATCGGCGACTGGATGGTCTCTCCCTGGAGCAGCGCCTCGAACCTCTCCTTCACTGCCCGGCTCCCCTCCCGAATCAGCTTTCCCACTAGGCTGTTGGAGCTGGTGTTGGCCCAGAAAGTCGTGAATCTCCCTGTATCCAGAAAATTTATGATAGACCAAGGGTTATAAATATCCTTATGCTTCCCGAAGATAAAACCATCATACCAGTGCCTCACCTTCTCTTTCTCCGCCGAAAGTCCGCATTCCTCCAAAGCAGCGAACACTTCTTCCTCTGTAAAGCCAAAGGATGTGGCATATTCGTCCGAGGTGGTCGTCACCACCTTTAGATTATTCAAGTCGGAGAAGATAGACTCTTTGCTGACTCTGGTAATACCCGTCATGACAGCTCGCTCCAGCCAGGGATTGGTCTTAAAGGAAGAGTTGAACAGGCTCCTGGTAAAGGCCACTATCTCGTCCCAGTATCCACCCACGTAGGCCTCCTGCATAGGCGTGTCGTATTCATCCAGGAGGATGATGGCTTTCTTCCCATAATAGCGGTACAGATAATCGGAGAGCTGGTACAGCGCCAGGGTCGCATCGCTGTCGCTGATCTCCACTGCCAGGACGCGATTGAAAAACGCCCTGTCCGTATCCGTCAGGACATCGCTGTCTCTCAGGAATATATATTTCACATACAGATTATTCAGGATCCTGTTTATCTTCTCCCTTGTGGTCTTGTAGTCCCTTTCCTTCATATTGGCAAAGGAAAGGCTAATCACCGGATATGTCCCCTGGAGCTTTCTGTACTTCTCATCTTTCCATATGGAAAGGCCCTGGAACAGCTCCCCGCACCCTGCATAGTCCACGGAAAAGAAATGCTCCAGCATGCTCATGTTCAGGGTCTTGCCGAAGCGCCGGGGACGGGTGATCAATGTCACATCGTCCTTGCCCTCCCACCATTCACGGATGAATTCGGTCTTGTCCACATAAAAGCACTCATTCGTAATCACCTTCGCGAAATCCTGTATGCCGATTCCCACTGTCCTGGCCATAAGCACCTCCCATTCCATCGCTTGCCGTTTTGTCTGTCATATTCAGTATAACAGCATGCCGAAAAATTTACAAACAGAAAATGCGGGTTGACAACAGTATATCGTAGTGCTATACTATTATATATCGAAGCGCGATGCATTGCAGTGTTGAGTGGAGGTGGACAGAGTGGACAGCCATATCCGGAAAGTATATGTGCCCATGACCGAGACAGGTTTCTATATCCTGCTCTGCCTAAGGGAAGAGGCCCACGGATACAGCATCGTGAAGAACACGGAGAAGCTGACGAAGGGCGAAATAAAGATCAGCCCCGGGACATTATACGGCAGCCTGTGCAAGATGGAAAAGGACGGATTGATCCGTTTTGTCAGGGAAGAGGAGAACCGCAAACTCTATCGCATCACGGATCTGGGCACGCAGGTGCTGGACCTGGAGATGAGGCGGATCGAACGTCTGTATCAAAACATGCTGGAGGCGAGATGACATGAAAGGCAAAAAGACTGAAATGAAATTTTTCCCCATTCCTCAGTGGAAGAAAGAGGAGATGTATTTAAGGGAGCAGCATAGGAAGGGCTGGAGATTCGTGAAGGTGAACGGTCTATGCCTGTATCATTTTGAAAAATGTGAGGCCGAGGATGTAATCTACCAATTGGACTACAATCCTGATGCCATTACTCAAAAAAGCGAATATGTCCAGATGTTCCAGGACTGCGGATGGGAATTCCTGCAGAACTTCATGGGGTATAGCTATTTCCGCAAGGCAGCCCGGGAAATGGACGGGAGGGACGAGGAGATCTTCTGTGACGATGCTTCCCGGCTGGATATGATGAAGCGGGTCTTCAAAGGGCGCGTGGCACCTCTTATAGCCCTGTTCTTTCTGACCATCATACCGCAGATTTATCAGCAGTATTCGTTCGATACGGCTTTCAGCCGGGGATTGCTGGTGTTCTTCTGCGTTATGTTCTGTATCTATCTGGTCATGTTCGTATCTTTTGCAGTTTCGTTCTGGGAATATTATAAATCAGTCCGTAAGTGACGGTTGACTTCCCAATCCCAATATGGCATCCGTGCAAAAGGCTGGTCTTGCCTCCGGGCAACGCTTATTTCCATTCCGTTAGGCCTCAAAAGGAATGGACAATGGGCGTTTCTTTTTTTGTACAAACCCACAGAATTCTATGAAATCGTTTCTCTAATGCCTTGCGGATCACCGTTTTCGTGCCTTTATGATAATCGCATTGTTGATGAGCCTCGCCAGCCCCGCCGAGTAATATTTCCCTTCCCGAAAAATCTCGGCTTCCTTCGGATCATAAGAGGACTCCTCTACTACTCGTTCAATAAGAAAGCCATGATTCGCAAGACAATTCAGGTAGGTTGACAGCTTCCAGTTATGCAGGCGCAGACCGGCATTTCTCTTCTCTAAGTCAATCACCCTCTCTTCCACATAAGAACGGCTGAGAACATAACGGCCATCCACAGAATCTATGCACTGCATCAATGGATTGTCCCATGAAAAGATGAGCCGTCCGCCGGATTTGAGATATTCGCTGATGAGCTTAATTGTCTTATCCGGATCCGCAGTCCATCCCAGTCCATAAATGGAGAATACCAAATCAAAATGGCGATGCGGAATGCCTGGGTCTATTTCCATCGGTGAAACGAATAATTTCCCTCTCCAATCAGAATCTTTCAGCAGCTCCTCCGCTTTAGCGACGCGGTGGTCGGAAACATCCAATCCCCATAGTTCTCCGGCCCCCTGCTCTTTCATCCATGACAAAGACTCCCCACACCCACAGCCGATTTCCAGCACCGCCTTGCCCCGCACATCCCCAAGTAAATGCAGCTGGTTATCTGTAGGCGTGTAAGGCCCAAAATTTGGCAAAAAGGTTCCCCTCCAATCGCTCTTGGTAAGCTCCGTCCACCCATGATCATTGATCTCCAGCTGCTCTGTAGCTTCCCTGACCAGTTCCTGCGCATCTTGAGCGCCTTCAAATAAGCTATCGATAGAAACGCCAAAATAGTCTGCCAGCCCAGGCAGCAGAAACAAATCCGGGTTTGCCTTACCCGTTTCCCATTTACTCACTGCCTGGGCAGATACGCCCAATGCTTCTGCCAGCTCTCGCTGTCCGATTCCATGTCGTTGGCGCAGTCGTTGAATCGCATCCCCAATATTTGAACTCATGTATGCTCCTCTTTTCTCAATGTTTTGGAAACCTCTTGAATCTATCATAGCAAACATCGGCATTGCGCACAAGTGATTGGTTTTCAACACCATGCAACCTATGGTTGATTTTCCGCGATGCGATTTCGGATTTTTGAGGTTGTGTCCGAAGTGTCTGAATAAAACTTGGGTAAAATTGTTGATTTTCCGCATGAATTGAGTATAATAGAAGTAGCGCAGAATTCTTCGAGGAGTGTGTTTCAATCACGCTCCTCTTTGCATATGAGGTGCAGAAGAAGGTTCTTGAATAAAGCGAGGCAAAGGAGATCCAATCCATGAAAAAACAATCCCAAAAAGAATACATCGTCATCGGCCTGGGCCGTTTCGGCAGCAGCATCGCCCTGCAGCTGGAGGCCAACGGCTGCAAGGTCCTGGCCATCGACCGCAACGAGCAGCGCGTCCGGCTCATCGCCGATTACGTCACTTTGGCCATGTGCCTGGACGTGGCAAACGACGAGGCCTTAGAGGAGCTGGGCGGCAGGAACTTCGACGGCGCGGTGATTTCCATCGGCCACAGCCTGGACGCCTCGGTGCTGGCCACCATCTGGGCTAAGGAGCAGGGCATAGGCCAGGTCATCGCCAAGGCCTACGACGAGAAGCAGGGCAAGATTCTCACCAAGATAGGCGCGGACAAAATCGTCTATCCGGAAAAGGAAATCGGCATCCAGCTGGCGAACGACCTGGCGTTCAGCAATATGTTCGACACCATAGAGCTGTCCTCGGAATACTCCATCGGCGAGATCATCACCCCCACCGACTGGATCGGCAAGGACCTGCGGACGCTGAAGCTCCGGGAGAAATACGGCGTGAACGCCATCGCCATCAAGCGGGGCGGGACGCTTCTGGTGAACCCTCCCGCGGACCAGCCCACCAAAAAGGACGATATGTTCATGCTCTTAGGGACAAATTCCACCCTGAAGAAGATTGCCAGCGCGAATGCCCCGCGGAAGAACTGACGCCACGCCCCGGGCATCTTTCACGCGAGTACACACCAAGCCCGATAGTCCGGAAAGGCCCGCGCTGGCGCACAGGATATCCGCGGCCTGCCCGACCCGAATCCTCCAATGGGCTGCAAGCTGAACATAAAAAAAGGAGTACATATCATGATTCAGAGAAAAATCCTATGCGAACACGATTATCTGCACATCCCCGTCATCCCCGGCGGGGAGCGGAATGAGATGTAGATCTGGGCGGGCGGCGAGCTGGTCCTGAGCCCCTTCCTGGCCCTCACGGACCAGGGCGGGGCGTATTTCTTCGTGGATGTCAGCCAGCATAAGGGAAAGGAGCTGACAATCCTGCTCCCCGACCCCAAGGGCGTCACCCGAAAATGCCTTGACCGCATCGTCAGCGGAGAAGCCGCCACCAAAGAGAACCCGCTCTATGCGAACCTGTACAAAGAGCCCCTGCGCCCAGCCTATCATTTCTCCAGCAGGCGGGGCTGGCTCAACGATCCCAACGGGCTGGTGTACAAGGACGGCGTCTTCCACATGTTCTACCAGCACAATCCCCTGGGGACTCCCCACGGCAGCGTCAATATCTGCTGGGGCCAGGCGGTCAGCGCCGACTTGCTCCACTGGGAGGAGAAGGACGATGCCATCCGTCCCTGGCGGCGGGACTGGAGCATCGCTTCCGGCAGCGCCGTGGTGGACTATGAGGACAGGGCCGGTTACGGCAAGGATGCCATCATCGCCGCCTTCACCGTGCTGGGCACCCAGAACACGGACCCCGCCAAGCCGGGCTATCCCAGCGGCGGGCAGTTCCTAGCCGCCAGCATGGACGATGGGGCCACCTTCTACCGTTTTTCCCATGAGGCCACCGTCCCCACCCAGAACGGCAAGGGCTGGCGGGATCCCCGCCTCTTCCGCTATGAGGACCACTATGTGATGGCTGTCTATGAGACGGACGAAAAAGGGCGGAATTGCGTTTCCTTCTATGTGTCGGAGGACTTCCACGACTGGCGGCGCACCTCCCGCAGCGACGACCTCTATGAATGCCCGGACATCTTCCCGCTGCAGATCGAGGGTGAGGAGGAGACGAAGTGGGTGCTCTACGGCGCGGACGGCATGGCCAGGATCGGGGATTTCGACGGGTACCACTTCGTGGAGTCCGGGCGCTACAATCCTTTAGACTACGGCAACGCCACCTATGCCGGGCAGACCTGGAGCCACCATCCGGAGGGAAAGCGCGTCCATATCAGCTGGGTGCGCGGCATGGGCGGCGTAGGGGAAGACTTAGGGTATGAGGGGATGCCTTTCTCCCAGTGCATGTCCATACCGGCGGAGATTTTCCTGAAGCGCTTCGAAGATGGGCTTAGGGTGTGCCGCAGTTCTGTAGACCAGGTTGACAGCCTCTTGGGAGCCGTGGCATCCGAGGGGGACTTCGCGCTGCAGGGCGAGACCGCTCTGCCCATGCACAATCCCGCCCATTACAGCGTCAGTCTCTCCGCTATCCAGGGGACGGTCTCCATACGGGCCGGGGAGCATAGGATGCGCTTTGATTCCGCCACCCGCACCCTTTCCTTCGAGAACGGCCACACCGCGCTTTTCCATGGAGAGGAGCTGCATTTTGAAGTGCTGGCGGACACCACCACCATGGAATTCTGCTTCCAAGACAGCTCTATGGCCACTTATGCCATGGCTCCTGAACACATGAGCCTGATCTTGAAGGGGGAATGCCAGGTGCGGTACACCTGCCATATTATGGAGAATATCTGGGAATAGAGAACCTCCGGAATAAAAACAAGCATTTCCCATGATGCAACAAAAGCAGTAGCCAAAGAGCCAGAAAGCCGCCCAAACAGCGCACTTTCCGGCTCTTTTTCAGGAAATCGCACACCCTATAGCATATGTTGTAGCTATTCTAGCTTTACCTGAAAGCCATTATGGAAATGGAAATCCGTCCAAAAATACTGCATTTCAAACCCATTGCGCTGCCACCATATAAGGTACAGCAGGATTGATGGCAGCCCGATGCAGACTAGCAGCAGAGGACTTCAGGCACGTAGTCGCCATGCCTGGAGTTGTCCTAACCCAAGGCATGAAAATATTGGCTGACTATTTTTTCTTATAGCGCCTGTCCCGATTGCTCCCGACTATCTCAATATAATCGGAAAGCCCCTGTAAAACGACTTTCGTGCGGCTTTCTTTTAAATCCAATAATTCACAAAAATCCCGAATTCCATATTCTTTCCCTTCTTCCATAAATGCGAGAATCTTGTCATACTGCATTCGGGTCTTTTTCGTCACTTTTTTATCGCCGCTTTTTATCGCCGCTTTTTTATCGCCGCTTTTTATCGCCGCTTTTTTATCGCCGCTTTTTTCATTTCCACTCTCTTTCTTTCGCCAAATACCATCTGCACCTACTTGCCCATATTGGCCGTATCTTAGCATGGAAATATATTTTTCGCATCCATATGCGCTGATGGAAACACCTCCGTTTTCAGCATCTATGAGCGGAAGCGGCGCGCCAACCTTTTTACATTCTGCTTTTATCTTTACAAAGCCTCTGCCCCATGCCTCCACATCCCCTGAGCGAAAGGACACATCCGCAATTTTAGGATTGTGCGGTACAGATTCATGTTTCTCGTATACCCGTTCATCCGTAGGCACACGTTTTGACCAGGAGCCCATATTGAAAATAACGATTCTGTCTTCATAAACAGATACCTGAACCGGCACACCTGTTGCATAATCCTTATGGTTGACTGAATTAAGAAGCATCTCACGAATCATGCCTCTGGTAAGCATATGGGTTTCTGTCCGCTGAATGCCCTCATAATCCACCAATGCCTTGAAATACTTTGTAAAAATCAAATCAATCGCTTTATCGACCTGTAAAAGAAGCGGCCCCTCCACAACGTCCTGATACTGCAGATCCTCTATCGGTTCCGCGTCTTCGCCAAAAGCTCCTACCAATGAAAAATAACCGATTTTAATATAGGATCCCGTTACATAGCGATCCGGCGTGGGATGAAACAGCAAAATCGCTGCCCTTGTCAAATATTCTCCATCAAACAGCTTCAGATTGCGCAGCAATAACTCGTCAGAAACATTTACCTCACTTTCTGTCATCCTGTTGCTTCTAACTGCTTTCTCTCTGAACGCCTGCAATGCGTCCTTGCTCAGGTCCGCCACGCTGACCTCCGGAACAGGGACTGCATCCCACGTTTTTCCGGCACGCTCCAAAAGAAAATTCTGCAATTCAAAGCCATTTAATTCATGCAATGTGGAACCGGAACGTTTATAGTATTTTCCATCACACGAAATGGCAAAGGGATATTTTATGATTTCTATGGAGATATACTCTCTTGTGCCATCCGCTTCTTCCCATATTTTATTCTCTTTTTCAATCAAAGCAAGGGATTTGCAACGTTTATCGGTACTTTCTACCTTTTCAGAACTTAGTTTTCCGCAGGCATATTGGTTGATCAGCTTCTCTGAAATGTTTTTGGGAATATGGTTCCCGAAACGTATATTTTCAGCTCCATTCGCTTTATGGATGTTGATGCTGGCTATGATCCCTAACTTGTCATGAATCTTGTTCGGCAAGCCCTCCAGCATCCTTTTGGAATCTTTGATTCCGACCACATAACCATCATCATTTACCCCAATGTATAAAATGCCGCCTTCCGTATTGGCATACCCGCACAGCCATTTTAGAAATTCATCCTGCCATGACCATTTCCATTCCATTTGTTGGGATTCCTGGTTTTGCTGTGGTCTTTCATGATATGAATTCGCTTTATCCATAAGATTCCTTTCAAATCCTGTCATTGTTACGCAGAGGGCCATTGGCCGCGCTTTGGCCGCTCCTCCGCCCGGGAGAGGCCGCGCTTATTTCATGACCATCTCCCCATCCCCCGGCAAGGGCCTTAGCGGTTCATGGGGCAGCGTCTGGTACCAGAATGCCACAGATGTGTAGTCATCATATCTGGGGCCTGTCCAGCCCAGATTGTCCAGGGTCATCCGGAAGCCGGTCTCAAAGTGGATGGGATCCGGCACATGGAAGCGGTACAGCAGGAACCGCTGCTGCCCGTTGTAAAAGGCCGCGTTGTCGCCCAGGATAGCGAACATGCCGGTGTAGAGGCCGCTGTAGGTGTGGTATCTTTTCAGATAGATATCGTTGCCGAAGCCATAGGCGCCTCCGAAATAGTCCTCTGTGCCGGTATAGTGGATGGACGGGTATGGGTCGTCATCGATGTACATCCTGGCCTCCCCCTCCACCCAGCAGGTGTTGTTGCCGTTCATACCCGCTGCCAGGGTCAGGCCCAGGAACTGGCCCTTTCCTTTGATATTGTCGATGACAGTGTAGGAGCGGCCCTTCTGTACGGGATGCTCCTGGTGGTAGGATGCATGGAAATAGCCGATGTTTTCGGGCAAATCCATGTAGCATCCTGTTATCATGTAGAAGAGTGTCTTGTCTTCATCGCTGCGGTTCTCCATGGTGATTCTGCAGTGCTTCCGGAAAGGCATTTCCCAGTAGCAGTTAAAGCCTCTCCCGGGAGCCACCAGAATCTTGGCGGAATTCAAGATGGGGTATCTGCCCTCCCGGTCTTCGAAGTTCTCATCGTAGGCGCAGCCAAAGAAAGCCGATATGGGCGCTTCCACAGATGGGTGCTCATCCTCCTCCCAGTAAATCCGCAGGATGAAGCTGTGCCCTACATATCCCGTGAACCAGATGCTCTGAATCATCCCCGGCCCCTCTGCATCCACCAAAGTGACAGTCTCCCCGGGATGGATGTCGATGCAGGGGCGCAGCTTGGTGCAGTCTCCGCCCCGGGAGCCGCCGGCTCTGGCACCGGTGGGATTTTCGGCGGAAAAGGCGAAGGTCCTGATGTCCTGAATCAGGCTGATGTTTTCCATTTTCTACCTCCTCAAATGCTTAGTATGCTATAAGTCAAGCTGTCCCGATCGTAGCATATAATCTTATCACTGTCAACGGCATATGAAAGGCAATATCCCGCCCATTACAGCGTCAGCCTGTCCTCCATGGAGGAGGCTGTTACACCGGATATACGGGCCTCCGCCCAATTCTCGACACCAAGCCGGGCCATGGCGGAGGCTTTCGGTTCCTTGCCCAGGCCTAGGAACAGCCGCGCTACCCCTGATAAGGTACAGCAAGGTCAGCGCCGGACGCGCTACCACCAAATCAAGTACAGCAAGGTCAACGCCAGCCCGATGCAGAACAGCAGCAGGCCGAAGGACAGGCTCCGCTGGATGATGCGGTTGGTCTCCCTGAACTGCTCGTTCTTCACCGCCGCCAGGTGCACATAGTCCCTGTGGAGAGGGCTTTTCCTGCGCCAGGTATGGTTGCCGAGAGCTTGGATCGCGTTCAGCGCCCGGCCCAGGCTCTCTGTGAGCACATTTCCCTCGGGGCGCTCATGGGGCAGGGGACTGTCCCGGTACAGGGTCTTTCGCAATGTCACCACCAGGCCGTCCGCCAGGCTGTCCAGAATCCTGCAGAGCGCTCCGGCTATTGTGGACAGGGTCTTTAAAATCAGCGGGCTGCTGAGAATCCTGTCCAGGGCATTGCAGATGCCGCCCAGGAGCCAGGGCAGGAAGCGGAGCATCAGGGGCCTGTAGAGGAGCTCCTCTAAATCCAGCCATTTGGGCCAGATGTCTATATATTCTCCTTTGCTGTTACGCAGAAGCCTTCGGATGAACGCCAGGTACACTGCCGCTCCTATTCCGATGGAAATCAGGCCGCCTTTCAGGTTTCCGGGGCTGAAGTAATTTACTGTGTGTCCTGTTTCCGTGAGCTGCAGGAAGCCCTGGGCCAGCTCTGCTGCCCTGTCCATGAGGTTATATGGGCACAGTCCCCAGATGAACAGCACAGCCGCGCTTCCCGCCAAGGCAAGGATGGAAGCCGGTTTCATGTATTTTCCTCTTCTGTCGTACTTTTCCTGCAGCGCGGGGTTCCCGTTTTTTTCGATGAAAATCGCCACGAACAGCTTGGTCATGTAGGCCACGGTCAGGCCGCCGGAGAACAGGAACGTGCACTCCAGGAGCCGCATCCCCAGGCCGCCCCCGTACTCTACGATGCTCTCATGCAGCAGTGTCTTGCTGACGTAGCCGCCGAAGAGAGGGATTCCGCCGATGGCCAGGGCTCCTGTCAGGAAGATGGCTTTCAGCAGGGGCTTTTTTCTGCCAAAGCCCCGGATATCGTTGAGGTTCAGGGCGTGGGCGTTCATGTAGATCGCGCCTGCTGCCAGGAACAGCACCAGCTTTATGAGGGAATGGTTCACCATGTGCAGGAATGTCCCGTGGGCTGCCAATGTACGGTATTCCGCATTCCCCTCCGTCCCGGGCAGGCTGAGCATCCCGATTCCTATCAGGATGAAGCCTATCTGGGACATGGACGAGCAGGCCAGCGTCCGCTTCAGATCCACGGAGAATACGGCAAGCACAGCGCCCCCCAGCATGGTGGCCGCCCCCAGGGCCAGTATCAGCAGGCTCCAGGCCCTGTCCTGGGGGAACAGGCAGCAGCCCAGGATCAGGATGCCGTAGATGCCGGTTTTGGTCAGGATGCCGGAGAGCAGGGCAGAGGCGGGGGCAGGGGCCACGGGATGGGCCTTGGGCAGCCAGATGTGCAGGGGGAAGGCCCCGGCCTTGGCGCCGAAGCCGAAGAGCAGGCAGGCTCCTGCGGCGTAGAGCGTGTTTTTCTGCTGGCGGACTGCCCCGGCATTGAGCGCGTTTTTCTGTTGGCAGGCTGCCACTGCACTTGGCAGCTCCTGGATGGTCAGCGTGCCCAGCTGGTGGTAGAGCAGGAAGATGCCCATGAGCATCACCAGGCCCCCTGTCACCGCTACGGCCAGGTAGGTGGCGGCAGCCCGCAGCGCCGGCCCGTTCTCCTCCTGGGCTACCCATACGTAGGAGGTAAAGGACATGATTTCAAAGAAGACAAATGTGGTATATAAGTCCGCGGACAGGAACACGCCCATGGTGGCTCCCAGCGTCCACAGCAGGAAGAGGTAAAAGCGGCCGCGGTGGTGGTGATGGACGAAGTATTCCCTGGAGAGGATTGCGGCCATCATCCACATGAACGCGGCCACGCAGCCGTAGATGCACCGGAATCCGTCCAGAGCGAAGTGCAGGCCCAGGCCGCAGACGCCGGGGATGTCCAGGGATAGAATCGGCTTCGCTCCATTGCCCATGGCAGAAAATGACACAATTGTCATAACGATGAATTCCAGCACCACAAAGGACGCTACAAGCAAGTCCCGCAGCGTCCCCCCGGATTCCTGGCCACGGGCATTTGCCTCTTTTTTTCCATCCGCCCGCCCTGCCAGATAGGCCAGAAGCCCTGCGGCAAAGGGGAAAAATATCAAAAATGCCAATCCTGTCTCCAATTTCGTCACCCTCCATAACAAATCCATCAGTTCCTCCCGCGCTTCCAGGCATGCCATCCACTGCCTAGAGCAGCTCTCTGGTCTTCCTGGCCAGATACAGGGGAAGATTGGTGATAGCCCCGTCCTTCCGGTATCCCCGCCCGGAAAAGCGTATCGCTGATTCCGGTCTGCGCTCAGAAACATAGCGCTTGAAAGAGGGCGCAGACCTGTCCTCACCGCCCTTGGCCTCTATGGGAATAATCTCTGTCCCATTCTGCACCACAAAGTCGATTTCACTGCTCTTGTCAGAAAAGTACCGGGGTGCAGCCTGGAATTGCCCGCGGAGCTGCTGCAGGATGAAGTTTTCCGTCAGCGGCCCCTTGAACTGATAGTCGCTTTTCAGCAGAATCTCGCTATTGTCTATCCCCGCCATTTGCTTCAGCAGTCCTGTGTCGAAGAGGAACAGCCTCCGAAAATCACATCGCCCCAAAGGCAACCGCCTCCAGCATTTTTATGACAGGCCCGGAGCGCAGCCCAAAGCACACAATCAATGCCGCAAACACAAACAGGGGCACCAGCATCCTCCACCCCGGCTCCCGCACGTCTTCAATAGTACTGTAGTCAAAATCGCCTTTCGGGAAAAAGGCCCGCACCACTATGCCAATCATATAAATCGCCGTCAGCAGGGCCGACAGAAGCAATGCCGCCACTCCCGCGTAGGCCAGGGGCTCTCCGCATTCCACTGCCGCTTTGGCCAGATGCCATTTGCTGACGAAGCCGCACAGCCCCGGCACCCCCATCAGGGCCAGGGCCGCCACCGTGAAGCACAGGAACACCCTGGGCATCCGATGTCCCAGCCCGTCCAGCTCATGGACGTAATTCCGGTCTGTCTGGTGCATCACTGCCCCGGCGCAGAGGAAGGAGCATATCTTCATGAAGGAGTGGAACACCAGATGGGCCAGGGCCCCCGTCATCCCCAGGGGCGTCATCAGGGTCACGCCAAAGAGGATATAGGACAGGTTGCTCACCGTGGACCAGGCCAGCCGCCTTTTGAAATGGGTCTCCTTCACCGCCCGGCTGCAGCCGTACACAATGGTAAAGACCACCAGCCTCATCACCACCCGCTGGGCCCAGGTGCCTTTCAGCAGCCCGGTGCCGAAGCTATAGTAGGTCACCCGCATCACCGCAAAGGCCCCGGTGTTCACCACCGCCACCGCGTGGAGCAGGGCGGTCACCGGGGTGGGGGCCACGCTGGCCTTTGGCAGCCAGGAAGAGAATGGCCACATGGCCGTCTTCACGGAGAAGCCGCCGAAGCACAGCACGTAGACTAACAGCAATGTATCCTTTTTCTCCAGGATATTGGCCATGTCCAGCACGCCGCCGGGCACAAAGGAGGAGGTGGTGCCGTAGACCAGCACGAAAATCATGCCGATGAACGCAAAGGCGGCGCCGCCCAGCATGTAGTACAGATAGGCCCTGCTGGCCAGGATGGCCTCCCTTGTCCTGGTGTGCATCACCAGCGGCAGGGTCACAAGGCTGAGCATCTCGAAGAAGAAGTACATGGTCAGGATGTTCTCCGACAGGGCTACCCCCAGGGTCACGCCGTAGGTGGCGGTGTAGAACAGGAAAAAGGGGCCCGGGTTCTCCTCTTTTTCCATGTATTCAAAAGCGTACAGCATGGCAAAGGGCCAAAGGAACGCCACCAGCCCGGCGAACACCGCGCCCGGCCCGTCCAGCCGCAGGGTGATGCTCAAATCGTGGGTGAAGCGGAAAACCGTGAGGGCCTTTTCGGGCGCGGCAATGAGCAGCCGGCAGACCAGCGCGGAGTTGGCGCATACTGCTGCCTCCAGGTAGATCCACATGGCCCTTTTGCTGCGAAAGGATAACAGCGGCAGGAGAATGCCCGTAAAAATAGGCAGAAGCACTACTATCAGCATCATGACCTCTCTCATGGCAACCAGATCCTTTCTCCATCGTTGGCTATAATACGGATGTGGCAATCCGGGACGCGTATTCTATCAAGCTGCCCGGGAAGATTCCCAAAAGCACCGCCAGGGCCGCAAGGATGACCAAAGGCAGGAGCATGGCCAGGGCTGGCTCTTGTATGGGGTCTGGCTCCGATGTCGAAGACGCTCCCGTCTTGGTCTCTGTCTCCGGCACAGCCGCCAGCCCACCGGAGCCTTTGTCCCCTTCATCCCTGGATTCCGGCTCAGCACCGACGCCCGGGAAGAATCCCTTCATGGCCACCGGCAGCAGATACCCGGCAGTCAGCAGCGCGCTGATCAGCAGCACCACCGGCCCCAGCCAGGCGAAGACCCCGGTATCGGACTGCAGCGCCCCCTCCGCCAGATACCATTTGCTGATGAAGCCCCCGGTAGGCGGGATTCCCACCAGCGCAAGCGACAGCAGCAGATAGCACCACATAGTCTTCGGCATCCGCTTCCCGATCCCCGTAAGCTGCTCCACCCTAGTATAGTCAAAATAATATACAAACACGCCAGCCGTCAGGAACAGGCCGCATTTCACCACTGCGTGCACCGCCACATGGAGCATGGCCCCGGTAAAGGCATCGGCAGTCAGCAGGGAAAGCCCGAACATGATGTAGGATACCTGGCTTACCGTGGAATAGGCCAGCCTTTTTTTGAAAACCTGCTCCCGGTAGGCCAGCATGGAGCCCATGAACACGGTCAACAGCGCCAGCGTCATCCAGGCCTGCTGCACCCAAGTCCCCCGCAGGAACTCCGCCCCCACGATGTAGAACACCACCCTGACCACAGCCAGCACGCCGGACTTTACGATGATGGCAGAGAGCACCGCGGACGCCGGGGACGGGGCCACGGGATGGGCCGTGGGGAGCCAGGCGTGGAGCGGCACCATGCCGGCCTTGGCCCCGAAGCCCAGGAGCGCGGCGAACACGGCGATCAGCAGGATTCCCTCATGTCCCTGCGCTGCCGCCATGTTCAATGTCCCCCCTGCCGCAAAGGTCAGAGTATCGCTGTAGCGATATAAGATGAAGATGGCGAACAGTCCCCCATACGCTCCGCACAGGGAGTAGAAGAGATATTTCAATGCCGCCATGACGGACTCCCGCTTGCCGCTGTGGAGCACCAGGGGCATGGACGCCAAAGTGGTCAGCTCATAGAACAGGTACAGGGTCACCAGGTTCCCCGCGAAGTCGGAGGCCACCAGTATCCCGTATAATATCAGATAAAAGCCGAAATACCGTTTCTCTTTCCCCTCATGACGCATATAGACAAAGGCGGACAGGGCAGACATGAGCCATATGAGACTGACCACCGTCACGAACAGCCTGCCCACGGCGTCAATGCGGAAGTACACGGGGATGGTGTCCAGCAGCGTGAACAGCACAAGCTCCCGCTCCCCCGTCCAGGACAGCGTCAGTGCCAGAATCACGGAAATGCCCAGCACCATGCCCACATAGACGCAGAGCCCTACACGGCTCTCCTCCTGGCCTCCGGCGGTGCGGCTGGCCGTCAGGCCGCTCCCTCCGGTTCCGGAATCTTGTCTGCCCGCCACGGACGCCCCCTCCCGAAAGGACGAAACCAGCAGAGCCGCGCCGCCCACCACAGGCAGTGCTATCGGAATCAGCAACAACGCATCCATCAAAGCTTCCCTCCTAGTTATTAGTTCCGCATCTGCCCCGCCCAGCACCCAGACATGGGCAGAGAATTTCCGGCCGCGAAAGAAACGCGTCCGTAAATCCTCCGGGGTGCCGCGCGGGGCAGACGCTGTTTTCATTTGGCTCTTGATATTTCTTAGCTGGACTTAAGGCCCTCCGGCCCACTACTCGAACATCTCAATGCCGCTCTGGATCAGCCGGACGATAGGATCCGAATTCAGCCCCAGTATCAGATTCAGCAGAATGAAGCACACCAGCGCCGCCGATTTGGCGGGCTGCTCGCTGAGGCTGACCACCCTGCCGGTTTCAGCGCCCCCACTGCCCATCCCGGACAGCCCCATGGGCTTCCTGGTATAGATCCGAATCACCGTCTTCATGAAATATACGGCATTCAGCACGGTACTGATTGCCAGGGCGATGACCGTGGGGAGCATCTTGTGGGTATGCCCCACCGCTGCCTGTGCGAACAGCAGCTTGGAGATGAATCCCGAGAACACGGGCATGCCCACCATGGACAGGGAGCCCACCGTGAACGCCACCCCGGCCAGCCGGTTCCGGAAGCCCGCTCCCGTGATGTCCCCGTATCTGTCGCTCCCCCCGGAAGCATCCGCAAGCCCCGCTGCCGCCACGAACAGCAGCGACTTAGTGGCCCCATGGGAAAGCACATGGTAGAGGCTGGCGATGGAACCAGCCTCTGTGGCCAGCCCCAGCCCCATGTAGATATAGCCGATCTGGGCCACCGAGGAATAGGCGATCATCCGCCGCAGGTTCCCCTCCCCTATAGCGCTTACAGAACCCATGATCATCCCGGCGATGCCGAAGACGAACAGCACGTTGACCACCCTGCTCTCCCTGACCACCTCGAATCCCACCACCCGGTAGAATATCTTGATCAGCAGGAAGATATACCCCTTGGACACCAGCGAGGACAGGATGGCCGAGGAGGACAGGGTGGAATACCCATAAGCGTCCGGCAGCCAGGCGTGGAAGGGATACAGGGCGCTCTTGATGGCCAGCCCCACGGACATCAGCCCCAGCGCCACCATCAGGGAGATGTGGTACTGCCCCGTGGCCGCAATAAGCTGCACCTGCTGCCGGATATTGCTCATGAGCAGATGGCCTGTGACGGCGTACAGATGGCAGATGCCCAGAAGCAAAAGGCCGGAGCCCAGCAGGCTCATGATCATGTATCGTGCGGCCGCCTCAAAGGTCCGCCCGGTCTGGCGAATCATAATCAGGCCACAGGCTGAAATCGTGTTGATCTCCACGAACACATAGGCGGTGAACAGGTCATTGGTGTAGATCAGGGCCAGCAGGGAGCACAGCAGGAGATTCACCATCACATAGTATAGGTTCTGCTTTCCCTCCTCGATCTGCGCCTCCCGCTCCCTGATACCCCCCAGCATGCACAGCAGCATGATGACACAGAAGAAGCAGGCCATAAAGGCCTCCAGGATGCCCACCCGAATCTCATTGCCCCAGGGCGCAGGGAAATGGCCCATAAGGTACACATAGGGCCGCCCGGCGGATATGACGTTTCCCAACACAAGCGTTGACATGATTCCGATTATCGAGATTACGGCCGTGTTCACCCGCCTGGCCCATTTCCCGTTCAGCACGGAGCACAGGGGCCCGGCGAAAAGGGATAAAATAATGGACAGGAAGGGAAAATTCTGCACGAACTCCATCATTTCCCCTCCCTCTTCAACCGGGTGGTGATCTCGTCCAGATCCAGGGTGTGGTATCTGCGGTAGAGCCTAATGGTCAGGGACAGCATCAGCGCCGTCACGGATACGGACACCACGATGCCCGTCAGCACCAGCCCGCTGGGGATGGGGTTGATATAGGCCTCCGGGCTGGTGACGCCGTCCACCACCACCGGCGCTTTCCTGTCCGCGATGTAGCCCTTCAGGGCCAGGAACAGGTAGGTGGCTGTGTCCATGATGTTGAGGCCTATGATCTTCTTGATCAGGTTCTTCTGCAGGAGCAGATTGGAGAAGCCGATGCCGAACAGAATCATGGCCACAGCCTCCTCATAGTTGTTCAGTAAGTATTCCCAGTGCATGGATTCACGCCTCCTCAATAGCCGCCCTTGCGGAACATGACATAAAAGGTATACATAGTGCCCGCCACCACCACGCCCACGCATATGTTCAGGACCAGTATCAGTCCACCGCTCAGGATCGCGCCAGGCGTTCCCAGGGGGACGACGCTCTCGATATGGTTGGCCCCTGTGTAGAAGGAATAGCTCTTGGCGATGCTGTAGCAGGCCAGGGCACAGAAGCTCATCCTGCGGTAGGTCTTCGCCGTAAAGAACCGCTCCGTCTTCGCGAAGCCGAAAGCGTTCAGGTACAGAATCAGCCCCGCGCCGATCACCGCGCCCCCAGAAAACCCGCCTCCCGGCCCCAAATGTCCCGCCAGAATGATGTAGATTCCAAAGAGCAGGATGGGCGGCACCAGGACTCTGGCCACGGTCTGCAGAATCACATCGTTTTTGGGCTCGTAGAGCCTGTCATTGTCCTGTCCCTCCTCCTGCTCCTTTTTGCCGTCCCTGCGCAGCAGAATCAACACGGTGCAGGTGGCGATGAAGAGCACATGGGACTCGCCCAATGTGTCGAAGGCCCTGTAGTCCAGGATCATGCCCGTGACGATGTTCACCGCGCCGGTCTCCTCCAGGCCCTTCTCGATATAGCGCTGCGCCACCTCGTTGTTGGCCGGGTTCTCCGCATGGCCGAAGGGGGGCAGGTCTGACACTGCCGCCAGCAGCATGACCACCAGGAAGATGCAGAACAGGATGCAGAATACTCTGTAAATCCTGTTAAAGATTCGCATCTCGAAATTGTGCTCCAGGTCGTAGACCTTTGCCTCCAGCGCCTTGCTGTCCTGTTCTCTGCGCTTCCTGGCCTCTTCGCTCTCAGCAAAGGGCTTTTGCTTTTTCATCTCTACCTGATTCAGAAAGGGATCTTTGGTGCCGTCCAGCCACTGTCTGAACCGGTAGGAAAAGGTCTTGCGGTACGTCTCCTCAGGCACCTTCCTGCTCATCTGTCTCCTCCTGTGCGCTTTCCTTTTTGATGATGGCATCGATTTTCTTCAGGGTCACCAGGAACAGGACGGTGGTGACTCCCGCCCCCACAGCGGCTTCCGTGATGGCCAGATCCGGGGACTCCAGAAGCACCCAGATGATAGACATGACCAGACTGTAGGACATGAAAATCAGTATGGTGTTCAAAAGCTTCTTGGAGAGGCTGGCCGCTATGGCGCAGACCACCAGGAAGCCCAGCAATATACAGGTAAATATGGTCAAGTTCCTCGCCTCCTTCTCTCTCCTGGATCATTCTTTCCCGGACTGGCCTTCAGGCTCCCTGGCCGCACCGCCGGTTCCGTCTCCGAAGGTATCTCCCGTTCCGGGGGCATCCCCCTTTCCAGGGGCATCCCCCATTCTGGGGGCGTCCAGCCGCCTCGTCCGGTAGCGCTTCCCGCTCTCCTCGTTGGTGCTCACCTCCAGCCTGGCGATCAGGTGGGAGGACACCGGGGAAGAGAACCAGAGGAACACGATGACCAAAAACAGCTTCAGGGACGTGAAGTTGAACCCGCTTATGACAATCAGCCCCAACAGCGCGAAGCCAATCCCCAGCGTGTCCCCGATGGCCGCAGCGTGCATGCGGTTCAGCACGTACCGGAAGCGGAACACGCCTATGATTTCTATGATGAAGGTTCCCAGGCCGCACAGGAGCAGTCCACCGCCTATTAAGAACCGTGCCCATTCCAGCACGATCATGATGCATCCTCCTCTGCCGGCTTTTCTATTATATCCTCGTGGTCATTCGGCTTCTTCCGCTTCCCTTCCAGATATACGCCCATGTACACCTTCACCAGCACAATCACCGCCAGGAAGCTGATCATGGCGTAGATCAGGCAGATATCCACCAGATACCCTTCTTCCTGCATCAGCGCAAGAATGGCGATTATCACGATGACCATAGTGCCCGTCATGTTTACCGACACGATTCTGTCAGCCACCCTGGGGCCGATGATGGCCCGTATCAGGCAAAGCACCACCAGGATTGCCAGCACGATCAGCGCTCCTGTGAAAAATATGCCATAAACCTCCTCCAGGCCCTCGATTCCTCTTCCCATCCCTGTCCTTCTCCTCTGAAAAATGCCCTCTCGCACCGCCGGTCAGCCGGTGCATTTATATGGTTTCCTCAAATTTCCGGATATATGTCACGAATTCGCTGTCCTGGATGCCCTCCGCCATGGACTCGTCCAGGCAGTGCACGGTGTACTCGGCCCCCTCCAGGGTCACCGTGATGGTCCCCGGGGTCAGGGTGATGGCATTGGCCAGCAGGGCCTTTCCCGCCCGGGACTTTAAGTCGGTGCGGAAGCTCACCAGCGCAGGCTCTATCTCCTCCCGCTGGGTTAGTATCATGCGCATGGCATTCACGTTGGCCCTGACAATCTCCGTGACCAGCAGGCGGCAGTATCTCAGGAACAGGAAGGCATTCCTGTAGACCCTGCGCTCCCTGGCCAGGCTGTAATCCATGAACCTGCAGGAAAAGGCAAGCAGCTCCCCGGCGATTGTCAGGCCGAACAGGCATATCTCCAACGTGACCGCGCCGTTGAAGACAATCCACAGCAGAAAATAAATCAAGAACATAACGCACCTCCCTACAAGTATGTTATTTTAATCCGAATCGGGCTTGAAGTAAAGAGTTTTTTATATGAAAAGCACCCCTAAGACCGTGGTCGTGGTCTTAAGGGTGCGTAAGTGCAATTCTGATTCTGTCAGCTCCTGGCTGGAATCACTCTTTCATCTTATCAATGTCCGTCAGGTTGACGCCGGCCACTGTCAGGATCGCTTTTAAAGAAAGATATTCGTCCTTCAGCTTTGCGTATGTCCTTTCCGCGTTCTCTTCTTTGGCCAGAATCATATAGTCCTGAATCTTTTTAAAATCGTCGATGGCTGCTTTCATGATTTCCAGGCCATTTGGCATATCATCACCCGCTTTCCGTTGATACAGTTTTATATCACTTCAATCCGCTCGAAATATTTCAGCAAAATGCCCGCGCAGTTCTGGATGCCGAACTGGGAGGTATCCAGAATCATGTGGTAGTTGTTCACGTCGCCCCAGACCTTTCCCGTATGCCGGTAATAGTATTCGCTGCGGGCCCTGTCGTTCTCCTCCAGCATGGCCTTGGCCTCCTCGTAGGGCAGGGACTTCTGACCCATGACGCGCCGGATGCGGTCCTCCTTGTCGGCGCAGACGTAGATGTTGAACACGTTCCCCTGATCCCGCAGGATCTCCGAGGCGCAGCGCCCTAAGATGATGCAGGAGCGAGAGGCCAGCTCCCTGATCAGCTCCGTCTCGTCCGCATAGCTATGGCCCTCCAGCTCATGCTCTATGTACGCCTTGTCATACACCGGAATGTCCAGTTTCTCAGACAGCTCCGCCGCAATGGTGCTGGCACCGGTTCCAAACCTTCGACTCATGGTAATTACCAGATTCATACTCGTTCCTCCCCATTTGGCCACATTCCTACCTAAACTCCCATGCAGCCAGCCGCACCACCATACCTGAAAGTCTGAGAGTTTAGGTGATGCACACAAAATGAGCAAGAGAAGCTCATTTTGGCGCACAGCTGTCTCCCTTTTTGCGCATAGGAAGCGCAAAACACTCGCGGTGCTAGAATGGCATAGGGACTTTTATAGTAAATTTAAGGAGATTATACCACATTTCCGCGCCAGTTACAACCCCGCAGGCGAACCAAGTTATGGCAGTAGACTATTATGGTTACTGTTCACTCGAGCCGCCGTGAGATGCTTTCATGCGTATTTTGCATGAAAATCCCGAGACCTATTATAGGCAACGGTTCAGAAGGAATCTGCGCCGCTGCCGTCATGACCATGGCGCAAGGCGGCGCAGGCTCAAAGGCTCAGGCTGGGCAGATGCAGGTGGGGCGGTGCATGGGCGTGCGGATGTCTGTGGGCTCCAGTTTCCCCGTCTCCGGATTCATGCGCAGAGCCGTGATTTCATCGGAGCCCTGGTTGGCGATCGCCACGTATTCCCCCATGATGGCAAAGTCCCTGGGAACCTTTCCTCCTGTGGGAACCGTCTGGCACAGGCACAGCCCGCCGTCCTCCTGCATCGAGAACACCGCGATGCTGTCATGGCCCCGGTTGCTGACAAAGAGCCTGTCCCCGTGGATACGGATGGCGGCGGCTGTGTTTTCCCCATGAAAGGATTCCGGCAGGGCCGAGACCATCCCCTCCAGCACGTACTCTCCCTCCTTTTCCCGGAACAGGGCCACGCTGCTGTCCAGCTCACAGGCCACGTAGATCAGCCCGGGGATGCCTGGATGGAACGCCAGATGCCTGGGGCCTGCACCGGCCGGAAGCCTCAGGGGCTTTCCCGTATCCTCCAAACGTCCTGTTTTCCTGTCCAGAACGTAGATATGCACCAAATCCGTGCCCAGATCCGCTACAAAGGCCTGCTCCCCCCTGACACAGGAGAAGTGGACATGGGACCCCTCCTGCCTGGCGGGGTTCCTGCCGCTGCCGCTGTGCTGGATGAAATCCGTCTCCCGGACAGGGATTCCCTCTCCGTCCAGCCCGAAGGCCGCCAGGGAGCCGCTGGTATAGTTGGCCGTAAGCAGATGCTGCTCCCCTTCGTCCAGGCAGATGTGGCAGGGATCTGCCCCTCCAGTGGAGAGGCGGGCCCTGGGCGACAGCCCCTGCTCCCCTATGCCGAATGCCCGGATCCGCCCCCGGGGTGACAGCTCCTCTACCGAATACAGAACTGTCCTCGCCTTGTTCAGGCCGATCCAAGATGGATTCTCCGCTCCCCGATAACTGTAGGCCTTCACCATCTGCCCGGTTTCCGTATCCAGCGAAAATCTGGCGATTGTCTCCTCCTCTTTTATCCCATAGGAACCTACCCAAAATTCATATCTCATCCGAAACGCCTCTTTTCCTTCTCATCTTTTCTCAAATTATACATGAGAAAGAAAGAAATAGAAAGAGAAAGAATTATACACTAACAAAGAAAAAGCCGACGGCAGGCCAACGAATCACCCGTACAATGACCAAAGGTTCCGGATCTGGCTGCGCAGGGTGTCGAATTCCCACTGCTTTTCGCTATTGCTCCTGCGGTTGGGGTCGTTGACGTAGAAGCCGTTCCCGTCATAGCCCCGAATCAGGATGAAATGGCCCTCCGTGGTAAAGTCCCCGGGGCCCATGCTGCAGACGATTACTTTCCCGTCATCCAATGCCTGTTTCATCCTATTTTCGTCCAGGGGCAGTTCCTCCCCCACGAGCCCAAGCTTCCCTACGCCCTCTGTCCAGAGGCTCCATTTCGTCCCGGCATCCTCGGTGTAGTATCCGTTGTCATAGGCAAAGGCCGCCATCTCCCGGGGCGTCATGGCGGCATCCCCGGTGAAATGCAGATAGGCCATGGTCAGGCATACCGGCCCGCAGCCAGCAAGCCCTATCATGTTGCTGCCGTAAGCGTCGTAGCCCCAGCGCTTGTCCCATTGCATCAGGAGAGGGACGCTGCCGCTCTGCAGCTCCTGTGTCAGGTCTATGGGCTGGCTTTTGTAGGCCTCCCGTTCCGGATAGCTTTCTACATAGTCCGCCGCCTCTTCATTGCGCTCCAGCAGCTCCGCCAGCTTCTCTCCGTACCTGTCCCCATACAGGGCGGCTGCATCCTCCTCCGGGAGGATCAGGCTCCTGGTCTCCTCCCTGCCCATTCCCAGAGCCCGGCCCAGGGAAGCCGCCAGGGCGATTCCGCCTTTGACCATCACCAATATGCCGAACACCAGGAACAGGCATACCGCGAACCTCAAAAATCCCAGGGCCTGCCGCCTCCTTCTGCGCCTCCTGCGCAGCTCCCGCTGGGCAGTGCCGGTGCGGCTCCTGTCCTGCGGCCTGGGGCCTTGCTGCCTGATATCCGGAATTTGGGCTCTGCGGCCCTCCGTTCCCTGGCGGCCCCGGCTCCCTGTTCCCTGCTGCCCTGCGCTGAACCGTTCCATATATGGCTGCACAGTCCTCCCGCCAGCCGCTTTTCTTTCCATCGTCCTGTAATATCCCATCATGAAGACCTCCTGCTATCTCGATTATAAAATAGCAGGAGGCCTTGGTTTTTTACTTTTCTATTGTGTAAACATTAAGATTTAATAAAGCTTTGGATGCGTTTCCCCCGAAAGCTGGTCCACGTTCACCCTTTCCTCGTTCCCGAAGACCAGGAAGCCGCTTCCATTGTAATACTCATAGCCCACAATCTCCTGGGGGCCTCCTTTTCCCTCCCACTTCGGCAGATCCACCTTCGCGCCGATCGGATACCGCTGCACCATCTCCAGGAATGATATCATCGCCCTCTTCCCCTTTCCGTCCAGACTTTTCCTTGATAAAAGTCTTGCCGGTTTCAGGGAATCTATACAGCCTCAATATGCCTTGAACAGCTCCACTGCCTTCCGGCCTATCCGGTAGGCAGGCCCTTCCAGCTGCTTTTTCGCATTCTTCAGTTCTTGGCGTATCTTGATGTGCTGGGGGCAGTGCCCCTCGCATTTCCCGCATTCGATACAGTTAGAGGCCGCCGAAGAGTCCTTCCGCAGGGCGGTGCACATGAAATATTCCATGAACGCGGCGCGCTTCCCCTCGGAAGCGCATCTGTTGTAGGCCGCGAATGTGCCCGGAATGTCCACGCCCTTGGGGCAGGGCATGCAGTAGCCGCAGCCCGTGCAGCCCACCTTCATCTTCCCGCCTATGGCCCGCACCACGCTCTGCAGCATGTCCTCCTCTGCCTGCCCCAGCTCGCCGATGCGGCTTTCCGAGACCGTCTGCAGGTTGTCCGCCACCATCTCCTCGGAATTCATGCCGGAAAGCACACAGGTCACCTCCGGCTGGTTCCAGAGCCACCGAAATGCCCATTGTGCCGGAGTATGTTTTACGGAATATCGTTCAAAAATCTCCTCCGCTTCTCTGGGCAGGCGGTTCACCAGCTTTCCGCCCCGCAGGGGCTCCATGACGATTACCGGCAGGCCCTTCTGACTGGCGTATCTCAGGCCTTTCCGTCCCGCCTGGCTGTTCTCGTCCATGTAATTGTACTGAATCTGGCAGAAGTCCCAGTCGTAGGCGTCCACCAGCTGGCAGAACATGTCAGAGTTCCCGTGGTAGGAGAAGCCTATCTGGCGGATGGCGCCGCTCTTTTTCTTCTCCTCCAGCCATTCCAGAATGCCCAGGGCCTTCAGGCGCTCCCAGGTCTTCACGTCCGTCAGCATGTGCATCAGGTAGTAGTCTATATAATCCGTCCGCAGACGGCTTAGCTGCTCCTTGAAATATTTCTCACAACTGTCCGCGGATTTAATCAGGTAGTGGGGCAGCTTGGTGGCAATGGATACCTGGCCGCGGACGTGGTTGCGCTCCAGAATCTCCCCCAGGGCCGCTTCGCTGCCGGGATACACGTAGGCCGTGTCGTAATAGTTCACGCCGCCCCGGAATGCCGCCATAATCTCCTTCTCGGTCTTCTCCATGTCGATTCTGCCGCCCGCCCTGGAGAAGCGCATGCAGCCGTAGCCTAAGGCGGAAATCTGGTTTCCGTGTCTGTCTTGTCTGTAATTCATGGACATCCTCCCGTTCTTTTTGTTTCGGCCAGTTCTGTGCCCTGTTCTCTGTTTCGGCCAATCCCGGGCCGCTCGCACTTTCCTGGCAACAGGCATCAGGGCTCTCCGGTTCTTTGCCATAGCCAATGGCCGGCCATCGCTCGTCTCTTTCATCCCTCAGTGTCTGATTTCCCGCAATACCTGCTGCGGGAATTTGTTTTGGGACTTGCTGCCGCGGCAGCGGTTTGATACAATATTACTACAAAATCATTAGAGGCACAATATAGCTGCACGGGAAATTCGCGGTATACTCTGCCCGGACAGGAGGAAATCATATATGAAACTCACCTTTTTAGGGACGAGCCACGGCGTCCCGGCACCAGACCGCTATTGCCAGAGCATCCTTGCGGAGACGGAAAACCATGGCTACATCATCGACGCAGGGGCCCCGGTGTTCGACTGCCTGCTGCGGCAAGGTGTGGACATCAACAAAATCAGGGCCGTGTTCATCACCCACATGCACGACGACCATGTGGATTATCTTTTGGGGCTGATCAGCATCGCCTGCTGGTACTATACAGATATGCGCTTTGACGTGTTCCTGCCGGAACAGAAAGGCATTGATGCGGTGACCGCCTTTCTGGAGGCCACCCTGGGGGATTCCTCTTTTTTCCCCAATGATCGTGTACGGCTGCGACTGATGGGGGAGGGGGAGGTGTATCAGGACGGAGAGATGAAAGTGACCCCCTTTCCCACCGAGCATCTGCGGGCCCAGAACCGCCCCGCCTACGGGTATCTCCTGGAAAGCGGCGGCAAGCGGGTGTACATCTCCGGGGACCTGAACGGAGAGAAGATAGATTATCCTGCATTCCTGGAGGAGGAGCCGGTGGACGCTTTCGTGGTGGAGTGCGCCCATTTCCCGGCCGAAAGGCTGGCAGAGCGGCTGAAAGGCTGCAGGGCCAGACAGGTGCTGCCTGTGCATGTATGGCCCCTCGAAAAATACGATATCCTGAGACAGGCGGAAAGCACGCTGCCTTGCCCCCTGGCGTACCCGGCGGACGGCGACAGCTATGTGATATAAATCTTTATATAAAACAGGCGCGGAAAAAGCTGGCCTTAAGAACCGGCTCTTTCAGCGCCTGGCAAGCCATCCTGCCTGTGCGGCTCAGGGTCTTTTAACGGATATCAAAGAAGCCGGCCGTGCTTCCCACGGAATATCCCCGCAGCTTTCCAGCAGCTCCTGCCAGCGGACCTCCCCTTTCATGTATCCAAAGGTCTCCTCTTCATGGAGCGCCTTCACCAGGGTCTCCCTCATCTTCTGTTTGGACTCCTCCGACAGCTCCTTAAACTCCATATGTTCATAAAGCGGCGACCGGCTGTAGCTGGTCATGTCTTCTATGCCCGACAGGAGCTTCCTCCCAATCTGCAGGGTGGCCTCCACGTCCTTCTCCGCCATGGCCAGATCCATCTCCAGGGTGGCCTCCTGGTACCGGCCTATCTCCATCAGCCGGGCCAGGCCTGTCTGCTTCTCCACGATGAACTGGGCCCTCTCCATGTCCTTCTCCTGCTTCGCCAGCTGACAGATGCTCTGCAGGGCTATCTGCAGCTTATGGTATCCCGAGAACGCAAGCTCCTCATAGAGCCTGTAAGCCTCCCGGATGCGCCCCGTCCTGCTGTAGATATCGCCCTGCCGCCTCTGCCGCTCCGGATCCCGGCTGGAATAGTACGCAAGATATTCCTCCGCCCTGTCGTATTCTCCCTTCCAGAAATGGAATCCGAACAGCCCCTCCGCGGCATGGAGCCGCACGTCCTCGTCCCCGCTCTCCAGCGCCCGGGCATAGCAGGAACTGATATAGGCATCATACCGCCCCGCCTCCTCTGGAATCTCCCTCACCCGGCGATGCACGTCCAGCAGAAGCGCCAGCTGCCAGATCAGGCTGTGGCAGTTGGGGTACTGCTCCAGCAGGGATTTCGCCCAGTTGAAGGCATCTTCGTAGTCATCTTTCTGCAGCCGTCGATCCGCCTCCTGGACGAACCGGCGGATCTCCTCCTCCGTCAGCGCCTCCCGAAAGCACAGCAATGTGTCCGTGGTAATGCCTAGCATCCTGGCGATGGGGGCCAGCAGGGCGATGTCCGGGGCCGACGCGCCGCTCTCCCACTTATTCACCGCAGGAGCTGTCACCCCCAGCCTCCTGGCCATCTCCTCCTGGGTCATGTTCTTCTCTTTCCTGTATTTCCGTATGACCTGCCCTATTTCCATAAGATAATCTCCTTTGCACGATTCGGATTCGCATCGGCCTCTGCTGTCTTTTATCCTATCAGATGGGGAGCGGATACGCAACTGAACGGATGTTAAATATTGCTCACATAAATTAACTGTGGCTCAACTGGCAAACGGCCTCCTTTGCCTGCCAAAAGATGGAAAAGATAGCTATTGCAATCCAGACCCCCTTATGTTATGATGAAATCACTTCAGAAAATCTTTTTTCATGAGGACAGGAGCTCTGAAAGCTTCTGCCGTGAGGCATTAATCTGGGCGTTTTGCCTGAAGTAACCCACTCATTAGCGAAGAGAGCAGGCAGACGTAGGAGATGCCGGATAGTCTGTTTCCCGTCTGCCTGCCAGGAAGGACAGGAGGTATGTATGAAACAGACAAAAAGGAGAGGCAAAAAGAAGGCGAAGAAGCGGGCGCGGGTGATCCCGGCCACACAGGGGCTGCGGAAGGTGGCAGAGCCAAAGGACATCGTGCTGAATTCCCAGGTCAGGGACAGCAGCAGCAAGGTCATTTTCGATGACCATACGCTATGCTCCCAGTTCCTGCGGGACTATGTGAATCTGCCCTATATGAAGGACGTCCGCCCGGAGGACATCGAGGACGTGTCGGAGCAGTATGTGGCGCTGTTCGCGGAGGAGCGCAATTCCGACAGGGTAAAGCGCGTACACGTGGAGGGCGGGGGCACGCCCTTCTTCCTGGTGTCGCTGATAGAGCACAAGACGGCACCGGACTACAATGTATGCATGCAGGTGTTCCGCTATATGGTATACATCTGGGAGGCTTATGAGAAGGAAGCGGAGAGTATTCAGAAGGGCATGGCGCGGAGGGAGGACTTCCAGTATCCTCCTATCCTGCCAATCATATATTACGAGGGTGCCAGCCAATGGAACGTCCCGCGGGACTTCAGGAGCCGCATCCGTGAGGGGAGCACCTTCGGGAGATATCTTCCGGATTTTGAGTATTACCTGGTGCCGCTGCGCGACTACAGTAATGAGATGCTGATGGAGAAAAAGGACGAAATCTCTCTTGTCATGATGATCAACAAGCTGCAGACGGTGGAAGACATCGAGAATTTCCGTCGTCTTCCCGCCAAAGAGATAGACGCGATTCTGGAGGACTCCCCGGAGCAGCTGGTGGAAGCCGTGGCAAAGGTGCTGAAGGCCTTTCTGCTGAAGATGAACGTACCTGTGCCGGAGACGGAGAGGCTGGCTGACAAGGTGAGGGAAAAGAAGATGGGCGAATTATTTGCGGATATGGATAAGATAGACATACAGGCCGAGCGGAGGAATACAGCCTCCGAGAAGCAAAGGGCAGATGAAGCGGAGAAGCAGGCGGCTGAGGAGAAGAGCCGGGCAGATGAAGCAGAAAAGAGGGCCGACGAGGAGCAGAGACGGGCTGAGGAGGAACAGCGCCGGGCAGATGAAGCGGAGAGACAGGCGGCTGAGGAGAGGCGCCGGGCAGACATTGCAGAGGAAAATGCCATAAAGCTGCTCATCGAACTTAGCCAGGAATTCGGCTCATCAATGGATGCTGCCATGCAGAGCCTGATGGACAAGAAGAACATGACCGAGGAAGAGGCTTTGGAAAAAGTAAAAATATACTGGAAGGAGCCGGCTGACAGCGATTCAGCACAGATATAGAGGGCACGGCGCGGGGGAAACGGACGCTGCGGTGTGGGTAAAGTTTGAAGATGTCCGGGGCTGTTGCGGGAGGGCAGCATTGCATGACTGCTGGTAAAAGCAGTAACAGAGACTAGGATGCAACAGAAATCTTGTTTTGACAGTGCTTTTGGGATATGCTATAGTAATTGTAGGAATTTTCCAATCATCCGTAGTTTTTGTGCGAATTCAATCGTTTTTTCATCTAAGGAGGTATCAATCATGGGTTTTCTGACTGGTAAGACGGCAATCATCACCGGCGCGGGCCGGGCGGTATTGAGCGACGGGCGCTGCGGCTCCATCGGCTACGGCATCGCCACGGCCTACGCGAAGGAGGGCGCGAACCTGGTCATCACTGGCCGCAACGTGAAGAAGCTGGAGGACGCCAAGGAAGAGCTGGAGCGGCTGTACGGCATCCAGGTACTCATCGTGCAGGCGGACGTGAACGCGGGCGCGGACAATGAGGCCGTGGTGGGAGAAGTAGTGAAGCAGACCATGGAGAAGTTCGGCAGGATTGACGTACTGATTAACAATGCCCAGGCTTCCGCTTCCGGCGTGCCGCTGGCGGAGCACACCACGGACCAGTTCAATCTGGCGCTCTACTCCGGGCTTTACGCGGCGTTCTATTACATGAAGGCATGCTATCCCCACCTGGCGGAGACCAAGGGCAGCGTCATCAATTTCGCCTCCGGTGCGGGATTGTTCGGCAATTACGGCCAGTGCGCCTACGCGGCCGCCAAGGAGGGCATCCGGGGCCTGACCCGTGTGGCGGCCACAGAGTGGGCAAAGGACGGCATCAATGTGAACATCATCTGTCCTCTGGCCTGGACAGCACAGCTTGAGAACTTCGAGAAGGCTTATCCGGACGCCTTCAAGGCAAATGTGAAGATGCCTCCCGCGGGACATTACGGCGATTCCGAGCTGGAAATCGGCCGGGTCTGCGTCCAGCTGGCTTCCCCGGACTTCAAGTATCTCACCGGCGAGACCCTTACCCTGGAGGGCGGCATGGGACTTCGGCCATAAGGACTCTCCTCAGGTCTCATGCATCTTCCCCTGCTCCGGCCCTTTGGGCTGCCCCTATCGGGCCGGAGCAAGGGGATTTTTTCTTTGAAGAACTTTTTCATATAGGCCAGGAGGAGCACGCCAAAGACAGGGAATACAGCCGCGACCAGCATCCCTGCCTTGAACCCCACCTGTTCCGGCGTCAGGGACAGAGCATTGCCAAGCAATTCTGCCCACTCCGTCAGGGAGATATTGTCAACCACGATTCCCAGCATCTGGGGGGCCACAGAAGCGCCGAAATCCCCGCCGGCGGCCATGAGCGCATAGGCGGCCACCCCGGCCGCGGGTATCTTTTCTTCCATCAGAATCAATGTCCCCGGCCAGAGCATGGCAGTGCAGATGCCGAGCGCCACACATGCAAGCAGGGACAGCGCCGCATTGGGCGAAAACGCCACCGCTACATAGCATACCGCAGCGCCGCACATGCTGATCGTCAGGACCTTGAAAATGTTTTTCCCAAATTTCGCATAGGCCAATCTTGTGAGGGCAAGCAGAATCGCAAATAAGGACATCCCCAGGATATCGCCCCAGACCTTCGGAATCTGCAGCGCCCTTTCCGCATAGACGGATATCCAGTTGGACATGGTGTTATCGGCACAGGCCCCAAAGAAGATGCACAGCATGCATAAAAGGAGCCCCCGGGTCCTTTGCTTAGAAGAATCGGCTGACCCCTTCCCGCTCTGGCCCATGTCCATATCGGGGAGGGGCGATTTCATCAGCAGGACAGAGGCGACTATCGGCAGCGCCGCCCAAAAGAAGGTCAGGTACGTCCAATACTCCTTTCCCACAAATCGGAGAAACAAGGTGCTGACCACCACCACGCCCACAAGCCCATACCCGTACAGAGAGTGGAGAAAGCTCATGTCCTTGTCAGGGGTGTCTGAGGGCAGCGCCGCGATTGTGGGGCTGATCAGCACTTCCCCCAGTCCCGCTGCCGCCGAAAAGATGAATGTCCCCAAGACAAGGCCCATATAGGCATGCCGGGGGAACAGCATGGGGAACAGCGCATACACAAATAGGCCGCCTGCCGTGATCAGCGGCATCAAGCGGATGGTCTTATGTATGTTGAAATATCTGCTGAAAAAGCTGAAAATCAAATCGACCCCCAATTGCGTACAGAAATTGATGAGAATCAGGCTCCCCAGCAATGTATAGGATATCCCGTACATTTCCCGGAATGTGGCAAATAGCAGCGGCGGTAAGCTGAACACCGATGACATTACGACATTCGTGAAATAGCAGGTGAGCTTTGTCTGTCTGTAATTTTTCTTCTCCATTGTCATCCTTCCCTGCAGTTCCTGCAGTATCCGTACAGCTCCAGCTTATGGCCCGTGACCGTGAAGTCCCCCATGCCCTCCTCCAGGTGGATATGGCTGAAAGGGCAGTCCTGCAGGGGAATCCGGCTATGGCATTTCAGGCACACCGCATAGTGGGTATGACCTCCGCGGTTCAGGCCATAGACCGCGGTCCCGTCTTCCGTCCATGTGCTCTTCTCCACCAGGCCCTTCTCCTCAAAGGCCGCCAATATACGGTAGACCGTTGATATGGCAGATGCCTCTCCTAACCCGCTGTCCTCCGTATCCCCGCGAACCGACAGCCGCTGATAGATCTGCATGGCGCTCAACGGCTCCGCCGTCTCCCAGAGCGCTCTGTATACGCTTTTCCTCTGCTTCGTCCATTTCAGCCCCTGCGGGTAGGACATCTCCCTCCCGCAGTCCCCGTAGGGCAGACCCTCCGGGGGAATCTTCAGCTTCCTGTTCATGGCCCTCTTCTCCTGTTTCCTTTCCGCAAGCCTCAGGGACTTCCCGAATATGACGGCTGACCGTGTCCGGCCCAGCCACATCCCTGTCCTGTGCAACCGTCCCTGTCCGGCCCGCACCCGCTCCTCCTCATCCGATTCCAATCAGCTCCATGGCAATCCCCACCGCCACGCCAATCGCGTACAACAGCCCCAGTATCCTCAGGTTCTCCCACCTGTCCTGGTTCACCCGGAACAGCACCAGCAACCCTACCCCCGAGCCCGCCAGCAGCCCGGCCATGGCGGCCCCCAGCCCCATGGAGCCCGCCAGGTACAGCTGGGTGATTACCACGGAACCGGCGCAGTTGGGTATCAGACCCACAAGCCCTGCCAGCACAGGCCCCGCAAAAGGCCTGTTCAGAATCAGCTTCCCCAGCGCGTCCTCGCCCAGAAAATGCAGGATTGCATTCAGCCCCAGGTTCACCGCCAGGATGAAGAACGCGATTTTTACGGTATGGGACAGGGCAGAGCGCAGGATGCCGTCCTCGCAGTGGCAATGCTGCTGCTCGCAGATGTCATGGATACCGCCGGGATTCCTGCCGCCGTCCCCCTTGCGGCGCAGCAAATCAATGCCAAGCCCTGCCGCCATGCCGATGGCAGCCTTGCCCGCCAGAATCCCCAGAATCAAGCCCACCGGGGCCTGCTCGGAAATCAGGATGGGCAGCATCTCATCCGAGGTGGAAAGATAGATTGCCATCAACGTGCCCAAAGTAATGACCCGCCCGGCATACAGGTTAGAAGCCACGGCGGAGAAGCCGCATTGGGGGACAGCGCCCAAAAGCCCGCCGATGACAGGCGCGGCAAGGCTTATGGCGGACTGCCTGTGGGAGAAATCTCCCCCATCCCCCACGGCTCCCGGCCTCCTGATCAGCCTCCTGGCATGCTCCCCCGTCTTGTGCTCCAGGTACTCCATCACCAGGTAGGTCAGGAACAAAAAGGGAACCAGCTTTATGCTGTCCATGAGCGCGTCTTCCAATATTTCCAGCATGGCATCCATCCACCTTTCCCAACATATCCCTCCGGCCCCTGGCACAGGAGGCCGGTAACAGCAAGTTCCAGATGCAAATGCGACTCATTTGCATCTGGAACTATACCACATTTCCCTTTTCCTTGTCAATGGCTGCCGTATTTTTTTACATCATTCGGCCAGATACATCTTCAGCCCGTCCTCTATCTTCTGCACAGTGGCCTCGGTGGTCTGGGAGCCGTCCAGATACGCCGCCAGGGCCTCGATCATTACCTCCCGTATCTTCGCGTCCTCCACCGCCGGCTTATCCAGGCCCTTGCATATATCCACCAATCTGTCCGCCGTCTCCTGGGAGTAGCATTCGATGGCAAATTCCACCTCGCTGCCCTCGGCCTCGATGGAGGTGTAGGCCTGGGACTGGGACCTGTCTTCCCGGGACTGCTTCTCCAGGGAGCTTACGTTCACCGGGAAGCCCAGATAGTGGTCCGTGTCCTGGATGCGCTCCGACAGGGCCAGCATCAGGAAATCCCTGGCCGTGTCCTGATAAGGGCTCTTGGCGCATATCCCGGTCTGCAGCAGCGGTAGGAAGCTGTTCTCATAGGCCGCGAAGCTCCCCTGAATGTAATTCACCATGGATATGGGGAACATGCAGTTCTTGAAGCCGGTGACCCTGTCGAACGCGCATTTCGCCCCGGAGGCCAAATCCCACATGGTATAGGCCCGTTCCCCCTTGCCCCTGGCATCCACCATGCCGCAGTTGTCCGCGATGCGCTTCAGGCATTCCAGCTTCCCGGCCAGGACCTCCTTATCCAGCCGCTTCTCTTTAACGATGTCCCCGCAGAAATAGGGATAGAACTTATCCACCAGCTCGCTGACCGTCTGGGGCCCCAGGTAATTCTCCTTCGCCCCCGACAGGAACGCCGCCAGGGCCTCCAGGGAAGCCATTTCCGCCTCTGTGATGTCCCTGCCCATAGCCATCTGGAAGCCGAACTGCAGGGGCACGATGTACCTGTGCCCGTCCTCCCGCTCATAAGAGCCCGTAATCCCGGCCAGCAGCTCCCCGCTCTCTTCCATGGGCCCCACCACTGTCCCGATGTCCACCAGCAGGCCCTTGTCGATAAAGGAATCCATGTCCAGGCCGTCCAGCACCAGGATGTCCGGCGCGTCCTCGCCCATGAGCAGGGTATTCAGCTCCTGGTAGACGGAATTGTAGTCTATATTCTCGTTGCTGTAGGCGGAATAGGCATACTGGATGGCAATCCGAATCTCCGGATGCTCCTTGTGGTACAGGACGGCCGCCTGCTGTAGCAGAGGGCTTTCATAGACCGTGTACAGCTTCAGCTCCTCCTTGACCTCCACCACCGCATCCGGGTCATAGGTGTAGCGGTTCAGCCTTGCACCGCCTCCGGATTCCTGGAACAGGGCATAGATGCTCCCCTCCTCCCCCACGGCCAGCCCCGTGCACCAATTGTCCGACAGGGCGAAATCCGTCTCCAGGCCGTCCAGCAGCTTCTCCCAGGCATCCCCGTCCGCGTCCCGGCGGAAGATTCCGTCCTCACTTGCCGCAATCAGGGTGCCGTCCTTTCCCGCTCCAAGGAGGTTTCCGTAGGAACTGGCTGTAGGGAAATCAATCTTCGCGCTGCTGCCTTTCCCGGTTTCCCGCTTCTCTATCTGCATGCTCATATTCTCCTCGGTGCAAAGGTAGATGTCCCTGCCGTCCGACACCAGGATGTCGCTGTATTGCGCGGGCAATTGCTCGCTATTCAGGATATGCCCGTCCTCTCCCGACAAGGCGCTCATGGAGGTATAGGAAAGGGCGAACAGTGTGCCGTCCTCTAACGCCGCGATGCCCCGGACGCTCTCATACGCACCCCACTCCTCATTCGGAACCGCCCATTCCCGGGGCGTAATGTCCCTGGCCTGTGCGCCCTCGCTCTTCCACAGATGGCTGCTGTAGGCATCCTCCCCCTCCGCCATGTAGGTGGCCAGAAGATACTGCGCGCCGCTGCCGCTCTGTGCCAGGGTGAAGTTCATCCCTTCCCCGCAGGGCAGCTCCAGGGAGGCCAGCCAGTCCTGGGTGGTCTCCGCGAAGCCCTCCTCCTGCTGCGCCCATTCCGAGAAAACTGTCCTGCCGTCTTCATTTTTCGATGCCAGCAGATGTATCCTGCCGTCCACGGAAAATATCTGCCGTGGATTCCACGCCCCCAGCTCCTTCGGCAGCTCCTCCCTAATCTCCACGAAGCGGCCTTTCTCCTGCTCCGTGACCACACTCCCGCCTGTGTCCTTCTTTCCACATCCGCTCAGAGCGCCCGCCAGTATGGCCACCCAGGCAAGCCACGCCATCCTCCGTATATGCTTCATAACCCGTTACCTCTTTTCCGCAGTTCTTTCCTTCCTGCTGCTTTCCGCTATTATAACCCCCTTTGCCTGTCGGATATCCTAACTATCTCTTAAGCAAGGGTTGATAATATGTTAAGGCCGGATTAAGTCTTGCGCCAGCTTTCCAACCATGCTATAGTAAAAACACCTACAAACTGAATCGCCTCCCGGAAAGCGGGATGGCAGAAACCAGCACAAGCGGGAGTATTGAGGATGGTTTATTGCGACATGGTGGACCTCACCTATTTGACATGGACTTTATCAAGAAACTCCTCAGGGACGGCAGGAAGCTTCCTGAAACCCTATGAGCAGTCCGGCGGAGTGAAATATTACTACAAATTGTCGAATTTTGATACAGTCCGGGGAATCTATGGTCACGAGTGCCTGAATGAAATAGTGGCGCAGAATATTGCAGCCGCCTTAAAAATCCCTCATCTGGAATATGACCTCTTTTCTGCGGAAGTGAAAATAGACGGCAAGCATTACCGGACATGGCTTACAAGGTCAGCAGACTTTAAAACGGTTGGTGAACATAAGCTGGCCTTTGAGACGTATTATGAGATGACCAGACTTGAAGATGAAGATGTCTGGACATTTATCTTGCGCAATCAGTTGAATCAATATTTCTACAACATTTTCATATTGGATTACCTGATCTGCAACCGTGACCGCCATGGCGCAAATATAGAAGTGCTTGAGAAAAAGGGAGCATACCGCATGGCACCTGTATTTGACAACGGGCTCTCCCTGCTGTTCTCCTGCTATGATGACGGCAAGGCTATGGAAAGCTTTGACCGGCGTAAGGACGGGCCTGTGAATAATTATGTGGGAGCCATGTCGCTTACAGAGAATCTGAGAAAAGTCCCGAGGGAAATGGTGGAGGAAGTCCTGAATGCGGATTTAAGCGAAGCCGTTATTTTCAAAGGCATGGAAAATGTAATGCTGTCAGAAAATGAAGCCGTCCCAAGGCAATACTGGGGCTGCATCCGGGATATGATCCGGGAAAGGAGGGATGACATTGCGAAGATTTTTCATTAAAGAGGACAACGGTCCGTCAACAGGGCAGGAGGAATACGCCGTCCTGTCTTATGATGAGGATAATGATCTGTACCATATTTCCATCCCCCTGTCCGCAGACCCTGACAATCTGCCGGCAATACCGGGCATCCTGGCAAGGAAAGGCATCCGGGAAATCGACGACAAATGGGCCCGGCGTTTTGTCAGGGAACGGGTGGTACCGCCTGACCGCCAGAATATCGGCATGATATTGAGGGAACTGGGAATGGGTTATTACAGTGAGTTCCCGCTGCTTGTGTATACAAGCGGCCGGTGTTCTATGGACGAATTTTTCATAGAAGAAATAACGGAGCAGTGATATATGGAATGCTGGCGGCCTTCCCGGCTCCATGATGGTCATGGCGCCGGGAAAGCTGTAGCCTCTGCAATCCACCGCCAGCGATTGCTCCGCCCTGGTCTCAGCGGAAGCTCTTCACCCAGGCAATCAGGGAGTCATGGTATACGTTCTCCGTCACGTCCCTGCGCATCTGGTCGGTGATGGGGCCGTTCTTCTCCATGATGGCCAGGATTGCTTCCTGGAGTCCGGCGATCTTCCCCTCTTCGAATACCTTTTTCAGCGCGGCTTCGGCTACGGCTTTGCTGTCGGCCGGAGCGGGCGTCTCTGTCTTGACAGCTTCCTCCTGTCCGGTGGCCTGGCCGCCCGCAGGCCCTGCTGCGGAATCCTTCTCATCGGCAGGCTCTTCCGGAACCAAGCCGCCACGGTTCCCGCTCTGCGCCGCTCCTTCATCGGGCTCTTTGGATCCGGCATCCTGCGCCGTCTCCCCGGCCACGGTCTGCCCAGTCCTTCCCGCAGCAGCCATCTCCTCTGCCGCCTCTTGATCGGAAGCGCCCTGGGAAACATCCTCTGCCCATTCCCCGATCACCGGCACCCAGATCTCCCCGGCATTCGCTTTTACGTTCACCGCGATATGCCCTCCGGCCACGCTCACCCTCTGGCCGCTCAGCGCGCCCACATACTCCGCCACGTTCCCCGCGGGCAGCGTCATCACATAGTCGCTGTCGTCATTGTTCACTGTGACCAGGACGGACTCCCCATCGTAATTCCTGGAGAAAGCGTACTGGCGGTTGGTCAGCAGCAGCTCCTGATAGTCCCCGTAGGAAAGCGCCTTTATCCTCTGCCGCGCCTTGCCCAGCGCCGCGATCAGCCGCGTGCAGGGGTTCTTCTCCAGGGCGTCGCTGTAGTCCGCCAGGGAGAGGGCAGGGCGCAGGGAGTCGTCCGAATAGCGTTCCTTCCTGCCCTCTATCCCGAATTCCGAGCCGTAGTAAACGGAGGGGACGCCCGGAAGCGTGTAAAGCAATACGTGCACCGGCGCGAAATGGGCCTTGTTGTTCAGCTTCGTATAGATTCGCTCCACATCATGGTTGTCCACGAAGTTGTACAGCTTCAATCCGTCCGGCCTGTCCCCTCCCATGCCGTAAAGCCGCTTCACCGTGTGGGCAATCTCGAAGTAATTGTGGTCGTTGTGCCCGGAGTACAGGGCCTTGTGCAGATGATAATTGGTGACGGAGTGCAGCGTGCCCTCATTTACCCAGCGGGTGTAGTCGCCGTGGATGACCTCGCCCATGAGCCAGAACTGGGGCTTCACCTCTTCCGCCACTCGGCGCAGCGCCCTCATATAGTCGAAATCCAGTACATCCGCCGCATCCAGCCTTATGCCGTCGATGTCGAACTCTTTCACCCAGAAGCGCACCACGTCGCAGATATAGTCCCTCACCGCAGGATTAGATTGGTTCAGCTTGGCCAGCAGGTCGTAGCCGCCCCAGTTCTCGTAGGAAAAGCCGTCATTGTACTGATTGTTCCCCCAGAAGTTCACATTGCGGTACCAGTCCCTGTAGGGGGAATTCTCGCGCTTCTCCCGGATGTCCTGGAAAGCGAAGAAATCGCGGCCTGTGTGGTTGAAGACGCCGTCCAGGATGACCCGGATGCCCTGCCTGTGGCATTCGGCCACATAGTTCGTAAGATCCTCGTTGGTGCCCAGGCGGCTGTCCAGCTTCTTGTAGTCCGTGGTCTCGTACCCATGCCCCACGGATTCAAATAAAGGCCCGATATAGATGGCATTGCAGCCAATCTCCTTGATGTGGGCTATCCAGGGAATGAGGGTGTCCAGCCGGTGCACCGGCTCCGTATAGGGATTCTCTTTGGGCGCTCCTGTGAGCCCCAAAGGATAGATATGGTAAAAAATCGCTTCATCGTACCATGCCATAGAGCGTTTCCTCCTGTTCTTTTTCAGTTTCCTTTCTCAGTATAATCGGAATCAGGAGAATAGTCAACCGCACCCGGCATCCTTCGGTAATGTTTTGCGGCCACAAAGGCTATAATCGCTAGCAGCAGCCAGCCCGCGCAGGCGAATAGATTCCGGGCTGGAAGGCCTGTATTCGCAGGCTGGAAGGCTTTGGGCTGGTTTCCCGCCGCCTGGGGCATTCCGGCATCCTCGTCTTCGCCCGGCTGCTCCCGGGGCATGCCCCGTCCCTCCGGCATATCCGAAGAATCAAAGCTCTCCGGCATGTCCCCTGGGCCTCCCGGCATGCCGGGAGGCTGGCGGTATCCCTCCGCTGCCTCCGCATCCCTCTCCCCGAGAGGGCTTTCCTCCCCCGGGAGTCTCCCATCTCCTGGGTTATCCTCCTGGCCAAAGCCGGGGAAGTCAATCTCCCCGTCGCCGAACCCAAAATCCCGTCCTCCGCCCATGACACCCATGGCCTCAATGTCGATGGACGATGCGTCCACCAGGGCGGAGCCGTCTGCCCGCTGTCCCGCATCTGTGGAGGGTATGGTGCCGTCTAGCTGCCCCCGGATGCTCTCTGCCCTCAACATAACGGTCTGATACAGCATCTCCGCCGCCGTGCCGTACTCCGCTGCCGTATAGAAGGCCGTGGGGTCAGCCTCCACCAGCCCGTCTATCTGGCTCCGAATCCGATTATAGGCATACTGGAACTTCCCTCCCGACACATATCCTTCTGTCAACTCCTGCAGATACCCATGATACCTCGCAAGACAGGCCTCATCCTCCAGCAGCGCATCAAAGAATTCCGTTCCCTGGAAAGGGCTGTCGATGGCATCGTTGACCATCCCGGACGCGCCGCTGTCCGCCCCCATACCCATCCCCATGCCGCCGAAGGACAGATTGTAATCCCACGGAATGACATTCAGCTCTCCCTCATGCTCGTACAGATAGTAATTATGGGCCATGCTGCCGGACAGACTGTCCATGTTCACGGAAAACGTATGCACCGCCATGTATTTCAGCACATTGTCAATGTCCAGGCATTCTTCCAGATTCGTCCCTTCATTTATGTCCCTCAGGGCGGACACGACCCTCCTGTAATCTTTTTTCCCGCTGTCTGTCACTGCCCCGTCCCATATGACGGAATAGCTGTCCAGCTCATCGTCCGTGTAATTCAGGTCCGCCCCGCCCGAGCCCATGGAGAAGCGCTGTCCTCCGGGGAAGCCGCCTGTCTCCCGCTGTTCCAGACCGTCCCCGTCGCCCGGCCCAGACTCAAAATCCGAAAAGCCAGGCCCTCCGGCATCCCCGCCGCCTCCCATGCCCATCCCCTCGGGCTTGTACAGGTTTCCGCTCTCCACGCCGTAGTTTCGCAGCAAAAAGCTGTCCTCCACGGCCTCCAGCGCCAGGTATACGCCCCAATACGTACCATTCACCGAAATCTCGGCGTAATTGTACAGAGACGCGTCCGCTCCCAGGTACTGGTACATGTCATATACGATGGCCTCCTTCATATTCGTGGCATCCGCGTAATTGTTGTTCAGGACCAGCTTGTCAAGCCCCAGGCAGGTCTGTCCCTCCACATAATGGTCGAATTCCAGCTTCAGGCTGAACCTGTCCGTGTCCGGATCCATGGCTATGGCGGAGAGGCTGGTGTTGCCCTTGGGCCGGATGCCCACATTCTTCACCACCAGCCCATTGATGACCACATCGCAGGAATAATACTCCTCCGCCATGGCCCCCGCCAGCATCTCCTCCCAGACGTCGTTCTCCATCCGTATGTCGATCTGCATCACCGAATCCGTCTGGAACAGCGCCGCCTCATATTCCATGGCGACGCCCCCCTGGCCTGCCGCTTCCGCAAGCTTCTGGGGGAACGCCACCGCCAGGACGCAGAGCAGGACGGCCGCCGCCATAGCGATGCAGGCAATCTTCGTCGCATATTTGCTGCCAATCATGACTTTTCCTTTCCGGGCAGATGACGGAACCGGCTTCCCACCGGCCTCTTCCCGCCCTGTCTCCACAGCCAGCCTCTGCCGCGCCTCCCTCAGGACATATATTCGCCGTTGTAGCTCACCAGAGTAGCGCCGCTTATCCCCTCAATGCCGTTTAACCGGTTCACGAAGGAGGTCTCCCCATCCTTCATCCGAATCTCCGCGGTGAGCTCGATCCCCGAGGCGTTTACTGTCTTGGACTTCACCGCCAGCCGCGCCACGGACTTTCCCGCCAGCGCCAGCGCGGCGCTCTCCGCCTTCTCATCCGCGCAGCCCAAAATCAGTATATACGGATTTTCGTGCATCTTTCGATTGGCGAACAGCAACAGTGTGCCCCCGATCGCGGCGGAGCCGATGACGGCAAGGGGTATCATGCCGGCGCCGATGACGATGCCCGCCGCGATGGCCCAGAACAGGTACACGATTTCCATGGGCTCCTTGATGGCCGCCCGGAACCGGACGATGGAAAGCGCGCCCACCATGCCCAGGGAGAGCACCACATTGGACGTCACCGCCATGATGACCAAGGTGGTCACAAGGGTCAGGCCCACCAGCGTCATGGAGAATCCCGTGGAATACATGACTCCGGCAAAGGTCTTCTTATAAATCACGAAGATGAACAGTCCCACCACCAGGGCGAACGCCATGCCGATCAGGGTGTCCACCGGGGAAAATTCCGTTACGCTCTCCAAAAAGCTGGATTTAAAAATATCGTTGAAAGTCATCTGAAGCTCCCTCCTTTTCTGTTATCCGAATCGTCTGCAGGCCTGGTATTTGGAAAAGGCCTGCTGCCGGACGCCGCCTGTCTGAATCAGGCTCTCTATGACCCCTGGCAGGAACGCGTCATATTTTATCTCCAGTATCCTGTCCCGGGGCCTGTCTCCGGCATCTATGTCCGCCACATGTCCCTCCAGAAAATCCTGATGGTACAGACTGGTCCTGATATGGGAGTCAAAGGTGACCCGCACGTTTCCCGGCGGGTAGAGATAGGCCTCCCTTATGTAGGACACCTGTACCCTGGGGCGCAGGACCTGATAGCGCATCTTCGCGTACAGCTCCTGCACCAGCGCCGCCGGATGCCCCCGCATCCAGCCAGTCCTGCCCCCCAGCAGCTGCCTGCACTCCTGCCATGCAATCTCCGCATCATACTTGCGGCACAGATAGCTGTCCTTCACCTTTTTCTCCAGCAGGATAAAGGAGAAATCATCGTTGTAGTACCTGATGCGGAACTTCTCCCGGCCCGGGATGCCGTCCACCTTCTCCCGCAGCGCCTTATCCGCAAAATCGTCAAAATATATGCTCCTTATCAAATATCTGCCGTCCGGGCCTGCGTGGGGGTCCGCTCGCATCAATGTCCGCAGCCTGCTTCTCAGTTCCAGATACTGGGGATATGTGATTTGATATTTCAGTTCATGGCGAAAGATCTCCCTATGCTCCATCCCTGTCCTCCCTGTACCCGCTCCGCAGCGCCGGGCCGCGGGGCAGGTCTTCCCTTTTTCTTTTTCTCAGTGGAAAGTCTATGGAAAGTATAAGAGGGCTTCCTGAAATGTACTTGAAATAAAATGTGTATGTTTTTTGAACTTATTTTCGGAAGAAAGAAATCAAAGCAAAGGAAGGACCGCCCTCAACAGGATGTGCTTCCCGTCCGGCTGTCTGGCCTCGATCCGGCCTCCGTGGGCCTGGGTGATGGCCTGGGCCATGGACAGGCCGATGCCTGTGCCCCCGGTTCGGGCAGACCGTGACTCGTCCACGCGGTAGAAGCGGTCGAACAGCCTGTTCAGGTCCGGTATCTGCGGCAGATTGCAGCTGTTCTCTACCTCGATATAGACCCTGCCCCGCCTCCGGTAGATGTCCATGCGGATTTCCCCGCCCTCGTCCGAATGCCTCACCGCATTGTCCAGGAGGATGGAGATCAGCCGCCGCAGGGAATCCCTGTCCCCGTGGAGCATCAGGCCTTCCTCTATGTGCTGGGAAAAGCGTTTCCCTCTGGCTCCTGCCAGCGCCCCAAAGGGCTCCGCAGCCTCCCAGGCGGTCTCGCTCAGGGAGAAATCGTTCTTCTCCGGAAAGGGCGTCTCCTCGTCCAGCCTGGAGAGCGCCACCAGGTCGTTCACCAGCCTGCCCAGGCGCAGCGTCTGCTTCCGGATGTTCGCGATCCACTCATCCCCCTCATGCTCCATGGCTGCGATGTCCGCGCTGGCCGTAATCGAGGCGATGGGCGTCTTCAGCTCATGCCCCGCGTCCGTGATGAACCGCTTCTGCCGCTTTATGTTCTCCGCAAAGGGGCGGATGGCATACCGGGAGAAGAACAGGACAAGGAGGAAGACAAGCGCCAGGCTGCCCGCTCCTGTCCCCAGGGACACGATGAACAGGGAACGCATGAACTGCAGGGAATCCGCCACGTTCAGGAACAGGACGGCAATCCCCCTGTCGTCCCTGCTGACGAGATACCGATATTCCTTGTAATATCCCTTCGTCTTCCCTTCGGAGAGGATCCTCTCCGTATATTCTCTGGCCACATCCTCATCTATGGAAGAAATGTGGTCTCTGGCAATGAACAGGATGCGCCCCGCCGGGTCACAGTGGGCAGCAAAAAAGCGGGTGGTGAACTCCGCCTCCGGCCCTCCCGGCATATCCGGCATGGGCGGAAGCGGGGCCTCCGGCCTGTGGAAAGCCCTCTGTTCCCGGCTCAGGAGGTTCGCCGCCATCTCGTCCTGGGCGGATGTAATCCGGCAAAAGTTTACGAGATTGATTCCCGCCAGCAGCACCGCCATCACCGTGCCGAAGGCCGCCATGGCTGCCAGGATGAAACGCCTCTGCATCTTCTTCAGCATCTGATCTCCTCCAGTGAATACCCCGCGCCGCGGATAGTCCTGATTTCGACCTGGCTTCCTATCTCTCTGAGCTTCCTGCGGAGAAATCCGATGTACGTCCAGACCACGTCCACGCCCGCCTCCGAGTCCTGTCCCCATACCCTGTCCATCAGATGGCCGGTGGAGAACACGAACCGGGGATGGCGCAGGAACAGCTCCGCCAGCTGGAACTCCTTATTGTTCAGGCGGACCCACTGCCCGCCGCAGCCGAGCATGTACCTGTTGCAGTCCAGTTCCAGATTTCCGAAGGCCAGGAGCGACTCCCTATATCCGGCATTCCTGCGGGAGAGCGCTTTGACTCTGGCAATGAACTCCCTGCTGGCGAAGGGCTTGGGCAGATAGTCGTCCGCCCCCGCCTCCAGCCCGGCCACCCGGTCCTCGATTCCCCCTCTGGCAGTCAGCATCAGCACGGGAACCGCGGAGCCGCTCCCTCGGATTCGGGCCAGCACCTCCATCCCGTCCGCCCCGGGCATCATGATGTCCAGCACGACCACGTCATATGCCGCACTGCGGAACCGCTCCAGCGCCTCCTCCCCGTCATGTGCCACGTCCACGGAGAACCTGTTCTTCTCCAGCAGAAATTTCAGGGCCCCCGCCAATTCCACCTCGTCCTCTGCAATCAAAATGCGCATATCTCGTCCCTCGATTCCGTCCATTTTCCATATCCACAGGATACCATGTCCCGGATTCAAGCTTACCCCGAATCCGAATCCCCTGTCAATACTCTGGGCAAAACAAGCGCGAAACAAGTGCAATGCAAATTGCTTTTTTCTGTGGATATGGTATAATGTTGACTCAGAAGGGAACTGAGTCAACTTTTGATTCCATGTGCGCCGAAGCGCACGAAATTATGGTATAATATCCTTATCAATTACTCTGAAAGAACCACTTAAGTGAAAGGACAAGTATGGAAACCCGCAAAATCAAGAATGGACATCGCACAACCTATTTTCTAATCGGAAGCTTCACCCTGCTGCTGCTGATCAGCATAGGGGCCTTCATCTGCCTGGGCCGCTATATCAGCAGGGAGAGCGAAAAATCCATCCATACAGTTGGCGATCTGTACATGGCCGGCATCAACAACCATATCACAGCCCATTTCCGCACACTGATCGAGCTGAAATTGGAGCAGGCCGAAGCGATAGTGGAGGTAGTCCCGTCAGATATGGCCGACAGGGACGAGCTGTACCAGGAGCTGGTCTACAGGTCCGGCGTCAGGAACTTCAATTACCTGGCCCTGTATTCCGAGGACGGGAAAATGGAGATGCTGGACGGGAACCCCATCCAGCTTGCGGATCCGGATTCTTTCCGGAAGTCCCTCCTGCGCCGCGAGAAAAAGATAGCCGTGGGCTATGATTCCCTGGGCACCGAGGTGGTCATCCTGGGCATCAGCGCGGAATATCCCATGGAAAACGGCGAGGCATGCATGGCCCTGGTGGCCGCCGTCCCCATAGACTACATCAGCGCCATGCTGGGCACGGACGAGGAGAACGCCCTGATATCCTCCAACATCATCCGCAAGGACGGCAGCTTCATCATCAGCGATACGGGCATGGACTACAAGGATTACTTCGAAAGTCTGTACCAGCGCTATCCGGCCAGCGACCGCCGGAAGATAGATGCTTATGTCCGGGAGCTTTCCGATGCCATGGAAAAGAAGGAAAGCTATTCTACCGTCCTAGATTTGGGGAACACCAGCCAGCAGATCTACTGTACGCTGCTCCCCTATTCGGAGTGGCATCTGGTGACGGTGCTGCCCTTCGGCCCTCTGAACGAAACCGTGGAGAGCCTCAACGCCAACCGGACCTTCGCCACATTGCTGGTGGGCTTCATCATCCTCACAGCGCTGTTGGTCATCTTCTATATCTATTTCCGGATGACCTGCAAGCAGCTCAGGGATCTGGAAGCGGCCCGCGAGGAGGCCCTGGCGGCCACCCGGGCCAAGAGCACCTTCCTCTCCAACATGAGCCATGACATCCGCACGCCCATGAACGCCATCGTGGGCATGACCGCCATTGCCACGGCCCATATCGATGAAAAGGATCAGGTGATGAACTGCCTGAAGAAGATTACCCTGTCCGGCAAGCATCTGCTGGGCCTGATCAACGATGTGCTGGACATGTCCAAAATCGAGAGCGGCAAGATGACCCTGACCGCGGAACGTGTGTCTCTCCAGGAGGCGATCGAGGGCGTGGTGGGCATCGTGCAGCCCCAGGTAAAGGGGAAGGGCCAGAACTTCAACGTCCATATCCACAATATCATATCGGAGGACGTATACTGCGACAGCGTCCGCCTGAACCAGGTCCTGCTGAACCTCCTGTCCAATGCCGTGAAATATACCCAGGAGGGCGGCCTGATCCAGCTCTCCCTGTACCAGGAGGAGGATCCCCCCGAAAAGGGCGAGAATTATGTCCGGACACATATCACCGTGGCGGACAATGGCACCGGAATGTCCGAGGAATTCCTGAAGCATGTCTTTGACTCCTATTCCAGGGTGGACACCATGCGCGTGCACAAGACGGAAGGAGCGGGGCTTGGCATGGCGATCACGAAGCACATCGTGGATGCCATGGGCGGCAGCATCACCGTGGAGAGCGAGCTGAACAAGGGATCCAAGTTCCAGGTGATCCTGGACTTGGAAAAGGCCGAGCCCTCGGAGGTGGACATGATTCTTCCCGCCTGGAAGATGCTGGTGGTGGATGACGATGAGACCCTGTGCCGCACAGCGGTGGATGCCCTGGATTCCATCGGCATCCAGGCCGACTGGACCATGAGCGGGGAGGATGCCATCAACATGGTGGAGAAGCATCATCAAGCCCGCGACGACTATCAGATAATCATGCTGGACTGGAAGCTTCCGGGCATGGACGGCCTTTCGGTTGCCAGACAGATCCGGCGGATCGTGGGCGATGACATGCCCATCATCCTGATTTCCGCCTACGATTGGAGCGAATTGGAGGCGGACGCAAAGGAGGCCGGCATTAACGGTTTCATCTCCAAGCCCCTGTTCAAGTCCACCCTGTTCTACGGACTGAAAAAATATATGGATGTGGAGGACCTGCAGGCCGCGGAGGGCAGCCAGGCAGAGCTGGCCGGACGGCGGGTGCTGGTGGCCGAGGACAATGAACTGAACTGGGAGATTTTGCAGGCGCTGCTGTCTGATATCGGCATAGAACCGGAATGGGCAGAGAACGGGCAGATTTGCCTGGAGAAATTCCAGGCATCCGCGCCGGGACATTACGACATCATCCTGATGGATGTCCGCATGCCTGTGATGAACGGCTATGAGGCCACGGAAGGCATCCGCGCTTCCGGGCATCCGGATGCCGCCGCCATCCCCATCATCGCCATGACGGCAGACGCCTTCTCGGAGGACATCAAGCGATGCCTGGACTGCGGCATGAATGCCCATACGGCCAAGCCGATCAACTTCGACGAGGTGGTCTTACTGCTGAAAAAATACATCTTATAGGGTAGACGGCTCACCGTATCTTTGCAAGCGCTTCCCTGGACAAAATCTTCCGGATGTTCAGCGCAAAGAGCAAAGTGGCTACCGTGGCCGAGATGGCGTCCGACACAGGCTCCGCCCAATAGACGCCCATCACCCCCATGAACCGGGGCAGGATAAGGGCCAGGGGAATCAGCAGGATGATTTTCCGCAGCACCGCGATGAAGAGCGAAATCTTCGCCTGCCCCAGCGCCAGGAAGGTGGGCTGGATTCCGTTCTGCAGACCGAACACCAGCATGCCCGCCATGAAGATTGGCATCACGTTCCCGGTCAGCGCCACCAGCTCCGCCTCATTGGTAAAGAACCCTGCGTAGAACCGGGGGAAAATCATGCTGGTGGCCGTGGTCAGGAGCCGGAACCCAAAGCACATGCCTATCATCCAGCCATAGAGTTTTTTCACCCTCCTGAAATTCTGCGCTCCGTAGTTGTAACTGATGATGGGCGTCATTCCCTGGGTAAAGCCGTTTATGGGCGCTGAGAACAGCTGCATGACACTCTGCATGATCGTCAGGGATCCCACGTGCATATCCCCGCCGTAGGCCTGTAGCCCATGGTTCAGCACGATGCTGATGAAGCTCTCCGTGGCGTTCATGATAAAGGGAGAGATGCCCAGGGAGAACACGCTTCCCAGGACCTTCCCCTCCAGCCGCATGCACTGTCTGCGGATTTTCAGAGACGACCTCTTTCCCATCAGGAAGGACAGCACCCAGGCCGCGCTGAGGCCCTGAGAGATTACCGTGGCCACCGCCGCGCCTTTCACCCCCATGCCCAGCCCGAAGATGAACACCGGATCCAGGATGATGTTCGCCACCGCCCCGATCAGCACGGAGAGCATGGCCGTCCTGGGCTGGCTCTGGCAGATGATAAAGGCGTTCAGCCCCAGGGCCATCTCCACGAACAGCGTCCCCGCCAGATAGATGGACAGATAGTCCGTGGCATAGCCGATGGTGGCGTCGCTGGCGCCGAACATGTATAGCAGGGGCCTCTGGAACAGGTAGAAGAACGCCATCAGCGCTACGGTACAGATAAGCAGGAAGCTGACGCTGTTGCCCAGGATTTTCTCCGCCCGCTCCCTGTCCCCCTTCCCCAGCCAGATGGCCGCCAGAGGGGCAGCTCCGTTGCTGATGAACGCGGAAAAGGCGGAGACGAACACGGTGATGCAGAAGGTGACGCCCACCCCTGTCAGAGCATTGGCTCCCACGCCCTCCATATGTCCGATGTAGATTCTGTCGATGATGCTGTATAAGATATTGATGATTTGGGCCAGGATGGCTGGCAGGGTCATGCTGGCCATGAGCTTGCCGATGGACTCCGTCGCCATCCTCTCTTCCCTTGTCTTGTCCGTCGCTGCTGCCATATGAAATATCCGGCTCCTCTCTGCTCCTGTCCCCGTCGCCCCATTGTGTTCCCTGGTCTCGCTCAGGCAGCGCAAAACCCTAAAACTCTGCATTTTCCCACTTGCAGAATATACAGGGTTGTGGTAATATAAGAGCGAGAATTCAAGAGCATACGGTGTACCGCCACAGGGAGCTGCAACTCCCTGCGGCAAAGCTGGTATCGTATCTACCACACAATACAGAACAAGTCTGCGATACACACAAGGATTATTATAAAGCAGATGCTGGTTTTTTGCAATCTCTTTGTGTCGTGAGGCGGAAGGGGCCAAACATGAGGAATGCTTGATATGCAGCCTGCGGCGCAGCGAGGGCACTGTCATCGACAAGCTCCCCCCCGCAGACCATGTCCACAGTTACGGCACTGAATGGAAGACAGATATCAGCTATGGCTTTCTTTCTCCATTCCTTGATGAAGATACCAATAGAGAGGAGATGTCAGCCCTCTTTTAACCAGACCCCCGGCTGTATCGTGGATGCAGTCGGGGGCTATCCTCGTCTCACCCCTTCCCGGGGCGCCTGCAGAACATCGCCGTTATCAGCCCGATGGCCAGCAGATACAGCACGCAGGACAATAACGACAATATCTGCTGGGCATAGACATGCATCCCCAGGAACATGTTGCCATTGTCCTGCACATATGTCACCAGCGGGCTTGCCAGCAGCGTGGTCGCGAACCCGCATATCCCCGCCACCACCTGGGTCACCGCCAGCGCATCCGCCCTCTTTGAGGCGTCCACGTAGTCGAACACCACATTCATGGCCGCGTTCCCAATCCCCGCCATGGCGATGGCATAGCAGACATAATAGGTGGTAAAGAACAGCTTCCCGTTCTCCGGCACCGTGAACACATTGATCAGGCACCCAACCGCCGCCACGGCCATGCAGGCCCGCATCATCCGCGCGAAGGAGCGCCTGTCCGCATAGGCCCCCCAGACGAAGGAGAACAGAATCCGGACAGAGCTGTACAGGATTCCCAGTATGGACACATATTTCAGTCCGAATCCAAGCTCCTTAATCTGGTAGCTTCCGTAGAAGGGCACGGCCACATAGTTGGCCGCGTGCCAGATGACCAGCACCGCTGTCACCCGCAGCACGTTCCTGTCCCGGATGATGCCGAACCGACCGCCACGGCCGGTTCCGGAGGAGACCCCTTCCCGCTCCTCCTTCTCCGCGGCCAGCACCATGGTCAGGGTATGGAGCACCGTCAGCACGAAAATCACCCCGGCACAGATGGCAAAGGATTTCCGAATCTGTCCTATGCTCCTGTAGTAATCCGACATGGAGCCCATCACATAGGAAAAGACCATCCCCGTCAGCAAAGACACCATCTCCTTCACGGAGGTGTATCTGCCCCGGTTCCCGTCCTCCACCATGGACATGAACCAGTCAATTTTCTTCGGATGCACGATGTTGTACAGGAAGTAGGCAAGGGTGACGGCCCCTATGAACAGGGCGGTCTTCCACCCGGGTGGCAGCCCCGTCAGCGGTATCACGTACAGGCACATGAAGACCAGCTGGTTCATCGCGCTGAACAGGACCACCTTCCTCTTTATGTTTTTCCGTATAGATATAGACAATAACTGGAACGCCTGTCCCAGGGAGATGATGGCAGAGATGACCCCCGTCAGGCTGTCGGAAATCCCTAGCTGGGCCGTCACCGCCGCCAGGAAGGAGCCCGCCACCAACAGCGAGATGAAATATTCAAAGTCCGCCTGCAATATGTATAGGATCCGTGTCCTTCTGTACTTATCCATAACCAGACCGCCTCATTACCGCTTACCGCGGGGATAGAATCTCCGATTTCAGGCCTCCGCCACGAATCCGGCGAAGGAGAAGGGGGGCATCTCCGACAGATATACCCGGTTCCCCTCCATCCGCCCCGTGCAGTTCAGGAACCGGATGTTCCGGCAGGCATGCTCCAGCTCCACCACCGGCTCGTAGATGCCGTCCGGGCAGATGTTCCACAGGCCCACGGCCAGCTCCTTCTCATCCTGCTTGCACATAAGATAGAGATCCGGATTCCCACAGGAGCACGCGGGCAGCGCCCTGTCCGTCAGCCTACCCACGGCCTTCACAAGCTGCCTGGCGCGGCTGTAGGAGCGGTACATGCCCTCATTGTTGAAATAAGCGTCGAAGGCAAATACCCAGAAGCGGTGCCCCTCCCCGTTCTCGTAGAAGAACGCCCCGGGAGCCTTCCTTTCCTGCCCGTCCTCCGTATAGGCAATGGAACTGTCCACCTCCGCCCCCTCGTCCAGCTCCATCACATGGGCCTTGTACGCGCCGTACACATATTCCTCCTCACCGTCAAAATATTCTCCGTCTGTCGTTACTCTCTTGCCGAACCTGCGTATCCCCGTATCAATCCCCCGCTCTCCCAGGAGCCTGGCCGCCTCCGCGTCCAGGATGACGCCCCGGCGCATCGCCGCCTGGGAGACCATCTTCACGTTCTCCCCGAAGGCCATGCCGCAGACGCCCTCCCCCTCATATACGATGGGCAGGGAATTGTCGGCCAGCATCCTGGCGGCGATGGAGAAGAAGACATTCTCCACATCGCAGCTCCCCGCCTTTTCCTCGGGAATCGCCATGTCCGCGAACTTCTGCATGGACTCGTACACTCTGATGCCCCGGGCCTCCTTCCCCGCGAAAGCCTCCTCTATGGCGGCGTAGAGCCCCTTGTTCCTGCAGTGCCTCTCCACATAGCCCTTCTCGTAATCCGGGTGCAGATAATAGGTCATCACGTATTTCAATATCCCGTCCACGGTGCCGTCCGCCCGCAGCGCCATGTCGAAGAGCTCCAGGTAGCTGGCCGGGGTCTTGTGCCGCAGCCTGGGGCAGCTGTCCCCCTCGCCGATGACCTCGATTCCCTGGCCGCACCAGCTCCGCTCCATCCTGCTCAGCTCGATCACATGCTGGAGCCGGTTCCCCCAGTACCGGTCCGGTGCCCAGTAGGGCGCGCCGATCAGGCGCAGGAAGGGCTGGGTGTCCCCCGCCAGGAGCCTGCTGACGGTGGCCGCGTCGATGCCGTCATTGTCCCAGAGGGACATGCAGGCGCAGACCCCCAGCCTGACCTTCGGATCCACCCGGTCCACATGGGCCCGCATCTCCCTGGCGAACAGCTCCAGGCTCTGGCCGTTCACCGCAAGGTAGGCGTCCCGGTAGGGATTCCTTCCCCCGGAGAAGGCCTTCTCCCGCAGCCTGTCCGCGGTCAGCTCCTCCCCCAGGATCTCCCCCATCTTCCGCAGGTGCCTCTCGCAGGCGCAGCCCATGCCGTCCCGGAAGCCATATCTGTAGTCGTCATCGAAGAGGATGATGTCCACCCCCGTACCCGCCAGATCCTCCAGATATTCTCCGGCGAACTGCCGGAACCTCTCGTCCAGGGGGCAGCACCCCTTCTGGGGCAGAGGCCCTCCCTCCAGGGACTCCATCAGCGTGAAGTCGTGCTCCCCCTCCACCGTGAAGGTCCACAGCCACACCCCTGTCTCCAGCCCGTTCTCATGGAAGAACCTGCTGTTCTCCTCCAGCATCCCCAGCTCCCGGGCCCTCTCCGCCCTGTCCGTAACATAGGTGTCGATGCTCAGGAATACCCTTTCCGCCCCCATTCTCCTCAACAGGTCCAGGATGGTTTCCTTTCCCACCTTCTGCACCATTCCGTTCCTCACCGGCACTGATAGTCTGTACATATGCTCCTCCTTTTCGGCCCGTTCAGGCCTCTTCGTCCCTCTCCTGTTCCCTCTTCCGGTAATCGGCGGCATTCATGCCGAATTTGTCCTTGAAGCATCTGCGGAAGCTGGACACGCTCTCATACCCCACTGCCTTCGCTATGTCCTTGACGCTGTCCTGGGTTGTCCTCAGAAGCCCTGCTGCCCGCTCCATCCTGATCATGGTCAGGTATTCGATATAAGACAGCCCCAGGCGGCTGCGGAACACCTTGCTGACATAGGTCTTGCCGATTCCGCCCGCGGCAGCCACCTCCTCGAAGGTGAGGTCGCTGCGGCTGTAGTTCTCCCCGATGTAGCGGATCATCCTGGTAAATTTGTCCCCGTCCTTCTTCACCAACTGGGCCTTCAGGACCTTCATCACCGTCCGGGTGTATGTCTTCTCATCCCCCGCATCCATGTTCAGGCACTCCTTTAAGCAGACTTTTTCCTCCGGGCCGCCCCTGTCCAGATATTCCACCAGGCGGCTCAAAACGGCGTATCTGGCATACAGGCCGTTCTCCCGGGAGCACTCCTGCGCCGCGCTGCCCTCCATCATGTGCCAGAACAGCCCTATGGCCTCCTGGAAGTCCCGCTCCGCCAGCGCCCCCGAGAATTTCTCCAAAGCGGAGGCGTCCGGCAGGAAGCATCCCGCCTCCTGCATCATATCCTCCCAGCAGCCGCAAAAGTCCCTGCCCGCCCCGGTCAGCACATGCTCCAGGGTCCTCACCGCCTCCCCGTAGGCGCAGTCTATCATCATGGGCTCCTCATAGACCCGGCTCATGCCGATGTGCACCCCGCTAAGGCCCTGCTGGTGCAGACATTTCCTGATCTCCCCGGCCATCCCCTGTCTGCGGATCCGGTTCTCGTCCCGGGCCTGGATCTCGCACAGGAACACCTTGGCCTGAAGACCCTCCCGGGCCACATAAGCCTGCAGGCAGTCCTGCAGCATGGACGGAACCCCCGGCCCTATGGGCGACCCGGCGCTCACCGCGCAGACGAAGAAGCTGTCCGGAACCCCTTTCAGGCCCAGCTTCCGGAATACCGTGTCCAGCTCCGAGCAGCCCACCATGCCGTGGAAGATCATATGCGCGGTCTTCTCCAGCAACTGCGCGTCCCCCTCCAGCACCCGCTTTTCCAGCAGCCTGGCGTCCTCCAGCCCGCTTCTGATGATGTGCTCCAGGGAACTGTAGATGCTGTTCGTGGGGAAAGCTCTGCCCGGATTCCCGCCTGCGATGTCCTCCAGGTATCTGATCTCTTCCATGCGGCGCCTGTTCAGCCGCCGGGAGATGGCCGCCGACAGCGAGATCCCGGCGATGATCAGCGCCATATTGACGGCCTGCATCCGGTACAGGCCGCTGCGCATGTCCCCGGAGGACTTCCTGTGGTAGAGCCTTACGGCGAAGCCGAATCCCTCCATGGTCTTCTCTATGACGCTGTACCGCCCGCTTTGGAGCCTGCCCTCCCACTCCTCTTCTGACAGTACTGTCATTTTCCCGGAATCGTCGCAGCCCATGGCCACGATGCTGCCGTTCCTGTCCTCCAGCTGATACCACTGCTCCCCGTCCAGGGGCTGCAGCAGCTCCCCCACCTGCTCGAAGGGCAGCACGAAGTGGATGGAGACATGCCCGTCTTCCAGTTGGCGCGTCACATAGCTGTACATCAGGTAGCCCTTCCTCACCACGGCGTCCTGCTGGAACAGAAGGGTCAGCGAATCCTCCGGGCACTCGATGGCCGCCAGGCCCTGGAGGACGCTCTCCTCCCCGCAGTTCAGATTGGAGGCGAAGTGGACCCTCTTGCTGGACAGCCCCATGGAGGAAAATGCGTACTCCGTGCCCTTGCACAGGAACACGTCCTTGATTCGGCTGTCGAAATACCGCTTCATGCGCAGCAGCTCGATTCCCTGCCTGGTCTGCTGGGGCGTGGCGTCTATCCGGTAGGGCAGCAGCTCCCAGCGCTCGGACAGCAGTATGCTCTCCTCATTGTACATGGAATAATAGGTCTCCAGCCTGGTCACGGCATTGTCCGCCTGGCTCCGGAGGTCCTCCTGCCCCATCCGCCTCATCTCCATGACGATAAGGGTGAACATGATGATGCTCACCGATAAAACGGGAACAATCAGACAGAAGTTCGTCCAAAAAAGCTTTTTAGAAAATCTACTCCGCAGCAGCATCCGCTTCTCCTCCAATTGCTCCAGTATATCACGGGGATAGGCTGTCCGTAAAGCCAGGGCGGCCCTCATGGGAATCCGCCCTGGGCCATGCCGCTTAATTTCCCAGATATCTGTCGTATGCCGCCTGTTCGATCTCAAGCAGCCTCTCCAAGCCTATCTTGTCCAGTTCCGCCAGGTAGGCGTCCCAGCCCGCGTCTATGTCCGTCTCGCCGGTTATGAACTGGACCTTGGCCGTCACCAGGTAGTTGTACACGTCCGTGTAGAGGGTGCTGCGGGTCTCCAGCTCTTCTGCGGTGTATTTCACGTTGGGATAGACCGATATGACTTCCACACCCTCTTCCCTTATGGCGATTTCCCGCAGCAGACTCATACCGCCGGCCTCGATGAATCTGTCCTCATACAGCTCTTCCCTTGTGGCTTCTTTCATGGCATCTTCCAGGCCGCCCTTTATGTCCGTCCAATAAATGGTGAAGACATTAGCCGCAATGGCCTTCTGGGCATAGAAATCACTGATATTGTCGAAGCCCGCGGCCTCAGCATATGGCTTGTAATCTATCTGCTGAATCCCATCCTCCTCCACAAGGTCAAATGATACACCTTCATATCCATGCTTGGCGGAGACAGAGCCCTCATACGTAAACAGATAGTCCACGAATCTGGCGACTTCCTCCGGATGCTCCGTGTCCGCGCTGGCGGCCAGCATATATGCATTGTCCGCACGGTTATAGACGACATTCGTGCGTACGGGATTGTACTCCGAAGTGAACCCGTTGACCACAATCCAGTCCCTCACGTCCCCTGGCAGGGAGGCCCATGTCTGCCAATATCCCACCTTTCCGTCCTGGTGCTTCGCCTCCACCTCACTGTATGTGGTGACGAACGCGTCCACATTCATCAGCCCCTCTTCATACAGCTTATGCATGAAGCGCAGATACTCCTTGTAATTCTCTGTAGTATCACCCAAGACTATTTTGTTGCCGTCCTGTGGCATCAGGTAGAAAGCCTCACTACGTCCATATATGCCATAGGCCCAGAGAATCGGCATGTCTGTCCAGAAGACAGTATCTGCCCGCCCCATGGGGATTTCATCCGTAGGGTCGCCGTTGCCGTTGGCATCCTGTTCCTTGAACGCTTTCAGCACATTATAGAGGTCATCCACGGTCTTAGGCTCTTCCAGATTCAGATTGTCCATCCATTTCTTGTTCATAAAGATGGGACGAACCATGATATACTCCGAGCTGGCTGTCAAAGTAGAAAATGCATAGATATTCCCCTGTTCATTGGTAATCGCAGCGGCATATTCCGGATACTCCTCCATCCTTTTCTTCAGGTTCGGCATGATGTCAAGATATTCGGCAAAATCCAAAAGATATCCTTCCTTGCCGTATTTTTCCACATCTATGGATGTCATATTGGCGTATGCGATGATATCCGGCATTTCATCGGAGGCCATCATCAGCGTCAGCTTGGAGGGCCACTGCTCCAGGTCATAGGCGCTCACGTCAAAGCGGATGCCCAGCCTTTTTTCGTACTCCTTGAACTGATCCGTGGATGCGAAGTCCGTGGTGTACTGTCCGGCCACGTAGCGCGCCGCAAGGCTCAGGGTGATGGTCTCCTCGGATATCCTGCCGAATTTTTCTGTCTCATCACCACCTCCGCTGCTCTCCCCCTCCGCAGCCGCGCCGCCGTCTTCCCCGGCCTGCACTTCATTCTCGTCTTCTTTCGCCTCAGACGCTCCAGCTTCTTCCACAGGCTGGCTCTCCGCGGCCTGGCTTTCCTTGCTCTCGCCATCCTGGTTTCCGCCGCTTCCCCCATCCTGTCCGCAGCCTGTCAACGCGCCGCACACCATGGCAGCGGCCAGAAGCACGCTCAGCATATTCTTTCTTCTCTTCATTCTAACTCCTCCATTTTTATCGTTTTGAGATTGATTTTTCTTCGGCCTTCTTTTTTAGTTCTCCTGTTCCCTTCTTTTCCCTCTTGCTTTCTTTGTTTCCTCTGGTTTTCTGGTTACCTTGGTTTTCCTTTGGCCTCTGCCGCTCCTTTCCTCCTTCCTAGCCCTTTATGGAGCCAATCATCACGCCCTTTTCAAAAAACTTCTGCAGCTTCGGATATATCAGCATCATAGGCAGCGTGGCCACGATAATCACGCAGTACTTCACCAGATTGGCGGACTTGGCTGCCTCCTGCATGAGCCTGACCTGCTCCTGTGTCATTCCTGCCTGGTCGCTGACCTGGTTCATCACCTTGCTGTCCAGCAGAATCTCCCGCAGGAACATCTGCAATGGATATTTCTTCCTGTCGTCCAGATAGATCATGGCGTTAAAATAGGAATTCCAGTGCCCCACCCCGTAGTACAGCCCCATCACCGCCACGATGGCCTTGGACAGTGGCATGACAATCCTGGAAAAGATGCCGAAATCGCTGCAGCCGTCTATCTTCGCCGCGTCCGTCAGCTCACCGGGAATCGTATTGGCGAAGAATGTCCGGGCCACAATCATATTGTAGACGGAAAGTGCCCCGTCGATGATCATAATCAGCCTGGTATTCACCAGCCCGAAAGATTTCATGTTCAGGTATCCCGGAATCAGCCCGCCCCCCACATACATGGTGACCATGAACACCACCATCAGGCCGCCACGCCCCACCAGGTCATCCCTGGACAGCGCGTAGGCGCAGGGCAGCGTCACCGCCAGGTTCAGCAGGGTGCCCGCCACGGTATACAGCACCGTATTGGCATACCCCATCCAGATCTCCTTGTACTGGAACACGAATTCATAGCCCTCCAGTGTGAACCCTATGGGCCACAGCACCAGCTCTCCTGCCATGACCGCGTCCGGATCGCTGAAGGAAGAGCTGATCACGTACAGAATCGGATACAGCTCCACACAGAAGAACAGGAACAGAATCACCGTCACGCAAATCTGGAAGAAATCGCTCCCGCTCATGTACCGTCTCAATGCTTTCATATCATTTCCACCCCTTCCCCGGATTTGCTCCTTTTAAAACAGTCCCGTCTTCGCGACTTTTTTCGACAATTGGTTGGCGGATATCAGGATGATGCAGTTGACCACCGTATTGAACAGCCCCGCCGCGGTGGAGAAGGAGAAATCCGACTGCACCAGCCCCACCTTGTACACATAGGTGGATATGATCTCCGAACCGGTGAGATTGCTGCTGGTCTGGAGCAGGTACGCCTTCTCATACCCCACGCTCAGCAGGGAGCCGCACTGCAGGATGAGCATCACCAGAATCGTGGGCAGAATCACCGGCAGGTTCACATGCCATATCTTCTGCAGACGCGTGGCCCCGTCCATGTCCGCCGCCTCCAGGAGGGACTTGTCCACGCCGGACAGCGCCGCAAAATAGATGACGGAGCTCCAGCCCGTGCCCTGCCAGACCCCGCTGAGCACGTACACCCATTTGAACAGCCCTGCCTCCTGCATGAAGAACACGGACTCCATCCCCAGGGCGTTCAGCAGCTTGTTGACCACACCGGTGGTGGGGCTTAAGAACATGGCCACCATGCCGCACATGACCACCATGGAGATGAAATGGGGCGCATAGGAGAATGTCTGCACCATGCTCCTGAATTTATTGCTCCTGACTTCATTCAGGAGCAGAGCCAGTATAATCGGAATGGGGAATCCTATCACCAGGCTCAGCAGGCTGATCGTCAGCGTATTCTTTAAGATGATAGGAAACCAATAGGAGCTGAACAGCCTCTCGAAATTCTTGAAGCCCACCCAGGGGCTGGCCAGTATCCCCTTTTTCATGCTGAAGTCCTTGAATGCGATCAGGATGCCGTACATAGGCTTGTACGCGAACAGCACTATGTACACCAGCGCCGGCAGCATCAGCACATAGAGCTGCCAGCATCTGCCGATTCGCCTGAGGGCACCCGCCTTTCCCTTTCTCTTCCCTTTCACCATCCCATGCCTCCTCCAATCTCTGTTTTTTGATGGATCCATATTAGCAAACAAATTTGACTATCTCAAGGCCCAATATTTGGCCGCGCCGCCGCATTCTGTACAAAAAATCGGCCTATTTCGCCATTTTTCCGCCATTTTCCCCTGTCCCACTGCAACTTCTGCACCCCTGGCAGCGGAGGGAGGGCCAAAATTGTATGGCGGCATCCGATGACAGCATCCACAAAAAGGGGATTCCTTCCCACCTGTTTTGTGCTATAATGATTTTACAAAAAAGCCTGTGGCGGGCACGGAAAACGAAAGGAAGCACAATCATGAGCGATATCATGCAATTCTCCGACAGAGCGGAATTCAGGCAGTGGCTCTCCGACAACTGCAGATCGGGCGCCGGGGTCTGGCTCCTATTCGGCAAAGCAGGCGGGCCGAGGACGCTTGGGGCCGGGGAAGCCCTGGAGGAGGCCCTCTGCTTCGGGTGGATCGACGGCCAGATGCAGAGCATCGACGACACTGCCTATCGGAAATATTTCTCCCCGCGCAGGGAGAAGAGCAAGTGGTCGGAGAAGAACAAGGCCCTGGCGGCAAAGCTGGAGGAGCAGGGCCTCATGACCGATTTCGGCAGGGAGAAGATCGCAGAGGCCAAGCGAAGCGGCCAGTGGGACGCGCCCAGGCCTGCGGCAATCACGGAGGAGGAAATCGCGCAGCTTTCCGCGGTGCTGGAGGGCTACGAGCCCGCCTACACGAATTTCCAGGCCATGTCCCTGTCGGTAAAGAAGACCTACACCCGGGCGTATCTCGACGCGAAGACAGATGCCGGGCGGGAAAAACGGATCGCCTGGATGGTGGACAGGCTCAACCGGAACCTGAAGCCAATGTAGCCGCCGATAGCAGATGCATGCGCCACAGCCTGCGCCAATCAGGCAATGGCCTCAAATCCTGAAACAGGGAGATTCCCATGGACAGAATCCTTATCATAGAAGACGATTCCCTGATACGGGAGGAGCTTGAGACCTTCCTCTCCAATCAGGGCTATACGGCAGCCAGCGTCACCGATTTCCGGGACGTCGCCCGGCAGGTGCGGGAGATTTCCCCGGACCTGATCCTGCTGGACATCAGCCTGCCGGGGCAGGACGGCTATCAGCTCTGCACTGCCATCCGCAGCTTTTCCACCGTGCCCATCCTGTTCCTCACAGGCCGGGACACTGCCATGGACGAGCTCCAGGCCCTGACTTTGGGCGGGGACGACTATGTCTCCAAGCCCTACAACATCCCCGTGCTGCTGGCCAGGATCGGCCTGCTGCTGCGCCGCCGCACCCCCGCCGGGGCACAGCCCTGTCCCATGGAGCACAGAGGCATCCGGCTGGACACCCTGGCGGGTACGCTTTCCAAAGGCGGCAGGGACATCGACCTGACCAGAACGGAGCTGAAGATCATGTATCTGCTCTTCCGGCATCCGGGGGAGATCGTGCCCAGAGCGGACATCATAGAATACCTGTGGGACAATGAGATCCACACCGACGACAACACCCTGAGCGTGAACGTCATGCGCCTGCGGGAGAAGCTGCGGGCGCTGGGGGAGGAGGATTTCATCCAGACCAGGAGGGGGATGGGGTATCAAATCTAAACGGCCATAAGGAATCCGGGAATGCCAGATACGGGCATCCTTCCGGGCAGATATGGCTTCAGGGGTTCTGCGGGGGTGAGAGGCAGGGGATATGAATATACGATTTTCCGATTATATTGACGATGTCAAAGGAGTCCTTCTGGTATGTTTTTCCGCGGCCCTGTTCTTCACGCTCATCCTGGCCGCTTTCGGCATGGGCACGGCGCGGCTTGCGCTGCTTTGGATCTGCTTCTGCCTCATCCTCTTCCCCACCCTGATCTGCTGCTGGCGCAGGAAACGGAACCGCCTCTCCTATCTGGGGGATGTCCTGGACGGGCTGGATTCCAAATACCTGCTGGCAGAAATCGCCGACGCGCCGGATTCCGCGCTGGAAGAGGCTTACTTCCGGCTGCTGCGGACAGCCCTGAAATCCATGACGGACGAGGTGGCTGCCTCCAGGCGCCAGACCAGGGAATACCAGGAATTCCTGGAGCAGTGGGTGCATGAGATCAAGCTGCCTGTGACGGGCATCCAGCTATTGTGCGAGAACAACAAGACGGAGGTCACCCGGAAGATCCTGGCCCAGACCCAGCGCATCGGGCAGGATGTGGAAAAGGTGCTGTTCTACGCCCGCCTGGGCGCAGCGGAGAAGGACTGCCTCATCCGGGAGATTTCCCTGCGGGACTGCGTCATGGACGTGCTGGCCCGGAACAGGCAGCTTCTCATGGAAAGCGGCGCCAGCATCCATACGGAGCGCCTTTCCCACACCGTGCGCTCCGACTCCAGATGGCTGGCCTTCCTGCTGACCCAACTGATCTCCAACAGCCTGAAATACCGCGGCGACAGGGCTCCCGTCCTGGACATCGCCTCCCGGGAGGCGGAGGGCTGCGTGGAGCTGTCCGTCACGGACAACGGTCTGGGCATCCGGCCAAGCGAGCTTCCCCGCATCTTCGACAAGGGCTTCGTGGGCAGCAACGGCCGGGGCGCAGGCTCCGCCGGGGCCACGGGCATGGGGCTGTACCTCTGCGCCGGGCTCTGCCAGCGGCTGGGCATCGGGATTGCGGCGGAATCGGACTGGAACCGGTCCACATCTGTCCGCCTTTATTTCTCAAAATATCAAGCAACGATACAGGACTCTACCCAAAAAAGAAAGGATATATATGATAGATTCTGACAACAGAAATGCCATTATCCGAGAAGATGAAAACCACAACAGAATTGTCCAGATAAATGAAATTATATTCAAGGGAAAGCAACATATAGATTGGGATGCCGTAAGAACATATGCCTTGCGTTACATAGATGCCATTTACGTCATTTCATCTGATGGCGCCTCCATACATCTGGACAAGAAATTCGCAGATGAATTCGCCGGTTCCATTGACACGAAAAGGCTCCGGGGCGCGTCTGCCAAGGCGAAAGCAAATGCCCTTCAGGCAACGCCGGAATTGCTCCAAATCAGCTGCAATCCCCGCTATATACAGAATTACGAAGCAAAGCATGCCCACGATGCCAAGCTGGGCTGGTATCGCTACGACAGCCGATTTTCCCTGCCTGTCTACGAGAATGACCAAATCATCCGATACAATGTGTTCAAAATAACTATGTTGATACGCCATGCGGAGGATGGCAGGAAATATCTATATGATATGGTAAACATAAAAAAGGAAACAGAGTATACCGCGTGAGCCATAGGCTGTACGGTCGCAAACCTGCTTCCTTCCGTAATCATTATAATGCTTTTCTTCAGAAATTGCAACAAAAATAATCTGACAAAACTGTCATTTTAAATCAATGAAGCTCTATACCTTTTTCTGCTTCCGTTCTATATCATGGAATCTATATCCAGAAGAATCAAAAAGGAGGTTCCTCAGAAATGAACAGATATCCCGAACATCATTACGCCCACCCCCAGCCCCCTCTCCTCTCGGTACAATCCGTAGAAAAATACTACGGCTCCCCCCAGTCCGTGACCAAGGCCCTGGACCAGGTCAGCTTCCGCATCCGGCCCGGGGAGCACATCGCCGTCATGGGCGCCTCCGGCTCCGGCAAGACCACCCTCTTAAACTGCATCTCCACCATCGACACCGTGAGCTCCGGCCACATCCTGCTGGAGGGCCGGGACATCACCGCCATCCCCATGGAGGAGATCGCGGCCTTCCGCCGGGAGGCTTTAGGCTTCGTATTCCAGGAGTTCAACCTGCTGGACACACTGACCCTGGAGGAGAACATGGCCCTGCCCCTGACCATCCGGGAGCTGGAGCCAGCGGAAATCCGCGTAAAAGTCCACGCCCTGGCAGACAGGCTGGGGCTGTCCGAGGCCCTGGGGAAATTCCCGTACCAGGTATCCGGGGGCCAGAAGCAGCGCTGCGCCTTTGCCCGGGCCGTCATCGGGGAGCCGAAACTGATCCTGGCGGACGAGCCCACAGGGGCCCTGGATTCCGCCTCCGCCCGGATCCTGCTGGAGATCATGCACCGCTTCCACAGGGAGTCCCACGCCACCATCCTCATGGTGACCCACGATGCCTTCAGCGCCAGCTTCGCGGAGCGCATCCTGTTCCTGAAGGACGGGCGCATCTTCAACGAGATCCTCAAAGGGGAGAAGGAGCGTGACGCCTTCTACCACGAAATCCTGGACGTGCTGTCCGTGCTGGGAGGTGAGCGGCCATGCTGAAACAATTGTCCCGGCGCAATGCCAGACGGCAGGTGCGGGAGTACGCCCTGTACTTCATCACCCTGACCTGCACGGTGTCCTTCCTCTACGCCTTCAACGCCCTGCTCTTCTCCGACAGCGTGAAGTCCCTGCCGGAGATGCAGGTGCTGCCCTACATGATCGTAGCCGCCTCCCTGTTGATCGTCCTGATCACAGGCCGCATCATCAGCTATATGGCGGGCTATATGTTAAAGAAGCGCAGCCGGGAATTCGGCGTCTACATGCTCCTGGGCATCCCCCACAGGGACATCGCCCGGCTCCTCTCCCGGGAGTCCGTCTACATGGGGCTGCTGGCCTTCCTGCCCGGTATGCTCCTGGGGACATTGCTGTCCCAGCTCCTGGAGGCCGTGGTGCTCCCCATGCTGGGAAGCCGATACCGTCTGCGGTTCCCCCTCTCCCTGCCCGCGGCCCAGATTACATTGGCGTACTTTTTCCTCATGCTCCTGTCCTCCCTGGCAAAGAACCGCAGATGGATCCGCAGGGTGTCCCTCCACGACCTGCTCCTCTCGGACCGGAAGGCCGAGCCCGTCCTCCTGTCCGGCAATGCCCTGTGGGCCGCGCTGCTCCTCCTGTCCCTGTCCATGGGCGGCGCGGGCTTCTGGTTCTTTATCGCCGCACCCATCGGCGCGGGCTTCGACCTCCTGGCGGGCACAGTGCTGCTGGTGCTGTTCCTCTTCGGCTTCTTCCGGAGCATCCCGGCCTTCCTGGCCGCAGCCCTGGCCAACCGGGACCGGTGGAAATACAGTAGGCACCGGCTGACGGTATTCAGGGGCTTCACTGCCAGGATACGCTCCGCCAGCGCGGCTCTGGGCATGCTGTCCGCACTGTTCGCACTGGCCCTGGCCTTCTACGGCTGCAGCATCGGCATCAACCAGGTCACGGGGAAGCTGGTGGACATGAACCTCTGGGACATCCAGCTCCTGCACCCAAAGGGCCTGTGGGATTTCACCTCCTATGAGGAAGCGATCGCTCGGATGATCCCTCTGGAAGCCTCGTACACCTATGCCGTCTACACAGACGATGAGACGGCCCTCACCGACCTCCGGCAGCGGGCTTCGGAGGAAATGGGATACTCCGGCAATCCCATGTACCGGGAATTCCTCCGGGATACTTACATGAAGCGAAGCGACTACCGGCGGCTGCGGGAGCTGCTGGGGCTGGACGTGCCCAAAGAACTGGAAGAAGGGGCCTCCGACACGTCCGTCTGCTATGTCCACTGCCTCCCCTCCCTGGCCGGTTCCTTCCGGGATTATCTGGGGCAGGCGGACAGAAGCTATGCCGGATATCCCATCTCCGGAGAGGTGCTGTTCACGGAGAGCTTCTCTCAATCCGACATCTATGGGAACGGCCTCGGCTACATCCTCGTAGTCCCGGATGAGGCGGCGGAATCCTGCCGCGTCCTCTACAGCCAGTGCGTCATGCTCACAGCACGGCCCCTGGCCCATGAAGACCTGGAGGAAATCGCGGATGCCTGCGGCCTGTCCAGGCTGCGCCGCAACACGGTGCAGAGCGTTTCCGGCGGCCCGGGCGCAACCGCTTTCGTGGCGGAGGGCGATTATCTGTCCGGCAAATGGGTGGACAAGGATTCCACCAGCTACCTGCCCGCCCTGGCGGTGTGCCTGTTCTACCTGGCGCTGGTGCTGGAAATCACCGGGTCCGCCATCCTGGCCACCCAGCTTGTCAGCGACAGGGCCAGGACGCGCAGACAGGACAGGATCCTGGCGCAGCTTGGCATGGAGGAGCGCCGGATCCGCAGCCTGGACCGCTGGCAGACAGGGCTGTTCTTCCTGCTGCCGCTCCCTCCGGCCTTTCTCGTCAGCAGCCTCTATACGGCCCTCTGCGCGTCGGGGCTGGAGCGGATTCTGTTCTACTTTCCGGCCACCATGGGACCCATGTGGCTCATCCGGCTCCTGGGGCGCACCCTGCTTATATTCGGGCTGCTCTACGGCATCTACTACGCTGCCGCGGGAATCAGCGCCCGGACGGACATCCGGTCCCGCAGCTCCTCCTGACTCCTGCACCAGTCCTAGTCGTCCTAGTCCGGTCAGGCCTGATGCGCCGCCGGACGGACCGGCTTCGGAGAACACTGCCGGGAAAAACACGCCAAAAATGTCCGAGATTCGGATAAGTCCTTGACGCTGTCCCTAAAATAGCATATGATAAAGAGGATAGAGGAGCAAGGGGACTGTCCAAAGAGAAGAGAAAGGAGCGTCTTAACTTATCATGATTCTGAAGCTGAAAAAGGATATGAAGAAGCAGGTCAAGCGCGTGAACAAAGAAATGGAGAAGCTTGGCAAGAAGTTTGACAAGAAGGAATATGACACGAATGTCGTATTGTTGAAGATGGATCAGCTCGACAGTGAGCTGAAGGCTCTGCGGGAAGCCGTGAACCGGGAGAAGGAGCGGGCTTACATAGAGAAGATGGGGGGCAGCCTCCCGAAGAAGTAGTAGATAAGGCCCGGGGCATATCATGTCCCGGGCCTTTGTTATGCCAGACATGAGGGCGCACCTGTCATCCCCTTTCTGTGCATGATCGCCTCCTCAGTCCAGCCGGACCGCCTCGTCCGCCAGCGCAAGCATCCTTTCGTCATGGGAAATGAAGAGCATGGTGCCCCTGTAATCCCGTATGAATCCCTCCAGCCAGGAAAGAGTCTCCTTGTCCAGGTTGTTCCCCGGCTCGTCCATGAGCAGGATGTCCGCTTTCCTCAGCAAGGCCCTGGCAATGGAAATCTTCTGGCGCTCCCCTCCGGAGAGCACCTCCTGATCGTCGGAAATCTCCCTCTCCGCCAGTTCCTCCAGGCCCACCCTGCGGATCGCCTCCCGGATTTCCTCCTCCCCCGCGTCCAGCCTGCCCAGCCGGACATTTTCCCATACGGTGCCCTGGAACAGATAGGGCGACTGCTCCACATAGGCGCACTTTTTCCTCCAGCTGTCCATGGAAATCTCCCGCAGCTCCATCCCATTGACCCGTATCCCGCCCCGGTATCCGGGATACAGCCCGCACAGAAGCTTGATCAGGGTGGACTTCCCGCTGCCGTTCCTACCGCAGACCGCCGTCCTGGCCCCGATCCTCACCTGATGCCGCAGGCCCGCAAACACCTCTTTTTCCCCGTAGGCGAACCCTGTCCCCTCAAAGGTCAGGCTCTCCACCCGCCGGATGTCCGCTCCCTCCATATCCTCCGCATCCGTATAGAACAGGGAAATCCGCTTCACCAGGTTCCCGCACAGCGGAACGTTCTTTATGATCTTCACCGCATAATCCATGGCTGCATTGAAGATATAGTAATAGCCGCTCATGGCCACGATGGCCCCCACGGACAGGCCGCCGAGGGATACCGCCACCGCGCCGCTGACCAAAAGGAGCAGGAGGCATACCGTGTCCATTTGTGCCGTGACTTGGTCCACCCGGGTCTCGCAGGCCGCCTTCGGGGCGAAGACCCTCTTCCTGTAATCCTCCATGGCCCTCTCCAGCCTTTTCAGGAACCCGCCCTGCAGCCCGTACAGGCATACCTGCACCGGTTTCCCCACCATCTCGCTTTCCAGATTGCGTATCCCCGACTTGCATTCCCGCTCCTGCAGGTCATATCTTTCCAGGTTCTTCCGCATGGCCAGGGGCAGGAACAGCTTGATGAGGCAGACCCCGAAGACCACTGCGGCAAACCACCCCAGCGTCCGAATGGACCAATACAAGAGACAGGCTGCCACAAAGGGCAGGGAAATCCCCCACGTCATCAGGTTCACCCAGGTAATCCCAAGCTCTGTCTGGTCATCCTCCAGGCGGTACTGGGCCTCGCTCCCCCGGATGCTTCCCGCAGCCTCAAAGGTCTTTCCCAGGAACCGCTCCAGAATACGGCAGCTATGCCCCAGAGAGGCCTTGAACATGGTCACCTCCCCCAGCACGGAGAACAGCAGCGGCAGGACGATTGACAGGCCAACGCTCACCAATATCCTCCGCAGATCGGCCATCCCCTCTTCCATGCTGCCTCCCAGCGCGTAATCCGCGAATCCTCCCAGGACAGTGGCGGAATAAGTCTGCAGCACCTCCCTCGCCACCGATTCGGCGGCGTAGAACAGCACGGGAATCCAATACATCGCCAGGCAGTCCCGGCATATTCGAGTAAGGTCTTTTTTATCATAACTCTTCTCATTCATGGTACAACCGTCCTTCCCGCAGCCTGAAGCGGCAGCCCTCCAGTCCGTCAAACAGTTCGTCATGGGTGATGATCACCGCTCCGCCCCGGCGCTCCTTCAGCAGCTCCAGGAGCGCGGCTTTCCCGGCTCCGTCCAGATGGTTGGTGGGCTCGTCCAGGAGCAGGAGCCTTGGGGAAAGGGCGAAGGCCAGGGCAAGGAACACCTTCTTCCTCTCCCCCTGGGACATCTGGCTTATCTTCCTCTCCCGGAGCAGGGCGCTGTCTGCCCCCAGCCTTTCCGCATTCCGGCGCAGCCGCTCCCTGTCCAGCCCCTGCCCGGCAAGGCCCTCCTCCACGCTGTCATACATCTCCTCCGGGGTCAGGTCAAAGGCGGGATCCTCCTGCAGCAGATAGAAAAACGCTGCCGGAAAGCATTCTTTTCCAAGCTCCCCCGGATGCCTGTCCCCGATCAGGACGGTGCCCTCCCGGGCTTCCTCCATGCCCGCCAGCAGCCGGAAGAGCGTGGATTTGCCGATTCCGTTGGGGCCTCTCAGGATGTTTATCTTCTCCATGTCCATTTCCGCCAGGGGAATCGTCAGCAGGGATTCTTCATAGGAAAACCGAACGCCCTCCATCCGGATCCTGCTGCCCTCCCAGGCTCCTCTCGGGCCGACTGTCGGGCCATCCGTCTGCCCATACCATTTCAGGATACGCTCCTGGGCCAGATCCGCCATGGCGAACCTGGGCAGCGTCTCGAAAGCTTTTTTCACAGCGCCATAGATGCCTGTGGAGAGGGCGATTGCCTGCACCCCGGCATCCATGGACAGGAAACCGCCCAGCAGGAGCAGACCGATGATGCAGTATGTGCCGTATTTCAGGACATTGTCCAGCAGGGCATACATGCCCGTCTGGGAGCGGTTGGCAAAGACGGACTCGTTGCCGATCACCCAATACCGCTTGTATATTTCGTTCAGCTTCCCCAGCCACCAGTCCTTCAGCCCGTATAGCTTGATCAGCAGGAAGCCCTGAAAGGCCGTGATGATGAAATTCGTGATATCCCCCTCTATCCTGCGGCATTTGTCATAGTTCACCTGGAGGTACTTCCTCACTACCAGGGGAGGGATGACCTGCAAAAGGGAAATCCCCAGAATGATGGCCCCTGCCAGCGGGCTCAGCCACAGCAGATACGCGCCGAAGAGCAAAGTCTCCGCTCCCGCAGCGGCCATGCCAGGCCGGTCCGTCATCAGCCTCTGCGTCACCGTGACGAGGTCATTGCTGAAGTTCTCCAGATTGCCGCCCAGGCTGGAGCGGTGCAGGAGATGCAGCGGATTTGCATAGAACTGTCTGTACAGCTTAAGCCTGCAGCGCTGCTCGGCCTCCAGTACCTTTTGCTTCTGCGCGGTCTGGAGCCTGACCTGGAGCAGCAGGAAGGCCGCCAGCAACGCCAGAAGCGCCGCGGCAAAGCATGCCACCGCCTTTGCCTCCCCCTCCACCGCTCTGGTGACCACCTGGGCGATGAGGATGGGCATGAGGATGCCGTAAGGGATATGGGTGAGGTTCACCCACAGGGAGAACCGCTCCACTCCCCTCAGCTCCTCCTGATAAATATATTTCCTTTTCTTCGCTCCGCACATTTTCCCGCCTCTGTCTACCGCCCTGTTCTCTGCATACAGGGCCTTTTTTCCTATTGTAGCGGCTCATCTTTCCCGTTTCAATAGCGCAAACGGTTCGGTAGCGTTTTAGGGAAACCGGGCAAAAAAAGAAAGGGCCGTTCTATCACAGCCCTCTCCTTTGCAGCCTGTATTTCGTTTTTTCATGTACGTTTTACAGATTTTGATACAGAATCTTGCGGATTGTATGCTCAGAAAGAAAATATTTCCCAGCCAGGCATTCTACCGTGGAACCATTGCCATATTCCATCTGGATCTCCCTGTTGCGCTGCCTGAGCTTCTCTCTGCAGCCGGACAGTTCCCCCCAGCACCGGCGCTGTTCGTCATTTGCAGGGATGTAGAGATATCCTCCCTGGATGTAGCGCTGGAGCTCTTCTACCAGCTCTCGGGGGAGAAGTTCCTTTGCGTTTATATACTTCATTGCGGGCTCCCTTCTTGACAGTGTCTTCAAGCGTCAAGCCAGCAATCAATAGCGACTGGTTGCCTTTTCCGAAACGCGCTCCGGCAACTTTGTACGCCATGCAGCCGTCACTATCTACTGGCTCTGCATGGGCCCGCAAGATCTAAACCTCGGATGCGCATAAATTTCACCCCTCTCTTATCAAAATATGTCTATCCACATTATCTCATACTTTTCCCCAAAAGGGAAGGGGGAATCCCAATGCGGATCCCCCCTTGGACGAAAATCTTATTTGCTCTTGGACGAAAACTTTTATCTGGAACGGATCTCCTGCCGCATGAACGACACATAGGAGATGGCGAACACCACCAGCATCAGCGCCGCCAGCCCGGTGAGATGGGGCCATACCAGAAGCAGGCTCTGGCCCAGGGTCAGGTTGCTGGAGATGGCTCCACTGAGCTGCGCTATGGTCACCGCGTTAATCGCCCTCACCCCTGGGTTCAGCACGGTGCCGGCCGCCTCCGCGAACAGGTAATAGGGCGAGATCCGGTTCAGGTTCAGCTCACAGGAATAGTTCTTCATCTCGTTCATCATGGCCTGCATCTCATTCCCGTTTACAGGGTACATGGCATCCGCGATAATCCCGGCCAGGAGGCTTACGAAAATGGCGCAGAACAGCCACACCGCGATACAGGCCAGGGCCGAGGTGGCCGCATGCCTGCAAATCGTGGAGAACAGGATGGACGCCGCCAGCCAGAAGCCGATGTATATGACGCAGAAACATAGATAAATAAACAGTCTGGCGACTTCCTCTCCGGAGGGAATCAGCCCTGTGGCAATCAGTCCCACGGAGCCGATCAGCAGCCCCGAGGCGAACACCATCACCGCGCTGATGAAAAGCCCTGCCAGGAACTTGCTGACGATGATCTGATCCCGGTACAGGGGCTGGCTCACCAGGCGGTTCAGGGTCCCCTCCGTCCGCTCGCTGTTGATGGCGTCGAAGCCCATGAAGATGCCGATGAAGGGGCCCATCAGCGCCATCAGGGAATTGTAGGAGGGGATGGAGTTGGCGCTGACCGTGAACAGCTTCAGGAACAGGAAGTCCGTGGCCGTGTTCCCGCCCTCTATGGCCTCCGCCAGCCCCGACACCGCCGCGTAGAAGCCGGACACGGTGATCAGCGCGGTCAGCACCACGAAGAGGATCATCCTCCTGCTGTTTATGAATTCCGCCGTCTCCTTCCGGAACAGGACTTTCAGTACATGGTAGCGGCGGTTCTCCTCTGACTGCCCCCGGCTTCCGGTACCTTCCCCTCGAGCGTCCTCCCTTCGGGAGCCACCCTCCCCGGCCAGCTCCTTTGCCCGGGAATCCGCGGGGGCCTTTAATGTCTGCATGCTTGCTTTACCCAACCTGCTCACCTGCCTTCTCAAAATATTTCCGGTAAATCTCATCCAGATCGCTGCCCGCCTGCCGCAGGTGCATGATGGTGTAGCCCTCCTCGGTCAGCTTCTTAGACAGCGCCCTGCGAACGTCGAAGGAGGAATGGATGACATACATGTCGCTGTTCTTCTCGATATCCAGGACGCCCTTCATCTCCTTCAGAATCCTCTGTAAGCTTATATTGTCCGGGTACACGGACAGCTCCAGGGCGCCTGTGCCGTCCCGTCCGATCTGCTGCCCCAGCTCCTCCAGGGTGCCGCAGGCTACCATTTTCCCTTTTACGAAGATGCCCATGCGGTCGCAGACCCGCTGCACCTGGTAGAGCTGGTGGGAGGAGAGGAGGATCGTCCTGCCGTCCCGCTCCGCCAGATCCCTGATCAGCCACATCAGCTCCCTGACGCCCTCCGGGTCTATCCCCAGAGTGGGCTCGTCCATGATGATGATGTCCGGATCCTTCATCAGCACGTCCGCGATCCCCAGCCTCTGGCGCATGCCTCTTGAATACGTCCCCGTCTTCTTGTCCGCGGCCTGGGCCATGCCCACCCGCTCCAAAAGCCGGTCTATCCGCTCCTCCAGCGCCTTGCCCTCCAGGCCGTTGATGCGCCCCATGAAGCGCAGGTTCTCCCTGCCTGTCATAGTGCCGTAGAAGCCCACGTTGTCCGGCAGATACCCCACCGCCTTCTTCACCTGGAGGGCATTGCGGGTGCAGTCCAGGCCGTGGATCGTGGCCTTTCCGGCATCCGGCTCCGTGAGCCCCAGAAGCATCAGGGTGGTGGTGGTCTTGCCCGCGCCGTTGGGCCCCAGCAGACCGAACACCTCTCCCCTGCGGATTTGCAAATCCAGATGGTCCACAGCCGTGAGATCGCCGTAAATCTTGGTGAGGCTTTCCGTTCTTACCACAATATCGCCTTCCGTCTTTCCTGCGATGTTCTTATCCGTTCCCGCCGCAGCGTCCTCTCCTGCCCTGGAAAGCCCTCCTTCCTCAGGAGACATCCTTTTCTCCGGGAACTCCTTTTTCTCAGAAGATATCATACCCTACCTCCTGCCGTATTTCTTCATGACGCCGTACAGGCCCGCCGCCACGGCGATGATGATGGCCACGGCGATGATGCCCCAGCCGGTCTGGGTCTTCACGGTGATGCGGAAGCTGGCCTGGGCGGACTGGTTGTCGCAGGAGGCGCTCATGATGGTCACATAGTCCCCTGTCAGGGAATCCTTCCCCGGCGTCACATGGGCCACCACCTCCTTGGAGGCCCCCGGCTCCAGCGCGTCGATCACGCTGCTGTCAAAGCTCACCTCCCACCCGGCAGGCGCGGAGGATGTGAGGGAAATGTTCTCCAGGGCGATGTTGCCGCTGTTGGTGAGCTTCAGGGTCACATCGGACTCCTTATTCGCGAAAGCGTCAAAGGACAGACGGCCGTCCGTAGTGGACAGATCCAGCCCGTAGGTGCCCAGAATCTTCACGTTTAGCGCCGTGGACAACTGCTCCTTGGCGGAGGTGGCCGCGCACTCCACGGTGTAGTCCCCCGCCTCCACCTTCTCCGGCGGCGTCACTGTAATGGTCACGCTCTTGCTGCTGCCGGACTCCACCTCCAGGCTGGACACCTGGGTGGATTCGCTGCTGAACGCCACCGTCCAGCCCGCGGGGGCATTGGAGGAGAAATTGTAGTTCTGGGTGTTCAGGGTGTTGTTTGCGATGGTGGTGGAATAGGAGAACGCGGTTCCGGAGACGCCCTCCTGGTCCGGGTACTCCACATGGAAGTTGCTCTCCCCGGACTCCAGGCCGCTGACCGTGAGGGTGAGAATCAAATCGTCCTCAAAGCCTCCCTCGGACGCCGCATGGAGCACGATCTCATAGACCCCGTCCGCCACGTCGGAAGGGACTGTGGTCTGGAAGGTGGCGATGGTGTCCGCCCCGTCCCCGCTGGCATGTACTTTCGTCACCTCATAGCTGCCGCTCTTGAAGAACCCGGTGAAGCCCTCCGGCATGGACGCCACGGACAGGGCCACGTCCGAGCCCGCCGCGTTGCTCCCGGCCAGGTGCAGGTTGAAGCTTAAGGCATCCCCGGCGGTCACATGGATGCCGGGACTGTCCGTATAGAAGTCGAAGCCCTCCGCCGCATGCACGGGCAGCGCCGCCAGGCACAGATACAGCACCGCCGCCATAGCCGCGATGAGGGCCGTCACAGAAGTCCGTGGTATTGAAAGATTCCTTTGTCTCATGGTAGAACAACCTCCTTGATTTGTATTGATATGGAAAAATATAGCAAGGAGGCGTGAAAACTTTATGGGGATTCGGTGAAAAAAATGTGTTTGAACTTTGAAAAAAGTGTGAAACCGGTTTTCGGCGGTGCGGGATATCTATTGATATCCCAAGACCCCCGCCTCCCCCATGGCCGCCAGCTCGTCATAGCTTCCCGCAGCCCGGATCCGGCCCTGGGCCAGCACCAGTATATCGTCGTACCGCCGCAATGTCTCCGGCTTCAGCCGATGGGTCACCGCAATAATCAGGCAGTCTTCCCGGGACAGCAGCCGCTGTTCTATCTCCCCTGCCGTCTGCTCGTCCAGGTTCGCCGTGAACTCGTCCAGCAGCAGAATCCGGCTCTTCTGCAGTATGGCCCTGGCCAGGCTGACTCGCTGCTTCTCTCCGCCGGAAAGGTTCTTCCCGTTCTCGTCCACCTTCGTCTGCAGCCCCTCGGGCAGCGAGGCCACGAACCCGCTAAGCCCGGCCTCCTCGACGGCCCTGCGAATCTCCTGCGGCGCGTATTCCCGGTACAGCGTGATGTTGTTCTCCACGGTGTCGTTGAACAGGAAGGCATCCTGGGACACCACCCCTATCAGCGCGCTCCTGCCGCCCTCGCCCATGTCCCGCAGCCTTGTGCCGCCGAACCTTATCTCGCCGCTGTAAGCAGGATAATATCCCGCCAGCAACGACATCAATGTAGTCTTTCCGCTGCCGCTGCTCCCTACCACCGCGTAATGCTTCCCCATGTCGAACCGGAAGCTCAGCCCATGCAGAACCTCCTGCCCTTCCTGATATCCGAAGGAGACCTCCTCCAGGGCGACCCCGTCCACATGCTCCGGGGCAGCCTCCCTCCCGGCCTCCCCATCCCGCGCTATCAGCGCCTCGAAACGCCTCTGCAGCGGCCTGGCGGCGCGGAAGTTCGCCACGATGGAAGGAACCGCCGTGACAGGGGCCACCACCTTCCCAATCAGATGCCCGAACCCGATTACCATCCCCACCGAGCACATCCCCTGAAGGCATAGATACGCTGCCGCGGCCATGACCAGCACCGTGGAGAGCAGACCTACGAACTGGCCTATGCAGATGCATACGATTCTGCGGCTCTCGTTCTCCCGCTTCGCGTCCTCCATCTGCCTGTTCTTCTGCCCGTGCTTTTCCAGGATGCTCTTTATGATGCCGAAGGATCTCACCAGGCGGAAGCCCCCGAAATCGTCCTTGATTTCCGCCATATATTCTTCAGCACTTCTGGCAAAACGCTCCGTACTCTTCTCAAGCGAGCCCGCCGTAAGCTTCGTTGTTGCCAGGGTGATGAATGCCAGAAGCAGCATAAGCACCAGCATAAGCGGCTGGACTGCGATGCAGATTACGGCCGCAGTGCCAAAGGATACCACGCACTCCAATACTCTGATGATGTTCTCAAAGCAGACGCCCTCGAACATGTTCATGTTGTTGCTCAGTCCATTGATGTATTCTCCACTGTTCCCCGTGTCGAAGTCAGCCACGCTCCTGCCCATAATCCCCGAAAAGATATCTCCTTTCAGGCAGCATCTGGCATCTGCTATCAACGATGCCTTGTGGCAATGGTAGCCAATCATCAGCAAGATGTAGACTATCGTATAGGCGATACCCCCAGCCAAGGCCATGAGCAAATCCCCCCCGCTTTTTCCCGCGCTGTCCACTAGGCTACTCATGACCAGCGAGAAGAAAACCCCCGCTACACCTTCGGCTACCAACAAAATCATCAGCAGGGCAAAACTTCCCTTTTTCTTTGTCATATAATGGTACATTTGCTGTCCTCCACCTTCATAATCTCTTAGCTATCTGACATGGCAGAAACCGGAACATTTCATATCTTCCGCTTTCTTTCCATTCCGCTCCATATATCTCCTGACATTCTCCAAATCAAGTTCATAATTTCTTTCTATCCCGTGCTTTACATCATTGATATATCTTTCTAAAGAATACTCAGAAAACAGATAAGATGGCAACATATTACATGGTCTCACCATCCCCTTTTCATTTATGACAATATTGCTTTTTCCACCCTGACAGCCGAGGCTCTTTTGATGCAAGGGCACGTAGTCACCCCGATTTTCAAATGGCAAATTGATTGAGAATAACTGTATCATATAGGCCCATTCTGACATGCATTTTATCTTTATATTCATGGATATAATTTTGTTCATTGAACACTAAATATTTATCGCCATCCATAGCATATTTCTCCTTTTGAGCAGCTCTATTCTTTAGAATGTTGCTCTTTTCAAATCTTTATAATCTACAGCAGATTGCTGAAGATTAATCTCATTTCTGTGAAAAGGAAGTCTTAAGCGAACTTCTCAAGGCTTCCTTTCAGTATTGTTCTTATGTTATGGAACCTATACCTCCACCAGCAACAACATAGCTGCAACAAGTACCGTTTGGACAAGCTGGCTGAACGACAAGAACTTCTGTCACCAACATCTTAAACAATGCCGCCATTTTCTTACCTCCCTTAATAATATAGTCTTTTACAGTATCTCCTTTGTATTGAATACAAAGTTCTTGAAGCGCTTCTCAATCTATGATATCTCAATACCCCAACTAACGCAATATGTCAAATCAGTTGCATTTTTTTCAACTAATTTGACATATTGCTCTCTTACAGAGTCTAATGTAAAATAAAAGCAAAAGCACCACTACTTAATTAAAAAATTAAGAAGGAGACACCGCTAATGAAAAACAAAAAACTACAGCTTGCACCTGCACTATCCATCCTAGCATTAATACTTGCCGTGTCGGGCAATCCCGCTTTGCCAGACAATGGTTGAAAAATATGATGATTAATTATGATAAATATTTCGATTCCCGTTCCTCTAATAATGCTCTCATGCGAGAATCATACATAAAATCTGCCATGGATTCGCTGATTTGAAAAGCCTTTCTCCATTTCAGCCGGAGGGACTCGCGTCTTTCCGGCTTTTCAGAGGCTGCCTCATAGGCATTCCATGCAATATGATAAAACAAATGCCGGATACAATTTATCCTGTTGATTTGTAAGAGCTTTGAGACCGTTGCTTCGCTGAGTTCTGTCGCACAGTCAAAATCATGTATATCTCCCAGATAGTCACTATAGCCTAGTACAACAATATCATAGCCGCAGATATGGATACCGGTTCTTACGCTGTTTTGCTCCATGGAAAAAAGCACAGCTTCAATCCATTTTTTCGTTTCCTTCAAATCTCCTAACTTGCAATAAAGTTCTGCGATATCGCTGGCAATCATAATCTCCTCCCGCTGGAAAACCCACCACTTCATATCTCTATCTTCGAACTCAGGCACCGTACAATGCAGCGCTTCCATCATCATTTCCAGGCTTTCCCGCAATGCCCCTTCCTTTTTCCATTTCATGGCAGCTTCGAAAAAACGCAGTTCCTGTCTTACCTTTGGGTACTCCTCGTCTACCATTTCGCGGAATTTATGAATCTCCCTCTCTGCACCCTCCCAGTCGCTATATTCCAGCAATGTGCTAATCCGCTGCCGCAGAGCCAGGACATCCACCGAATCCGTTTCCAGCAACGGCGTATGCCATCCCCCATACTTCCCGTATTGTTTTGCCAGCCTGCTGTAATTTTCATAAGAAAGCTTATGCATCCCCTTCTCTATCTTCTCCAAATGGCGGGGCGTGACTATCTGTTCCCCTCCGTCATAAACCGCCCTTTCCCTGGATTTTCCATAGAATGTCCGGAGCATTTTCAGGACAGTACCCGCATCCCTGGTATTGTCAATGGAAATCCCCTGCCATATCCGGTATCCTGGATAGCCGAACCATCCATATATCTCCCGGAACATCTCCCGGAATTTACCAATCTGCTCCGGGTACTCCGGCCTCCCGAAAAGAGCCGCGTCCAACCCACACAGGGCATCCAGCAGCGGCAACGCATAGCAGTGGCAGCCATGTCTGCGCAGCAATTCCAAAGCCCTCTGCCCTCTGGCAGCCATATCTCCCTCTGAAATCCCCATATACGCCAGCGAATCGCTGAATCCGCCGGACGCATATGCCTGTCGGATTCCCAGTATGGCGGCCTGGGGCAGAATCAACGCCATTGCGCGCTCTTTCCAGCCATGGGTTTGGGGATATTCCCACACGGCCTGCCACAGTTCCCACGCTTCCTCCCATCTGCCGTTCAGAAACAGTGCAGCGCCAAACAGCAGAACCGCCTCCAGTTCCCCGGGGGAGAGGCAGAGTTTTGCCAAATGCCGTTCCCAGCCCTTCCGAACAGTACAGCCTACCATCTGCTCAGCTTTTTCCAGAATAGCCGCCATTTCGGTTCCTGCATATTCCCAGGCTCGCACGCTCCTCCCCTGCTCCCCTGCCTCCCCGTATTTCGCCATCACCTGTAACAGCATCAGGACAAGCTCCGCCTTCAGCAGAAACTGTTCTTCCAGCGGCTCACGCTTACTGTAAATTTTCCGGTATTCTTCCAGCTTCTCCACAACCAACTCCGCTTTGCCAGGCACCAGCAGGCAGATATCCTCCCGCATCCGCCAGCGCTCCAGACTCTCACCCGAAGAGAGCGATTCAAAATACTCCGGCGAAATCCCCATGCGCAGCAGCAGGGTATCTCCTGTCAGTTTTGTCCACTGCGCCTTTCCCTTTTCCACCTTTTCCAGCGCCGTCCGGCTCAGGATTCCAGAGGACAGGTCTTCCAGCGACAGCTTCCGTTTCATCCGTTCCTTTCGAATCATCTGGCCATATGCCCTGTTGTACTCCAATATAAATTTAGGTTCGCTGATATGCTCCATTTACTTTATCCTTATATTTAAAATATGCCGTCCTATTTCCAAAAGACGAAAACGGTTTAAAAGAATCATATATTCATTTTATCATATTTCGTTAATATATTCAAAGAAAAAAACAGTGCGTAAACCGGCTTCTCCAAGCTTCATAGAAACATTGCAGCAAAAAGCAGATATCCCTTGACAGCCCGGCTCCGGCGGATTATACTTATACTGCATAACGCTGAATACTGCCTAATGTAATCATGCGATTGAACCAGTCAGCGTTATGCAGTCTGGTTTCACGGCAAGTGAAATCGTTAGGCAGTATATCTTACAAATAACAAGGAAAGGAAGGAATTATATGTCAAGCTTGGTGGATGTGGAGGTACTCCGAAACTGAACATGCGGAAAGGTCGGCTATACGCTTTTTAGGGGATAGCTGCGCCTTTTTGTCTGCCCCGCAGATGCTTGACATATACTTCTTTTTCGGGAAATAATCCGGACTGCAGATGGAGGGCATGGCCGTATCGGGCTGTGCTTTTTTGGTTCCGTGAGCCGCCGCGCAGGATGCGCGGTCCATGGCAGCAGTCCCTGTCTACCCATACCCGCCGGTCACGGAAGTACAATGCCTTTTGCGCAGGGCAGAACCAGCCGTGGCCGGTTTTTTTGTGTATAAAAACAGGGGCGGGAGCCCCGCATATGAAAATGAGGAGAATGGAACATGAATATCATCGAAACAGAGAAACTCACAAAGACCTACCGCAGGTTCAAAAAGCCGGAGGGGCTTTCCGGCAGCATCAGGAGCCTCTGGAAGCGGGAATACGAGGAGAAGGCCGCCGTCCGGGATTTCGACTTTGCCTTACAGGAGGGGGAGTTCATCGGGCTGATCGGGCCGAACGGTGCCGGGAAGACCACCCTGACGAAGATGCTCACCGGCATCATCGCGCCCACCTCCGGGCGGATCCATGTCATGGGCTTCTACCCCAATGACCTGAAGAACGAGTTCAAGCGCCAGTATGCCGTGGTCATGGGCCAGAAGAGCCAGCTCTTTTTTGAGCTCACCGCAAACGACACCCTGCGCCTGTTCAAGGAGATCTATGAGCTGGACGAAAAGCAGTTCCGGGAGACCAGGGCCTATTTCACGGAACTGTTCAATGTCCGGGAGCTGATGGACATGCAGGTGCGCACCCTTTCCCTGGGGGAGCGGATGAAGATGGAGCTGATGGTGGCGCTGCTGCACAATCCCAGGATCCTCTTCCTGGACGAGCCCTCCATCGGCCTGGACGCCATCGCCTCCAACCAGATCCGCAGGTTCCTGAAACAGGTGAACCGGGAGCGGGGAACCTCCATCATCCTCACCTCCCATTACATGGAAGACATCGCAACGCTCTGCGACCGTTCTGTAGTCATCCATCACGGCTGCAAGGTCTATGACGGCAGGACGGATGCGCTGTTCGCCAGATATCAGAAGAACAAGAAAATCACGGCCACATTCTCCCAGGAGCTCCCTCCGGCCCAGGGCCCAGCCGCGGAAAATCCCGCTCCCCTGCAGGGACAGGCCGGAGGGCAATCCTCCCGCCAGCTCCCCTGTTGGGAGGTGTTGGAACGGACGCCCCACAAGCTGACGGTCCTGGTGCCCAAGGAGGAAGCCGGAGCGGCCCTGGCGGCCATCATGCCCTGGGGCCCCACGGACATCTCGGTGGAGGAGGACGAGATCGGGACTGTGGTGGAGCGGATCTATCAGGAGGGCGCGAAGGGGGTGGCATTATGAGAGCCGAATTCATATCCGGATACAGGAAATACCGGGAAGCCGCGGCAGTGAACCTGAAGGCCCAGCTCGCCTGGCGGGCGGATGTGGTCTTCAACATGCTGTTCACCATATCGAAGATCCTCTTCGCCTACCTGCTCTGGGGCATCATCTTCCGGCAGAGGGATGCGGTGGCCGGGTTCACCTTCCACGGCATGCTGTCCTATTACATCATCAGCTCCTTCCTGTCCCAGTTGGAGCTGTCCGGCGGCATCAGCGGAGAGATCTCCGCGCGCATCCGAAACGGCACCTTTTCGAAATATATGGTGCTGCCCATGAACATACAGGGATACTTCATCGCCATGGAGGCAGGGGTGGTGGCCTTCTATCTCATTTTTGACTTCCTGGCCGCGGCGGTCTGGGTCTTCCTGTTCCGGATCCGGTTCGCGTTCACCGGGGAGCCTCTTGTCATGGCCTGCGCGGCGCTGATGGTCCTGCTGGGGCTTCTGTTCATGGTGCAGTTAAATTTCTATCTGGGGATATTGACGTTAAAATATCAGGAAATCAGCACTTTCCTGATGATAAAGAACAATCTGGTGGCTCTGGTCACCGGGACGATCGTGCCCCTGGCGCTGTTCCCGGAGACCGTGGTAAAGCTGATGCGCTGCCTGCCCTTCTACTATGTGACCTATCTTCCCTCCATGCTGCTCACAGGGCGGTGCAGGGAGGAGGCTGCGCCCGGCCTGTTGATCCTGGCGGCCTGGTGCGGGGCCCTGCAGCTTGTCATCGGGATTACCTGGAAAAAATACAGAAAGAGATACGACGGGGTGGGGATATGAGAAAAAGGATGAAAAAAAATTTCAGAGTGCTGCGGGAGCTGTTCCGCATCCGTTTCCAACATCTGATGCTGTTCCGGCTGGGGTTCTTCGGGCCGTTTTTCGTGGACGGGAGCCTGTTCGCCGTGCAGCTCATGGTGTTCGGGGCGGTGTATTCCAATGTGGACCGGATCGGCGCCTGGGGGGAGGGGGAGATGATCCTGTTCATCGGAACCTTCTCCCTGATCAATGCGGTGGGCATGGCGTTCTACTTTTTCGGTATCCGGCAGGTCCCGGACAAAATCAGGAACGGAGAGCTGGATCTGTATCTGACAAAGCCCGTGAGCCCGCTGTTACGGCTTACCTTTGAGCAGATCAACCCGGGCTCCCTGCCCCTGATCGCCATGAGCCTGTGCATCATCGGATACGGCGCGCGCAGGGCGGGGATCGTGCCCCATGCGGAGGACGTCCTGCTGTATCTGGGCTGGCTGGCCGTCATGATTCTGCTGCATTATGATATGATGGTGCTGATCCGGAGCGTCTGCTTCTACCTGGTGACCAATGCAAAGCTGGAGCAGCTGGAGGACGCGGCGCTGGAGCTGTGCATGAAGCTGCCGGGCATCGCCTTTTACGGCATCTACCGGGTCGTCTTCTGCTTCCTCCTGCCCTACGGCCTGATGGCTACTCTGCCGGTGCAGAGCATACTGGGGGAGCTTAGGTGGCAGGCGGCCCTGCAGGGCCTGGCCGTGGCGGCGGTGTTTACCGGGCTGACGGTCTGCGCGTGGAAGCGGGGGCTGCGGCATTATAACAGCGCCAGCTCTTAGGCCGCCATTTTACTGCAACTATATAGTATTTTTTATATGCAACTATGATGCAAAAATGATGTGCTTTTGATGAAATACTTCCGTATGCTATAGGGGAGCCATTGAAAAAAAGTAGTGAATTTGTCGAAAGCCCTGACCAATATGACCGTTGCCATAGGCCGGCCGGATCCTGTCCCTGTGGGGCGGGAGATCCGGCCGGGCCGCGTAAGGAGGTGCGCCGCAGTGGGATTGTCCGACCTGAATTTCATATTCCGCTTCCTCCCCGCGTTTCTGCTGGTGTATTTCCTGTGCCCGGCAAAGTACCGCAATGCCGTCCTCTTCGGAGGCAGCATCGTCTTCTGCGGCTTTTGCAGCCTCCCGGGCGCAGCAATCCTGCTGGGCTCCGTGGCCGTGAACTATGTGCTGACCCGCATCCTGGACTGCCGGAAGTCCCCTGGCTGGCGCAAAGGCTGGCTGGCGGCGGCCGTGCTGTTCCATGTGGGCGTCCTGGGGTATTTCAAGTATATGGCCCCCTCCCTTCCGCCGGGCATCAGTTTCTATACCTTTACCTTGCTGACCGCGGCCATAGACGTGTACCGCCGGGCGGAGCGGCCTCCCAGAAGCTTTCTGGAGCTGGGGGCCTTTGCGGCCATGTTCCCCAAGCTGCTGTCCGGCCCCATCACCGCGTACCATGACACCATCGAGCAGGTGCGCAGACGCAAAATCACCGCCAAAGGCGTGGAGTACGGCCTGTCGTTAATGATCGTAGGCCTGGCCTTCAAAGTCATCATCGCGGACACTGTGGGCATCCTCTGGCACGACATCCGGACCGTGGGCTTCGAGAGCATCTCCACGCCCCTGGCCTGGATGGGCGCAGCGGCATACTCGGTGCAGCTCCTGTTCGACTTCCAGGGGTACAGCCTGATGGCCGTGGGATTGGGCAGCATGCTGGGCTTCCGGCTCCCCCGGAACTTCGACCATCCCTACCGCTCTCTGAGCGTCAGCGAGTATTACCGCAGATGGCATATGTCGCTGGGGCGGTGGTTTCGGGACTACCTGTACATCCCCCTGGGGGGAAGCAGGAGAGGCGCGGCGCGGACGGTGTGCAATCTGCTGATCGTATGGCTGGCCACGGGCATCTGGCATGGCGTGACACTGAATTTCCTTATCTGGGGGCTGGCGCTGGGGTTCTTCATCGTCATGGAAAAGCTCTGGCTGGGGAAGCTCCTGAATGGCCACCCGGTGGTGGGGCATCTGTATGTATGGTTCCTGATTCCGCTGACCTGGGTGGTGTTCGCCGTCACGGATCTGGGGAGCCTGGGGATTTATTTTACGCGGCTGTTTCCCTTCCGGGGCGGCGGCATCGCGGTGAACCCGAGGGACTGGATCATCCACGGGAAAAACTACCTGGGCTTCTTCCTGGCGGCGCTGGCAGTGTCCTGCCCCCTGGCGGATTCTGTCTGGAAGCGGTTCTGGAACACCCTGGGGGCAAAAGTCCTGCTGTTCGCCCTGTTCTGGGTATGCGTCTACCGAATCGTCACCGGACTGCATAACCCTTTCCTGTATCTGGGGTTCTGAGGAAGCTACATATAGTCCTGACAAGAGTAACCGTCCGCGCCTTTTAGAAGTTCGAGAGATCATGTATTTATACCGCTTAACGATTTCACTTGCCGTGAAACCGGACTGCATAACGCTGACTGATTCATTCGCATGATTACATTAGGCAGCATTCAGCGTTATGCAGTATAAGATGAAACGGCAGTATATTTGGAAGCAGCGCCCTGGAACCGGGCATAGGAGTAGACATATGAGGACACGAAAGCATACCACACCGTTGTTATCCGCCCTGGCAGCCAGCATGCTGTGTGCCAGCCTTACAGCCGCCGTCAGCGCACATGGCGTTTTTGAAAAATATGATACGGACGGCTGGGGACAGCCCATCATCTCCGTGCTGATGCAGGGCCTGGCCCATCGGGATTCGTTCTGGGAGCCCGGGGGCGCAGATGCCCAGGATAATTCCCTCCTGCTTGCCTCCAGCCAGTCCAATACCGGGGAAATCCCCGATGTCCTTGCGGGCCAGCGGGAAGCGGCTATCTCTGGCAGCGTCTCCGGCAGGCAGCAGGACGCAGGGGCTGCCGGTTCGGTCAATGGTTCCGGCGGCTCTGGCAACCAGCAGAGCCCGGAAGCAGTCGGCTCCGGAGGACAGCCGGGCGCAGGGGCTGCCGGTTCGGCCAATGGTTCCGGCGGCTCTGGCAACCAGCAGAGCCCGGAAGCAGTCGGCTCCGGAGGACAGCCGGGCGCAGGAGCTGCCGGTTCAGCCAATCCCTCCGGTACTGCCGTCCCACAGCAGGATTCAGCCCCCACCGGTTCAGGAAACAATGCCGCCAGCAATCCAGGCAGTCCTCAGCACACCGACGCGGCTGTGCCCGGAGGCAGTTCCCACGATGCGGGCTCCGTGGTTCCGGACACAACCCCCGGCGCAGAGCAGAACCCTGATGCCGCAGCCCAGGCAGAGCCAATGCAATATGCCTTCACGGAAGTGCCCCGGGAGTACTTTGACGATGCCCTGTTCATCGGCGACTCCCGGGTCACCGGGGTGGAGCTTTATTCCGGCTGGGACAATCTGACCTACTACGCCGAGGGCGGCATGACCGTCTACAGCATGTTCCAGTCCAAGACCGCCCAGGTAGAAGGCCAGACCCTTACCATAGAAGAGGCCCTCCGGAAACGCTCCTTCGGGAAAATCTATCTGGAAATCGGCATCAACGAGATGGGCACAGGCACTGTGGATTCCTTTATGGAAGCCTATGAGGCCGCCGTGGATTATCTGCGGGAGCTGCAGCCGGACGCCATCCTCTACGTCTGCGGCATCATGTACGTGGAGCAGAGCAAATCGGAATCCGACCCGATCTTCAACAACCCGGCCATCCAGGAGCGCAACGACCGCATCGCCGCCCTGGCTGATGGGGAAAATATCTTCTACCTGGACATCAACGAGGTGGTGACGGACGAGACCGGGAACCTGAACCCGGACTACACCTGGGACGAGGTGCATCTCCTGGGCAAATATGACGTCATCTGGCTGGAGTATTTTTCCAGCCACGGCATCGTGAAGGATTCGTAGGTATACAAAAGCCTTTAATCGGATAGGGGGATGATCAGTTCCCCTTCCACACCATCTGGCATACCGTCCAGTACCAAGGCCACCGCCCTTCGGCAGTCTGCCATCTCATGTACCTTCCTTCAGCCCTCTTAAACCTCACGGCGAGAACTTTGGTGTTCGGCTGTATCCTTCCCACTGCCGGGCGGATTCGGGACTTTCACCCTTTAGAACGTGCCCTCGCCGGGTGCACCAAAAAAGCCAGCCAGATATCTTTCCATAGCATCTGGCCGGCTTTCCTTCTGTTTCATCCCCATATCATAACTGCGCCCCAAAATATACGCTTATCCGATAAACGGTTGAAGCGCTTTCCTGTCCCCCTCGGAAACTTCCAGCATATCCATGGAATGCTCAGCAGACCATCCTGCCTTTTCCATCAGGTTCTGGATGTTTTTCAGCAAAGTGGAAATCCGGTTTTTCTCCGCTGCAGCGCGCTCCGCCTCTACTGCTTTCCCCGCTGCAATGCGTTCCTTCTCCGCTGCCCTCCGTTTCATTTCCTCCAGAGCCAAACACACATCAATCACCTCCCTGCCCTTTTCCATCTCCAGATTTGCGCCTACACAGGCGTTCAGCACGTCAACTTCGGTCCGCCCCAGGTGCCGGAACCCTTCGTCTGCCTCCACGACCTCCCCAAGCCTGTCAGCATCCTGTGAATATTTGATGAAGGACAGCACTTCTTTCAGGGATGTCCGGAATTTCCCAAAGTCGCTGTCCTTTATGGACGCCGGGGCGACCAGGTTGATCTTATAGTCCGGCACCAGCGCCAGTATCCTGGCGTCCTGCTCCCCGAACATCTCATGGATGGACATCGGCCCGTCCCATTCCTCGGCATTGAAGCAGACCACAAGGGTCACTACAGGCAGGAGCCTGTCCTGCTTCATGAACCCTGACAGGTACTCATCCCCATCGGCTCCCCTGTAATCGCCTGAACGCTTATGGGAAGCCGCGGCAATGGATACCTGCTTCGCATACTGGAGGGCATCATATACCATATTCTTTACCGGCATCGCATAGTGGATGGCACCATCCTTATATTACCTGTCAGCCGCCAGATACGGAAACGGCACCTTCACCTCCTCCGCGATATAGGCCAGCGCGCCGCCATATTCGCCGAGCTCCCCGGCCCGGACGGCCAGCTCCTCATACGCCGCCTGCAGAAGCCGGAGGATTTCCCCTGGCCCGGTCTCCCCGGCGGCATTGCCGCACAGCTCCACCGCCTTCGCCATCCTGTCGCAGACACCTTCCAGCGCGGCTCTTTGGGGCTCCTCCAGAAGCGTCCCCAGCTTCTGGATCTCCCCCTTCAGCCAGAACAGCAGCATGCCCTCCTGCATGGCCAGGTCGCTGTACAGTTTCACCGGCCCCCTTTCCGGGGAGCCCTCCTGCGTTCCTTCAGATTCCCCCTCAGGCTTCCATTCCACCTCCCGGGACAGGCTCTGCAGGAACTCCACGCAATCGTCCAGCCGGTTCTGGAATTCCTGTATTCCGTCGAACAGAGGCTTGTGGGAGGGCTGCCGCAGCACGTCCATCTGGGCGGCAAAGGCGATGGTGTCCATCCGGAACCGGAAATCCTCCAGCGCCGTGACCGTCACCTCTTCCAGGGGCATATCCGACAGCCGCCGGGCAATCTCCGCAATCTCGTCGGCGATATAGCCGTAGGGCAGCCCGGGATCTCGCAGCTTCCCCGCAGCGGCGCGCCCGGCCTCCGCTGCGGCACGGATGCGCTGCGCCCCGTTTCGGCGCATGTCCTGGAGAATCAGCCCCGCCAGCTCCTGCAGGAAATCCGCCACCTTCCCCGCCTTCAGCCGGGCATGCTCCGCCAGGCGGCTGTACTTTAGGCATATATGTTGGTATGCCTGCCGCTGCCCTTCCCTGGCCCGGGCGATCATCAGCCCTGTCTGAAAGGCGGTGACGCCGGCGGCAAAGGCCGCGTCCTCCATGGCCTTGACAATCCGGAACCGGGCCCATATCCCGTCCGGGCACCGGCCCAGGGCAGTGACCTGCTCCAGCGTTTTCGACAGCCCATCGGCCAGCTCCTGTGCCCTGCCTGCGGTGAAGTCCCAGAACTCCTCGTAGAACAGGGCCTCCGTCCCTGCCCCCATGTTCTTCCTGGTGTAGTCCGCCGTCTCCCTGGCCTCCACGATGAGCCCGTTCAGTTCTCGGATGATTTCGTCTGTGGTCTTTGAATACATCATAGCGCTTCTCTCCTTTTCCATTTCGCGCGGTCTCGCAGGCAGACGGTACTTCCGGTATTCCGCGGGCGTCACCCCCATGCAGGACTTGAAGCTGCGGGTGAAGCCCTCATGGGAATCGTAACCGTATCTCAATGCAATCTCCAGCACAGTGCTGTCCGTATCCGCCAGTTCCCCGGCGGCCAGAGCCAGCTTCCTCCTGGTCACGTACCCCATGACGCTGTCCCCCACTGCCTCCCGGAACATGCGCTGGTAATGGTATTTGGAGAAATGGACTCCCCAGGCCAGGGCCTCCACGGTGAGCTTCTCCCGGATCCTTTCCTCAATCATGTTCAGGGAACGGAATATGGGTGTCCTGTCATGCATATCCTCGCCTTTCTGCCGCTTTCGCGCCTCCGGCCAAAGCCGTGAAATCCTTGCGCCAATCCGGTGGACGGCACTCCGGGGATCCCGGGCCTTGGCTGTGTGTCATTACAATCACAGGATACACCGCCCGTTGCCTTTTTTCTTGACCGAAAGTGCTGTCCCGGGGAAATCATGGCCGGAGAAACGGAAAGTCCACTCAGAAGAGATCCCGTATATGGCAGGGCTTGCGGTAGAATACCTGGGAGAGGTCTATGCCGGGCGCGTTCACCCTGATGTCCGGCGTCATGGCGATGCTGTCCGCCCCCCGGCAGCCCCCCAGCAGCACGGCCAGGTTCCCCGCGTCCAGCTCAATGTCCGCCGGCCCCTCCGTCCGCTCCACCAGATTCTCCCGGCCCGGGGCGAAGTCCAGCAGGAAGGTATGGTTGTTCTCCGGGATTATCTTATCCGTGACCCCTATCGCCAGCCTCCCCTCTCCCCTGCAGCGGCAGAGCTTCAGGAGGGTCTCCGCATTGACGGCCCGCGCCATCCCGTTTAAGACAGGCTTATAATCCATTCCGCTGATCTCCGGCAGCAGCCCGGCCAGGTCCATATGATCCGGCACGCCGAACTCGATGTCCGCGAAATTGGCGATGAACGCCTCGTACACGAAATGCAGCAGCCCCACAAGAGCTTTTGCGTCCGTGAAGATAAGGGCGTCCCTGCCGGAAAATTCGGTGACGCAGTGGAGGGTGTCCTTCACCCTGCTGCCAATCAGGAAGCCTCCGGGAATGCCCTCTTCATCCGACCAGAGGAAAATCCAGCGCCTGTCCTTCAGCGGCTTCTCCCCCTCCAGGTCCTTGTCGAAGACCTCCCGCAGGCAGGAGAAGTTGGTGTCCCCACAGGCTTTCGCGTAAACTTCCGTCAATGGGCTTAAGTCGTCCCCGGGCAGAAGCTGGCGCACCCTGCCGCCCACATCCGGCAGGCGCTTCAGATCCCGGAGCTTTACCCGCCAGCGCAGGGTCTTTCCGGCGGGGGCGAAGCCGTACTGCCGATAGTAGGCGGTGCTGAAGGGGTACAGATGGGACAGGGCGCAGCCCTCCTTGTACAGATCCCGCAGGGCCAGCTCCATACAGGCCCTGACGGCCCCGCCCCGGCGGTGGGCCGGAAGGGTGGCCACGCCGCCTACGCCGCCCATTTTAAGGACGTGGCCGTCGAAGCGCACCTGCTTTTTGTTCATGATGACAGAGGCCACCGGGGCTTCCCCTTCGCCGGGGAATGTCCCGTAGTAGTCCTCCAGGGGATTCTCCCTGGCTGTTTCGGATTTCTCCAGCTCCTTTCCGTATTCGAAAGAGCCCTCGAAAGCCACCGCCATGTTCAGGCCCGCCCTCCAGTATTCCTTCGGCTGCAGTTTTCTCGCAAACATGATTTTCCTCCTTGGCTGATTTTCTATATGCCTCCAGCATAACACGATTCCCCAATAATTTCCATTCCGTCCGGAAGATTTCTTATCAAAAGGGCGCAGGTGTCCGTCAGCCTTACATTGCTCTTCAGCGGCCAGGCCAGCTTCCCCCTTTTTTCTCCGGCCGCACAATGGACGTCCAGCTTCGTATCTATCAGCCCCAGATTGTCGGGCAGGTTATTGGCAAAAATAAGGCTCCCGGCGCTCACCCCTATCACCAGCCCGTCCTTATCGATATACTCCGTCAAAGACTTATTGAATCCCGTATCATTGATCCTTTCAAGCAGGTACCGTGTATTGCCTCCGCATATGTATACCACGTCATACTGCTGTAGCTGCGCGGCTTCCATTCCCTCATGCAGATCGCACACCCTGATATTCCTGTCTGAAATACCGCATTTCAACAAATCATTCATGCATTTGGGCAGCACCTTTATCGCTTCTGCGTCCACTGCCGCTGTGGGTATGAACAATGCTTTTACTGAAGCCATGTCTTTGCCTGCCATGTCCACGAAACACGCTTTGATTTCCTCTGTTTCCAGACCTGCTGATGTCAGTAATACTCTCATATCGCCCTCCTATTCCGGCCAGTTCATCTGTGCGTCTGAAACGCCCATTTTCCGGCACTCAGCGCATACATGCTCTTTTTCCGCCCGGTTTCCTATTTTGTATCGTAGAATCTTATCCTTAAAAACGATATATTTCTCATTATCCGCTTTGAAATCAACAAACCAGCTTCCGTTATGGGAACCGGCTGACATGGCCCTGGAAATCCGCTCCGGAAAATCCGCCTCGTCGCTTGTGAAGAACAGTGCGGTCCAGTATTTCGGTTTCCCCCCGGCGTCCCACAGTTCGACTTTATGGACGTTCATAATGTCGATGACAGCGTCATCCGCCACGCTTTCCTTGATCAGGATGCCCTCATATCGTTGCCGTTTCTTCTCCCGGACCGCATTCCTGCCGCAGATATGGACCGCTTTCACTGCCCCCAATTCCAGCTCATCTTTCAATAAAATATCCATGGACACATGGAAAGTCTTTCCCAGCGTCAAGAGCTTTTCCGTTTCCGGCAGGGCGATGTCCGCTTCCCATTTGGATATGGACTGCCTGCTCACATTGCATATGGATGCCAGCTCTTCCTGGGTCATTCCATTTATCTTTCTTAATTCTACGATTTTTTCTGACAATTTCATTGCCTCACCCCCTCTCCCGGATTCTTTACAGGATTCCATTATACAGAATAACAGGGGCTTTTACCACCAACGCCACAGTGCCTTTATGCAACCTCAGGTTGCCCATATGGGATTCTTGTCCGTGGACAGGGTTTCGGGGATTCTGTCGAGAAAAGTCCTCCTCAGGAAAGCTTACCGCGTATAATCCCTGCAGGCCTGGATGTAGGCCCGGATGTTCTCCCAGGGCACTTCCGGCTCCAGAAGATGGGTGGGCGAGACCAGGAGCCCTCCCTTCTTGCCGGCGATGTCCAGGTTCTTGAACACCTCCGCGCGCACCTGTTCCGGAGTTCCGAAAGGCATGGTGGTCTGGGTTCCGATTGTCCCGTGGAAGGAGAGCCTGTCCCCGTATTTCCCATGAATCTCCCCGAAGTCCATGCACTCCGGCTGCACGGGGTTCAGCACGTCGATGCCCACCTCGATCAGATCCTCGATAAAAGGCTCGATGAAGCCGCAGGAGTGGTAGAAGATGATCACATCCGGCCGGATGGCCCTTGCCGCGTCCACCACTTTTTTCAGGCGGGGCTTCAGCCAGGTCTGATACAAATCTTTGCTCATCATGACAGTGCGCTGCATCCCCACATCGTCTCCGAAATAGAGTATTTCCGCCCCGGTTTCCACATAATATTCCGCCCGCTGCACGGCCAGTGACGTCACCTTGTCCAACAGGAACCCGGCCATTTCGTCCTCGGACATCATGTCCATCATCAGCACTTCCATGCCGCGCATGTACCAGGCGGTCTCCCAGATTGTGCACTGCATGCTGCCGCAGATTACCTTGTCCTGAGCCTTTAGCGCATTGTTGCGGGCAAGCTGCCCTGCCATCTCCTCCTCGTCCCGGACGAACTGGGGGAAGGGATAGGCTTCCAGCTCCTCCAAGGCCTCCATTTTCTCCAGGGGATGGCGCATGTGGGTCATGTGCATGGCCGCCGCGCTCCCGGGCTCATTGGCCACGCCGTAGATGTCGATTGTGGTCCCCTCCTTTAATGGGCCGTAATACTTGCGGAACTTTTCGGTGTCCCAGTCCCTGACCGGAATGCCGTTGCCGTAGGCCATGGGGGACGGCGTGAATCCGATTTCCCGGAACAGCTCCTCCACCTTATGGCCGCATGTCTCCTGAAGATAGGGGCAAAAATCGTACATGACGGGGATCCGCTCATATCCCGTCCTTTTGATGATGGATAGAAAGTTTTCGCGCTCTGTCATTTTTCCTCCCGTTCTGCTGCGCAAAGGCAGCCTGTTTGTCTGTTTTGGAATGCCTGTAGGAAGCGGTTGCATCCTGTATATTGGAATGATATACTGGACTTATCTAAAGTGGAATGGCTGTTGTGGGAAATATCATATGTCAAAAATGGGAATCCGCTTTTGGATTTTTTATTGCAAACGTGTCTTTTCGCCGGGCTGGGATAATGGCGGTGCCTCCTATGAAGCACGGGCGTTCTGGATTTCCGGCGGGCGCAGGACGGGACAGGAGGGCGTGTGCCGGAGTATAAGACAAATGTATCTTACAGAACCATAGGCTCCAACCAGACTGCCGGGAACCTTTCCTGCGGCTTTCTCTACAAGCCGGACGATAGGGGGAGCAACCGGGACATTACTTTTGAATATTACGGCGGCCTGATCCTCCTGGACGGGGAGGGGGAATATTTCGACCGCAGCCACACGTGCGTGAAGCTTTCGCGGGGCTCTTTCGTACAAAGGCTTCCGGGCGTAAAGCATTCCACCATCGTAAAGCCGGACGGAAAGTGGCTGGAGTTTTTTATCTGCGTCAGCGCGGAGAGCTATCACAATCTCCTGACCATGGGGCTTTTGTCTGACCGTCCGGTGATGAGGTGTGAGGAGAACGCGCTGGAAGAAATCCTCCCCGCCGCCAGGAGCCTCCTGTCCTCCATGCAGAGCGCCCAGGGGCAGGCACTGACCCGCCTGTATTTTGAGGCACAGCAGCTTCTGTGCACCATCACGTCCCGCTGCTCCCGCTCCCGGGAGGAGGACGACCGCATCCGGCTGGCCTGCCGTCTCATGGAGCGCTACTCCGGGCGGATCACCGGGCAGGAGATTGCCGCCCAGATGAATCTGGGCTATGAAGCCCTGAGGAAGCAGTTCCGGGCTTCCACCGGAGTCTCCATGGGGCAGTACGCCATTGGTATCCGGGTGAACCGCGCCAAGGCGCTGCTCCTGCGCAGCAATCTGCCGCTGGAGAAGCTGGCCCTCCAGCTGGGGTATCCGGACTGTTTTTCTTTCTGCAAGCAGTTCAAGCAGCACACCGGCGTCTCGCCCTCCCAGTTCCGGAGGATGAACTAGGAGAATCCGGGAAACCCTGGGCGCTTTTTGCCGATATGGTCGAACAGGCGGCAGGGGTTTCCGTTACATTTCTGTTGATGTGCCATTGATTGCGTGATAAAATGGGAGTCAAAAAAGATATGGCCGAAAGCAGACAGGAAATGGAATCATAAGGAAAGGCAGGCGCTCAGGTTATGCATAAAATCATGATTATAGAAGACGATCCGTCCACCCGGGAGGAGCTGACGCTGCTGCTGGAGAATGAGGGCCATCAGGTGCTGGCGGTGACGGATTTCACGGATGTCGCCGGGCAGCTGCGGGATTTCGGGCCCCATCTGGCGCTGCTCGACCTGGGGCTGCCGGGGAAGGACGGCTTTACTTTGTGCATGGAGATCCGAAGGGGTTCCGATGTGCCCGTCATCTTCCTCACCAGCAGGGACTCCGCCATGGACGAGCTGCAGGCCCTGAACCTGGGGGGAGACGATTATATCACAAAGCCTTACCACATCCCCGTGCTGCTGGCCCGGATCAATACGGTGCTGCGCCGGGCCCGGCAGGAGCCCGACAGGCTGGAGGCGAAAGGGCTGACAGTGAGCCTGTCCCGGGGAACCGCCTCCGCAGGCGGGGCGGCGGTGGAGCTCACCCGCAATGAGCTGCGGATTCTGGCCCACCTGATGCAGCGCCCCGGCGAGATTGTCTCCCGGGCAGACCTGATCGACGCATTATGGGACGATCATATCTATATAGACGATAACACCCTGAGCGTCAATATGACCCGGCTGCGCGGGAAGCTGGAGGGGCTGAAGCTGCCGGACTACATCAGGACAAGACGGGGGGCTGGGGTATCAGGTGTGAACGGAATGAAGATTTCCCGGGGAGGTACGGATATGACATTGGGCGAATTTCTGTGGGACAGGCTGGGGCGGCTGGTCCTGCTTCTTGCGGCCGGGGCGGGTTCCATCCTCTTTCTGTCCCTTACGGGCACCCAGCCCGGCATCCTGGCGATCCTGGGGCTTGTGTGGGCCATTCTCTTTCTGGCGATGCAGGCCGTCGACTTCCTGAAATGCAGGGGGCGGCTCCTGGAGCTGGAAGCCATCCTGGAGGGGCTGGATCAGAAGCACCTGTTCGCGGAATGCCTCCCCAGGCCGGAGACCGTCCGGGAGCGGGCGCTCTTTGGGCTGATGCGCCGGGCGGGCAAGGGGGCTGTCGAAGCGGTCTCCGACGCCCGGGCTGCCCAGCGGGAGTACCGGGAATATATCGAGAGCTGGGTGCACGAAATCAAGACTCCCATCACGGCGGCGCGGCTGATCTGCCGGGGCGCTGACAGTGTCCTGCGCCGGAAACTGATTACAGAGCTGTCGCAAATAGAAAACCATGTGGAGCGGGCCCTGTTCTACGCCCGGGCGGAAAGTCCGGAACAGGATTTCCTCATCCGTCAGTCTTCGTTGGAGGCCATCGCCGCGGAGGCCATTGAACAGCACCGCTCCCTGCTGATCCAGAGCGGCGTGCGCATCGAGACCCAGGGCCTGGAGCAGACGGTGTATACCGATGGGAAATGGGCGTGTTTTCTGCTGGGACAGCTATTGCAGAATGCCGTCCGCTACCGGAATCCGGAGCCTGTGATCGTTTTGGCCGCAAAGCCCCTGGGCCGCCAGGTGCAGCTCACGGTCAGCGACAATGGACTGGGCATCCCGGCCCAGGAGCTGCCCCGCATCTTTGACAGGGGTTTCACAGGCAGCAACGGACGCGCCCGGGGCGGCTCCACAGGCATGGGCCTGTATCTGTGCCGGAAGCTGGCCGCCATGCTGGAAATCCGCCTGGAGGCCCGGTCCCTGGAGGGGCAGGGCACCGCTGTGATCCTTACCTTTCCCGCCAGGGAGACGCTGCCCTGAGCGGGCCTTTTTTGCCCGTCCCTCCTTTTCTTACAAATCTGTAACCTGAATGAATATCTCTTCGATACCATTTTCCCCGGCGGTAGTGTATGATTTTTTTATCAGAAATGACCTAAGAAAGGAGGCTGTAACGTCCCGAAACGTCGTCCCGACGAGGCGTTTGGACGTTATCGAAAAAACACATGCTGCAAGTACAGGCAATCGAGAAGTATTACGGAAGCAGGAACAATGTGACCAAAGCCCTGGACCGGGTCAGCTTCGATGTGGCGGAGGGGGAGTTCATCGCCATCATGGGGGCTTCCGGCAGCGGCAAGACCACGCTCCTGAACTGCATCTCCACCATAGACACGGTCAGCGCGGGCCATATCCTGCTGAACGGACAGGATATCTCCGAGCTCCCCCAGCAGGAGCTGGCCCGCTTCCGGCGGGAGAGGCTGGGCTTCGTCTTCCAGGATTTCAACCTGCTGGACACCCTGACTTTGGAAGAGAACATCGGCCTGGCCCTGACCATCAACCACATGGATCCCAACCTGGTAAGGGACAGGGTGCAGGATGTGGCCATGCGTCTGGGAATCGACGATATCCTGGAGAAATTCCCCACCCAGGTCTCCGGCGGCCAGAAGCAGCGGGCGGCCTGCGCCAGGGCCATGGTAGCGGGGCAGTCCCTGATACTGGCGGATGAGCCCACGGGCGCCCTGGATTCCAGGGCCTCCAAGAACCTGCTGGAAATCATGGCGAAGATGAACCGTGAGATGAGGGCCACCATCCTCATGGTGACCCATGACGCATACAGCGCCAGCTATGCCTCCCGGGTGCTGTTCCTGAAGGACGGGCGGCTGTTCAACGAGCTGCTTCGGGGGAAGCGGGCAAGGGCCGCGGTCTATCATGAAATCCTGGATGTGCTGGGTCTGCTGGGAGGTGATATCCGTGACGTTATGTAAGCTTTCCCTGCGGAATGCCAGGAGGCAGGCCAGGGACTATCTGGTCTACTTCGTCACAGTCATCCTGTCCGCCGCTTTGATCCACGCTTTCAACGGGCTGGTGTTCTCCCAGGAGCTCCGGGCCCTGTCCTCCTTTATGAGCAGCCTGCCGCTTATCACCGTCCTGGTGAGCGCCGTTGTCATCGCCATCATGGGGTGGCTGATCCGCTATATCATGAATTTCATGCTCTCCAGGCGGAGCAGGGAGCTTGGCACTTATATCCTCATCGGCCTGGAGAACGGTCAGGTGGCACGGCTGTTCATCCTGGAGAATCTGGCGACGGGGGCTGCAGCCCTGTCTGTGGGGCTGTTGCTGGGCGGCCTGTTCTTCCAGATACTGCGGGCCGTCACCCTGTCCCTGTTCCATATGCCCTATACTTTCCGCCTTTCCGCCTCGCCCAAGGCCGTAGCGCTGACGATTGCCTACTTTGCCGTAATCTATCTGCTGGCACTGCGCAGCTGCGGGAAGCGCCTGCGCAGGATGCAGATCCGTGAGCTGTTGTCCTATGACAGACGGGGAGAGGAAGAGGCCATCCAAAGCAGCCGCGGGCGACGGCGTGTTTTCACCGTTTCCATCGCCAGCGGCATTCTGGGGACTCTGCTGCTGCTGAGCGGAAGCCTCCTCATGGGCATCATGGGCGCGGCCCTTGTGATATTCTTCCTGTACGGCTTCTTCTTAAGCTTTTCCTCCGGTGTACCGGCCTATTTCAATGCCAGGCCCGGGAAGAAGTACGGCACCCATACGCTGCTGGTGTTCCGCACCCTTTCTTTCAAGCTGGGCACTATGGGGATGACCATGGCCACGATTTCCCTGCTGTTCACGGGCACTATCGTCAGCGAGGGCGCAGGCATGCTCTTCGGTGTCCTGTTCCAGAGCCGGGTGGAGGGGACTACCTGCTGCGACATCTTCATCGGCACCACGGACGGGGCGCCTGCGGATTTCGGGCCCTATCTGGACTATATTGAGGAAAATATTCCCCTGCGCGGTTCCAGGCAATACCGGCTCTATCAGGGAGAGACCCGGCAGATGACGGATTACCTTCTGGAACGCACGGACTATTATGCCTACTACGCTTACGACCCCCTCATGGCCTACAGCGACTATGCCGCCCTCCGGGCCATGCTGGGCTATCCGGAAGCGCCTGCGGAGCCGGGGCGGTATATCATCCATTGCATGGCATATCTGGAGAACGCCCTGGAAGATTATGACACCAGTGTCAGCGTGGGCGGGACTACCCTGTCCCCGGGCGCAATCTATACGGAATCCTTCTCCCAGAAGCTGTGGGACGGCAATGGGCGGGGCTTCCTGCTGGTGGTGCCGGACGAATGCCTCTCTTCCCGCCCGGTGAGCCACAGCGTCTATGCGGCCATGACCCTGGAGCCTTTGAGCGAGGCGGATTACGACAGGCTGCGGGACATCCATGACGGTGCGGGGGAGGATTCCGGTCAGGGACATGCGCGGGATTCCTATTTCCTGCTGGCAAAGGACGCTGTGGCCCGGGAATATGCCTCCGTGTCGGCCACCACGATCTTTCCTCTTTTCTATCTGGCGCTGGTGCTGACCCTTGTGTCCGCCACCATCCTCACCGTGCAGCAGCTCAGCCAGGGGCCGCGGTTGGCCCGGCAGTTCGGTCTGCTGGAGAAGCTGGGCATGGACAGGCGGGAGATGGCCCGGACGCTGCGCAGGCAGTTGGCGGTGTACTATGCCATGCCCGCGGTGCCGCCTTTGCTGATCAGCATCCCCCTGCTCGTGGCCATGGGGCATTCCTTTGAGCCGGGGGCCATTAGCGGAGACTGGCAGTTGGCCGGGATACTGGGGGTGACGCTTGGGCTGTTCTTCCTGATCTATCTGGTGTATATCCTGACGGCCTACAGCAGCCTGAAGCGCAGCGTGCTGCCGGGTTGAAGTTCTTTTGCCGGGATAATGGCGGGAGGCTGTGGGAGATTCTTCCCAGGACTGCATTGCCCCCCGCATATGGCAAAATCCTGTCTATAGCCGCGAAAGCGATAAACCACTGCATATCCAGTATTTATGCGGGATGCAGTGGTTTAGAGCGCTGGCCGGATGCCATGCCGATGTTATGGGCATTTTTCTCCCTCTGTCTTTGGGGGCAGAGACCAGAATATAGCCGGATGTGGAATATCGGACTCCCATGTAATGTTTGGAGTGCTTTTAGGGCATATACAGTTGATCGCACAGTTTTTGCCTCATAATCTTTTGCAGCTTGAAGAATAACAGGCAGTGCTGATTTCTCATCGTATTTTTTCATATCCATTCCCTCATCCAACAAAAAAGGCTGCTCTTCTATGAGCAACCTTTTTCTGTCGTAATCATGCTGATTTTTCTGTTGTCTGCCAACTTGCCATCCTACCATATATGGCTTTCTTGTGGAGTTTTTCCGTTGCTCCCCAACTTGCCAGCCTTCGTACTGGCTTAACCGTCAGATTATTATGGTGTCAGCACACCAAGATGAGTTCTCTCATCTCTTGTTAGTATTATATAAAGAATCGTTTTTCATGTCAACCTATTTCAGTTTTTTACAAAAAGTTCTTCCTCCCAAGCCTGTGTCGCGCTGCCCTGTCAGCCCTATCAGCAGGAGGCCGCCCAATAGCGGATTATCCCCCGCTATTTGAACACCCGGAACCCGTTCCCCACAATCGTTGTGGACTCCGAATAAATGATGAACGCTTTACCGTCTATCCTCAGTATCTCCTCCTGGAACCGGGGAAGCTCGTTCTCCTTCAGCGCGCACAGCAGCACTTCGTTTTTCTCCATAGTGTACGCGCCCACGGATTCGATAATCGTGACGCCTCTGGGGGAATGCGATACCAGGAATTTCGATATCTCCTCCCCCTTGTCCGTCACCACAAAGGCCAGCTTCGACACATTCAGCTTGCTGATCAGCAGGTTGATGGAGAAGGACGCCACAAAAAGCGCCAGTATGCCGTACAGCGCCAGGTTGATCGTCTTAAAGACGATCAGCGACAGCAGGATCACCAGCGCGTCCACCAGCATCAGAATGCTCCCGATCTTCACATGGGGAAAGGCTTTCTGCACGAGCCTGCTCAGGATGTCCGTGCCGCCGGTGGACGCGCCCTCTATCAAGGCCAGGCCCACGCCCGCCCCGTAGAAAACGGCCCCGAAGATGGAGGCCAGGAAGACATCCGTCGTCAAAGGCGGCAGATAGCTGAACAGCTGCACGAACAGAGAGAGCAGCGCCGCCCCCAGTATGGTATCCTTGACGAAGACGAACCCCAGGAATTTCCATGCCAGCGCAAGCAACAGGATATTGATGACCGCAAAAGAGAGTCCCGGCTGGACCCCCAGCATGTGATAAAAAATAGTCGAAACACCGGATACTCCTCCGCTGACGATTTTGTTCGGCGTGTAGAACACACTGATTGCAAATGCCACCAGCACCACTCCGAAGACGATTGTGACGTATTTCTGTAAGGTACTTTTCATATTTTCCCGCTGTCTCATCTCATCCTCTCCCTCGTACCCGGTGTACTAGTCCTGCCTGTAGCCGTCCAGGAAAGCGCCCATCTTCCCCATGGCGCTGTGCAGCTCCTTTGCCTCAGGCAGCATGACGATCCTGAAATGGTCCGGCTCCGGCCAGTCGAAGCCGCTGCCGGGCACCAGCAGGATATTCGTGGCGTGCAGCAGGTCCCTGGCGAACTTCCTGTCGTCCGTAATGTGGAACTTCTGTATATCCAGCTTAGGGAACAGATAGAAGGCGGCGTCATTTTTGACGAAGGTCAGGCCGTCTATCTTCTCCAGTTCATCCACCGTGGCCTGCCTCTGCTCATAGATGCGGCCTCCGGGCCTGACCATTGACGACGGGGTCTCCATATCCTCCAGCGCCGCCGGGATGACCAGCTGCGCCAGGGTGTTGGAGCAGAGGCGCATGGAGGTCAACTGCACGATTCCCTGTCTGTACTCCTCTGTCAGATGCTCCGGCCCGCTGATGACCATCCAGCCGCAGCGGTATCCGCAGAGGCAGTGGGACTTGGAGAGGCCGTTCATGGTCACCACCGGCAGATCCGGGGCCAGGGACGCGAAGGAAGTGTGCTCCAGCCCGTCCATGACCAGCCGGTCATAGATTTCATCGGAAAATACCAGCAGATTGTTCTCCCGCGCGATCTCCGCCACCTGGGACAGGATCTCCGCCGGATACAGCACTCCCGTGGGGTTGTTGGGGTTGATCAGCACGATCGCCTTTGTCCTGTCCGTTATTTTGGCGCGGATATCCCCGGCGTCCGGGCACCAGTGCGCCTTTTCGTCGCATACATAGAAAACGGGCCTGCCCCCCGCCAGGTATACGGAATTGCTCCAGAGGGAATAGTTCGGCGTGGGGACCAGCACTTCGTCCCCCGGGTTCAGCAGCGGCATCAGCGCGAAGGAGACCACCTCGCTGACTCCGTTTCCGATGAAGATATCCTCCGGCGTGATGCCCTGGATTCCCTTCTTCTGCTCATATGCGCAGATGGCTTCCCTGGCCTGGGGCATGCCCTTGAAATCACAGTACCCCACTCCCTTTTCCTCCTGCCCCACCAGGGCCTGCGCGATGCTGTCCGGCAGCCCGAACCCAAAGGTCGCCGGGTTCCCGGTATTCAGCCGCAGCACCTCGATTCCCCTGGCCTGCATTTCCATCGCCTCCACAAACAGAGGCCCTCTGATATCCGAATGCACGTTCTGCATTCTGTCTGCACATTTCAACCGATTCATCTTTCCCTCCTGCACGACTCTGCTCAGCAACAGTTTCACTATTTGCCTTATCATACATAATGTCAGCCATATAGTCAAATATATATTATACTATCTATCTATATGCTTTTGGCTATATCGTGTCCCAATGGATCCCCGGCAAGGGCTTCCCGGCAGAGGCAGCGCGGAAAGGCTATTTTTGATAGAAATCCCCGATGGCCCCCAGGTACTTCCCCAGGGAATGGTAATAGCCCGAATCAAATACCCCGCTGCAAACAATGGGGCATCAAGCTTGCAACGCTGCAGAGCAGAAAGTGTCCTTCGGACACTTTGGTATTTGACCCTCGCGGCATTCGCGGGAATAAAAAAGGCTGCTCCGCTACGAGCAGCCTTTTTCTGTGTGGATCATGCTGATTTTTCTGCTGTGGGCCGGCTTGTCTCTTTGAAGGCTTTTCCCGATTCCCTTATTTTATCCAGAATCCAATCATCTCCATCTCTTTATTATAGCTCATGGTAAATGTGGCAGTCCCCTTTTCGAAGGCAGCCACGATTACGGCCACCGCGCATTCCGCGCCGTCCTTATCCTTCTGGCCCACCACGGAGCTGCTCTTGTACTCCTGAAAGGCTCCCTTCTGCCCGGTGATGGTCTCCATATTGGCGGCCAGGACCTCCGCCGATAGGGCGGCCTGCATCTCTTCGCCCATGAGCGCCACGCATTCCTCGTATTCCCCGGCCGTCAGATGGTCGATGGCCTCATGAGCCGCAGCTTTCACCTTCTCCTCATCGAAGTCGCCGGAAAGCTTCGTGCCGCTGCAGCCCATCAGCAGGAGCATTGACGCGGCCATGATAAGGGCCATGAAAATGCCCTTCCCCAGGATGCGGCCAAGGTTTCCTTTCTTCTTTGCAGTCATCTCCGTCTTCCTATTTGTCCTCATATTTGTCCTCCTTCTGTCCGGACTTCCTATCCCGGACGCTTATTTATTTATGCACACGCCTTAAGCACCCTTTCTCCGGCAGGCGCAGATTCCCGCCGCCAGTGTCAGGCCGCCCAGCGCAGCCGCCCAAAGCTCAATCCCCAGGACGCCCACGCCGAATACAGCCGGCAGTATCACCACCGCAGCGTCCAACACTCCGTGCAATATCACCGCCAGCGCCCAATACAGGGCGCTTCTGCCCGTCCGCACGCCGTACATGACAAGCAGCGACGCACCCACATGGAAGGCCATGGCAGAGAGCCGCTCCGCCCCGGACACCAGGACGCTTGCCCCTGTCGTCCCGAGCAGCTCTGCCTGTCCGGCCAGCACCATCACCACACCGGCAATCATATTGAGGCCCACCAGCAGCATGGCCTCTATGCCGCCGTGGCCTAAGCCAAACGCCAGGCCGTGCTCCATGGTGTCTTTCCCCTTCAGAAGATACCTGGCGGCGATCCACCGGGCCGTCTCCTCCGCCAGCCCCGCCGTCAGCCCCAGGAACAGGCCGTATCTCCAGGGATATAGCTGCATCACCGCAAACCATCCGAAGTTCGGCAGTACGAACTGCAGGACAGGTATGCGAATCAGCAACTGGCTCACCACGAACGCCGCTGCCCCCCAGGCAAAGGCTTTCCCGGTGCCCCTGCGCTTTCGCATCAGGAGCACCAGGCCTACGATCGGCACTCCGAAACATATCGCGATCCCCACAATCAAGCTCGCCACCAACATGTACCCACCTCCTGAATCAAAGACCCCGCTGCAAGCAACGGGATATCAAACTTGCAGCCCTGCAGAGCAGTATTGGTCCCTCGCGGCAGCCGCCAAATGTCTGCAAGCAGCCACTTGGCTCGTTGTTCGCGGAAACAAACTTCCCCGCCGCGGACATTTCTGACGAAAGCCGCTGCGCGTCCGCCCAGATTCTGTCCGGACTGTCCGTTACCTATGCCATTATTTTAAAGTCCCCACAGCAAAAAAGCAATATGCCTTACCTAAGGTATGGCATATCGCTCCTGAAAGACAGCATCATCTCAAATCGGACGGTGTAAGCGCCTCCGCCGTCAGCATCACCCTGACGGTGAACACCCCGTCTTTCCAGTCCATCTGCATGTCCCCACCGTACTGCTCCACGGTCTGCCGGATGATTTTCAGGCCCAGCCCCTGATGCCCTGCCTGGCGGGAGCGGAATGTGCTGCCTGCCTTTACCGGGGCTGTGTCGCAGCTGTTCTCCAGGATGACGGATAGGAACTGCCGCACCCGGTTCACCCGCAGCCGGACATACTTCTCCCTGCTCTCCGCCGCAGCCGCCACCGCATTGTCCAGCAGATTGGCGAACAGGGCCGTCACGTCCATTTCTCTCATGAAATCCAGGGACAACTCCCCCACCTTCATGTCCTCTCTGACGTTTAGGCGTTGCATTATCTTCGCTTTATCATTTAATATAATGTTCAGCAGCTTTTCCGAGGTGTAGTATCTCTGCTGAAAGCTATTCAGCATCCGGTGGATGTCCCCGGCGTATTTTTCCGCTATATGGGCGGCTCCATGGGAATCCTCACAGACGGCGCTGCGGGCATCACCAAAAGCGTCTCCACAGGCACTTCCTCCGGCGGCATAAGGCACATCGCCACAGGTATCCCCTTCGGCGGCACCGGAAGCCTCCCTCCCCCCATCCCCTCCCACGGCGCCACCGGCATGTTCTCTGGCGTACAGCGCCTCCATGGCCTGGATATGGTTACGGATGTCGTGAATAAGCTTCCGGGAGGCCTCGTACTTCTCCTCCTCCCGCTCGTAGTACTGATGCTGCATCCGGGCCTGGGCCCGGTAGAGATTGCGCTCGTTCTCCAGCCTGTGGTTCTCGCTCATCACGTCCACCAGCACACAGAAATAGATGTTCAGCCCAATCAGCAGCAACAGGTTGATTCCCAGCAGAACCAGCATTTCCTTTGTGGGAAAAATCTGTACCAGATACAGCATGCAGTACATATTGAAGACGGAATACAGAGGCAGCAGGACGGAGAGCGCCACCTGCCTCACGGTGATATGCCGCCCGGCCCTGCGCCCCACCGCCATGGACACCAGCAGGATCACCATGAACTCCGCCATCCTGGTGGCCGCCACCAGCAGAATATACTGGAGCTGGGGCGCATTCAGATACAGAGCCCCCTCCGCCACCAGCACCTGATACGTCAGCACTGCCGCCACATCCGTAAGCCACACCGCCACGGACAGGATGAGATAGTACAGGCAGTAAATCTTCGGCGTCCCATAGGCCCGCCATGCCACCAGCGGGAACAGGAATTGAAAAAACAGGTTCACCCAGGTATTCCCCAGGCTGGAGAATGCCACACACACCAATATATAGGCCGATATGATGCCAAGCGTCCGCCCGGGCAGGCCCCGCCGGAACATGCTCTCACGCCAGGACATCCTCTTCTCCCCGGCCATGCCCCTTAGCCGCGATATGCCCTTCCGACGGGCCATCCCCTCCTGTCCGGGCGCGTCTCTCAGCCGCGATACGTCCTTCCGCCGGGGCATATCCTCCCCCAGAAGCCTGTCTTCCCGCCCGGGCAGGCCTGCATACCCTGACATCCGGTAAGCCCCGTAGAACATGCCCCCCAAGAGGAACACGCTTCCCACACAGGGAATCACTATGTAAATCAGGATTTCCACGCCGCCTGCCCCCTTTCTCCCGCCAGATATTCGTTCAATGCCCTGCGGAACCCGGCGGATTTCTTCTGGGACAGAGGGATTATCCTCCCGTCTGTAAGCGTGATTTCATATCCATGGATACGTTGTACCGCATAGAGGTTCACCACGAAGCTCTTGTGGGGCATGGCGAATCCGTAGCCCTCCATCTCCCGGGCCAGCTCGGTAATCTGGCGCTTCAAATGCCAGACCCGCTCCTCAGTGTACATCAGCACCTGACGGCTCAGGTATTCGAAACACAGGATCCTGGAGGGCACGATGTGGACGATCCCCTCTTTCGCCAGGAACTCCAGCTCCGGCTCAGGCCCCGCCAGCCCATAGGCAAGAGCCTCGTCCAACTGTGCGAAGAGCTCCTCCGCTTTCAGGGGCTTCAGCAGATAGGCGAAAGCATGCACCCCAAAGGCGAAGATGGTGTAGTCGCTGTAATTGGTGACATAAATCAGCTTCACCTCCTTGTCCACCTCCCGGATGCGCCGGGCGGTCTCGATGCCGTTGGGCCCCTCCATGTCGATATCCAGCAGCAGGATGTCGTATTTCTTTCCAGCCGCCAGAAGGGCCTCCCCGCTGGTGTAGGCATCCGCGGTGAGGGGAAGCTTTTTATAGTGTCTCAGCAGCTCCAGGGTCTCCCCCAGAATCTTTTCGTCATCGTCGCAGACTGCAATCTTTATCATGCCGGGCCTCGCCCCTTCCCTGCCTTATGGCTATGAACCTTCATGTGACTATGTATCCGTCTTCATTCTTTCAAAGACATATTCCGTCTCCGTGGACAATTCCTCCCGGAATGCGTACCCCAGCCTCCTGTACCGCTTGAGCTCCTCAGGTTCCTCTATCTTTTCCTCTGCCAGGAACCGCACCATGTCGCCCCTGGCCATCTTGGCGTAAGTCCCCTTCGTCACCAGCTTTCCGTCCGATTCCTCGCAGAAGGTAATGGTAATGAACCTGTCCTTCTCTGTCAGGTATCTCTCGACGCATTTCGAATATTCTTTGGAGGCAAGGTTTATCAAAAGCCCGCTGCTGTCCCGAACCGCCTGATACAGCCTGTTTCCCCAGAATTCATACAGATTCTTGTGTCCGCCCACAGCGGCCTTTGCCTGCATTTCCAGCCGGTAGGGCACAACGCCGTCCATGGGCCGCAGCACGCCGTAAAATGCCGACAGTATCCGCAGATGCTCCTGCACATATTCGTACTGTTCCCTCTCAAATACGGCGGGTGCCATATACTGGTAGGCAATCCCTTCGTAGGCCAGCACTGCCGGGGTCAGATTCCGCCGCAAGTCCATATGTGCAATGCGGTCAAAATTCTCCCTGGCAATGCTGTCGTTGCATTTCCAAAGGCCTTGCAGCTCTTCTCCGGACTGCCCCCGCAGCCAGGAAAGAAGGCCGTCAGCCTGCTCCACGAACTGCGGCAGCCCCAAAGGCTCCAGGCTGTCCGTATCCACCTTCATCTTCTTGGCCGGTGACAAAATAATCTTCATCGCGTCTCCCTGTAAGCTTTCCGCGCCCTTGATTTTGCGGGCTTAGAAAATCTTCATTCCGTTCACACTTCGTTCAGCATCTTCTCCGGGTCCTCCGCCGCCTTTACCTTGTCATTGGCCTTGATGATAATGCCCTCCTCGTCAATCAGGTAGGTGGTGCGCACCACGCCCATGGAAACCTTGCCGTAATTCTTCTTCTCCTTCCACACATCGTAGGCTTCGATGACCTTCCGCTCCGGGTCGGCCAGCAGCGTGAACGCCAGGCCGTACTTTTCCTCGAACTTCTTGTGGGATGCCACCGTGTCCTTGCTGACTCCCAGCACCACCGCTCCCTTTTCCGTAAACTGGGGATACCGCTCCGAAAAGCCGCAGGCCTGTTTGGTGCATCCCGGGGTGTTGTCCTTGGGGTAGAAATACAGGATCACCTTCTTCCCTGCGTAATCCGACAATTTGTGCATCTCCCCGTTCTGATCCGGCAGCTCGAAATCCGGCGCCTTTGTTCCTGTCTCCAACATACTTTTTTCCTCCATTTATGCTCTGTCATCGCTACATTTTTGTCATTACATATTATTACATTTATCGCTACATCTCTATCAGGCCATGCTTTTTCAGCCTGGCTTTGATGCCGCCTCTGGTCCTGCTGTGTTGCCTGGCCATTTCCGCCATAGTCATTCCATCCTGGAACTCCTGCTTCAGCCGCTCGTCCTCCTCCGCGCTCCAGGCCGCGCCCGCCCCGTCCGGACGGTTCCTCGCCCGGTTGAACTCCGCTCTGTCGAACTTTGGCTTGGCAGAAGATTTCAATTCCTGTCGCCCGGAAAGCTTGCCATCCCCGTCGCCGTCCGCCTCATCCTCCCGGGCCTGGATGGTTGTCACCGAATGGGGATGGGATTCCGCAAAGGACGCTATGGCGCTTAGGAACCTGTCCCCGTATTTCTCCTGCTTCCTCTCCCCCACGCCGGAGACTTTCACTAAATCTTCTGCGGTTTTCGGCAGTTTTATGCACATGTCAATCAGCGTCTTGTCATTGAAGATGATATACGGCGGCAGCGACTCCTCTCTGGCGATTTCCAGGCGGAGCTTGCGCAGCGCTTCGAACAGGTCGTAGCCTACGGAGGTAAGGGCGTCCGTGCTCCTGCGGGGAGCCTTCTTTTTCTCCGAGTTCCTTCCGTCCAGGCTCCTCTCCGGTTCCTTCTCCTGGTAAATGCGCATCATCACCCGGGTGCTTTCATCCCGCAGAGGGGCGATGTCCCCCATCTTCAGCACGCTGTACTGCTCCTGTGTCTGGTATAGATAGCCCTCCTCCACCATCTGGCTGATCAGGCTCCGCAATTGGGGCTCCCTGTAGTCCTTCAGCGCCCCGTATGTCTTATACTCCACGGTGCCCAGCTCCCGCAGTCTTGCCCTGTCCGCCCCCATCAGAGTCCCCAGGACGATGGTGAGCCCATAGCGGCCCTTTGTCTCCGCCACGCAGTTGATGACCTGTTTGGCCTGGGCTGTCATGTCCTGCTCCTGGTATTCCCGGTGGCAGTTGCCGCAGTTGTCGCAGGGCGTGACGGCCTTTTCCCCGAAATAGTTGAGGATGTAGTTGCGCAGGCACCCGGCAGTCCGGCAGTACCCCTCCATGACCTGAAGGCGGCGCATGTCCCGCTGCTTTATCAGCTCCGCCTCCTCCTCGTCCAGGCCCGAGAAGTCCTTTTTCTCCAGCAGGAACCTGTCGATGACCATATCCTGGGCCGAGAAGAGCAGGATGCACTGGGACGGCTCCCCGTCCCGCCCGGCGCGGCCGGCCTCCTGATAGTAGTTCTCCATGCTCTGGGGCATGTTGTAGTGGATGACGTATCTCACGTTTGACTTGTCGATGCCCATGCCGAAAGCGTTGGTGGCTATGATGACAGGGGCGCGGTCATAGATGAAGTCGTCCTGGCTCTTCTTCCTGGCCTCATTGTCCATGCCCGCATGGTATCTGGTGACGGGGACGCCCCTTTTGAACAGGGTCTCGAAAAGCTTGTCCACATTCTTCCGGGTGGCACAGTAGATGATGCCGCTGTCCTCCGGGTGGGCCGCTATGTAGTCTATTATGAATTCGTCTTTCTTCCGGATGCTCTCCACCCGGTAATACAGGTTCTCCCTGTCGAAGCCTGTCACTGCCACATAGGGGTCGATGAGGCTTAAGATGCACAGGATGTCCTCCTTCACCTCCTCCGTGGCTGTGGCGGTAAAGGCGCTGACGATGGGCCTTTTCGGGAGGTTTCGGATGAAGTCCACGATTTTCAGATAGCTGGGGCGGAAGTCCTGTCCCCACTGGGAGATGCAGTGGGCCTCGTCCACGGTCACAATGGAGATTTCCACGTTTCCCGCAAATTCCAGAAAGTCATAGCTTTCCAGCCGCTCCGGGGCTACGTAGACAATCTTGTAGGCACCCTCCGCCGCAAGGGCCAGCGCACGTCTAATCTGCCCCTCTGTCAGGGAGGAATTGATGAACGCAGCGTGGATGCCCACCTCGTTCAGGGCCTTTACCTGATCCTGCATCAGGGAGATCAGGGGCGATATCACTAAACAAACGCCGGGCAGCATCAGCGCCGGAACCTGATAGCATATGGACTTGCCCGCGCCTGTGGGCATGATGGCAAGCACGTCACGGCCTGCCGTGATGGACGCTATGATGTCTTCCTGGCCTTTCCGGAAGGAGTCATAGCCGAAGAAATGTTTTAGGGCTTCTCTTGCGGTCATTCTGTCTCTAATTCTCCTCTGTCATTCTGGGATTTTCTGTGGCGCACCGGCCTGGACACCCGGAACCGCTCCGTCCGGGCTCCGCGCTGTCCGGGAGCCACACTGTCTGGGTGGTCGCGCTATCCGGGAGCTGCACTGTCCGGGTTCCTCAATGATCCGGGCTCAGGTATGTGGAACCGAGCCGATTTCCTGTTCCTGCAGCTCCATTTCCTCATAGTACCCCGGCGCTACCATTTTCGTGAGCCATACGCCGTTCTCTGACAGATAGAACGGGCATCCGGTTCTGTACATTTCACCGCTGTGTACCTTTAAGACCACCGGCTCCCCGTGACGTCTCCCCACGGTCAGGGCAGTCTTTCCATCCTTTGACAAGTGCACATAGAGACGGCTCATGGGCTTTATGCCCTCCGCCCTTATGGCTTCCAGTAACGCCGCGGCAGTACCGTGGTACAGGAATTCCGGCGGCTCCTGCTCCTTCAGCTCCACGTCCACCGGTATGCTGTGGCCCTGGTTCGCCCGGATCAGGGTCTTATCCTGGTTGAAGCTGTACCTCATCTTCTTGTCCGTGGCAACAATCTCCTCCAGCATATCCCTGTCGATTTCCCTGCCGGTGCCGGCGACTCCCGCCAGCAGCTCCTCCACGTCGGCCCATCCGTGCTCGTCCAAGGTGATGTGGGCTTCCTGGGGCCTGTGGCGCAGAATCATGCTTATGTATATGCTCAGTCTGTCCAATTTTCCCATATGGCATCGCTTCCTTCCAAAGCCGTCCTTCTTTCGCGCCTGGCCCTATATCTTTTTCACGTAATTGTAATGGCTCTTGGTGACGAGGTAATAGCGTTCCCCCGGTTCCTTCCCAAATCTCTCTGCCAGGGCCTTTCGATATTTGGCCTTATTCTTCTTAGGGCCGCTCAGGATAGCCTGGTACAGCTCCTCCGCGTCGTCCGCGGCCCAGCCGTTCCTGTGCGCCAGGAGCCTGACATAATTCACACCCCTCTCGTGCCTGTCCTCCAGCAGCAGCCCTCGCAGCGTCTCCTTGTCTTCTTCGTCCAGATCCCTGAGCCGCCGGTACTCCTCTGCGCCTGCCGTCATGCCCTCAAAGGCGGTCAGCGCTCCGTACAGCAGGCCATTATCCATGATGTCCACCGATTTCAATAATGCATGGAGGAAATCCTCGTCGGACGCAGCTTTCTCTGGCTCCTCCAGGGCCGCTTCCCTTTCCCCGCGGAACGGCCCTGCCGCAGGGATCGCCTCCCCTGGCTCTTCTGTCCTCTTCGCCATAACTGTTCCCTTTTTGGATATGGCGATTCCCCTTTCCTTCCAATATCGGACTACACAGTTGTAACCGTTGTCCCTGGAGACGATGATGTATTCGGCGGCCTCCCCTTTGGAAATCTTCGCCCCAAGCTCGGTGACGAGCTGGAAGTCCAGGGCATTATTCCCCTCAAAGCATCTTATCCACTGCACCCTGCCCATGCCGTGCCGCATCAGCTTGTACACGCGCTCGCAGTTTATGTGGGTGCTCTTGCCTGTGTAGAATACGAAAATGGCGTCCCGCTGGTCTATGGTGTCCAGAAGGTCTACCCATTCATCGCTGATGTTCTCGCTGTCTATCAGGTATATCCTGTCGTATGCCGTGGGCGCCTCGGAAGGGTTCTCTTCCGTCTCCGACGCTTCGCCTGCCGAATCAATCGCAGTCTGTGTCACAAGGTTCTCTTCCATAAATTCATTCTCTCCTCAATTATTTTTTAAAGGATGCGGGGACGCTTTTCTGCCATAAAAATAGCTTTTTCCATGGAATGCATTTTTTCCATGGAATGCCTCTCTTTTATGGAATGCCCCTCTTCCATCATAAAGCATGGCACAATCTCTCCATTGCACTCTGTCGATTTCAGTTCTCTGGGTACAGGCTGCCGCCCGGCAGAAAATTCGGAACAATGGAATACCCTTCCCGAGCCTTCCATTGCCATGAATTACAGAAACAGCACTACCGCCTTCAGAATGCTTCAGACTTTTATTCCCTGCTTCTATTAGGGTAACATGGCCAGGGCGGAATTGCAAGGGAAAATTTCAGAGAATGCCTGGGAAATATGACGTGCAGTTGTCATATTCAATGTGGTATAGTTTCGGAAGACCTGTTTCGGGAATTTCTGTACGCAGGGGGAGTGCGTCGCCGCAGGGATATGCGTGCTGCGCCTCCTGGCGTCCGTCCGGCCTGTGGATGAGGCATGGATAGATAAGCTGCTGGGGCCTCTGGGGGAGAGGTTCCTTGCCTTCGGGCCCGGGCAGGCGGCGTCCCAGAAAGGGATTCCCCTCTCCTATCTGCTGATGGCCTTCACGGATATCGACAATGAGAAGACGCGGAGCCTCCTTGGGCAGAAAAAGGAATGGCTGGTGCAGCTCCTGAGAAAAGGGTGGATTACCGGACAGCTGTCCAACGGCAAAATCTCCGACGGTGATACCTATAATCTGCTCGGCAAATATATCATCCGGAACGCGGTCTGTACTCTGCCGGAGTATCCTGAGAAGGAAAGGTACAGGATTTATGTGGATGACGCAGAAGGACGATGCTACTGCGATATACCATGGAAGTAGGGAATGCCCGCCTTCCATACTCTGGCTGCTGGAAACCGGAAATCCGGCAGTGCGGCACAGAACCAGGTCAGAGCCGCTTGGCCAGGAGGACGACCCGGGCGAAGCCTTCTGGTGGATTGCCAATCAGTATCCTGGGTGATATGCGCCTTTCTTTTCTGTTGTTCCCTAATCGGATTCTCTCCGGCCTAGATAAGCGCGGCAGCATATTCGCTTATCCCATAACCAAGCAGCTTCATGATTTTCAGTTCGTCTTCCGCATCTGTAACGGCGTTATGCGTCTCGCGGTATCTGTTGTTCCTGCTCAGCATTTTCAGGATATCTTCGACGCCATATCCGCGCTTCAGTCTGCCGGTTTTGCAGCACTCCGCGGAAGCCGGTATCGCTTTATTGTACTGCTGGTATGCCGCCAGGCGCATGATGTCGTACCATTGGTAGCTTGCGTATTCCGGCAGATGTTTCTTGTCAAAGGTCGCATTGTAGGCAAAAAGTTTCCGCACCTGGTAAGAGCCCATCCACTGTTTCAGCTCTCCTAATGCCTGTTTTCTGTCTGTGATGCGGGCTTCGTTTTCTGATGACCTCAGTTCATGCGAGAACATTCCTCCCACTCTGTATTCCGGGGTGATTATGTAATATTTTGAGGCGATTTTTTCTTTGGTTGACCCGTCGGCGATTACGATGCCGATTGACATTACCTCGTCATTCCAGTTTGTTTCGGTGTCGATGACTGCGAAATTCTCCACTTTTTCTCCTTTTGCATTCTCATTGCTTATGTACGGTTCGGAGTTGCTTTCTATCATTCCCCTGGCGACTGTCCTTGTGACGGCGCCCGGCAATGCCTTTCTGTCAGGTACTTTTATCTCATGGGATGTATTGCTTCTGGTGTTCCATACCTGGTGTTCCTTAGAATCCCTTTTCCCTGCCGAAAATACTTATTGCGTTTCCTATAAAAATAGCCTGCAGTGAGTAATCGACTGTCGTCAAGTTCACCACAGGCTTTATTCCGCTTACGCTAAGAAGTCTCAGCTTCTTGCGACCTCTTTCCTTGTATTCCACTTTTAAGAAATTTCTTCTAAAAGGTACGGCTGTCGTCGTTTTTTACTGCTACATCATAACTTATTTTCTTTTTTGCGTCAACATATAATTGCCTGCCCTATAACTTCTTCTTTGGATGGTGTCCTCTGATGGCGGAACTGGCTGACTCCTTGAAGAGTGCGGCAAAATATTTGGCTTGGAGTTGAACAA
>CAJUFO010000005.1:0-20239 GCA_910585615.1 uncultured Acetatifactor sp.
ATGCTTAGGGGTTGCTTTTACTATGGCAAAGTGGAGTTTACTTTGTCAATCAACCCTTACTGTCTTTACAACAGCCATTTTTCAGGAACACGGAAGGGCAGTCTTATCCTATTTCTTTCTCTCATACTTCAAGAAGGTATAGGCAATGTCGAAATAAGTCAGCTCATCGCTGTCGGCGGTGACCTCCCATTCCGAATCCCTGTCCAGATTCGGGAAATGGGCGTCCGCCTCGTAAGCCTGGTCTATCTTCGTGATATGGGCCGTGTCGCAGTAGGGCAAAAGCTCCTCATAGACGCTCTCCCCCCCGATGCAGTAGACCTCCTCCGGCGGATACTTCTCCACCTCCCGCAGCAGCTCCTCCAAGGAATGCAGCACCGTGGCCCCCTTGACCTGATAGCCCTTATCCCTGGAGAGGATGATATTCCTCCTGCCCTGCAGGGGCATCCCCTGTGGAAATGTCTGCAGCGTCCTGCGCCCCAGCACCACCACTTTCCCAATAGTCTCCTCCCTGAAATGCCTCTGGTCATTAGGAATGCTCACCAACAGCCTCCCCCTATACCCGATGCCCCAGTTCCTGTCCACCGCCGCAATAATATTCATCCATCTCCCCCCAAAACTCATACGCTTTCCCACCAAAAACCAATCGCCACACCGAACAAAAAACTGCCGCAAACCGGGAAGAATGCCCGCCCTCCGGGCATTCTTCCGCGTGAGACCGGCTCGCAAAGCGAACTTGTTCGCGCACGAGCCTAGAAGTTCTTGGGCGGCGTCCTAAAGAGGCGGGCAATGCCCCCTCTTTGGCGCCCTAGAACTTCTTCTCACGCTTCCCACTTGTCGCAAAGCGAATTAATCTGGTCTGCGAATTTCCCCATATCCTTATTCGGCATGCCGTCAATCCGCTTCACCATGTTAAGCAGCCTCTGGGCAGCGGCCAGCAGCCTTGCATAGACCGTGGACAATGCGCCCTTTGCCTTCTTCTTCACCGGCACAGGCTCCGCCTCGTATTCCAGCTTTCCCGAGAGCAGGTCGAACACCGTCCCACTGTAGGGCGCATAGGTGCGCTGTCCGTATTCCATCTTCAGGCATTCCGCGAAGCCCGCGCACACGCTGTCCTCGCCGTGCACCACGAATATCTTCCTGGGCTTCTCCTGGAAGCCGCACACCCATTCGATCAGGCCGTTCTTGTCCGCGTGGCCGCTCATGCCCACCAGCTTCTTTATCTCCGCGCGCACCTGTATGGACTCGCCGAAGAGCTTCACCTCATCCACGCCGTCCACGATCATGCGGCCCAGGGTGCCCACCGCCTGGTATCCCACGAAGAGGATGGTGCACTCAGGCCTCCACAGGTTGTGCTTGAGGTGATGCCGGATGCGCCCGGCCTCGCACATGCCGGAGGCGGAGATGATGACCTTGGGCGTGTCGATGAAGTTAATCTCCCTGGACTCGTCGCTGGTGATGGACAGCTTCAGCCCGGCGAACGAGATGGGATTGATGCCCTCCTTTACCAGCTCCAGGGCCTCCCCGGCAAAACATTCCATGCGGTTCTCCTGGAAGATTTCCGTGGCCTCCACGGCAAGGGGGCTGTCCACATACACCGGGAAGTCCTCATGGCCCTTCACCAGGCGCTCCACCTTGATCCTGCGCAGGAAGTACAGCAGCTCCTGGGTGCGCCCCACGGCAAAGGACGGGATGACCACGTTGCCGCCCCGGTCGAATGTCTCCTTCAGGATAGCCGCCAGCTCATGTACATAGTCCGGGCGCTCCGCCCCGTGGAGCCTGTCGCCGTAGGTGGACTCCATGACCACGTAATCCGCGGTCTTGGTGGGGATGGGATTGTGCAGCAGGGGATCGTTCTTGTTGCCGATGTCCCCGGAGAACACGATTTTCTTCGTATGGCCCTCTTCCGTCAGCCATACCTCGATGCTGGCGGAGCCCAGCAGATGGCCGATGTCCGAAAAGCGGATGGTCAGCTCGTCACAGATTTTCACCTCTGTTTCATAGTGGCAGGGGATGATTCGCTTGATGATCCCCTCCGCGTCCTCCATGGTGTACAGGGGCTCCACAGAGGCCAGGCTCTCCGTCCTCTTGGCCTTGCGGTTCTTCCACTCCGCCTCCATCATCTGGATGTGGGCACAGTCGCGGAGCATGATGCTGCACAGATCCGCCGTGGCGTCCGTGGCGTACACCTGCCCCCGAAAGCCCTTGGCATACAGCAGCGGCAGCAGGCCTGTGTGGTCGATATGGGCATGGGTCAGCAGCACATAGTCGATCAGCCCCTCGTCCACTGGCAGCGGCACGTTCTCGAACGCGTTCACGCCCTGCTCCATGCCGCAGTCCACCAGGATATGCTTGCCGCCCGCCTCCAGGTAATGGCAGCTTCCGGTCACCTCATGGGCCGCGCCTACAAAAATCAGTTTCATCCAATGCACCTCCTCTTCTTGTATTGCTATATTCGCCATTCTTGCAAAACAACCTTTTATACTTCCATTTTATTATGATATTCCATCCAGCGCAAGGAAAAGTAGCGAAATTCTGGTGAAAATCTTAAGATGTCTCCCATTGCCCCGCCCCATGGAATGTGCTACAATAGGTTAGGCCTCTTCGCCAGGAAAGGAACCACGGATTCATGAAAAATCAGCTACCGGATTTTCATCAGATGCATTTTGACAGTATCCAGGCGCTGCGGGGCGTCACGGCGCTCTTCATCGTGCTGGAGCACGTCCGCTTCCTAAACTGCGGCGCTTTCGGCGTGGACATCTTCTTCTGTATCAGCGGCTTTATGATCATGTTCTCCACCCACGGCGGCGGCAGGCATTTCCTGGGCAAAAGGCTGATTCGCATCCTCCCCCTGTACTACCTGATGACAGCGGGCACCTTCCTGCTCCTGCTGCTGTTTCCGGGCATGTTCGAACAGACCCGGGCGAATCCTGTCTTTCTCCTGAAAAGCCTGCTCTTCATCCCCTTCGACATCGGCGGAGGAACGATTCAGCCGCTCCTGCGCATCGGCTGGACGGTAAACTGCGAAATCTTCTTCTACATACTGTTCATGATTGCCATGCGTATCAGCCACCGGTTCCGCGGGCTGCTCTGCGGCCTGTTCCTGGCGGGATTCGTTGCAATGGCCCATCTGGCGCCAGCCCCCTGCGCATTCCTGGCTTTCTATGGAAATCCCGTGATGCTGGAGTTCATCTTCGGCATGCTCTGCTATTATGTCTCATGGGGCCTCTACAGACGGCATCAGGCAGGACGGCTTCCCGGCTTTTTCGGTACGGCAGGCATCCTGGGCCTTCTGGCAGGCTTCTTTGGACTGTTGGTCACGAAAAGAACCGTCAATGTTCTTGGGTTCCTCCGGCCTCTCAGATGGGGTCTGCCGACCATGCTCATGGTGCTGTGCGCTTTCCTTGTGGGCCTGTGCCATGACCATGGTCAAAATCGAAAAACGCCAAGCCCTTTTGTCCGGCTTGGCGATATCAGCTTCTCCCTCTATCTGGTGCATTACTACCCTGTCATGGCACTGGACAGATTCGTCTTCGACTTCTCTGCGCCCAGCCCCCGCGCATTCTTCGGCGTGGCAGTGGCTTTCGCCGTCAGCATCTGCTTAGCCGTAATCAGTTGGGCGCTTATAGAAAGACGCCTTTCCGATTATCTGCGCAGGAAGCTTTTGGCTGCCTCTAAATAATGTACTGAGCGGGGCTGATGTAGTATAGTCCGCTGAACAGATGCAGCGCCAGGAGCATCCATCCAAAAGTGACTTTCAGGCCCTGCCATTTGCCAGGTTTGCAAGAAACGGTAACCGCTACCAGCCTGGCGGCACAGATAGCCCATATGAGCAGCATCCCCGACATCATGCACCACGCGAAATTCAGGTGCTCTAATCTGCCGCCCGTCTCCACCACGAAACAGAATTCCAGCGTGCCCGCCGCATAGCAAACGGCGCTCAGCCTTCCCTCCACGGAATCTACGAAATACCTCCAGTTCGTGGCTACCATCCAAATCGGAAATGCCATAGACAGCACCACTGATTTCGGCACGCTGGGAGAATAGAGCCGCCATGCCTCCAGAAAAGGATAGATGGCCACATGCGTACCGGACTCTTTCCCTCCCCATAGGTAGAAGGCCCCATATTCAATCAGAAGATACAGCAGCGAAGGCATTGCCGCACAGGCCATCCTCCACATAAAGCCCCACACCTTTTTCGCGTCTCCATCCTTTCTGCACAGAGACACCGCCAACTCCGCCAGCAGATACAAGGCCCCCGCCGGCAGAAGCATGAACATGAAGGTGGGTTTCGTAAAGGCTGAGAAAAGGAGGAGCACGGCAAAGAGCGCATACAGCCATTTCACCTTCCTGATTCCGCTAAAATACAGGCCGTCCTTTTCTTTATAGCGCAATATCAAATCCACCGCCGCCATGAAACAGAGCAAGCCGATAGGCTTTACGGCCGAATGCGTGGGGTTGAACATAGGATTGATGGAGAACTGCCCCTCATATTGGAACGGGTTGAACCAACGCATGTACAGGGGCTGCACCAGGCCAAGCATTCCGGCCGCTGCGCCGGACATAAGCCCCGCATCCCGCCCTGTCAGCTTCGACACAGTACGGTCCAGCAGATAGAAGGTGGCATAATAATTGAGCAGCGCGAACCCTCCGCAGACAAACGCCGCCGCTTCCTCCACAGGCATCACCAGAAATTTGATGCATCCCTTCACGCACAAATGCCAAAACAGATATGGCAGCTTCAACCAGGCGCTCCAAAGCCTGTCCAGATAGATATCCTCCGCGTGGGCCGTGTGCTCCTGCAAATCGTTCAGCTCCAGGCTGCCCAGTTCATTTAAGGTATATTTATAGATGATGACAAAAAGCACGATTGCCAGAAACGCGGCCAGCGCATATTTCGTCTGGCTCTTTCCGGTATCGAACGTCCTGCTCTTCTCGCCCATAGACCAAATCTATCCTCTCTGCGCTTTCTTGAACCTCAACGGCACATGCCCTATTATACTACCATAAAGTCCTGATTGCCAGCATATATTTGTTTATTTTCTGCCCTCGAAAAAAAGACTGTAAAATCCCGGAAGAAATTTTTCAAAATTTTTCAAAAAAAGATTGACAGGCAGATATTTCCGTAGTATACTTTATTCTCGTAAGGAACATAAATATTGTTTGCGATAGTGGCTCAGTTGGTAGAGCGCCACCTTGCCAAGGTGGAAATCGCGGGTTCGAGTCCCGTCTATCGCTTTGACTGATGTATGCGGAATCTCATAGAATGTGGGGTTCCGTTTTTCATACCTCCAAATCCGCCCCGCTCATCTGTCACCTCTTCCGGACCGGTTCTTTGGGATGTAGCGCATGTCGCTTACATTATAGACAGTTATGAATGCCGATGGGTCTATCTGGCCGATATACTGCATCAGCTTCTGGTACTCGTTTTTGTCCACGATGGTAATGATTTCATCCCGTACCGTACCTTCGTAGGCCCCTTTCGCCTGGTAGATCGTAGCGCCGCTTTTCAGCGTATGCACGATCCAGTGGCGAATCTCCTCCTCTTTTTCCTTTGAGATGATGCAGACCCGTCTCTTCATGTTCTGCCCGAAGATAAAGTGATCCAGCACCATCCCGTTGAGATACGTTCCCAGGACGCTTAAGACCACTGTCTTCTTGTCGTACACAAAGGCCGAGCTCAGCGCCACCAGCATCCCGCTCATGCTCATGGCCTTGCCCAAATCCATGTGCAGATATCTGTTCAGTATCTTCGCTACGATGTCCAGGCCTCCGGAAGACGCGTTCATGTTGAACAGGATGCTCAGCCCGATGCTCACCGTGAAGATATAGCAAGCCACGTCCAGCACGGCATCCCCGGAAATCGATGCGTTCTGCGGGAAAACAAGCTCAAAAAACCCGATAAAAACAGGCAGAAGGATAGACGTATATACCGTCTTGAACCCAAACTCATGCCCGCACAACAAAAAACCGGCTATCAGCAGGGCCACATTCAGAACCATGGTAATGGCTGATACCGACAGCGGAACGAAATTCGACAATACGATTGCCAGGCCGGACACAGAACTGACCGCCGCATGGCTGGGTATCAGAAAGAAGAAAACCGCTGCCGCGATTATCAATGTGGCGGCTGTCATCACAACTATTTCCCGAACTGTCTTCCTCATTTTTATCTCCTTGAAAAATGCCACGAGACCCCTCCTCCCCATGGCATTTTCGCTTTTCCTTTATACGTTGGTGTCCACCTTCGCGCCCTTGATGTCCTCCGCCACCAGGTTCATCTTGCTGACCAGGTTCTGGATTTCCTGCTGGATCTCCGTCTGGGCGTTCTTTAAGTCGGACATCTCCTCCAGGGGCATATCCTTCATGAGCTCTTCCAGCTCTTCCTCATCCTCCCGGCGCTTCTCCAGGACCTCCTCCTGCTCTTCCTTCTTCTCCTCGATGGCCTCGGCTTCCTCTTCCTTCTTCTCCTGCTCCTGGTCGATATGCTCTTTGGCCTCCTCCACAATCATGCCGATGGCCTCGTCCCGGGCGGCTTCCATGACCTGGTCCGCCTCCTTCCGGGCCTTCACCATGGGGTCTCTCTTCAGGCGTTCCAGCCGGATGCCCCGGATGACGGCATTTTCCTTCTCGATGTTCCGGCCTGTGAAAAATGCTGTCTTCTGATGAATCAGCGCCTCGTCGTTCACCTCAAGCTGAACCTTCTGGTACTCCGTAATCCCCTTGTCCTTGATTGCAGCCAGCTCCGCCTCTTCCTCTCTCGTCAACTGGACGCCCGTCCAGGGCTGCTGGGAGGCCTGCTCCTTTTTCAAAAGCTCCAGATCCTGCTGTTCCTGGCTGTCGGGATTCACCTCATAATAGGCCGCCCATTCATCGCTCTTTGCCTCCAGGGCCCGGATGCTGTCCTGGGCATCCTTATAGGTGGAGCGCAATTCCCTCAGGCGGTCCCTGCTCTCCTGGATCTGCCCGTCAATCATCCTGTCCCCGTCCCAGGTATCGCCCACAATCTTCATGGCCCGCTCCTGGGCCTGGGCCCGGCGCTGCTGCAGTCTGTCCCGCAAGGGGAATTCTGTCAGCAGGTTCCCGGCGTAAAAGGTCGCGCTCTTTCCCTTTGAATCCTGGGTGTTCCGGTCTGCCCCGGCCCTCTCCGCCTGGCTGCGGCTCTGGGTGTCCCCTGTGAAAATCGTGATGTTGCTCTGTATGTTCATGTCATGCCCCCTTCGTCTCTGTTCCGTCAGATGACCTGAAAGGCTTCAGGCCCTGCCCTTGCCTGCTGCCCCATCCCCGCTATTCCTCCGGCGGGATGTCCGCAGCACATGTACTGATTCTATCTGCGGCTTCGCTCTGACCGGCGATTCTGCAGTTCCCCCGCCTTCCGGCGAAGCAGCGCCTCCCTGCCACGGCGTTCCCGGGCAGCGCTCTTTCCCGTCAGGCGTTCAAATCCACCTGGGCGCCCTTGATGTCCTCGTCCAGGAGGTTCACCTCATTCAGCACCTTCTGGATCTGCTGCTTGACCTCGTCTATGGTCTGGCTCAGGTCGGTCATCTCTTCCACGGGCATATCCTTGATCAGCTCTTCCAGCTCCTCTTCCTTCTCTTCCCGCTTCTCCAGAATCTCCTCCTGCTCTTCCCTCTTCTCCTCGATGGCCTCGGCCTGCTCCTCCCGCTCCTCCTGCTCTTCGTCCAGGTGCTCCTTGGCCTCTTCCTCCACGATGCCGATGATCTCCTCCCGGGCAGCCGCCAGCACGTCCTCCGCCTGCTCCTGGGCGTCCAGCATGGGATGGTATTTATTCCGCTCCGCCCGGATATCTTCAATCACATCCGACTCTTCAGCCGCCAATATGTTATTTTCCGCGATTACCTTCCGGTAATAGGAAGCCACCTTATCGAGTTCCAGGGCCCGGGTCTGGTAGTCCGTCATCCCGTTCTCCCGGATTTCGGCCAGGCGCTCCTTCTCCTCCTCAGTGAGCTTCTGGCCCAGGGCGTTGCGCTTCATAAGCTCCAAATCCATCTGTTCCTCACTGTCAGCCGCCACGCCGTATCCCTCCCGCAGGTCTTCCTCCATCTGGCGGAATTCCTTCAGGCTCTCCATAGCGTCTTTGTTGTCTTCCCTCAGCTCCCCGATGCGCTCCTGGCGCTGCATGATTTCGTTATCTATCACTTTGTCCGCGTCCCAGGCATCCCCAACAATCTTCATGGCGCGCTGCTGGGCTTCCGCCTTCTTCTGCTGAATCTTCTCCCGCAGAGGGAATTCCTTCAGGAAATTCCCGGCGTATACGGACCTGCTCTTCTGGTCGTAGCTGTACGTCCCCTCTTTCTTGGTCCATTCTGCCTGGGCATTGTTCCGGGTATCCCCGCTGAAGACGGTTATGTTGTTCTGTACTCTCATGGCTGCCCCTCTCATTTTTGAAATGTGGATATGTGCGTACAATTAGAATCCATAATATATATCGGCGAATCGGGGCGAATCCTTATACTGCAGACCGCCAGAATTTACAGTGGCGTCTCCGGGAAAGCACTTGGCTGGCGGTCTGCAGTCGGGTTGCGTTGCAAATTTAACCGGTGTGCAGTATAAGTACCGGCTTCGGCTTTGCCTGCCCCTTCGGCCGATTCTTTTTGCGTGTTCTTTTCTATCTCCAGCCGCCGGATTCGCCATCGAATTGGGATAGTTTCCGCCCGAGTCAGGGGCATGTCGGCTTTAACGGATGCGGATATATTCGGAGACGTCTGTCTCCCGTATGGCCTTGCGCAGCGGCAGGATTCTCTCCGGCGCTACGGACAGCTCGTCCACGCCCATGGCCAGGAATTCCCCGGTCAGCTCCGGGTCAGCCGCCAGCTCTCCGCAGATTCCCGCCCAGATTCCGGCCCTGTGGGCATTTTCCACTGTCAGCTCGATCATCCGCAGCACCGCGGGATGGTGGGCGTCTCGGAATTCGTCCAGGGACTGGTTCTGTCTGTCCAGCGCCAGCACATACTGGGTCAGGTCGTTGGTGCCGATGCTGAAGAAGTCCACCTCTCTGGCCAGCAGGTCGCTGATCATCGCGGCGGCCGGGGTCTCTATCATGATGCCCTGCTCCGGATGGCCGTGAGGCAGGCCCCGGGCCCCCAGCTCTGCCTTTACCTCCTCCACGATTTCCCTGATTCTGCGCACTTCCTTCACGCTGGTGATCATGGGGTACATGATGGCAAGCCTCCCGTATGCGCTTGCCCGCAGCAGGGCACGCAGTTGGGTCTTGAAGATTTCCGTTCTGGTCAGGCAGAGGCGGATGGCGCGGCAGCCCAGGGCGGGATTCTCTTCCTTTTCCATCCCGAAATAAGCGCACTGTTTGTCCGCGCCGATGTCAAGGGTGCGGATAATCGCCCGCTTTTTTCCCATGGCCTCGGCCACGGTGCGGTAGATTCGGAACTGCTCTTCCTCGGTGGGAAAGTCGTTGCGCTCCAGGTAGAGGAATTCGCTGCGGAACAGTCCGATTCCGTCGGCATCGTTCTGCAATACCATGTCCAGGTCTTTGATGCTCCCGATATTGGCGTGGAGCTGGATGCTCTGGCCGTCAAGGGTAAGGTTCTCTTTGCCTATCAGGGTTCGGAAGAGCTCTTTTTTCTCCTTTTCCTCCTCCAGGGCTTTCCGCATCCTGGCACAGGTCTCCCGGTCCGGATCGATGTAGAGCATGCCCGCCGCGCCGTCCACGATGCCCGGCCTGCCGTCCAGGCTTTCGTCCAGAGGAATGTCCGTACCCACCAGGGCCGGGATTCCCATGGTCCTGGCCAGGATGGCGGTATGGGAATTCAGGGAGCCCCGGGCGGTGACGAAAGCCAGGACCTGACTTTTGTCAAGCTGCACTGTCTGGGAGGGGGCAAGGTCGTCCGCCAGGAGGATGACCGGCTCCTTTTCCTGAATCCTCTCCTCTTCCCGGCCCTGGAGGATGGCCAGCAGACGCCGGGAGATATCCTCTATGTCTGCAGCGCGGCCTCTCGTATAAGCGTCCTCACAGGCCTGGAACTTCCGCTCCAGGTCCTCCGCCGTCCGGGCTACGGCGTATTCCGCGTTGACAGACAGGGTGCGGATGATGTCCTCAATGGAGCCCTGGAATTCGCTGTCCTTCAGCATCATCCGGTGAATCTCGAAGATGGACGCTTCAGCCTCCCCCACCTGCCGCAGGGCCTTTTCATACAGCCCGTCCAACTGCTCTAAGGCCATCCCGGCGGCCTCCCGGTAACGGCAGATCTCCGCTTCCTGGTTCTGTTTCTCCTCCCGCTCTACACGGCTCTCCGGCCTGCCGTACACAGAAACCTTGCCTATGGCGATTCCGCCGCATACGCTCTTTCCATGATATACCTGCATCTCTGCCCCACCTCCGGTAGCGTCTCCTTCTGTCCTCAAGTCCTTCTGACCTCAGCCTCTTCCATCCTTGAGCCTGCCATCTGCCTGTATAAATCCGTGACTTCCTCTCTGGTGGCCAGCAGCTCCGAAAACGCGCTTGCGCTTCCGGCGGCTATCCCCATGCGGAAAGCGTGTCCGTACTCATGCCTCTCCATCCATCCCGCCAGGAAGCCCGCTACCATGGAGTCGCCTGCACCCACGCCGTTGACCAGTTTCCCCCTGGGAGCAGCGGCCGCATAGACTTCTCCGTCCCCCGCCGCCAGGACCGCGCCCTGACCGGCCATGGACACCAGGACGTTCACGGCCCCCAGCTCCCTAAGCCTCCGCGCATAGGGTATGGCCTCCTCCCTGTCCCTAAGCTCCACGCCAAAAATCTCACCCAGCTCATGGCTGTTAGGCTTCACCAGAAAAGGCCTATACTCCAGCACATTCATCAGCAGATTCTTCGTGGCGTCCACCACGGTCATCACGCCTCTCCCGGCCAGCCTTTCCATGATTTTCCGATAGGTCTCGTCCGACATGGAGCCGGGGATGCTTCCCGCCAGCACCAGCACATCCCCCTTCCCCAAAGCATCGAGCCTCCCCATCAGCTCCCCCACAGCCTCCCTGCCAATCCGGGGGCCGCGGCCGTTGATTTCCGTGCCGTCAATGGATTTCAGCTTCAGATTGATCCTGGAAATCCCCTCCCGAAGCCGGATGAAATCGGACTTCACCCCCATCCCCTCCACCTGACGGACAATCTCCGCTCCCGTGAATCCTGCCACAAAGCCCAGAGCCGTATTTTCAATCCCCAGATTGCTCAACACAATGGAGACATTCAGGCCCTTCCCTCCCGGCAAAATCACCTCCGAGTCCGTCCGGTTGGTCAGGCCCAGCCTGAAATCCTCTACCGAAACAATGTAATCCAGTGAAGGATTGAACGTAACTGTGTAAACCATCCCACTCCTCCTATCCCGCTCCCCTGTCTATGGAAAAACTGCCGGACAGAGCAAAGCTATCCGACAGCTTTCAAATATGCCACAGCACAAACAGCCAATAACCTGGAGCAAATCCGGAAGAATGCCCGCACTCCTAAAGAGCTGGGGTATGCCCCCTCTTGGCCACTCAGAAAATCTTTGCGCACTTAGCCCTCAAACTGGGAATGGTACAGCGTTGAGTAAAATCCCTTCTGCTCCAGCAGCGCCTGATGGCTGCCCTGCTCGATGATGTTGCCGTCCTTCATCACCAGGATGATGTCCGCCTCCTGGATGGTGGAGAGCCTGTGAGCCACGATGAAACTGGTCCTGCCCTCCATCATCCGGGCGAAGGCGTTCTGGATCCGCATCTCCGTGCGGGTGTCGATGGAGGAGGTAGCCTCGTCCAGAATCAGCATGGGCGGCAGGCAGAGCATCACCCTGGCGATGCACAGCAGCTGCTTCTGGCCCTGGGACAGGCTGCCGCCGTCCTCCGTGATGACCGTATCGTACCCCTGGGGCAGGCGCTTGATGAAGCTGTGGGCGTGGGCCGCCTGGGCCGCACGCAGCACCTCGCTCTCGGTGGCTCCCGGCTTTCCCATGCGGATATTGTCCCGGATGGTGCCGCTGCGCAGCCAGGTCTCCTGGAGCACCATGCCGTAGCTGGTGCGCAGGCTCCCTCTGGTGATGTCCCGGATATCCGTGCCGTCCACCCTGATCTGCCCGCTGTCCACGTCATAGAAGCGCATCAGCAGGTTGATCACCGTGGTCTTGCCGCAGCCCGTGGGGCCTACGATGGCCACCCGCTGTCCGGGCTTCACGGTGAGGTTGAAATTCTGGATCAATTTCCGTTCGGGCACATAGCTGAAATAGACGTTCTCCAAAGCCACGTTGCCCGCCGCGTCCGTCAGCACTTTGGCGTCCTGCGCATCCGGCACCTGGGGCTCCTGGTCTATGAGTTCGAAGATTCTGGCGGCGCAGGCCAGGGCGTTCTGGAGCTCTGTCACCACGCCGGATATCTCATTGAAGGGCTTCGTGTACTGGTTGGCATAGCTCAAGAAGCAGGACAGGCGCCCTACGCTGATGCCGCCCCGGATGGCCACGAAAGCGCCAAATATCCCCACCCCTGCGTACACCAGGCTGTTGACGAAGCGGGTGGCGGGATTGGTGATGGAGGAGAAGAAAATCGCCTGCAGGGAGCAGCCCTGGAGCCTGTCGTTGATCTCCCCGAACTGGCTCTTCACCGCCTCCTCCCTGGAGAAGGTCTTCACAATCTTCTGGTTTCCGATGGTCTCCTCTATCAGGGACGTCTGCTCTCCCCGAATCTCCGACTGTAGCTTGAACATGGAGTAGGTCCTTGTGGCGATGAATCTGGCCACCAGGAAGGACACCGGGGTGATGCACACAACCACCAGGGCGATGGGCACATTGGTGACCATCATGAAGATCAGGGTGCCGATAATCGTCAGCACGCCTGTGAACAGCTGGGTGAAGCCCATGAGCAGGCCGTCCGCAAAGGTGTCCACGTCCGCCACCACCCGGCTGACGATGTCGCCGTAGGCGTGGGCGTCCAGGTATTTCAGGGGGAGCTTCTCCAGCTTCTCGAAGGCATCCTCTCTGATGTCCTTTACCACATGGTAGGTGATATGATTGTTGCAGGTGTTCATCACCCACTGGGACAGGGCCGTCACGGCCACGGCTATGCCGATTTTCTTCATGATCGAGAAGACTGCCGGGAAAGCCACCATGCCCTCTCCCAGGAGCAGATCCACCGCGTCCCCTGTGAGGATAGGCACATAGAGGGTGAGCACCACGGTCACCGCTGCCAGCGCCAGGGAGAAGCCTACCATCAGCCAGTATCTGCGGATGTAGCGCAGCACCTGGCGCATGGCGGCCATTTGGCTGGACTGTCCGTTTTTCTTTGTCTGTCCTTTATCTGCTGCCATGGCTCTGTCCTCCTTTCTCTGTCCTATCGTTTCCGCTTCCACTTGTTTCGTTTCCGCTTGTTCCGTTTCCCGCACCCGCCGCTTTCAGCCGTTCCTCCGGATATTGGGAGAAGTAGATCTCTCTGTACACTTCACAATTCTCCAAGAGCTCGTCATGGGTTCCGATGCCCGCCATCTCGCCGTCGTCCAGCACCACGATTTTGTCCGCATGGCGGATGGAGGAGGCTCGCTGGGAGACGATGAACGTGGTGGTCTGGCCCTCCAGGCCGCGGATGGCATTCCGAAGCTTCGCATCCGTGGCGTAGTCCAGGGCGGAGGCGCTGTCGTCCAGAATCAGTATCCGGGGGCTGCGCACCAGCGCCCTGGCGATGGTCAGGCGCTGTCTCTGGCCGCCGGAGAGGTTCTTGCCGTTCTGGGCGATTTCGGCGTCCAGCTTGCCTCGCTTCCCTTCCACCACCTCTCTGGCCTGGGCGGTGTCGATGGCCCGCCACATCTCCTCCTCCGTGGCATCGGGCTTGCCCCACTGGAGGTTGCTGCGGATGGTCCCCTTGAACAGCACCGCTTTCTGGGGCACCATGCCCACCATGCCCCGCAGCTCGTCCTCAGGAATCCGGCTGACGTCCCTGCCCTCCAGGCGCAAATGCCCGCCCGTCACCGGGTAGAAGCCGGGAATCAGGCTTACAAGGGATGACTTTCCGGAGCCGGTGCCGCCGATGACGCCGATGGTCTCGCCCTTGTTCACGGAAAAATGAATATCATGCAACGTCTCCGCGCCTGCTCCGGCGTAGGTCAGGGAGACGTGGTCGAACTGTAGGAATGGTACGCTTCCGGAGATTCCATCAGCTACCGTGCCTGCTGATTCGGAGCTTTCTGCCATTCCCTGATCCGTTTCGCCCAGCACAGCTTCTGTCTGTGTCTCCTGTACTCTCCCGCCAGAGGCGCCTTCCAGCTGCACTGCGGCAAGCCGCTCCTGGTTCTGAATCTCGAACACCCCGGCCACCCGGTCTGCGCAGGCCAGCGCCTTTGTCACCGTGATGATCAGGTTGGCCAGCTTCACCAGCTCCACCAGAATCTGGGACATGTAGTTGATGATGGCCACCACTTCGCCCTGGGTCAGGTTCCCTACGTTCACCTGGACGGCTCCGATATAAATCAGGAAAATGATGGCTCCGTTGACGATCACATAAGTGACGGGATTCATGACGGCGCTGATCTTCCCCACGAAGATCTGGCTGTCCGCCAATGCTTTGGTGAAGCCCCGGAAGCGCCCCTCCTCCACCTCCTCCTGGTGGAAGGCCCTGATGACGCGGACGCCTGTCAGGTTCTCCCTGGTGATCCCCAGCACCTTGTCCAGGTTTGCCTGAACTTTTTTATACAGGGGCATGGTCCAGATCATGATGCCGAAGACCACGATGGCCAGCAGCGGGATGGCCACCACGAACACCAGCGCGCTCTTCACGTCGATGGTGAAGGCCATGATCATGGCCCCGAAGACGATGATGGGGGACCGCAGGAACAGGCGCAGCACCAGGTTCACACCGGACTGGATCTGGTTCACGTCGCTGGTCATGCGGGTAATCATGGTGGATGTGCCGGCCTTGTCGATGTTGGTGAAGTCCAGGCCCTGGATGTGGTCGAACAGGGCCTGGCGGAGCTTTGCGGAGAAGCCCACTGCCGCCTTGGCGGCGAAGAACTGAGCCGTGATGGAGGACACCAGGCCCACTATCGCCAGCGCCAGGAGGCACAGGCCCATCCGCCAGATGTGGCCCGTGTCCGCTCCGCCCGCGCCTCCCGCATTGATGCCCCGGTCGATGATGCTGGCCATGACCAGGGGCACCAGCAGCTCGAAGAAGGCCTCCAGGAGCTTGAACAGTGGCGCCAGGACGGATTCCCTTTTGTAGTCGCTTAAGTACTTCATTAACCTATTCATGATTGCACCTCTTTCGCCCGATTCAGCGGACGGATAAATAATATTTTGTCCCCCGGTTCTTTCCATCCGGCCTGATGACGCCCAAATCCCGGAACCGGAGCAGATAGCGTCTGGTGGTGGATTCCGCTATGCCGGTGATTTCGGACATGGTTTTCGTGGTGACGAACTCCCTCTCCACAAATGCTCCAAGCAACAGGCGATAGAACATTTTCTCCTTATCGCTCACTTTATCGCTCACTTTAAGCTTCGGGTCAAATTCTTTCTGAATATAAAGGATTGTTTCCAGATATGTCCTGTCCTCGTCCATATCGAATTCAGGATCCGGAGAGCCGTTTTTCCTCAATTCCCTCAGGATTTTGGTGATTCCCGTTCCCTGCTTCTCTGACAGGTCAATTTCCTTGAACAGCTCTCCAATCCTGCGGTTCCTATATTTCTGTGCCTTTGCTCTGCCTTTTTAACGGTATCATACATATCTCCTGGCTCTATACAGTCTTTATTTTAGGGAATTTGGCAGCATCTGTCAATGCTTTTTTGGACCTGTCCCTTTCCCGGTGAGGGACTTTATATTGTACCAGATGTAGGTCGCCCATGAAAACAGCATCACCCCAAAGCACACCGCTATCATCCCATTGGAGACTGCCGCCGGAATATGGAACCATATCAGGTGAACCACTATCATGAGATATAGCAGCGCCGTGGTGACCTTGCCGTGCCAGGCCGCGCCTGTGACCCTGCCGGACTTCCGGATGACCAGGAGGTTGGTGATTCCCACCGAGGCCTCCTTCACGGCCAGGAGCGCCAGCGGGAACACAATCATAGGAAACCGCGTCACAAGGCAGATGAGCATGGCCGCCTGGGTCAGCTTGTCCGCCACTGGGTCCAGCATCTTCCCCAGGTTGCTCACCATGTGGAAGCGCCTGGCGATAAAGCCGTCCGCCAGATCCGTCAGCCCGGAGAGAAGCAGCAGCCCCGCCGTCACCAAGTATTCCTCCCTGATGCAGTATGTCCACAGGAATACCGGAATCAGAACCAGCCGGAATGCGGACAAAAGATTGGGGATTGTGATTATCCTGTTTTCAGCCTCCTTGTCAGTATACATGTCTGTATGCCTCCTGTCGTCTGTATTTCAGCGCTTTGTCTTGCATCCGTCATGTCACGGCCGACCTTTCCGGTCTTCCGGCTGCCGGAAAGCAAGAAAGGTGCAAAGCCCTCTGCTGTCCAGAAAAGGCTCCGCACCCGTTTCACGGCTGATGCTGCATTTTATTCCTTGATTTCGTCAATATCCGTCAGGTTGACGCCTGCCACCTGGAGAATCGCTTTTAAAGCCAGGTATTTCCTCTTCAGCTTAGCATATGTCCTGTCCGCGTTCTCTTCTTTTGCAATCACCATATACTCTTGAATCTCTTTAAAATCGTCGATTGCTGCTTTTGTAATTTCAAGACCATTTGGCATACTGTCACCCCGCTTTCCAAAGCGCCCTCTGTGCGTATCTGTTATGAATGATTATAACAGCCCTTTGGTAAAGTGTAAAGCCCTTATTGGGCCTTAAGCATCATGCATTATGCCTGCAGCAAGGCCGGACGGCCAGATATCTGCAGACATTTACTTTAATACCGGCCTCCAGTCGTGCTCCACCTCCAGGAACAGCTCCGCGAATTCCTCCTTATCGAATATCCGCAGCATGCGGTCCATGTGCCATAGGAAGGGCATGTCCGGCAGATCCTCCAGCTCTGTCCAGAAGACCTTTCCCTCATCGGAGGATTTCAGCTCTCCAGAGAATCTGTCCGTCTTGAACAGGAAGACGATGTAGCGCCTCCCGTCCTCCCTCACCCAATTCTTGATGCCGCAGAGCCTGGGATTCTCTATGGTCAGGCCCGTCTCCTCATAGATTTCGCGGATGACGGAATCCACGATCGGCTCATGCCTCTCCACATGGCCGCCGGGAAAGATGATTCCTTTGGAACGATTCTTTTTCCTGTCGCCTCTCAATATCTTCTCCTGCACCAGCACCTTGTTGCCGTCGTAGACCATGCACATATTCGTAAGGATCACATCTTCCGAACGCTCCATTTTGCTTTTGTACCTCTCTTTCGTTGGTGTTTTATGGCACTGCGTATCTATTTGTCCATAGATTCAAATTCCTTGCACTTACTTTCCGCGTATTTGAAATCCACGGTATTTTCTATGTATTTCGGCGCTTTCTTGTCCGCGAAAAGCTTGTCTGCGTTGGTCTTCTGCCTGTACCCTTCAGTTCCAAAGTACCTGTCGCCGTATCTGTTGTCGTCATACGGACAATCGGTATGATGCTTTTTCGTATCTCTCTTGTGCCGTCCTGTCTAATAATGTAATCGGAATTTTTAGGAGAAGAAAACGGAATATAGTAATGAAATCCATCCTGCATGAACACAATACCCAGATATTTGCGGGTATGGGAACGGAATCCTTCTTTATTGTCAAACACGTTCTGTAGTCGGGAATCAGACCGGAGAAAAACGATATATCTGTCCGAAACACTGTAGATGCCAATCTTGCCCATAGTGACCTTTCACCTATAAGAAGTGGGTGGGGAAATCCCACCCACGATTTTACAGCTTCCCGCTTTCTGGTGGGGAAACACCTGATTTTACAGCTTCCCGCTTTTTGGTGGGGAAACGCCTGATTTTACAGCTTCCCGCTTTTTGGTGGGGAGACACCTGATTTTGAGCATCGCTGCTCTCTGTTATTATTGTACGAAATCCGGGTGTATATGTCAATCATTTTCCCTGATTTTTGAATCTTTTCTCTACCGTTTCTTACTTCGCAAATTGCTGAATTACGAGTTGGTGTATTCTGAGTTTATTATATCAGGTCTCTTTGGCACATCCAGTTTACCGACTGCCTCAATCCATCGATGGTTTTCGTCTCCAATACTACGGAGCAGTTCCTCTCTTTTGCCAGCTTCAGGTATCTGCCCATATCCAATTCGCCTGCGCCAATGGCCAGATGGTTTTTCCTGCCCAGCGCATCATGCATATGCATATGGCAAAGATGGCTTTTCTTCTCAAGGATATACGGCTCATCCATGCCGCCACATCCATGATTATGGCCGATGTCGAATGTCAGTCCAAATATAGGAGATTCCAGAAGAACGCCCAGCGCCTGTTTTTGGAACAATAGATACCCATCGCAGTTTTCTATGCAGATTCTGATATCCGATTCGCCGATGGCCGATTCGCACAGAATCCTGAAACCCGCCATGCTTTTCAAATATCGCTCCAGGTATTGCGCATAAAGATACACTTTCTTATCCGGAAGCGTAAAGTACACGCCCCGGGGCAGGTGCATGTTTATGATGGAAACCCGAAGTTCCTTAGCCAAAGCAATGGTCTCTGCCACCGTGCGCCGATATCCATCGGCAATATAGGGATTAAAATCACTGACATTTAGATTCTCGTCCAAATGAATGGTATACGAAATCCCAAATGCATCTGCCGTTTTCCTAAAACGCGCAATATCGATTTCCGTCAACTGGTATTGGGGCAGATTCATGTTAAGCTCTATAAAATCCAAATGAAAATCCTTACACAGCACCGCGCACTCTTCGAGCGTGCTGGTTTCTATCAGGGTCGGCATACCAAATAGCATTTCTAACACCTCGCAAGCATTCCCGCACAGTCTGGCGGCTGCCGGAATATAATGTAGAGAAAGTCCCCCGCGGAGGTCAGCATGGCCATTACATCCCTGGATATCTTAAATCTCTCCCATTCCCTCAAGGATATCTGTGAGGTGAACTGCAATACGCCGGAATGTCTCTCCCAGACCTTGAAGCTGCTGATGCAGTACAATCTGATCCAGGCCAACCTGGAGTTTGGCAGACAGTTCGGGCCGCCCTGCATCCCCACGGTCTGTCCGCCTGCCCAGGCCTTGTCCGCGCCGCCGGTTCCTTCACCGGCCCCGAATCCCGATTCCCCTCCGCAGAGGCCTCCTGTCCGGCTGGACATCGGCGATCCGTTCCTGGCCGACTATGAAAAATAGACAGGTCAGCCATACCGGCAAAGGGCAATGCTGTATCCCGCTATGCTGTCATATTCTTCCCACAGCAGACGCTTTCCGCCTACCTCGCCCGAACTGCACCCATATGGGGACGAAACAGTCCCTCCGGGCAGGAAATCCACCTCCAGAGCCGCCGCAATGCCCTTCCCGGTCAGCTTCCCGTAGGCCTCCTTCCTGGCCCACAGCCGGTAAAACAGCCTTTCCCTCGTCTCCCGCTCCTCTCCTGCCTGCTCCAGCGCTGCCGCTTCCCGCTCCGTAAAGAAGCGCCTGGCAAGCCTCTCCACATTCTTTCCGCAGTGCTGCTGGATGTCCGTCCCGATTTCCGCCGAGGAGACGGCGCAGAGGACATAGTCCCCGGAATGGGACAGATTGAAATAAAAGGGCAAGTCCCTGAAATATGGCTTTCCCTCTTTCCCATAGACATAGGCAATAGGCGCTGGCGGTTTCCCATATAGGCTCTCCAGTAATTTCTTGACGGAATATCGTTTTAAATCTACCCTTCCGGCAGCTCCGAAAGGTGCTCCTCGCCTGCTTCCCGGCGCATTCCCTATATCTGCTCCGCCCTTCCGCATATGTTCCGGCGCAGCCTCTATATCTGCCTCGCCCGTCCACATGTGTTCCGGCACGTCCCCTATATCCGCCCTGCCACTGTCCCTATATGGTGAATATGGTACTTTTTACGGCTCTTCTCATGGAAATCCCCCTTATGCCATAAATGCCTCCTCCCGGAAGACATGAAACAGGCCCTCTATGCGTCCTGTAATTAAGGTATCGCATTTAGGGCCAGTTGTCAACCGTATGGGGCCTCCTATGCCCTTTTCCTCCTGGCCGCGAAGAGTCCGCCTATTCCCATGGCGATTATCAGCGCGTCCGCAGCCATGATCCACCACGGTATCCATGGCTGCCCGGTCTGGGGGCTTTCTACGGGTCTTCCGGCAGCACCCGCCAGCTTCTCGATCGTTCTGGTATAGCTGTCCCCACAGCGGCTGCAGGTGTAGGTC
>CAJUFO010000005.1:20339-59425 GCA_910585615.1 uncultured Acetatifactor sp.
TGCTTCCTTTGTCACTACGGCCTTGTAATCATGCTTATGGTCCTCCGGCAGCTTCTCGATCGTTCTGGTATAGCTGTCCCCACAGCGGCTGCAGGTGTAGGTCCTCACGCCCTCTTCGGAGGCTGTAGGCTGCTTCGTGACTTCACTCTCATAGCTGTGGCCCAGCGCGGGGATGCCCTCCGTATAGCTGTCCCCACAGGCACAGGTATATTTCTTCTCCCCTTTCTCCGTGCAGGATGCTTCCTTTGTCACTACGGCCTTGTAATCATGCTTATGGTCCTCCGGCAGCTTCGGTATGGTCTCCTCTCTCGTCTCCGAACACCTGGCGCATGTGTAGATTCGTTTCCCCTCGGTTGTAGTGGTGGCCTCCTCCTGGCTGGTAACATGCCAGTCGTGGCCCAGGGCCGCAATTGCCGTGCCGGAACCGATTTCTGCACCGCAGTCCGCACAAAATTCATCACCTGTGTAGCCGTCCACGGTACAGGTGGCGTCCTGCTGTCCGCGCGTTTCCTTGTGCACATGGTTCGCGCTGTCCTTTTCGGTGTACTCTGTGCCGCATACGCTACAGATTTTGCCGCTGATACAGGTCGCCGTGCCGCCGCTGTGGTCTGCCAGCTCTGTCTGTGCCCCCATTGTCAGAAGCTCTCCGCACTCCAGGCACCAGGTATCCCCGCTGTAGCCTTTCTGCTGGCAAGTGGCCGCAACCGCGTTCCTGAGCTCCGTCTTTTCATGCTCGCAGTCCGCCCTCGTGATGGTCACGGCACATGTCACATTCTTATAATTGGCCTTGTCCTCTCCCGTATAGACCGCCGTGGCTGCCAATGGGACCTCAATCTCAAGGGCCGTGTCCTTATCCGCCTCCTGCCATTCCCATTTCTCCGGAAGCTCCACCATGCCTACCTTGTCGTATTTCCTTGCCACATTCATAGTCCTGGGCGGCAGGGGCAGCGGATGGTCGGCCTGCTCCACTGTCAGCGTTAATATGCCGCTTTCCGCAGCGGTGTAGTTGCCCTGTTCCTTGATGCTGGCCTTGACGTTGTATGTTCCGGCATCGGTAGGCAGGGCAGAGGCGTCCGCGGCCCTGCCATTTGCCGTATAGGAGTAGATAATCTCCCCCTCGAAGCCCTCGCCGTTCACCAGCGTCACCGTAGGCGGCGCGATTTTGGCCTGGCTGCCGGAATAGACTACGGTCTGCGCGGCGCTCCCCCAGGTAATCGCGGGCGTGGCTTTGGCGATCCGGAATGCCTCCGTCCGCTCAAAGCCCAGGCCGTCCTTTCCCGCAACGGTGGCATATGCCTCTCCGGCGTCAATATTATCGCGATAAACCGTATCGTATTTCGATGCCTCCAGCTCCACGCCGTCCACCGTGACCGTGACACCTGGTTTTTGCGCCAGCCCGTTATAGACCAGCCCCTCCGCGCCGTTGAGCGTGATGTTCAGCGCGGAACCGCAAACGGTACATTTCCAGGCATCGCTGTCAAAGCGGTGCATTGCATACCCGCTTTTCTTGTCGCATCCTGCGAACTTGCATTCTTTCCAGTGCGCCGTCTCGTCTTTCTTCCAGTCCCCCGAAAAGTCATGGTTCTCGTGGATAGACATGGGGCCTGTGTATACTTTGTCTGTACTTATCCTCACAAAGTCGATTACCTCTTCCGACAACTGCACCTTACAGTCTGTGGGCAGATAGCCGTCTGGGATACTGATTGCCTTATCCGCATTGCTTTCAGCAGAAAAGCTACCACCCGACTGCACCCTGACATTGAAATTCTCACAATCTGCAGTGAAGCAGCCGCCTTTCTCCACCGTAAACACGCCAGTGAAATCATTGCCAGAGCTATCTTTGTTCATACCATTGAGCACCACGCCATTTTTCCCGGAAACATTCAACAGGCCGCCGGCACCCACGACTACCTTTCCTGCGGATATAGCGTTATTATAATATGTTGTGCCACTTACATCAAACGGAACATCCCCCATTGCAGTCAGGGTTCCGTTGACAGTCACAACAGAATCCACTCCGCCGCTTGCACCAATGCTGATGCCGCCTTTCGCTATGACGCGAACACCCTGCTCTACCGTGAGGATATTTTTGTTTCCGCCGGAGATATTAATTTGGTTTTCAACCGTCAGCTCACCTGTTCCGGAAAAGGTCAGATGTGTTTTATTCGGGCTGCCACCAGCAATAGCCAGCGTATCAATAGAGCTAGTTCCCTCCGTCTCAATCGTCACCGTATCGTCAGGCAGAATCACAGCGTTGCTTATAGTGGCATTTTTCAGCTTAAGCGTCTTGCTGCCCGCATCCCACTGGTAGCCGTCTGTCTCCAGGTCTCCTGTGGCTGTATTTCCATCGCTGAAATCAAGCCCTCCGCTCCCCTCAGCCGCCAAAGAATAAGCCGCCTCCCTCGCAGCGCCCAGATTCTCGCCAAATTCCCCGGCTAAATCTCCAGACAAGTCTTCCCCGGAATCCTCGTCCAAATCTCCAACCAAGTCCTCCCCGGAATCCCCGCCCAAGTCCCCTGACAAGTCCTCCCCGGAATCCCCGCCCAAGTCCCCTGACAAGTCTTCCCCGGAATCCCCGTCCAAATCCCCAGCCAAGTCCTCCCCAAGCCAGAAACCACCGTCACCCCCACCCGGTCGCCCCGCAGCAGAAGCATTCCCCAGCACGCTTTCCTGCACTCCGCCCCCATCCTGCTGCCCCGCACCAGAAGCATCCCCCGGCGTGCCAGCCTGCGCACCAGCCTGCGTCCCGCCGCCTTCCTGCGCTCCGCCACATTCCAGCCCCCCATCCCTTTCCGAAAGGCTCCGAACTTCCCCCCGACTCTCCAGCGCATGCGCCGTCACCCCTCCCGCCGACAGCATCTCGAACACCAACGCCGCCGACAGGACAATCCCCATGGCACACCCCCTTCTCCGCCTATTGGCGCAGCGCGCCGCCCTCCGCTTCATCCACACTTTCTTACACCCAAAAACAGATTTCATTACTTCAATCCTCCATATCTTAAACTCTCTCAACTACCGCAATACCGCATGCACAGCATCGTAATGTCATCAAATTGCGCCGCCTCCCCCACGAACCGATCGATATCCCCTTTCACCTGTCCCAGCAGCTCACTGGGCGACGCCCCCGGAATCCGGTTCAGGGACGCCAGCAGCCGCTCTCTTTCAAACTGCTCCTCCTCCGCGTTCACCGCATCCGGCGCCCCATCGGAGTACACATAGATGCTGTCCCCCTTATGCATCCAAATCTCATATTCCTGATACTGCATCCCCGGCATGACCCCCATGACGAACCCATGAGGATCGTCCAGCATCTCATACTCTCCGCCATCCTTCTTCATGATCGGATACTCATGCCCCGCGTTCACCGCCGTCAGCTTCCCGGTGGAGATCTCCAGGATCCCCAGCCATACCGTCACGAACATCTCCGCCTCATTGTTCTCGCAGAGCTGGTCGTTCACCGCCTGCAGGATCTGGGCCGGGGAGTCCCCCATCTGGGCCTGGTTCTTGATCAATGTCTTGGAAATCACCATGAAGAGCGCCGCCGGAATCCCCTTTCCCGACACGTCCGCCACCACCAATGCCAGATGGTCCGAATCCGTGAGGAAGAAATCATAGAAATCCCCTCCCACCTCCTTGGCAGGATTCATGGTGGCGAAGATATCGAACTCCTGCCTGCCCGGAAAAGCCGGGAAGATTCTGGGCAGCATATCCGCCTGGATCTGGGTGGCCACGTTCAGCTCCGCGCCGATTCGCTCCTTCTCCGCCGTCACCTTGGTCAGATTGTCGATATAATGGTTGATGTCCCTTTCCATCTTCAGGAGCGTCTCGCTCAGGGTCTGGATTTCATCCCCGGTACGAATCTTCTCAAGCTCCGTGGACACCTGGTTCTCCTCCTTCACAAAGCTGCTGGCCTCCCCCGCAATCAGATTGATAGGGGCGATAATCGAGCGGTACAGGATATGTACGTACACCGCCAGGCAGAGCACCGTCACCACCAGCATGCTCAACACCGAGTGGGACACATAGTCCCCCAGGGCCTTCTGCAGCGTGGCCATGGGGATCTCCACCCCGATCACCGCAGCTGTGGAGCCCTCCAGCACGATCGGGAGGATCGCCGAAGTGTTGTAGCCATAGATGCTCTCGGAGATGAAATAGCTGTCCGAGCGCTCCCCGCTCCTGGCCAGGGCCACTGCCTCCTTGATGTACGCCGGGCTCAGCCCGCCCATGTCACCGAACCGGTAAGGCTCCACATAGCTGTCCATGATATAAGTCATGGGATTCCAGCTCCTCCCGTCCCCCGAGGCATCCTGCGTCCCCTCCAGCTCCTCCAGATAGAAGTCGTACAGCTCCTCCACATCCAACTGGGCCAGATAAATGTCGTTGGCCCCCATATGCTCCCGCAGACGGTCCATCTGCCCCCGAAGCTCCTGATACCGGCCGGAAGCCATCTCCCGCTCCAGCGTCTCCCCGGGGACCTCCCCCGCTTTGAACTGAGCCGCCATATGGATATAGCGCTCCAGCTCCCCCTCCTCGAAGAATCCCAGGAACGTCTCCGCCACCTGATAGGCCATATCGTTATACTGCTTCTGGATATAGGCCCGATACTGGATGTACCCGATTCCGGTGCACGCCGCGCAGATCAGCACAGCCAGAACCGCGAATCCTGTCAAAATCTTCAATACCAAATGTTTTCTCATACGCCCGCTCCTGATTTCCCTCCCCTATATCACGACTATCAGGGTATTCAGCCCCAATGTATTCTGGTACTCCGTCTTCTTGGCCATCTTCATGATCATGCTCACCCCCAGATACTCCAGACCCGCCTCCGCGTACTCCAGGGAATTGTACCGCTTTCCCTCCGAGCGGATGCGCAGGATCCCGCCCTCTCCCGTGCGCAGGATCCTCACGTCCATGAAGCCCTGACGATGCATGGATTTCTCCGCGGTGATCACCATCAGCTCCTCCAGCGCCAGGCTGATGGTCATGGTCTGGTCCTCCGTGAAGCCATTGGCCTGGCAGAAGTCCTGGATCTTCTCGCTGGCCTCACAGATGGCCTCATTGTCGCAGGCCACGGTGAAGTTGATGCACTTTCCCTCCCGGAATGCCGTCTCGTCCAGCATGTACAGGCTGCACCGCCCGAATCTGCGCCTGGTGACCAGAAGCCCTGCCCCGATCCACAGAGCCCCTGTCACGAGCTCCGCCAGCCAGTAGAAGCCGAAGATCCCGTCTCCCAAAGGCTTCAGCCACCATGCCACAGCCACCGTCACTACCAGCACCCGCAGCACCGTGATCAGATTCGCCATGCCGGACTTCATGGTGGCATAGTAATAATAAGTCATCACGCTGTTGAGCGTGCCGAAGACCACGCCAATCCCTAAGCATCCCACCGCGAACGAAAGGTCCATAGAGCTGCCGAACAGCCTCCCCACCTGGCCTCCCGCTAAGAGCATGATCCCGGCAAAGGCCGATGAGAGCCAGAATCCGCAGACCAGCTGAATCTTCAACAGCTTTTTCACGGACAGGGGATCCTGCTCCCCCTGATAGATCCCCAGCATGGCGGAACCGGCCTGGGGCACCCCGTTCTGGATGCAGATGGAAAACTCGTTCAGATTGTTGGTCACGGCAAAGGCCGCCACCATGCCGCTGCCCCCCGCCAGGTCCATGATCTGGTTCAGCAGCACGATCCGAAAGGCCGAGCACAGATTGTTGGCCGCCATAGGGCTCCCGGCCTTTACGATCCTGCGGACCTCCTCCACGCGGGGGCGCACAGGCCGGAAGCGGAAGCCATCCTTCAGCCTGATGAGGAACCCGAAGCTCATGCCGCAGGCCACCATGGTAGCCAGCACGCTGGCCCAGGCCGCGCCGCCGATGCCAAAGTCAAAGACATACAGGAACACATAGTCCAGCAGGATGTTCAGCGCCGTCATGGTCATCATGGCAAGCGCCGACAAATCCGTCTTCCCCGCCAGCCTCAGATAGAAAAAAGGCACATACAGGAGAATCTTGAACACGCCCCCCAAAAACGTGATCCGGATATAGGTCTCCACCAGCTCCCAGGAATCCCCGGACCCCAGGCTCCTCGCCAAAGGCCCCGACAGCAGGAAGCCCGCCGCGCACAGCAATATCCCAATCGCAGCCGCCAGCTCCAGCCCAAGGGAGTAATACCGCTGCCCCTCCTCCTGCCTGTTCTCCCCCAGGGCCGCCGCGGATTCCGCGAACGCCCCGGAGGCGATCAGGGAGCCCACCGTACACAGGAGCAGATACACCGCCAGGCTCTGGTTCACGCTGGCGATCCCCAGCTCCCCCATCTTCCTGCCCACCAGGATCCCGTCGAAGAGGACATTGATCGTCCCTCCCAGGATGGCGGCCATATTGGGAATCAGCGCCCGGTAATAGACCCTGGTGAGCATTTTCTGGTCGAAATACATGGTCAGCAAATCCTTTCTTTCATAAATGCGATCAGCCTTTGATCCGTGAGATACTGCAGGGGCTTCAGCTGGGACTGCCCCGCCAGGAAGCGCCTGCGGCACTCCGGATGGGTCCCTTTCTCCACCCGGCGCACACAGGGCTCCCCGATCAGCCCCAGCCCCCGCAGATCCCGGTAATCCTCATTCTGCTCCATCAAAATCCTATCCAGAATCCCCCCGCAGTCCAGTCCGTCCAATCCTTCCTCCGTCTCCACAAAGCATTGATACCTGCCGGGGAGCAGTTCTTTCTCGTCATAGACACTGTACTCCAGGACATGTACCCTGCATTCCCTGGCCAGAAGCTCCACCGCCCTGGAAATCGTCTGCAGATCCGTCTTCTCTCCGGCGATGTTGATGGCCTGGTTCTTCCGGAAGCAGACCTCAAACACAGGCGCCTGGCCGCAGAAGCCCGTCACCCTCACCACATCGTTCAGCCGGTAGCGGTAAAGGCCGGAGAAATTCGTGACTACGATTTCATAATATTCCCCCGTCTCCAGCTCCTCTATGGTTCTGGGCCTCCCGTCACCCTCTTTTTCATAGGGGATGAATTCGTAGAACCCGCTGCGGGGCATCAGCACATTTTCCTTGCTCTCCAGCCTCATGGTGATCGCCATCATGCACTCGCTGGCCGCATAGGTGAAATAATGCACCGGCACCTCTCCCAAGTAGGCCCGCAGCATGGGCTCCTGGGCCGCAAAGGTGCTCCCCCCTACGCCGCTGACGAATTTCACCCCGGGCCAGAGCCTCCCCAGGATTCCCGCGAACCCGGCTGCGCACTCCCTCTCCACCCTTTCCAGCCACCCCTCCTGCGGCACAGGCAGCGCCAGGAGGGCTTCCCTCACCGAATCGGACAGAGGCGCCTCCCGGGGAATCCGCCTGTATGTAATGTCCTCCAGCACCCGCCTCCAGTTCTCCTCAAAATACCGGAAGAACAACAGGATGTCATACAGGAAGAACGCCTGGATCCCCGCCATCTCCGGCGAAGAGAGCATGATCCACAGCTTACTATAGGGCACATCCCCCATCCCTTTGGAGAAGAGCTGCCTGGTCCCGCCCAGATACCGCTCCTCCAGCTGGAAGCTCTCTCTGTCATAGAGCTCCCGGAAATAGGCCGCGGACAGGATCGTATCCCTCTCCGGAACCGGCGGCTCCATCCGGAACACGCTCAGATGCAGATATTTCCCGGCATCCATGCCCGGTATGCAGGCATACGCGGCATAGTAGATGGGGGAGATGCAGCGGCCCAGGGCCTCCTTTGTGAGCGGAATCCTCTTCTGCCTGCCTGTGCTCCCGGAGGTCATGATATAGTGCTTGACCTCATAGGCAGTCAATACCCGCTCCTCCCCCTGCTCCATGCGGGCGACCTCCTCCTCATAATCCCGGTAATCCGACAGGGGGACCTGCCTTTGATACTCCTCCGCGTCCCTAATCGCAGCAAAGCCATGCCTTCTGCCGTACTCCGTGTCCTTGTTGTCCTCCATCAGACGGCGCAGGTTCTCGCGGCTGATCCTGACGGCATCCCGGCAGTCCTCCAGGAACCGCTCCCGCGCGCTCTCCCATTCGTTCATGTCAAATCTATCCTTTCAGTTCTTTCCTTCCAAATGCTATCTTTCCGACGCTTTCCTTCCATCTCTGCCCTTTCGTCACAGAAGCCCCCGATTCCTGGCCTCATGGATCGCGGCCGCCTTGTTGGTCACTCCCAGCTTCTTATAGGTCTCCTTGTTGTGGTATTTGATGGTGTTCTTCGTGATTCCCAGCTGGCTGGCGATCTGTTCCGTGGAACAGCCGTCCGCCTGCAGCCGCAGGATCTTCAGCGCATTGGGCGCAAGGGCCACATTCCCCTCCTCATGCTTTTTCAGATAGGCGGGATAAAAGTCGGCCATCCGCTGGCATTCCTCCAGCACCTGCTTTTTGTACTTCCGGTCAGTCCAGGCAAATTCCCCCGCCCGCAGGAGCCTCAGCGCAGCGCCGCCCTCCTTGGAGATCACACGGACGAAATGGTAGCTCTCCGCCTCCGCGATGCATTCCTGCATGTTCTTCTCCCAGTCTCCCCAGCCCATATGATACAGCGCAATGGCCAGCAGGAGCTTCGCCTCCATGCGGACATACGTCCTGCCCATCCTGTCCGCGTAGTACAGAAGCTTCTCCAAAAGCCCCACCGCCTGCTCGTACCTGCCGTTCAGAAGATACGCCCTGGCTTTCACCAAGTAGCGCAGACGCTCCATGGACCAGAATTCCTGATGCTCGTCCGGCGCCTCCTTCATCCAGTCCATCACTTCCTTCATCCGCCCCTGGTACATGAAAAGCCAGCATTTCAGGGCCCTGATGTTCTCAAGCAGCCTGGGGCTTTTCTGCATGGCCGTCTTCTCGAATCCTGAAAGCCGCTCCAGCGCGTCCTCTGCATGCCCCCGCAGCAGGGAGAGCTGCCCCAGGAGCCATACGGCCACGAAGCGCTGCTCCGTCTTCCCCACGCTCTCCGCCTGCATCATCCCCTTCTCCGCCAGAGAGACGACCTCATAGCTGTCCATGCCCTTTTCCAGGAAGCTTTCCGCCAGGGCTAAGCTCACCAGGCCCTTGCCATTGTTTCCCAGCACCAGGGAGACCATCTTTCCGATGCTGGCCGCCAGCTCCTTATCCTTTCTGCTCCACTCGCAGAAATCCTTCCCGCCGTTCATCTGGGAGGGAAGATTGCTTGTGACGGAGAATTCCGAAAGCACCACCCGATGCTCCCGAATCAAGGCATAGGCATGCTTGAGGATGTCCACCATCTGTATGGTCCCCCGGTGGGGCAGTCCGATGTCCAGATACAGGAGCCTGCTTTTCGCCTCCTTTCTGGCGCTTCCCGTGTGGTTCGCGGCATAGGCTTCCAGCTCACCATACCACCGTTCGCTCTCTTCCACGTTCATCCGGATCGACTGCAGCATGCTCATGCAGGACATCAGCACCGGGCTCTCCCGCACCGTATCCTCCGACAGGGACAGATAGTAATGCCGAAGCTCAAAGTAGTGGCCGTTGGCCGGATTCTCCCTGGCATTGGTAATCAGCAGCCTGGAGATCTCGCCCTCATCCTGACAGGCCGAATAGGCCTGGAGCGCCCGGGCGATGTCGCCCCTCATCTCATAGCAGTAGCCGGCATTGCAGTAGATCCGATGGATGCGCTCTGCCTTGACGCTCCGCATCAGGCGCCGATGCATGGATCTGGCGAAAGCGGTCTTGTACCGATAGGTCCCGTCTTTGTTCACCATAAAATCCCCGGTCTCCATGGCCTGCTCCAAAAGCTCCTCCACGTTCTTTTTGCCGGTGACCATCCGGGCCATCTGCACATCGAACGACTCCACCACGGACAGCTCCATCAAAAATTCCTGCAGCTCCAGGTCCCACTGATCGTACACATGGGTCTCCAGGTAATTGCTCATATAGTCCTTGGCGTGGTTGTAGACCCTTTCCTGATTGTCCACATCCGATTCCCTGCTCCCAAGGCCATTTCGCAGAAGCTCCAGGGCCAGGATGCGAAGCGCCAGGGGATGGCCGCCTGCCTCCTTCCAGATGCGCTCGGATATCCTTTCTCCCGGATATACTTCCCAGGACTCGAAATAAGCGTCCTGCTCCTCCCTCTCCAGCAGCATATCCTCTTCCCCGATCACGCAGAACAGATGGTTCACATACAGGGACATGAGCCATCTGGGAATCTGGCATCTGGAAATCAGGATCAGCCACACCTCCCTGCGCTCCATCAGATCCTCCAGGACCGGATAGATCTCCTCCCGCAGCTCCGGCGAGGTGAGCAGATACAGATCGTCGAAGACCATGATCCCCTCCTGGCCTTCCTTCGGTATCTGGAGGTCCCAGTCGGCATAATCCGCAGCCGAATAATAGGCATATTTCCTCCGGCCCAGATAATCCTTGACAAACGTGGTCTTGCCAAGTCCCGTCACGCCGCACAGATACACTGTCTGGCCCAGGCTCTGCGCCAGCTTCATCTTCTTCACCGCCCTCTTCGGCCGAAAATATCTTGTATCAGGCATGGCTTCCTCCCCTTCCCATTTCCATATATAGCGCGGTGTACAGTTCCTGATCGATTCCCGTCCGTCCGATTCGCCGGTATTCCAGGTCCACAGCCCCGATCAAATCCTGATTGCCGATCCTGCGGTGCTCCGCCGCCGCCCGATAGGCCGCCGTGAGCGCCGCGGACTTGATCCCGCTTCCAGTCAGCTCCGCCACCCGGGCATACACGCCAAAATCAATCCCTTTCTCCAGCGGAGCCTCCTCAGGAAACACCTTTTCCCACAAAGCCAGCCGCTCCTCCTCCCCCGGCTGCTCGATGGGGATCAGAAAGGTCATCCGCCGCTTAAAGGCATTGTCGAAATTCTGCATCACATTGGTGGCCAGGATGGACACGCCGGAGTACTCCTCGATCCTTTGGAGCAGATAGGCCGTCTCCGCGTTGGCATGGCGGTCATTGGAGCTCGCCACCTCCGTCCGCTTGGTGAACAGCGCGTCCGCCTCATCGAAGAACAGGATGGCGTTGGAGAACCTGGCGGCATCGAACACCGCCCCCAGATTCTTCTCCGTCTCCCCGATGTATTTGCTGCCGATCTGGGACAGGTCGATCCGGTAGATGTCCAGCCCAAGCTCATTGGCCAGCACCTGGGCCGTCATGGTCTTGCCGGTTCCGGGGGGCCCGTAGAGCAGGATGGAAAGCCCTCTGCCATAGGGGAGCTTTCTGCCGAATCCATACTCCTCGTTGACCACGCTGCGAAAGCGTATCCGGTCGCAGGCATGCTCCAGCTGCTTCCTGCTCTCCCCGGAAAGCTGCAGGTCCTCCCACCCAAAGGGGCTGTCAAGCCGGGCGGCGTACCGGCCCAGGCTGCCGCTGCACTGATGCCGGATTTCCTCCTCCAGCCCCCGCTTCCCCAGGAGAAAGGCGTCCCCCGCCATGGGCGCGGCCAGCATGGCGCACGCAAGGGTCTCCCGGATCCGCCCGGGCGTCAGGTCGTATAGGGACACCAACTGATCCAAATCCACATCCTCCGCGAACCCGATTCCGTACTCCCCGGCGAAATGCTCCCAGAACGCTTTCTGCTCCCTGGCGCCCGGCTTCTCCACGGCAATCCGGTACACATGCCCCAGGATCTCCGTCTCCTCCCTCCAGGTGGCGTCTGCGCCTATCAGGAACCTGCCCACATAGTCCTTTAAGAACACCAGCGCCTGCGCCAACGGCCCTGCCTCCTCCCGCCCCACCCCGTTCATGTCCAGATACAGGATATGCCCTGCAAGCACTGTCTTTAAAACCGCCTCCTCCAGGGCCTGGGCCACCGCCTCCGGGCCCTTGGACAGCAGCTTCCTCCCATGGATGCACAGCGCCTCCATCCCCAGGGAATCCCCCAGGGCCTGGGCCAGATACCTTTTGCCCGTGCCGGGGATCCCCTGGAGCAGGACGACCCCGTCCTCCCGCAGCACCGTCATCCGCACGAAGACCTGGATCAGGCGCTCCAGCGCCTCCTGGTGGCAGAGGACAAGGTCCGTATCCCCCTCCTCCAGCACCTGGGCGCAGTACGCCATGCCGCCCAGCATCTTCCGATTGCCGTACAGCAGAGAGACCACCGGCTTCCTGAGGCTGATCGGGCGGGACAGCCTGGACAGCCTGGCATCGTCCCGCTGCGGCTGCAGCAGGAAACGGTTGAGAAAGCGGTCCTCGTCCAGGAGGAGCCCCGGCATGTTCTGCGCCTCCTCCAAAAACAAGCCGCACAGATCGTGCACCAGCCCCGCCGTGGGCTTGGCCGTGCCGCTCCTCTCCTCCTGCAGGACGCCGAATATCCGTTCGTACTTCCTGCTGCGGTCCCCGCAGGCGGCCAGGAGAAAGGCCATCATCTCCACCGGCTCCAGGTTCTCCGAGAGGAACCCGGAAAGGGGCAGACTGGCCCCCGCCCCCTCAGGCCCCCGCCCTTTTCGCAGCAGAAGCTCGAAGATGTCCCGCACCTGCTTCCTGCAGGGGAATGCCGCCCTCTCCCCGGGCTCCAGGGTCTTCACCAGGGCCTCGTCCTCCAAAAGGCAGCCGATCCTCCCCAGGCTCTCCGGGCGCTTCTGCTCCTTCATCACCAGGCTGATCATACAGAGCATATCCACGAAACGCTCCCAGGCGCTCCACTGCTCCGCCGCTGAGGCAAAAGGCTCCTCCGTCGTCCCCTGAAAATAAAGTTCCATAAAACCGTAGGTATCCTGTTCTGTCTTCATCCTGTCCGTCCCTGTCCTTTTTCTGTCCCTGGCACCCCAAGCCCATGCGTTCAGCACTGGGCTGTCAGCGCTGTCCTTTTATGTCCCTTGTACCTTGGCTCCAATGCTGTCCACGCTGGCTGGCCGCCCTGGGTTTAGGCCTGCCGCCTTCTGACAGCTTCCTCCCTCATGGCGGAAAGCCTCTCCCGCTCCACCCGGTGCTTTTCCTGCTTCTGCGCCATCCGCTGCCGTCTCTTTTCTCCGGGGCCTCCAATCTCCTGGAGCTCTACAAGCTGGCATCTGATCCAGTTGCCGTTCTCTCCCCGCAGCTGATCCTGCTGGATGTCCTCCAGCTCATACTCGGATAGCTGGTCCGGCTCCCGAATCTCCTGGGTGTGTTTTTTGTAATAGACGGGCCTGGGCTCTCCCAGCACCTGCAGGGTAGTTCCCTGAGGAATCAGGACCTCCATCTCATCCTCCACCATGGACTGCTCGGTAATGTTCACGGAACCTTTTCCGTCCAGCCGGAACCGGAAGAGCGCCTTGTCCTTTTCGCCTTCTCCGGATTTCTCATAAAAGTCCATGGCGATATTGGGAGCCATGGAGGTGCTCAAAAACGAGTCCGTGACGATGTTCCCCCTTTTCCTCATGGCGGAGGTCAGCTTCCCGCCCCGGTAGGTGGTGCCCCGAAACGCATGGTCGCTGCCCAAGAAGCGAACCCCCCGCCCCCACCTGTCATAGGTATCCGTCATCTCCCCTTCGCCTGTGTCCCGGCTGCCCCTCTCCTCCATCCCTTCCTGGAGGATGCGGGCGCTGAGCTTCGCCACATCGAAGCCCATCTCTCCCACCGCAGCCCTTGCCCTTCTCTGCATTTTCCGCTCCTCTTCGTCCTCCTCCAAGACTTCCTTTTTCGAAAGCTTCCAGGCCGCCAGGCGGGAGGCATAGTCTCCATACTTGCCGCCTGTGTTCATGACAGAGTACAGCTCTCCGCTGTAGACGCCCACCGCAGTGTCATATGCCCCAATCCCTGCAAAGATGTCCTCCGCGTTCTCGTCCTCCACCATGCTCTCGCCCGAGTATTTCTGCAGATAGGCATTCATGATTTTCAAATAGACCGTCTCATGGGGGAAACGCGCGTTGGGCGCAAGGGTCTGGCGGATCAGGGATTCCTCCAGGGGGGCGATGGTCCGGTACATGTTCGCGGCCTCCGACAGGTCCTCGCTGCCCTTCACTCCAGCGTTGTGGGATCCCTTCAAAATCTCGTACAGGGAGTGGTCCCTGCTGCTCACCATCCAGGCGATCAGCGCCAGCCGGAAGAAGAGCAGGTCGTTCTTGCTGGCTCCTAACAGCCGGTAGGCCCCCAGCATCCGGAGGGTGGTGCCTGAGGGTCCCGCCGTCTGCAGCATCCCCTCCGCCGTCACAGGCGTATCCATCCGGAAATAAGCCTGCCCTTCCTTCCACTTCAGATTGCCTTCCGCGTCCAGGCCGTTGGCCATCTCCCGTTCCGACAGGCCCAGCCCCAGCCTTTCGTAATGTTCCTTTCCAAGCCCGGCCTGCTCTTCCTTCTTTTTATTGCTCCGGGAGAACTTGCTGGAAAATGCCGCCCGGAACGCCCGCTTGATGCCGGAGGCCCATCTGGTGAGCGCGTTCCCTCTGTGCTTCAGATAATCCTGCCCGCGCCTTAAGTCCCTGGCCATGGAATAGGTGTCGAACAAGTCCTCCCCCTTCCCATAATGCCCCATCTCCCGCAAAAGGTCGAACCGGATTTTGGATTCCATCCCCCCGGCCCTCATCTGCTCCTCATCCGCTTCGGTAATGTTCAGGAGAAGATTCTTTAAGGAACGGCTCTCCGCGATCTCCTCCTTGGTCTTGCCGCCATTTAAGAACATCCCGTTATAGAGCATGGTCATCTGTTCCCGCAGATTCCCGTCCTCAAGGACATTCTGGATATTCTCCCTGTTCAGCTGGTCCGCGTCCCTTTGGAACAGAAAGGCGCCCGCATCCACGCCCAGCCTCTCCGCCTCCTGCTCCCCCGCTTCGTCCCCCTCCTGCCAGCGGCCGATCTGCCCCGCCCCGCTTCCGCTGTTCCTCTGGAGCAGCGCGCCCTCCAAGACGCGCCAGTCGTCAGGAGAGCGCCCGCCCACCTGCTCCGCCACCTCCCCCAGGGCCGTAAGGTCCTGGGCCTGTTCCCCGTTCAGCCCTCTTTTGACCTGATAGTAACCGGTCAATGTCTGGCTCAGCTTGCTGAGCGCCGTGGCGGCCGCCTGCTGCACATAGCTGGTGCGGTACAGATTGGCGGCGAACTTGTCTTCATATTCCTGGGCCGTGGACTGCCAGTCCGGATGCTGATAGATGATTTTGTAGGCTTCCTTGGTATATGCGTCTCCCATGTCCTCACTCCTTTATTCACGCGGCATTCTCAATACCCTCTGGTCTCCCGCAGCCATTTTTCCATATCCGTATAAATCTGGTCGTACAGAAATCTGACCTGGCTCCTGTTTTCTGTCCGAAGCTTATTGATTTTAGTCATCAGCATCTCAACCGTCTGCACGCGGCCCTCCAGATCGCTGTCATAATCCTGCTTCTCCTGGGCGATGGAATATTCCTTCTCAATAAAGTGCCTGATTGCCACGCTCCTGGGCATCTGCCGGGTCTCCGGAGCCAAAAAGTTCCAGTTAAAATGCTCCGCGCCCGCCACTTGCTGCATTTTGTCTGCGGGCATGCGTTCCACAGACTTGATCACCTCATCGAACAGCACGTCATTCTCATCGAAAAACGTATCCCAGCGCACGTCCAGATGATCCGTAGACGCGGCTTGAAGCATCACGCTTCTGGTCCTGTCACCCACCATCGCGTTTCGGACCATGCCATGTTTATAGTCCGAAAAGGTTTTGAAATTATCCCTCGGATTATTGTACCGAGACCTGGCCTCACCCTCTGCTATGGTAACGGTCTGATAATAGTCCACCAGCCGCTTCAGCTCCTGGTCCGCCGGGTCATTCTTGTCATACATCCCCGGCAGCTCCTCTAAATACTCGATAAACATAAGCATACCCTGCATATTGGTAAAGTCGTTTTTAAAATCATCGATGTGTTCCTCTATTTCCTGGGGGGACATGAGCATAATGCCATTTCCGTATTTTCGCTTTACATAGTTCATCTGCTTTCGAAGCTGTTCCTTGAACATCCTCATCCCATTCAGATTTGCCTGCCGGCAGACCTCCACCTCCTGCGGATCGCTGATATGGACAGGCGTCATGGCCAGGTTTTCCACCATCTCTTCCATCTGCGCCTTCGGCATGTGCTGGACTGCCTTCAGCCTGGGAAGATTGGACAGCTTCCGGGTCAGGCCCTCTTTCATCCTTTTCGATTCCCCCGCAACATAATAATCGGACGTCAGACGGTCATGCACGGCATTCCCCGGCGCATTGAACTGTCGGAAATATTCCGCATGACGGGAATCTTCAATTTTTTCATCATTTTTCTGAAATTCAACGTTTTTGGGCGTATTGTTCATTGACACCCTTGCCTTTGTCTCAAAATCCTTTTCCTCCTCCAGGACTACATCCCTATACTGCTCCAGCCAGCCATTCTCCGCTCCGAACTCCTCTTTGCCCTTCATCCATTCCGCATGCCACAAAAGCAATGTGAGGTTCTTCTGTTCCAGGGTATCCCCTTCATGATACCTGTAGGAAATCTCTGAATTATAGTGGGTCCTGTACCAGGAATCCGTCATCACCTTTTTCTGGATGGTATAATAGTCCGCAATCTGCTCCCCCAGGTCCAGCTTCGCCAGCAGATTCTGCTTATCTTCCTTTGTGAGTTGTGCGGTCATCTCCGGGTGCTCGGCGATTAAATGCTTCAGGCCCTGGGTCTTTCCGGTCAGCTCTTCCAGCCGGAGGCTGTCCTTGGCCACAGTCTCGTCTGTGCGCAGATCCACACCGAAGTCCAGATTCATGTACTGGCTGATACAGGCATTTATCTGATCCTGGTTCAGATTCCCCTCCTCCATCCGCCCGGGGAGCAGCGCCTGGTTTGCGCCCTCATCCTGCGTCAGGAACTGGCCAAGCGCCTTGAAGTCATTTGCAGAACAGCCTTCCGGCTGTCCCCTTAAGCCCTTCATCCTGTCTGCAAGCGCAGCATTCCAGAGCCTTTCGGACTCTTCCACCGTCCTGGCGTCCTGCTCTTTCTTCCGAAGCCTGGACCCCCGGATATGGGAACGTACTTTCCTCTTTGTGGAACCCATGTTCTCTTTATAGCTGGTGGCAAAGACCTGCTGAGAAAACGCCAAGGCAGGAATCTGAATCCTGCTGCTCTCCCTAATCTGGGCAATCTTTCCCTTCCTGTCCCGTTTTTCCGCCTTGGCAGCGTTAGACGCTCTGGTCCTTAGCAGGCTGTACTCATTCCACTGCCGCCTGGCTTCCTTTGACATCGCATCATCTTTCTGCTTCATCTCGTAGGCCTGCTCTGCTGTGGAAAACATTTTGTGCACGCTGTCCAGCCTCTGCAGCTCATCTGTGGTCAATGGCATCTTCCCACCTCCTATTCCAGTTCCGCAGATACCCAAATCAGTACCAGGTATGGGCATCTGCTGTTTTAATAGCTCAAACCTCAAAAGTTCAAACCTCAATAATAGTAATATCTGGTCACGGCCTGCCCCCGCAGCACCGCCTTCTGGTCGGTCATGCTCCCTACCATTTTCTCCGTGGCCTGGGTCAGGGCGTTGATGTAGATCCAGGAGGAATCGCTGCAGCGCGTCTTCAGGTTCTGATAGCTGGCCTGGAACAGGTTCATCATATCCCCGGGGGAGGCATTCTTCAGCACGCAGAAATAGGACAGCAGGAAATCTTCCTCCAATTGCTCAAACAGGATGCAGCCTACAGGTTCCCCCTGTTTGAACAGCAGGAAGCTGGCATCCTGGTCATACACATATTTGACCTCCAGCTCTGTCTCCCCCGCCTCGTCCTTCGGAAGCCCCTCCAGCTTCTCCGCAAAACGGTTCCACATCCTGGCCGTCACCTCCGACAAGGGCAGGACGGCTTTCCTCAGGTTGTTCTCATCCGGCTCCTTTCCGAAATACTTAAGGGACAGGTCCCCGAAAGCCGTCCGGTACACCGGCGTCCTGACCTCATCAAGCTCAAAAAGGTTCTTGGAAAGGCACTGGTCCAAATCCTCCTGTTCCGCATTCAGCGCATATTGGCACATCGTCAAATCAATACCGGAATACCGCCCGATCTCATGGAGCCCCTCCAGAAGAGCGGTGGCAATCCCCTTCCTCCGATACTCCTGGGCCACGAACAGGTACTGCAAGGCCATGATATGCTCCGGCTCCTCGGTGGCTGCCAGTATCCCGCAGGCTGCCCCCTCCTCGATGGCGCCCAGGACCAAATCCGCTTTTTCCCACAGCTCCCGGGGCATCAGCGGCTCAAAATAGCTCTGGTTTTCTTCTCTTACGATTGTAATCTCCATCTTTTTCTCTCCTTTTAACGAAATGTCCGGTTCCGATCATCCGTTACAGCTGAACCTTACCCCGCTCCTTCGAGTAATGCTCTGCCGCCTGAAGCAGATCCTCCGCCAGATGCTCGTACATTCTTCTCAGTGCAAGATCCCCCTGGTCGCCAAGCCTTTCCGCTTCCTGTAACGCCTGTCTGCGGATATCGAGGGCAGTCTCATAGTGCGCATAGAGCCGGTACATTTCCAGGGTCGCCCTCATGCTCCGTTCCGTCCCGGTCAGAGGCAGTTCCGGAACATCCTCGCCCGGATGGCGTTCCTCCCAGCCTCTCCTGTACTCTTCGCGGCGTGTGACATATGCCTCATAGGCCTCGGCCTCCCTGTCCAGAACGTCCTCTGGCATGCCGCCCATGGTCTTTGCCGCCGCCTGGAACAGTTCCCGGATGCTTTTTCCTTCCAGCCGTTCCTTCGCATCTTTTTCTACAAAGCGCTGGGCCGCCTCTTCCCTTGACAGATGCTCTGTCTCCGGGAACATCTGATGCCAGTCCGGGCCGCCTGCCATGCCGGCCTCCCCCGTCCGCTCTTTGATCCGCTCCCGCATATCCTGTTGGGAGAGGGCGGCGGGAATCTCCGCTCCCTTTACGTCCGCCTCATCGAACGCCACGCCCCAGCGGATATCAAGGTGCATGGTGTCGCTGAGCTGAATCACCGTTTCCGCGCTCCTCTCCTCCTCCACTATCCCCAGCGCCACTCTTCTCTTGTAGTCGGAATAGGTCTGGCTACCTGTACTTTGGCCCCGGACGCCGCTCTTCTCCACAGTGTCTATGGCAACGCAGCGCAGGTAATAGTTATACAGCCGTTCCATCTCCACATCGCTCTCATCCTGAGGGTCGAACATGCCCGGAAGCCTTTTCAGATAATCGATGAACCTTTCCAGTCCCTGCATGTTGGTGAAATCATTCTTAAATTCATGTCCATGCTGCACAAGCTCCTCCGGGGAGAGCAGAATCAGGCCGTTCCCGTATTTTCTCTTCAGATAATTCATCTGCTTTTTCAACAGATCCTTGAACTGCCCCATTCCTTTCAGGTTCGCCTGCCGACAGCTCTCCACCTCTTCCGTGTCATTGACATTCTGGGGTTCCCTGGCCAGATTCTCCACCATGCTCCTGACATATTCCGGATCTGCATGCTGTACCGCCCTCCACCGGGGCAGATTGGCCATCCTCCTCACGAAAGACTCTCCCATGGCCTCCTGCTCCCCTGCCACCTGATAGTAGTTCGTCCGCTCCAGACGCTGCACGACAGCGTCATCCTCACGCCCCACAAGCTCCCTGAAATAGGCGGCATGCCTGGAGTCCTCGATCCGGGGATCGTTCTTGCCAGACTCAGATTCCTGCTCTCCCAGTATCGCTTTGAACGCACGGGTCTCCTCTGCTTCCCCCTTGTCCTGGGTGGTCTCCCGATAAGCCTGGAACCGCGTCAGGAATTCTGCAGAGGGGGAGAGGCCCTGCTTGTTTTTCAGGTTCTCCGCCTGCCATAAAAGCATGGTAAGGTTTTTTGCCTCCAATGTGTCGCTTTCATGATACCGATAAGAAATCTCCGAATTATAGTGGCTTCTGTAGCGGGCATTGGTGACGACCTTCTTCCGTATGGCGTAATAATTGGCTAGATCCTGGGCCACCTCAAGCTTCGCGTCAAAGTCGATCCTGTCATCCTCGCTCAGGCTCTCCCGAATCTGCGGGAACTGCTTCAGCAGGCGCTTCATCTCCCGAACCTTCTGAGCCACCCCCTCCAGTTCCGGGGACGCCTGGGCGAAAGACCGGTCCGTCCGCAGGTCAAAATTCAGGTTCATTTCCATGAACCGGTTCTTGCAGACTCTGGCCATATCCTCCTGATTCTCGGAAAGCCGTAGCAGTTCCTCGTCCTTCGCCTGATTCCCGGTCAGGAACACCCCGATTTTCTGCACCCGAGCCTCCAGTGCCGCCCTCTCCTGGGGTGGACGGCTATCCAGCAGTTTCCGTCTGTTCTCCGTCAGAGTCGCCTCCCAGGCATCGCCACTGGCTTCCGCCAACCTGGCGTTTTCCTCCTTCTGGTGCAGGGCGGAGATTTTCCAGCCCTGGCGCGTCTTCCGCTTTCCGGCGCTAATGCTCTCCTTGGATTTTCGGGCATATGTTTCTCCCTGGACGCTCACGCCCTTGGTAGTGAAAGCCACCGTCGGCATAATAATCTGGCAGCCCTGGCGCACGGCCTGGATACGGCTCTCCCTGCGCTCCCTGGCCTGACGCTGGGCTTCCCGCCTGGCCTGTGTCTGGAGGTTCAGGGCTTTTACTTCCTCCATCTCCTCCGGGGACAGCTGGAGCGCGCCCTGGCTCCTGTTTTGATTTAAATTCTCAGTCTGGATCTGATTTTGGTTCGCGGTTACGTTCACGGGATTTTGCAGTTCTGCGGGCTGGTTGTTCGATGTCTTATCTCCTAATGGCATATCATTCCTCCTATTAAAATCGCTGCGCGACTGGCACAAATTGCCGCCAGCGGCAATTTGGTAAAGTCCCTTCGGCGCACACTCAGGAGAGGAACTTTCATTCGAAAGTGCACTCATGAAAGTTCCTCTCGTGCGCCTTCGCGACTTTACCGATGTTATTATTCTCTTTTGAACCTTACAGCCCCACCAGCGAGGCGTAGGGCTCGAAGTCCGACCTGGTGAAGACTTTCCCTGTCTTGACGAATTCGTAGCGGATGGCCTGGAGATAATGCTTCATGCAGACCTCCTGCCCGTCCCCGTCCGCCGCCGCCAGAAAGGCAGCGTTGAGGATGCAGTTCTTGATATTTCCTCCCACGAACTCGAATTTCTCCGCCAGGAACCGGATGTCCACATCCTCCCCCAGGGGCGTCCCCTTAGGGATGGTGGTCTTCCACAGCATCTCCCTGGTGTCCGCGTCCGGGAACTGGAATTCCACGATGTACTTCATGCGCCGGAAGAACGCCGGGTCGATATTGTGCTTGTAGTTGGTGGCCAGCACGGATACCCCATCATAGGCCTCCACCTCCTGCAAAAGCAGCGCCGTCTTGTTGTTGTTGGAAGCCTGGTTGCTGCCCCCGTCGTCGGAGCGCTTGGCGAACAGCGTGTCGCACTCGTCGAAGAACAGCACCACATTGCACTTCTTAGCCTCCCGGAAGATCATGGAGATGGACTTCTCCGTCTCGCCCACATATTTGTCGATGACCTTGGACAGATCCACCCGGTACAGCTCCAGGTTCAGCTCATGGGCGATCACCTGGGCGCACATGGACTTTCCCGTGCCGGGAGCCCCGAACAACAGGATGGACAAGCCTCTGCCGTAAGGGTATTTCTTCGTATAGTTCCAATTGTCGTACACTTTCTTGCGGAAATTCATCTGGTCGATGGCATGTTCCAAGGTCTCCCTCTGGTCCCTGTTCATGACGATGTCCTCAAAGCCGAAATTGGCCTTCACCTTGGTGGCCTTCTGGGTCAGCTCCGAGCTCATCTGCTCATTGCACCCCCTGAAAAGGGTGGCCCTGGGGATCCTCTCCTTCTGTTCCATGGCGGCGAAGCTCCTGGCCTGGTGGAGGGCAGACTTGATCTTGCCCGGGGTGAACAGGAACTTGGTGGCCATCTCCAGCAGGTCCACATCGTCTTCCAGGGCATAGCCTTTGGAAAAATGCCGCCAGCAGTCCTCCCGCTCCTGGTTGGAGGGGGTGGGGAGCTCCAGCTCGGTGAATTCCTCCTTTGTCATCTCCCGCATGGACAGCTTCTCCCTGCTGACGGTAAAGACCAGGATTCCGTGGTCTTTCAGCTTGGAAAAGGCCAGGTCCATATAGCCGAAGAATTTGTCTTTCTCCTCCTCCCGGTAGACCAGGTCGTCCAGGCAGCAGCAGGCCCCGGTGAGGATGCATTCCCTGGTCACCGCCCAGAGGGCCTGATCCACGAAGCTGAAATCATACACGAACAGCTTCTTGCAGTTGATGGAGATGGCCCGCAGCCCCTGCTTCCTGCAGAAATGCCGGATAAAGAACTTCCTGCCGCTCCCCTCGTCCCCATAATAGGAGAAGATTCCCACGCCGTCCCCATAGGAGATCTCCATGGCGTCCAGGACCCCCTGGTTGGCCAGAATCGGATCCAGCCTCTCCTCCTCTTCGGTCAGAAGCTTCATGAAGCGCACGTAAGTCTCGTCCAGGCGCAGGGGATGTCTTCCAAAGAGAAAGTCGATCATCCTCTTGTCAGGGGAGATCACCGTGGAAAAGGGCATCGCATCCCTCACCTGGAGATGCAGCACCGGAAGAAGCTGCTCCAGGCACACGGACATGTCCCCGTAAGCCCCCGTGATGGAAAAGCCCTCTCCATAGTACAGCTTGGCCGCAGACTCGATGGTGGGCAGGGGCAGCCCGCCGTTCTCGTTGATGACCTGGAACACCCCCGCATAGTCGGTCTGGGTGGAGGAGAGGATCCCGCAGGCCAGACAGAACACCGTAAAGGATTCGTATTCCAGCTTCCTGCAGATTTCATAAAAGGGCAGCGCGATGCCTGTCTCCGCGGCGGCTCCGGCCCTGGACTGGATATAGTCCACCATCTCCTCTATGCTCCAGGGCTCCCCGGGCGCGCTCTTCCCCTCTGTAGCTGCCTCCCAGCGCCGATCCTGTTCCTCCAGATACTCGCCGAACAGCTCCAGCAGCGCCGGGTCAAAGCTCTCCTGCCCGTCTTTTGTTCCTTTCGCCTCTTCTGTTTCCTCCGCCTTTTCGGCTCCCTGGCGCTCTTCCCCCCGCATCCTGAACTGGCCAAGCTTCTCCTTGCAGGTGTCATGGGCGATCTCCAGATCCGGGTACAGCACATTCTTGTAGTCCCCCTGCCCCGTGGCGTAGATTTCCTTCAGGCGCTGCAGATACCGGTTGATCGCCTCGTTCACGCAGGCGAACAGATACTCCATATAGCTCTCATAGCTGTCAAACGCGTCGCTTTTCTGCTCTCTGTCAAACAATGTCCCTCTCCCCCTCCGTCATCCCTGCTCCTCCTGCCGTCCTCCCACCCGGAAGACCGCGCCCTCATCGAACACGCTCCCCCTGGTATTGATCCCATCCCCCATCACCGACCCAAAGGCTCCCGGCTCCTGGTTCACCGCTTTCTGGCGCGTCCTGGGCAAATAGGTATAAGTCTCTTCCGCCTCGTCCCCCGGCGCTCTCCGCCTTTTCTCCCGCTTCTTCGCATCCTGAATCAATCTGTCCGTCACCCGCATCTTAGCTCCTTTTCTCCCTTGGAAATGCCTTTCCTCCATGGAAATGCCCCGCTTCCATTAATATGTCCCGCTCATTTCCCGTTGTCTTTTTTTCCAAACCATGCTATGATAAATACAGTCATAGATACAGCCAAAGCAAGGAGACACACACTATGAGAAAATTGGAAAAGGATAAGAGATTCCCAAGCTATGTCATCGCAGGTTCCTACATTCTGGCCGGCATCCTGATCTGTTCCGCCCTGTTCCTGTTGGGCTCCTCCCTGGCGAAGAACCCTTTCGCCTCCGGATCCATCTTCCCGGCCTCCGCCTCCGCAAAGGAGGAGGATGGGACATTGTCCGGCGCTTCCCAGGCGGTGGACGCCTCCCCCCAGGAGACGGCAGAGCCTCCCGCAACACAGGCAATGGAGCCGGAGCCGGTCTACTACTCCTTTGTCACCCTGAATACCAGAAGCGTGCTCCATGTCCGCAAACAGCCCGGCATGGACGGCGAAATCATCGACTACCTAGATCCCGGCACCACCGGCTATGTGCTGGAGCGGGGCGATGACTGGAGCCTGGTCCAGACTTCTGAAATCACAGGGTATGTGTCGAATCAGTATCTTCAGTTCCAGGAGATTCCTGCGGAGGAATATCTTCCCGAAGCGGAAGATGCTTCTCAATAGCCAGGATATTGTACCCGTCTTCATACCGGTAAGTGATTTTGTCCATACACTGCTTTACCATATAGATTCCAAGTCCCCCGATTTCCCGCTCCCCCGCCGAGAGCGAGATGTCGGGGTCTTCTTTCTCCAGCGGGTTGTAGGGAACCCCCCTGTCTTTGAACACCACCCTGCAGATCCGCGGATTCTGCGTGACCTCCATCTGCACAGTGGCCTCCCCCTTCTTTCCTCCGTAGGCGTAATGGGCGATATTGACATAAATCTCTTCCACCGAAATCAAAACCTCAGTCTTGACCTCATCCGGGCATCCGTTCTTACACAGATGCGACTCAATCGCGTCCAGCACGGTATATAATGTATCATCGCTGGCCTGCAGCGTGATGTCCTGCATTCTATCCATCTTTCCCTCCTCGTATGCCGTCCCTGTTCCGTATCGTGTAAGCGTTCACGGACATTGTCCAATCCCGAAGCCCTCATCCCCCAGCGCGATCTCCCGGTACGCAAGCCCTCTGGCGCTCTCCTTGTCGTGGGTGGCCACGATCACCGTGATTCCCTGCCGGTGCACCAGCTCGAAGAGCCTCATGAGCTCCCTGGATTCCCAGGGAGACAGATTGCCCGTAGGCTCATCCGCCAGGAGCACCGCCGGGAAGTTCACCAGAGCCCGGGCCAGACAGACCTTCTGCCTCTCTCCCCCGGACAGTTCTTCTGGATACCGGTTGTATAGATTCGTGATTCCGAGCAGCACGAACAGGGAGGTGATGACCCGCCTGTTCTCCTTCTTCGTCCCGCCCACGATCCGCCTGGCCAGCTCCACGTTCTGATAGGCAGTCTGCCCCGCGATCAGGCGGGGCTCCTGGAACACCACTCCCAGCTTTCTCCGATAAAAGGGGAGCTGCCTGTGGGAAAGCGCGCCCAGCTTATGTTCCAGCACGGAAATCTCCCCAGAGGTGGCCGGAATCTCCCCCAGCAGCAGCCGGATAAAGCTGCTTTTCCCCACGCCGCTCTCACCCGTCAGGAGGATGAACTCCCCGTCCTCGATTACAACGCTGAAGTCCTCAAGAACCGGTTCCTTCTCGCCTTCATAGCACTTTGTCACATGCGCGAACTGAATCATATCGTCATTCAATGGTCAGCATCTGGGAGAATCCGGTCATGTCGAACACTTTCCGCACGGAATCCCGCACATTGATCAGCTTCATGGAGCCGCCCTTGGAGCTGGCTGTCTTCTGTCCGATCAGAAGCGCCCGCAGCCCCGAGCTGGAGACATAATCCACCGCCTCCAGGTTCAGGGTCACTGTACTTCCCTTCTGAAATGCCTGCAGAATCTTCTTCTGCAGCTCCGGGCTGGTGTTGGTATCCACCCTTCCCTCCACGTCAAGCTGCACCATACCTTCTCTTCTCGTCTCTGCAATCGTCATAGCATTCTCCTTATTCCAGTTCCGCATCCGCCGCTACAGTACCATTTCCTGCAGAACAATGCCCGTCTCAAATGCACAGCCAGTCATTGTTCTGGGCACTGTAGCGGCAGATGCTGTTTCCAGTTCCATAAATATCATCCCAGGCACACCGCCCCGTCCATCTCCTGCTCCCTGTCCAGCCTCCCCTGTCCCTGCCAGGGAACCATGGCGTTCCAGTCCAGATAGGAATAGGAATCCAGGACGCAGGCCCTCTTCAGGCAGACCACATGCAGCCTGGCCCGGACAGGGCTGAACTGCTCCAGGAGGAAGAGAAGCTGCGACCTCTTCACCTCCGTCAGCGGCCTGCCCACCAGAATCGTCACATCCTGGGCCGTCCTGCCGTACAGCCGGTTCATCTGCGGAACCTCTTCCTTCTCGATATAAGCCCCCATCACGTTCCGCTCCAGCACCACCACGTCCTCCCCCAGCACGATCCGGGCGATCCGCAGCAGCGCCGCTTTGGTCCCCTTCATCCGGTTCAGGGAAAAGGCCTCCTTCACCAGCGTCCGCAGCACCGGCTCCTCCAGGAAATTGTCCCCCACCGCCAGCCCCAGCCAGGAGGCGTACACCGGGAGCAGGAACGCAGGACAGGTATCCAAGTCCAGGAGCCTTGGAAGCTCCTCGATCTCCTCCTGGAAATCCTCATAGATACTGGAGAATACCGACAGATAGCGGTGGAAGAAGCTGCCCCGCTCCCGGTAGACCTCCGGAAAGGTGTTCATAAAGGGATCCCCCTGCCTGTCTACCCGCATCCCCCTCATGGAGAACTGCCCCTCTCCCTGCACTTCCAGCACCAGATAGAGATACCTTCCCTGGAGCTCATACAGCAGGATGTCCTTCTGGCTGGTATATCTGGCAAAGCCCGCCTCCTGCAGGAACTGCCGCTTGATGGCCCGGGACTCCTGGGCGTCGCACAGGAAATCCTCAATCGGCACAGGCTGCTGCCTGCGGTAGAAAGAGTCCTGGTCGAAAGCCGCCGCATAGAGATAATACACCATGTCCTCGGAGCAGGATACCTGGAAGCGCAGCCTCCCCCAGGAAGCCTTCTCCTCCCCGGCGTCGATGGCCCGAAGATACAGCATATGTATCCCTTCCCTGGGATCCAGGATCAGGGTGCCGTCCTCCTTCAGCTCAAACCCCGGATACAGCCCTCTCCGTATCCGATTATGGTTTATGGAATATGATGCGCCTGCCACTGTCATCTCACCTCCTGACTTTACTTCATGATATCTCTACCCCATCTGTATCCGGATGCTCCCCGCATAGCAAAGACAGTTCTCCTCCGGCACGATGTCCGCCTCCACCAGCTTCGCCAAGCTGGAATTGCGCGGGTACAGGGACAGCTCATAGACGAATTCCACACAGTCCAGGGACTCGATTTCCTGAAAGATCTCATCGAACCTCAGGATCTCCCCAAAGTTCCGCTCCGAATGGACGGAGTCCAGGAACTTCCGGATGGCCCCCTCGATCTGCTCCAGGCTGTTCTCATACTGGCGCTTCACATACACCGTGCCCTGGACGTCAATGGGCGCATACACCGGCGGCAGGATCTCGATCCGGGTGGTGAGGAGCTTCCTCTCCTCCAATTGCCTCCGGATAGCCTGGCGGTATACCTCCGACAGCCCCGGGAACGCCTCATCTGTCCCGGGCATCACCGCGATCCGCACCAGGTTGCCGTTCCCGCTCATGTACGCCCGCACCTTCCGGATGCAGAGCCTGGGCGTCTCCATCACCAGCCGCTCATAATCCCCCGCCGTCACCGCCACGAAAGGTCTCTTCAGATCTGCCAGGAACCGCTTCTTCACTTCCTCCGGCGTCTCCCGGCTGCAGCCTCCCGTCCCCGGGCCGGGATTGTGGAAGCTCAGCTTCGGGGCGATCCCCACCCCGGTCAGCGTATTGCCCTCCCTGATATTCCCCTCCGCTCCCCTGGTGACGGCGAAGCCTCCCACATACAGCCGGGCCCCGATGTAATCCCCCGCGTCCTCGATGCGCAGAACTCCCTGGTCCTCATACAGGTCATAGCTTAAGTCCTTATCCCCGTAACGCCCCGGCCTGACAAAATCATAGATCGGCTCTCCCCTCTCATCCTTCCTCTCGGCGATGACGCAGAAAGATTCCGGCACCAGATTTCCCATGGGCAGGCGGATCGTCTGGTGGTCGTACCCCAGCACGGCTCCCAGGGCATACTGGCGCATCATGCTTTCCTGATACACCACGATCTTGATCGCGTTCTTCACCTTGGCAGGCCCGTAGCCGAACCTGCGCCTGTCGAAGAACCAGGTCACCAGGCCTTCCCCATCCTCCCTGGTCTCGAAGAACCTCCCCTTCTTCCCCGGGATATGGCAGGGCTCGTATTTCCGATAGGACGCGCCCTTCTCTTCCTTGCAGAACACAGTCACATATCCGTCCCCCAAAAGGCGCCTGGGCAGGCTGGCCGAGACCACCCTGTTGAACGTATAGCAGGCGGACAGCGTCTCCTTCTGCCACACCTCAAAGAGGAAGCCGTCTATCTGGACCAGCTTAGGGGCCACATCGTAATCCGCCCGCTCCAGGACGGCCCGGATGGCATACATCCCCTCCGGCGCCTCCGGACAGGCAAGGGCCGGCGCCTCCGGAAGGCGCATCCTCACCTCCCCACTGACCAGCAGCCCTCCGGTCTCGTCCCGCACATGCATCCTCACGAACCCCTGCCCGGTATGGCATTCCCACCGAAGCTGGGCAAAGGTGCTGTCCCCCCGCTCCCCGAACGGATTCCTGCCGTGCCGGTCCGCCACCCTGACGCGGAAGATCAGCTCCTCCCCGGGAGGCGGCAGCGCGTCCGCCGCAAGATACAGGCAGTCCCCGGCTTTCGGCTCCTGGCCGAAGACACAGGCCGGCACCCGCACCTCCCTGTCCAGAAGATAAGAGATGTCCTGCATCCGGCCCTGCCGGACCTGATAGGCCCCGGTGAGATGACAGGGAAAGAGCCGGATGCCCCGGTTGGTCTCGTAACACAGATCCCCCAGCCAAAACTGCTGGTTGGCGGGCAGCAAGACCTCCTCCCCCCTTATCCCCCCGGCGGACAGAAGCATCCTGGCGCACCGCCCCTTCCTGGCCTCAAAGCCCGTGAGCTTCAGAAGCATCCTGACCACCGCCGGCGTGACCTCATGGATCCGGCTCTGCTGCAGCGCCTCAAAGGCTGTCAGGTTCTCCAGGATCGTGATCCCCGGGTCCGAGGGGTTGTGGTTGGTCCATTCCTCCGAATACAGGGGAATCTGCATCAGCGCCTCCGCCAGCATCTCTTCGTATGTCTTGTCCTCCTCATATGCGTCCTTCAGCATACCGTACCTCCCTGGCAATATTCCCTCGATCCGGCAGTCAGCGCCCTGCCGTTATCACGCGATGGCTCCCGCTGCAACAGACCATATAAGGATTCCCCTCCATATCGTTTAGATCCACTTCATGGGCGCCCGTCTGGTCCGTGTACCGGACCGTCACCACCAGCCTGCGTATCAGGGCCTTGCTCTTCAACACATTCAGCTTCATCAGAATCTGGGAGCGCCTTGGCAGGACGCCGATCTCCCACCCCTGGCCCTGCTGGCCTCTGAGGGGACTTAGGTACTCCGTCAGCGTGTCGGTGAGGAGATTCTGCACCTCGAACCCATCGTCCATGTGCATCACCTCCACCCAGATATCCACACAGACCCGGGCGAACACAGGTTCCACCACCCACAGGTCCTCGGGCGCGATGGTCAGCTCGCAGTTGTCCAGCAAGTGCTTTTTCAGCATCCCCGCCACATTATAGAAAGAATAGGAGCCCTCCTCAAAATCCTTCAACAGCAGGCAAAAGGTCAGGGCATTGTCCTGGAAGCCGCCGTCTATGGTCCTGCCGGCCACGCAGCGGACCTTGTGGATGGCATCGGAGAAGTTCAGGATCTCCTGTACATAGTCGTCCGCGGAGATCAGCCTTCTTCGGGATTTCAGGATGTTCGCCCCCCGCTGCAGCGCCTTTTCCATGCTCTCGATGCTGCTTCCCCCGTAGGCCTTTACCGGGTTCTGGATGCTGTCCACGAACATCAGATTGCCCAGAGTCTCGTGGATCCGCCCGGGGCCCACGTTCCCTCTCTCCCCATTGCAGCACCGGATCCGCGCCTTGAACGCCACATCGTCCTGCACCGTGGGAAGACCTGTATGGATTCCGTCCCCGAAGACCAAAAGGCTGTTCATGCGGTCCAGCCTGTAGCTGCGCCAGGGCGGCGCCTCCTGGAACTGGTCGGTCTCCTGCCATCTCACATAGAAAGAGGACAGATTCCCCATGTAATCGTACTCCGCCCGCACGGACTCCGGATGGTCTGCGAGCATCTGCTGCATCCGGGCCTTGGTGTGTTCCCCCCGCTCATTGACCCAAAGCTCCACGTCCAGAATGTCCGGCACGCCCAGGGGCACCGCAAGGTCCGGCCTGATCTCCTCCAGATAATAGTCCTCTTCCTCCCGGGTCTCCACATTGGCGGCCTGGACCGCGTTCAGGCAGATGTCCCGGATCAAAGGCAAAGTGTCCTCTCTCCTCTCGGGCTCTCCATGCAGCCGGCTGATCCGGATCCAGTACGCCCTCTTTCCCTCCAAAACCACAGCCTGCATATCCGCCTGGGGCATGAAGAGAACGGTTCCCGACCGGGAGAAATCTCCCGTGTGGTCCAGCACCTTCATCTGGCGGAAGCCCTTCTTCGTGCTGTACTCGAACTTGCACTGCACTCCCTCGAACCGGATTCCCTCTTCGATCCTAAACAGGAGGCTTATGGGGCCTGATTCCACCTTCCTCTGGAATCCCAGATACAGCGCGTCCTCCCCGTATTCCCCTCTGGAGAACGCGTGGAACCCCCGGCCCTCTTTCACCTTTCTGGTCAGGTCGATCCTCCTGGTCCCGGCGATGGACACAAGGGATTGGGGTTCCATGTAATGCCCCTCATAGGAGAACGACACCCGCAGGCGCTCTACATGGGGATAATGGTGGACGCAGGGGCGCATATAGCAGTTGTCGGATTTTAAGAGCCTAATCCGGATGCATCTTCCGTGATAGGCCCCAGCCTCCGTCCCCTGCCAGTCCTGGGGGCAGACAAAGGAAAACGTGATCTTCCCTTTTTGGTCGCCCATGAACAGGCCCGACACCTCCTGCATGCACACAAGCTTTTTCCAGCCCAGTCCGTTGAAGTATTCCAGGGAGATCTCCTCCGCCCTTGCGTCCGCCGCCGAATCCACCCATATCACCCGGGGCTTGCGCTTGATGATCTTCAGGCTCTCATCCTCCCCCGGCACACGGTCCAGGATTCTGTGCTCCCGGTAGGACACCTCCATGGAGATCTCCACCACCGCCCCCGCTTTGGCGAAATAATCGTCATGCCCCAGGTAGCATTCCTGGAACAGGGACAATGTATCCCCGAAAGGCTCAAAGGCCTCCACATCGAAATCCGTGCCCCCATTGTTGACAAAGTCCGCAGGGAGGGGCTGGCCCTGGGAGGATACCCGGATGCCCGTCACCTCCTGGTTCTCCGCCACCGGCTCAATGGCCTTCATCACCAGCAGGCTCGACCTGCTCCCCTCCATCTCCACGCCGGCGTTCTTCTTCTCCTTTTTCAGCACCACCGTCTCCCCATCCGGCAGCACCTCCACCGATTCCACTGGCTCAAGCCCCTCCTGGGCATAATACCAGAACCCATAGGCCCCCTCCCGAATCCTCTCCAGGAGCGGCGCGTTGCCCGTGATCTTCAGATAGATCGGATTGTCCTCCACGTCCAGGGCCGCCGGATGGTAGAGCAGGAGGGCATTCCGGTGGATGGAGCATAGGTCCGGGCTGTGTCCGAACAGCCGGAACCCATGGAGCCCGCCCTCATCCCCCTCCTGGGCGGAAACCTCTTCCTCCTGGGCCGGAGCCTCCTCCAGGATCCTGGGCCCCTCCATCCTGCCCTTCAAAGGCAGGATGCTGCCGTCCCCCTCCAGGGTCAGAAAGGCATAGTCCAGGGTAGCGCTGGTCACATACAGATTGTGGGTGGTCTCGAATACGATCTGCTCCTCCCCTTCTTCTGTGTCCGCCAGGAACTTGGTCCCCTTAGGCACCTCCACCCCCGGTATGGTGTCCTGTACCAGCCCCAGGAGCACCGTGGCGCTGGCGGGCTTTGCCGGAAGCAGGGAGATCCCCAGGAAATTCACGAACTCCGTGTGGTATCGGTTCAGCACCTGGTTACAGCGGCCGATATTGTTTTCCATCTGTCCCACGAACAGCTTCGCGATCACGGAGCCGATGTCCGGATCCTCCCTGTCAAAATGCCATTCCGGCACATACGCCGCGGCCAGCTCCCCGATGCGCTCCTCTATGTCCACGGCGGTCCGGCTGTCGATCTTCCATTCATTCAAACGGTTCGGTTTCATATAATTCTGGTTCATAGGCCTCTTCCTCAGGTGCTGCATTCAGATAAAAGGGAACGGTCAGGCGGTCCTCCTCCTGGCTGCTTTTGATCACATAGTCGATGTTCACCAAAAGGCAGCCCTCCCTGACCTGTTCGTCCGTGGTGATCGTCACGCTCTGTATCCTGGGCTCATTGGACAGGATCTGTTCCGTCAGGGAGCGGACCATCATGTTGACGGAGGTGATGTTGATGTCCATAAAGGTGTAGGACATCAGGTCGCTGCCGAACTGGGGCCTTAAGAACCGCTCCGTCTTCTGGGTCATCAGAATCAGGTACACCGATTCCTTCACGCTCTCCTCCTCCGACGAGACGGCGAAGCGTCCCGTGGCCGGGTTGATCTGCGGGGGGAATTTCATCCCCGTTCCTAAAAAACTTCTTTCTGGCATTCTTCCTCACTCCTATCCCAGCTTGATGGGCGTCCCCGCCAGGCTGGCGGGGCCGTTGCTGCTCAACTTCAGCGACGCGTTGGCCTCCACGGACAGGTTCCCGGCCTGGAGCTTCATGGCGCTGTTGGACTTCACGTCCATGTTGCCGCTGGCCTCGATATTGATCTTGGACGCTTTCAGGGAGACGGCCCCATTGCTGCCGTTCAAAATCAGCTCGATATTGTCCCCCACCTTGATGGTCAGCTTCTTCTGGGCCGTGATCTCCATCTGGCCGTCCTCTGTCTTCATCCGAATCAGGTTGGATCCGTCTTGGTCCGACAGCAATATCATCTTCTTCTCATTGTCCAGCTCGATCCGGTGGCCGCCCTGCGCCGTGAGGATGCGGATCTTGTCCTTTTCCCCGTCCCCCTCCTTGTTGTCCTCGAAATAGAGGGTGTTGCCGTTGCGGGTGACGATCTTCTTGTACTGATTGTCCTCGTCCACGGACTTTTTCAGGATCTGGTCGCTGTCCTTGGGGATGCAGCCGATCACATAGGGCTTTTCGATGTTTCCCTGCTCAAATGCCAGGAGCACCTGATCCCCGGCCTCCGGCAGGAAATAATGCCCCCAGCCCGAGCCCCCCGAGGGCATGGCCACCCTCACCCACTGCAGCTCGTTGGCGCTCTGGTCCCGCACCGGCACGGCCACGCAGACCCGGCCCGGCATATCCTTGTCATAATTCTTCACAATCTGCCCGATGACCACCCCCAGGATCCGGTTGTCCCCGGTGTCGGTCTTCATCACCTGCTTCTCTGCAATATTGTCGATCACATCGTACAGTCCCATCCCTTACGCCCTTTCCTATGAATGCCCTTCTTCATTTTCCATGCCTGCCGCTTTCCCGGTGACCTTGGTGATATAGCCCCTCTCGTCCATGATGTGGCGCACCGTCACCAGATAAAAAGTATTCGATACGGCAGTCCCAAGCCCCTTGACTTTTAAGAACCTGCCTGGCGTCAGCTCCGGAAGCCCGATGAATTCCGCCTCCAGCGTGCCCAGCCTGTAGGAGATGTCCTCCGCCAGATAATCCGCCCGATACCCCGCCTCCTCCTTGGAGGTGACAGTGGGGTCGATGTACACCTTCTGGGAATCCTTGATCAGGGGCTTCGCCTTGTTTCCCTGGGAAAGCTTGTTCTGCATCTTCTTGGAGGCCTTGATCAGCTTGGACTTCCCGGCGTCCATCCCCCGGACCTCCACCTTCTCCACGATTCCGGTGAAATCATACCCGATCTCATAGCTTCTCAGCCCGTCCCCCGGGGCCGCCTCCATCAACAGCTCCTGATTGCTCTTGGCCTTCCGGAAGTACACCGTCCCTCCCACGGAGAAGAATTCATAATTGTATTTCTTGGCCGCCTTGACCACGAATTCGTAATCGCTCTCGCAGACCATCTCCATGGTCCGGTCGCTGGCCGATTCCCCTCCCCCGGGCACCCCCTGTCTCTTGTCCGGGGTGTCCGAAATCTCCTGTCTGGTGACGATCTCACTGGACTCCAGCCTCACATAGGCCGTCCTGCCCAGGATCTCCTTCACGCTGTCGGAATAGCAGGTGGCCTTTAGCTGCCTGGAATAATTCCCCGCCATCATGATGCCCTTGATGTCCATGGCCGTAATCTCCACCCCGGGAATCTCCTCCTGGCGGAACACGAAATTCACCCGGGAGATAAAGCCCCGGAAGATCTCCCTGACCCGGGTGCCGTAGCCCATGCTCAGGATCACGGCGGAACCCATGCACACATATTTCTTCAGGCTGTCGAACTCGAACGCGCAGGCGATCTTGTCATAGCAGTTGTAGATCCAGAAAGTGGCCATGGCTGCCTCGAACCCGCTGGTCATCTCCACTTCCACATCGGAGATCTGAAACCCGAACTTATTTTGGGAGAAATCCTTTCCGCCGATCTGGACATGGACCAGCGGGTAGGAAAAATCCTCATATTTTTTCTTCAGCTCCTGGTAAGTATATGCCGCCATAGCCCGCGCCTTCCTACAGATTGAAATTCAGCAGATTTCCCGCTTTCTGTGCCGCCTTCACATAGCTGCGGTCCTTCCCCTGGAACGCCTCCTCATAGTGCTGCTGCCAGATGCCCATGTCCCCTGGCGAGACCTCCTCGTCCGCGCAGACCAGAGAAAGGGATACCACCGCCCGGATGGGCTGCCCGTTCACATTGAACATGGTGTACTGGGAGGACACCCGGTTCAGGACCCCGGGATAATGCATGGTCCCCCAGTGGAAAATGATGCGCCTGGTGCGCTGGGAGCGCAGGGCGGCCATGAACCCCTCCACCTCCTTCTGCACGGAGTCATCCTTTTTGCCCACAGCCCTGCGCGCGCTCCTGACGGCGCCCTGGGCCATTGCCGTGGTGGATGCGCTGAGCTTATCCGACATAAAAGCCTCCAGGGGATCCACCTTGTCAAAAACCAGCTTCACGTTCAGCGTGATGTGCACTGCCGCCGACTCATATTTGATCTTGCCGCCCTGGTCGGAAAAGACCGTCTTGGCCACCTGTCCGCCTCCGTAGCCGGACAGGGACAGCTCGCTTGGATTGAACTGCACATAGAAGCATTTCCTGGTGGGCCCGCCCAGGTAGGAGGCCGCAGCCGCTCCCACGGCCGAGACGCCTGCCTTCAGCGCGGAGGAGGCGGCATCCCTGAACCCCTCCAGGCCTCCGGGTATGGCGGACAGGCCTGCCGCCAGGGAGCCGCCGCCCATGGACACGGGCCCCTCCAGGGACGTCTCCCCGCCCCTCTCGTCGATGATCTCTATCATGGCTTTCTCGATTTGCCCCACCGCGCTCTGAGCGGCATTTTTCAAAATGGATGTGGCATCCATAAGCGCCTCCTACAGATGGATATTCAACAGATTGTTTTGCATGGCTTTCGTGGCCATTCCCATTTTCCCGCTTATCTGGTCTGTCCCAGGGTCTCCGAACGTCCTGGTGAAAGCCTCATCCCAGTAAGCCACGTCAAAGCCGGACTCCTCCCCCTGGCGAATGGTCAGGTCCACCATGCCCCGGATGGGATTTCCGTCCTTGTTGAACATGGTATAGCGGCTTGACACGCTGACCAGCTCCCCCTGAAAGCACATCTTCGCCCAGTAGAAGATCACCTTCCTGGTCACAGGCTGGGTCAAGAGGGACATGAGCCCGTCCATCTGGGCCTGGACGGAGTAGGCGCCTCTCACCTTCCTGGCCACGTCCGCCGTCCCGGAGACCAGGTTCCCCGCCGTAGGGGCCATGTTCTCCAGCACAAAGGCGTCCTGGGGATTCATGTCGTCAAAGACCAGCTGGAAGCTCATGGTGGTGGACACGGGCTGCACGATCTGGGTGATCTGGTTGGCGCCGCCCTGCCCCAGGCTTCCGCCGGAGTACTGGACCTGCTTGCCCGCCTGGGTGCTCATGCTGATGGAGGAGGGATTATACTGGACCTCCAGGGCCAGATAGCCGCTTCCCGCCATAGCGCCATTTTTGCCTGTGAGGGAGCGGAACGTCTGGCTTCCCCCGCGGTTATCTTCCAGCAGGCCGTTCAGGGCGTCCTCGGTGCTCTTCAGAAGCCGCTTCTGGAGGTCGGATGCTTTCTTCGCCGCGTCCCCCTTCTCCCCGCCCTGGGCCTGGGACAAGTCCCTGACGCAGAGGATGGCTTTGGGAAGATTGCCGGTCAAACTGCTCACTGCGTCCTGTATCACTGCATTCATATCTTAATAACCTCTACGCTTCTTCTCATTCTGCAGACGCTTCTCCAGCCTGCTGTAGATCTGTTCCGAAAGTTCTCCCATCTGCTGCCGGACCCCTTTCTGGATCATCTCGGTGATATCCTCGGTCTCCCTGTTCACCACCTGTTGGGTCTGCTGGTGCACGGTCCGGCTCACTGTCTGACGGTCCTGTACCTCCTCATGGTCCACCAGGCGCTTCCCCTGGGTGGTGCGGTTCTGCTCCATGAGAGATTCCAGCATCTCCTGGTCGATCTGTTGCTGGGTGGATTTATGGAACAGGGCGATCCGGCTCTTCTCCTGTTCCTGCCGGAGGGTGCGAACGGCTTCCGCCTCGGAGGAGGCCGCCTCCCCCCATCTCTCCAGCACGGTCTCGGAGCTCTCCTGTATCCGGCGAAGCTCCTCCTCCCGGGTCTGTTCCGTCTCCCGGTGCACAGTCTGGGCCTGGCGGATATCCCTGAGCAGCATCCCCACCGCGCCCTGCGCCTGGGGCCCCTGGGGAGCGCCGTCCCTCTGCGCCCCCAGATACTCCTCCAGCCTCTCGTAGACCCTCCGGGTCTGCACTGGCAGAAGCTCCATCAGCTTTTGGGCGCGGCCCTGTTCCTCCTGGGCGGCCCTGCGCCGTTCCTCCTCGTATTCCCGCAGCAGGCCCTGGGGGTCCTGCAGGGCCTTTAGGCTGTCCCTTCGCATGTCCCTTTGGGCGGCGGGCCTTCTCCCGGGGCCGGGCGCCAATTCCTTTTGCATTTCCCGGAAGCGCTCCAGCCGCTCCAGATTCTGCTGGTTGATCTGGCGGATCTGCTGCTCCAGCGCCTCCGCGGATTCCTCCTTGGATGTCCCGCCTGGCAGAGAACCCTCCTCCGGGTGATAAAAATGGTTCTCCTGCGCCTCGATCCTGTGCAGGATCTCCATGGCCTGCGCGCTCTCCGCTTCCTGGGGAGGGAACCGCTCCACGGACTCTCTCGAAGCTTCCTGTCCTGTGGCCTCCCTGGGGGTTTGGGCCATTCTGTTTCCGGGTTCTTCTGCCCGGGAGGCTTCCGCCCTTTTCCCCTGTAAGAACTGTTCCTGCTCCCCTGGCTGCCATCTCAAAAGCACTGTCTCGGCGGCCTGGGCCAGTTCCCTGTCTTTCTCCCCAGGCATCTCCTGCGGGGACTGGGCGTCCCCAAGCCTTTCCGTGATCTGTTCCAACAGCCCGGAATCTTCCCTAATCTGGAACGTCTCCATGCTTTCCCGGTATTCCAGGCGGGACGCCGACAGATACTGCTGCACCACCCGGTAGAACTGCTCCCGGCTCTCCTGGGCCAGGCGGATCAGCTCCCTGACGGGCTGCCCTGGCGGCAGCTCTTCCCGGATGGCGGCTTCCCCTGGCAGGAAATGGATCTCCGCTTTCGCCCGCTCTGCGCCTGCGCCGCTCTCCTGCTCCTGGCGCTGCCTCTTCCCATGCCCGGCGGCTTTCGCCAGCTCCTCTTCCCGCTTCTTTGAAAGCGCTCTGCCCCTGGGCTGTTCTGTCCCTTTTGCCCGTTCCGGGGCATCAATCCTGGAATCTCCCCCCGCCTCCGCCCCTTTCCCGCCGCTTTGGGCAGGATGGGGCATGGGCTCCCCATCCGCCTTTTCCCTCTCCGGCATTCCCGGAAGAAGCTCCTCCCGGGAAGCGTCCCCGCCCTCCCCATAGGCGATTTCGGCGCTTCTGTGTCCATCCTCCAAAAGCTGCCAGGTCTGTTCCCCGTACTGATTCCAGAGCAGGGTAAAGCGCTCCTGTGCCTCCCATCCCGCCTCCAGGAGGGCCTGGGCCAGATGAATCTCCATTCCTTTCAACTGCTGCTGGCGGATGTTCCACAGGTTCTGTCTGTTGGCAACCTGCCACTGGGCATGGAATCCGGTCTTGAGCCGATAGAGGGTATTTTCCGCCGACTGGTACAGGGCATCCTCCATGGACAGCCATAGATTGGCCCGGTGCTGCTGGCGCTCAAAAAGGCTCAGGTACAGATTGTCAATCAGGTTCAGCAGCACCGAGGAAGAAATCTGGCTGCCCACCCATGCCTCTATGGCGCTTTCCTCCTCCGGCTCTGACTGACGATACCCGTCCTCATGGCGGTACACTAAGGGCAAGGCCTCCCCCCGCACCTCCTGGCGTAGCTTCTGCAGCAGGATCTGGACTGCCACCCGCTTCTGCTCGCTGACCTGAAGCTCCTGCCTTGTGACGTAGCGGCTGTTCCCGCTGTGGCTTAGCTGGAAATTGTTCAGGATCTGATAGATGGCGCCTGTCTGCAGACGATCCAGAATCTCCTGATAGAGGGCAATCCTTTCCTGTCCATCTACCGTCCTTTCCTCTACGGTCTGCCGTTCCCTCTCCCGGCTGTGATAGGCCTCCACCCGGTCTTTCAGCTCCTCCAGATGGTTCCAGTAGAGGCTGATCAGCCGCTCCGTGGTACGGGTCTCCTGCTTCAGGCGGAATACCTCCCCCATGAAGCGCTCCACCTCCCGGATGCCCAGCTTGTTCAGCACATCGGTGATGAAGACGCGGTCCTGATAGGTGAGGTTCGCCTCCTCCATCACCGCGATCCGGTTGAGGAAATTGTTGATGATCTCCAGCTTGGTCTCCTGGCTGTTCTGGATGCGGGTGTTCTCAGCAATCTGGATGCCCCCTCCCTCCTCCAGATAAAGCTCCAGAGGGGCGGTGACTACATGGAGGAGATCTTCCCTATTGATTCCCGAGGACAGTAGTCCGTAATTTCCAGTGATCCTATGATAAAATGCTTCGTGGGAGGAAATCATGGCAGGATTGCATTTCAGTTCCAGCGGCGCCTTCAAAGTCAGCATCTATCATCATCCCCCTCTATCATGCATGTTCAGGAATCCTGCGCATCCGTCTTTTGGGCGGCGAGGAATCTGGCTGTGTCCACCGCGCTGCGCTTAGGGGGCCATCTCTGTGCCCGTTCTTCCATGGCGGCCTTGCGCATCTCGTTCTGGGCGTAGCTGCTGGTCGTGGTGCTTCCGTTGGAGCCCTGGAAGCCAGGCGATGCGC
>CAJUFO010000005.1:59525-107833 GCA_910585615.1 uncultured Acetatifactor sp.
TGCATCAAAGCTCCACTTTACAGCTTTTTCCTCCATGGCGGCCTTGCGCATCTCGTTCTGAGCGTAGCTGCTGGTCGTGGTGCTTCCGTTGGAGCCCTGGAAGCCAGGCGATGCGCCGTCCTCTCCTCCCTCTCCTGCATCAAAGCTCCACTTTACAGCTTTTTCCTCCATGGCGGCCTTGCGCATCTCGCTCTGGGCGTAGTTGCTGTTCGTAGTGCTTCCGTTAGATCCCTGGAAGCCCGGCGCCGCTCCGTCCCCGTCTCCCTCTCCCGCGCCGAAGCTCCACTTCTTCGCTTTTTCCTCCATAGCGCTTTTCCGTATTTCCTTCTTTGCGTAAGCGCTCTCCGTAGTGCTTCCATGGGAGCCCAGGAAATCCGGCGATGCCCCTGCTCCATCCGCGGAAGCCCCCTCCTCATTCTTGTGGAAGCTCCATCTGTGGGCCTTATTTTCCATCTGGGCCTTCCGGATCTCCCTCTGGGCATGAGCGCTGTCCGTGGTGCTGCCGTTCATCCCCCGGAAATCCGGCTGGGCGTTCTGCTCCTCCCCAGGAGGCCCCCCTACCCTCTGCACCTTCAGGGCGCTGTCTCCCCCCGCGAACATCCATCTCTTCGCCCGCTCCTCCATCTGGGCGGCAGAGTCCTCGTCCCGGGAACGGTTGGCGGACTGATTGCCGTTGCCCGCCTTGCTGGTGCTGTCGAATTTCCAGGGATCCTCCATGAGGAAGCTCCCCGCCACATTCTCCATGCACACCAGCTCCCTGTAGGCGATGGTGGTGGTCTCTACCAGCAGTCCCCCCTTCTCCGCGTTCAGCTCCCCATACTCCTTCGCCATCACCGTACATCCGGTAAAGACATACATGCGCACCGGGAGGAAATCCCCGTAGATCCGATAGCGGTTCACCATCAGGATCACCGGCAGGGCCAGGTCCGTCCCATTGGCCAGCGGGTCCAGGATATCCGTCCCCACATACCGTTCCACCTGAAAGGTAAAGGGCTTGGATATGGGCTTGCGGCGCATGTGGACATAGTCGTTGAGCCCGCCCTCCTGAATCAGCTCGTACTCGTTCTCCTTCTGGAACACATGCACGGACCTGCAGGGCAGATCGTAGATCCCCTCCACCCGGAGCAGGAAGTTAAAGTTCACCGCCGGATTGTTCCCATAGTTCCGGACCAGTATATTGCCGGAATTCGCCTGCGCCAATGCCATAACCTGTCAACCTCTCTTTGTCTAACGCGTGGGTTTCATGTCCAGAATGCTCTTCTCCTTGGACTTCTTTTCGGGGGACAGACTCTTGTTGATCGTGGATATCTCGCTGCACCATCTCCTGCGGGCCATGTGGTCCAGCGCCATGACCTCCTCGCTGCTCCAGTGGAAATAGTAGGAGATGAATGCCATCTCCCGATAAAGCTCCTCCTCCGGATACAGCTTCATCCCCCTGTTGTAAAATTTAGCGGCACCTTGTACACCTTCCCGCAGTCGGGACAGACCGTCTCCATCATGGGCGGCTCGATGTCATTGATCCGCTGGTACATATCCTGCAGAAAGGCCAGGTCTGCCGTGAACAGCTTCTCGATCAGGTTGGCCGTCACCATCTCCACGCCCTCCAGCTGGGTCACTACCTTTCCCAGCACCACGATGGTCAGGTAAGAGGGATTGCTCAGCACCCGCGGATCCCTGGTGGCGCTGATCTCATCTCCCGCCGTGGCCAGCCGCATCTTGCCCTTTCTGTGAAGCTCTCCGGCGCTGTCCAGATATCCCCTGGGAAGCGTAAAATCATATACGGTCTCCATCCCCTACCTCCTCCATATTCCATACGCCCAGATGCCCATGGCGGGCATCCGGACATACAGGCTTACTTTTCTTTCAAATTTCCGTCCGGCCCGGCCGGATGCACCAGATTAGTTGGGAATCACCAGCTCCTCATAAGCGATCTCCACGCTCTCGATCGCCACATCGCTGGTCTTTGCGTCCAGGTCAGGCGCATTGTACTTGGTCACCCAGGCATTGGTCAGGACCCACACCCTGGTTCCCGTGATGGCCGTGGCCAGCGTCTGGGGGGCGCCTCCGTTGATGTCGATCATCTCGATCTGCACATTGTTGCGGGGGATCTCGCCTCTCACCTCGCTGACGCACTCCTGCACCCAGGTCTTGAAAGCGCTGTCCAGGGTGTATCCCATCTTCAGCGTCACATTCCCGTGCTTCACCAGTCCCGGAATCTTCACCGGAGCCAGGCTGTTGGCATTGCCCTGGCGGAACTCGATCACGTCCACGGTGGCCTCAACCCCTGTCACCTCGCTGAACGCCGCTGTTCCCGATACCCCGTCCACGGTCACCAGGAAATTCATTTTAGTCAAAGGATAGGCAAGACCCTTACTGTTCTCATACGTCGCCATCTTTCATCTCTCCTTTATCGCAATTCTTTTGATTTCATAGCATCACCGGCTCTTTCGCCGTCAGGTAGCTATAGTTCTGCCGCGGGGCGCCCCTCGGCCTCTGTGCCGCCCCCGGACTCCGCCGTGTGCTGCGTCACCCGGAAGATCACGAACTCAGCCGGCCTGGACGGCGCGATGCCGATATTGCAGATCAGCCTGCCGTTCATGATATCGTCCCTGGTCATGGTGGACGGGCCGATCTCCACGAAATATCCCTCGCTGGGCGTGGAGCCTGCCAGCATCCCAGTCCTCCACATGCTGTCCAGGAAAGAGGAGATCGTCAGGCTGACCCTCTGCCACAGCGCCGTGTCGTTGGGCTCGAAGACCACCCAGTTGGTATTGGCCTTGATGCTCTCCTCCACGTAGATGAAGAGCCTCCTCACATTGACATATTTGAACGCGCTGTTGCTGCTGGCCGTCCTCGCGCCCCACACGCGGATGCCCTGTCCGGGGATGGCCCGGATCAGGTTCACGCCCTCCGGATTGAGGATGTCCTGCTCCGCTTTGGTGTAGTTCACCTTCAGGCCGGTGCAGAACACGATCTCATTGGCGGGCGCCTTGTGGACTCCCCTGTTGATGTCGGTCCTGGAGTACACGCCCAGCACTGCCCCCGAGGGCGGTATGTAATCGGTCTTGTTGGAAGACCGGTCGAAGACCTGGATCCAGGGATGGTACATGGCGCCGTAAGTGGAGTCGATGATATTGCGGTATTCGATCAAGTCCTTGGTCTTGTACAGATCCCCAGGCATGTCAAAGACCGCGATGCGGCTCTTCAAGCTCTCGCAGTGGGCGATCAGGGCCACGATCACCTCCGGATCCGTGATGCCCGGAATGGCCATCATGCTCACCGTGCTGTTCTCCAGGAAAGACTGGATTCCCGTGCGCTTGCCCGGGCCTGCGTCCGTGCCGATAAAGGTGGCGGGCGTCACCAGATTCATCGTCCCGTCAAAGCCGTCCTCCAGATTGAAGATCCCGCCCGGGTTGCCCTGTCCGAACACTTCCTCCACCGGATTGCCGATCTGCTCCGTCTGGCCCACAGTGACTTTCACCAGCTCGCTTCCCGCCAGCCTGGAGCCAATGTAGTTGGGGGATGACTGGTTAAAGCTCAGCTCCCCGTAATTCTCCACCTCATCGTTGTAGCGGATGCTCACATCCACCGTCACCAGGTACAGCACAGTCTTGGGGATGATACCCGTGTCCACCACATCGTTCTCGAATGGCTTCTCGAATGTGACGCTATTGTCATAAATGGTGGCGATCCGGTTGTACTCCCCTCCGGCCACTACCAGGTCCCCCTCCCGGAAGCCCTCCACTGTCTTGGCGATGTAGCCATTGCCCGACTGGGCGATGAGCTGCATCTTCCGCCTGGTCACCGTGCCCATGGAAATCTGGATCCGGTTGCCCCATTTTCCCTCGTTGGCGGCTTCTATGGAGAGGATTCCCAGCTCCTTCTTGGCCGCCCTGGCATCCGGCGCGATCACCCGGGACACATAGCACCTGGTCCCCCCATTGATGAAGAACTGCTCCACGCTGTTGGCCAGATACCGGTATTCTCCGTAGGTGAACTCGCTTAAGAATCCGCCGAACTGCCTGGTGAAGCTCTTAAAGCTGGTCACAAGGGACGGTGCCCCCACAGTCGGCCCTTTCTCCGCAAAGCCGATGAAACCGGCGGTGCTTGTTCCGACACCCTCGATGCTCCGGGGGGAATTGTCGTATTCCTCCACGTATACTCCAGGTGTAAAATATTCTGCCATCTTTCTATCTCCTTATTTTAAGTTCCGCTGTTTTTTAGTTTCTTATGATATCACGGCCATTACCTGGCCGGGATCGGTGATGGTGATCATGCCGCCTCCATTGCCGCACATCAACGTGCTGTCCCTGGTAAGGCAGGGCTGCCCGCTGACCAGTACTCCCGGCTTCATGGGCGCCCAGGTGCCCGCGGGCACCAATGCGCAGGGCTGGGGAGTGAGCACCCCCATAGCGGCCGCTGTGGCCGCCGCCACCTGGGGATTCGCAAGGGAGGTGCACATCCCAAAGGGAGTGATGCTGGACGGCTGGGCGTCCTGGATGGTCGCCGCTGGCTTTCCCCCCACCATGCAGGCAGCCTGGGAACCCCCGCAGACCGTTCCCGGCGCGGTTCCAAAGGAGCACACTGCCGATGCCCCGGTCACTACAATCTCTGCCATAGGCCCTCCCCTCACAAAAGCGCGGATCCGCAATGCCGGAAATCCACCAGCCGGAACCTCGCCTCCTCATCCACCACATACCGGACCAGGTGCAGAAGATGCTCTCTGTCGTCCCGGACCCGGATACAATAATCCCCTGCGGACGTCACGCTCCCGAGTATGATCCGGGAGATGGGCGCGTTCACGGAGAACGGCTCCTTTAAAGGCTGCTCGATCTTCACCGCGTCTTTCGCAATCTCTTTCTGAACCGCAAAGGGCTCGTAATCCTGCCTGTCCGGGTGGATCAGGCCGTAGTGGATTCCATCCATGCCCAGCCTGTGCATGCCGAACAGCTTCATGATCCGCTTCCGCTCGTCAAAGCCGCTGATACAGCAATGTGTCGCGTTCACGTTTACCGCCTGTATAGACTGGATGCCCGGAAGATTTCCGGAAAAGCCGATCACCGGACGGTTCCCCAGCGCGTTCTCTGACGGAATCAGGAACGCTTCGATAACGGGCATGTTCTCATCCAGTGTCTCGTACCGCACATGCATCCGGAAAGGCTCAAATCCATACACCCGGACCTCCAGACAAAAGTCTGTCCGTCCGCAGTCCAAGAACGCGTAATTGCCGCTTCCCCTTGCAACAGGGCGGACTGCCTCTCTGTCCCTGAAAAAGCGGACATCCCTCTCTTCCACGGATTCGCCGGTGGTAGTGTCGATCAGCCTGACCAACAGATCCAACCGGAAACGAATCACCGATGCATTCATTCGCTACGCTTCCCCTCCTTCCCCGCCTGTAAGATGCAGACCGAAACTGGCATCCACCACGCGAGGCGTGTCGATCACCACCTCGCTGGACAAGAATACAGGCGCCGCCTTGTAGAACAGACTGATTTGATAGGGCTTGTTGATTGCCTGCCACACCCGCACCTTCTCCTCCAAACTTATCTTCGCCTGAGACAGTACAATGGGAGGTTCCTGGGTGTCCAGCCAGGACTGCAGCTGGTTCGGAAGCACAGAGCTGTTGTCATTGACGATCTGCGCCACCCTGCCAATAATCTTCTGTATATCCGGCGCCTTCAGTCCCATCTGGGAGGAGCCGTTGATAAATACCATATAGTACAGGCCATATGGTCTCGGCGGTCTCTGCAGCTGTACCCTGCCCTTCTGGATAAAGGGCTGCTGGGTCACATCGCTCTCTTCCCGGATATCGTACAGATACAGTCCCAGGATGTAATCCACGTCCTGGTCCGCCGGGGAAGAGATCTCTATATTATTCGGGGACGGTATGGGTTCCGGACACATCTTCTGGCGCAGGATCCGGACGATATAAGAACTCACATCTGCAATGATCGGATATTCTGCCATATCACCATCCCCCTTCCCGGAGGGCTTCCATGATGCTTTCCACGAAGCCCTCCTCTTTTGGTCCAAGACAGATCCCATACTCTGTCCCATGGATATACTCTGCCTCACAATTGAAATACTGCCTGGCGTCCGCCTCCAGCAGATAGGGATGGTCGCCCTGTAGTTTTACGGCCCCCTCCAGCTTCTCTGTGATGTCGTCCAGAAGCTGCACCTGGTCCTGGTTCACACGGAAGCGGTATACGGAGAGCTTTTTGGACAGCGTCACCTCCATCCTGGAATCGCTGTACACGTAGCGGTAGCCGGTGCAGGAGGCGACGGTGTCCAGCGCCAGATGCTCGCCTGCCTCCCCTTTCAGCTTCTGGAATACATACTTGTTCTTCTCACTGACGCAGGCATTCAGCCAGGTCAGCGCCATCTGGGCCGCCGTCTGGTTCCCGGCCTGGCCCATGCGGTCCAGCGCCGCCACCGCCGCCGCTTTCCGGCTGTCGTCCAGCTCTTCAAAAGGCGCTCCCAGGGCCTCCTCTATCAGGGCCTCCAGGGCCTGGGCGTCCAGGGCGGAAATGCCCGGGATCTCGCCCTCCAGGCCGCCGGTTCCCGACCCATTGCCAGATTCGGTTCCTGCACCTGTGCCAGTTCCGGTTCCTGACTCGTTTCCTGTGCCGCTTCCGCTGCCAGTCCCTGTTCCGTTGCCAGACCCGGTTCCTGGCCCATTTCCTGTGCCAGCCCCGCTTCCGCCGCCAGTTCCCGACTCGTTTCCTGTGCCAGTTCCATCACCCGACCCGGTTCCTGCGCCGCTTCCCGTGCCAGTCCCAGCTCCTGTACCAGTCCCATCGCCAGACCCGGCTCCTGTGCCGCTTCCACTTCCCGCGCCAGTCCCAGTCCCGGCTCCAGTCCCGCCTCCGGCACCGGAAGCCTCCCCGCCCCCATACCTGCCATGGAGGCTGCTCTCCCTGCTGTCCAGGATGGCCTGCTCCGCCGCTTTTTCCGCCTCCCTGAAATCATTGTCGGAAGCCCGCAGCTTTTCCTGGATCTCCGCGATGGCGCTCTCCGCCCCCAAAGCGGACAGAGCGTCCAGCTTGCTGATGATGCTCTCCTGATTGTCCTTATTCCCCTCGGCGATCTCCAGGAGGGCCGCATCCTTAATCTGGCCGATCCGGTTCAGTACGGAGCTGCTGCCGGCCTGGTTCGCCGCCCTGGCCTTCTGGGCCGCGGAGCCGGAGGCGCTGGAGAGGATGGCCAGGAGCCTTTGCTCCTCCGCCTGGATCTCCCGGTCCACCTGGGCGATCATGGCCTCATATTTCTTCGCCGTGCTCAGGTCGTTCCGGTCCCTGGCCCCGGCCTGCTCCTCCAAAAGCCTCGCCTTCTCCTCCTCCAGCTTCTCCATGTCCGAGGAGGCCTCGTCCCCCTCCTCCAGAGAGCGGGCCAGGGACTTCAGCCAGAGGATATGGGCGTCGATGCTCTCGCTGGCCTTGGACCGATAGTCGTCCGCCCGCAGCTGCCCGTACAGCGTCTCCGCATGCCCTATCCGCTGATAGGAAAATTCCACCGCCTGACCGGCAGGCTGCCTTTTGGTCTTGGCCTGCAGCAGATATTGAAGCTCCAGCCTGGCCGCATCGGTCTTCGCCTTCTGATCCTCCAGCACCTGATTCCTGGCCGACTGGCTGGAGCCGCCTGCCACTGCGGTCTGATAGGCGCTGCAGGCCCCCTCCGTAAGCTTCTGGGCATACTTCGCATCCGCCTGGGCGATCAGCTCCCCCTCCAGCAGGGCAAGCTCCGCGTCCGCGTCCGCCACCACATCCTCCTCCAGGTGGTACAGGGTCTTAAGCTCTAAGAGCAATGCCTCCATCCCCCCGCCAAAGCCCTGGGGAGCCATCCCCACCACAGCCATGCTCTTGGCGTGCTCGGCGTTCTTCAGTACCGTATCGCCCTCCTCCAGCATGTTGCCGCTGTGCTTGATATAGCTTTCCTGACAGTTCTCGATGGCAGTGCCGATGGCCTCTATGACCGAATTGTTCTCCACGAACTGCTCGTCATCGTACCCATAGGACGCTTCCTCGTCCTTGTCCTCATCGTCCCCATCTTCCTCGCCATCCCCGTCTTCCTCACCGTCCCCGTCCTCTTCGCCCTCTTCGCCTTCCTCCCCCTCTTCCTCCGTCTCGTCCTCGTCCTCGCCATAATACTGGGAGCCGCCGCAGATGTCCTGGAGGACGCTGAGCTCATTGCCGTCCATCTGGGAGAGCCTGTAGAAGATCTCCGCCCTCCTCCTGGAATCGATCCTGCCCATCAGCGTGCTGACGATCTCCGCCAGTTCGTCCTTTCCCTGCGCCCGGAGGCTCTCATAGCAGCTCTGCAGCCCCGCAAGCTGCATATCGCATTCCTGGGTGATCTCATTCTGCAAATCCAGGCTGAAGAAGTCCCGCAGCTTCTCATAATAATACCGGTCCACGCCTTTGCTTTCGGCTGAGAACGCATTGCTGTACTGAATCTTGATCGGCTCCAGCTCCGCCAGGTTGTAGAGATCGTAGGGGGATGGCTCGCTGAAGATATTTACCACATGGTCGTCCCTGGCGTCCCTTGTGATGCCGTCGGCGCCCGTGTAACAAGTCACCCAGAGAGGGAAAAGCTCAGACTCCTCCACCACGGTCCCCTCCCCCGCAAGGTCGGAAAGTCCCCCCGCGTCCGTGATGTCCATCCAGGCGCCCCCTGCCAGCTCCGACTTGTAGTACACATTCATCTGGTTGGAATCCGAGGCGCTCTCCTGGGCCTTTTCATACAGCTCATCCGTCAGCCCCCGGACATGGATCAGGTAGGTCCCGATGAACAGCGTAGCGTCCTCCACCGTATGGGATGCCCGGAATGTCTCATAGGGAACCGCCTGGGATTCATCAAAGATCTTCCCCAGGGCCGTCTGCTGCCAGAAGCACCACAGCAATATGCAGCTTGCCCAAAATACTTTCCTGTTCTTCATGTTCCCTCCTGGATCTTCATCAGCTTCTGGCCGCCAGTCTCAAAATACCCGGTATACAGGAGCCCGGAACCCTCGTCGAAAAACTCGATGACCAGCTCCTCCATGCCCCCCTGCACCAAGGACAGATGCCGAAACTGCGCATCGATGGGCAAAAGCTCCTCTCCCAACAGATAACTGCCCTCCTGGTTCCGGATCCGGTAGTAGCCGATCCCCTCCGACAGCTCCGGCGAAAGGGCGATGCCCACCAGCCCTGTCTCCGGGTGGCTCTCCACGGTGTAGGTACCAATCTGCAGCGCCTCCTGCTCCCTGACCTGATACTCCCTCACGATGGAGAGGGGCCCGCTGTAGGCCTCCGGGTCGATGATACAGTCGTCCACGAACTGGCCGTTATTGTAGAACCGAAGCTTCACCTCGCCCACCTCGTCCACGGAGAGCCCCAGATGCCGTATGACGCTGCCGATCTCCGTGCGCTCCCCGATCTGTATCTGGTCGCACCACAGCTCGAAATGCGTAATCTCCACTTCAAAGTCAGAGGGAATGCTGACCCCGGCCCTGAATTCCTGCTGCTCAACGATCGGCTCGATATAGTAATACGCGCCCTCCGCGTACTCCTCCACGTAGGACTCCCCGCCGTCCCCCGCGTTCAGGTCGGCCGCCGTCCCCTCCAAAAGCGCGGTCACGCCCCCACAGGTGAGGCGGTCAAAGGAGTACAGGGCCTGGGAATAGTCCCCCAGCGCCTCATGCCTTTCCTGCTGCAGCTCCTCGTGGGCGGACAGGGAAGTGCTGTATTCCTCATAGGTCAGCTCTCCCATACGGTTCAGCGCCGCCTCCGCCTGGAGGCTCTTCTCCCCCTGGGCCACCTGCTCCGACAGGGTGTCATAGGCATTGCGCATGCTGACCAGGTTGTTGAAGCTCTCCTCCACCTGCTGCCTTAAGGAGCGCTCCTCATTCTGCTTCTCCAAAAGGGCATCCTGATATTCCAGCGCCGCCTCGTACAGCGCATAGGGCTCATCCTCCACATAGCGGATGCCTGAGATCTGCCCCTTGAACCACTCCTTGGGGATCCGGATGAACAGGATCCTCACGCTCCCCTGCCAGGGCTCGTCGATGGCCTGCAGGAACTCCTCATACTGCTTCTTGAAAGCCTTCTGGCTGATCTTCTGTCCCGCGATGACCTGGTTGACGAAATCGGAGATATAGGACATCTTGCCGCCGTACTGCCCCTCCATGAGCTGGTAGTTCGTCCGCAGCGCCGTCAGGGCGGTGGTGGCGTCCAGAGAGACCTCATAATAAGTCTCATCATGGTCCAGGGTATACTCGATCAGCCCGCTCAGACTGCTCCTGTCCATGCGGGAGGACACGAAAGGATCCTCAAAGCGGTATCCCGTGGTCACGTCCATGCCGATCAGCTCCGACAGCTTCTTCTTGTCCGCGCCCAGGTTCCTTTGGTCCAAGGCTATCTGGTCGTTCAGGGCCTTTCTGGAGCGCTCCATGGCATCCACGTCCCCCTGGGCCGCCTCCCCGGTCAGGAGCCTGGCGCGGTTCTTCTGGAGCGTGCGCTCCAGGACCGCAAGCCTTTCCTCCTGGAAAGCGATTTTCTCCTCCAGGATCACCATGTCCACATACAGATTGGACACATCCTCATACACCTGCAGCCTCTGGTCCGTCATCTGATGCTTTATGGCATCGATCTGGGCCTGGATCTGTATGGGCTTGAACTCGAACTCATAGGCCTCCGCCAGGTCCGGCTTCTCCGGGAACTTGAACGACAGAAGCGGCGACCAGCGAAAGGTGGACATGTTCTTTTTCTTCACCTGGATGGATTTCACCGCCTGGCGGAGGGAAGCCTCCTTCACGTTCAGCTCGCTTTCCAGCTTCTCCAGCTTCGGGCTGTTGGCCACGCCGCTTTTCTTCGCCATGTCCAGGGTCAGGAGCTGGCCCTGGGCCGCCTGCACCCGCAGGATGCCCCCCGGACACAGCCCTCCCGCCAGGGACAGGATCAAAAGAAGCGCAAGCCATCTGCGGCAGACTGCTCTTTTCCTCATACGGCCCCCTCTCCCATCCGCTCAATGGTATAAAAGGAGAATCCCTCTTCCCTGTCCTGGCAGATGAAATGGTAGATCAGCCCGTCCCTGTGGAAAGAATACAGATACACCGTATAGCTCTGGTCATATCCCTCCACCTGGTAATAGTCCTCATATTCGGAAGAAAGCTCCATCTCCACTTCCCGCCTGAATCCGATCCCCGTGCCCCTGGAGGTCACCCGGCCCACGGCCACGGCCTCCGGCAGCGTGATGGCGGCATTGCCCGCATAGTCCTCTTTCCCGAAATATTCCCTCAGCTCGCCGATGTCCCTGCAGGCTTTCTCTCCCCCCTGGAAAGAGTCCTGCAATACCAGCACCTGTTCCACCGTCCGTTCCCCGTCCAGGGTCTGCGCCTCCCCGGTTCCGGCGTACATGGCCCCGATGTCCTCCAAGACCACCGCGAAGTCCTGGCCGCACTCATACAGCGTCCGCCTTCCCTGGTAGGCCTGGGACACCTCCGACACCTTCTTCCCAAGCAGGGCGCTGTACAGAAGCCCATCCTGGCTGAACGCGCCGGTGTAGACGGGATTCCCTCCGGCATCGTAGAGCTTCCCCTCCCCTTCCCGCTTCCCCAGGGAAAATTCCCCCTCATAGGCCAGGCTCCCGGTCTCCCGATAGAGCTTCCCGCTGCCATGGAACAGATTCTGCTCGAACTCCCCCACGTACATGACAGTGCCGTCGTCATAATAGCGGGTGCCATTGCCCTGGTAGCAGTTCTTCAGGAAATTCCCCTGATACACGATGCCCCCCTGGGGATTATACAGAGTGCCATACCCGGTGACGCTGCCCTTCTCCACCTGGCCCTCATAGGCCAGATAGCCGGATTCCCCCAGGATGCGGACCTTCTCCTCCGCAAAGCGCAGCAGGATGGAATCATACGCATAGGTCTTCACCCTCTCCGCCTTGCCGGAGGGCAGGACGGAATGGACGCTGAACAGATAGTAGAGGCTCAGCACGCCCACTACCACCACCAGGGCGATGGCCAGGCGCCTGCTGATGAGCCAGCCAAAAGCTTCATAGTAGTCCTTCTTGTGCCTGGGCCTGACATTCAGAAGAGAGGCAAAGAAGTCCCGGATCTTTGAGATCACACGGGTCCGGATGAAATTCCAGCTGGTCCAGAGCTTGACCTTCGTCACCAATGGCGTGACCTTCGCCTTGGCGGATGTGATCAGCACCTTAAACAGATTGTCTCCCACCGGTCCTTCCCTCCTTTCTCATGGAAGCTTCGCATCCAGGAAGCCGCGCGTTTTACGCCTCTGCCCCGGGCAGCCAGAGCCTGCACACATCGCCCTTTACATCTGTCTCATTCAGATATCTCTCACAGGTGAACAGATACCAGGTGGCCATGGCATCCTCCGGATTCTCCCGCAGCACCTCGTTGAACGCGTTCCTGGCCAGATAGAAGTCATGCTGATAGAACAGCTCGATCCCTTTCTGGAATTTCGGATCGGTCTGGGCCTTCCGCTTCCCCTCCCGCAGGGGGCAGGCGTCCAGCACCTCATACAGCCGGATCCGCTCATTGGTACGGGCGATCCACAGATACCCCAGATAGCGCAACGGGCTCTCCAGATGCTCCCTGTCCTTCACGCTCTCCGTGATCACCAGCGGCAGGTTCAGGGACCGGAACCATCCCGCATACCGCTCCAGCTCCTCCATCTCCCGGGACAGAAGATAGGGGAGGCTGTGCTTCTTCGTGCCCGCCACGCCGTATGTATACTGGGAATAGTGCAGCAAGATCCCTGCTTTTTCCCTTCCCTGGCCCTCTTCCCCGCGTTTCGCGAAATCCTGCATCAGCGCCACGCCGAAAGCCGCCGTGTCCCTGGACTCCTCCAGAAAGAGCATCTTCATCATATCCAGGCCGCAGTGGCCGGACACGAAGAAGCCCCCGCTCCTCTCCTGATGCTCCTCGATCAGGGACACGAAGCTGCCGATCTCTTCCGCAGGCCCCCTCTCCCCGTCTTCCCCTCCCGCCGCGGAGATCACCGCCATGGTCCCGTGCAAAAGCACCATGTCCCCGCTGCTTACCTCCGTGATGGAATCCTTGCCCAGGATCTTCTCGATGTTCTTGGGCGCGAAGCGGTAACAGGATTCAAAGATCCGGTATTTCGTATAGTTGATCCTGCTGATGGTCTTGCGGATCTCCATCAGGCTGTTCCACATGAAGTCCACGTCTTTCCCGTGGACAGCCTCCTTCCTGATCTGGGTCTCCCCGCCCGCCAGCGCCTGCATGGCCCCGGCCAGCCTCTTGAGCTCCCTGCCCTGCAGGAGCAGGAGCCAGACCGCCACAGCGCTGCCGATCAGGAACACGCATGCGCTGTAGAGGAAAGGCGATATGCGGCTTCTGAAAGAAGCGTCCGCATCCTCCTCCAGCCTGGCGATCCCGGCCAGCACATACGCCGGGGTCAGATCCTCCGAGGCGGCTGCCCCGATCGCCTGGTGGGCCTCCCCATCGATGCCGATCAGCATGCTGTTCTCCCGCCCGCCCTCTACCAGGCTCTGGATCAGCTTCCCTGTGCCCACGCCGTACACTTCCTCGAATATCTGGCCGTTCCTGCCACTGACGCTGACCAGGATCCTGTGGTCGTCGCTGCGCACCAGGCAGATGTCCACGAAGATTCTGGAAATGTCATCATGGCGGACGAACCTGGACAGCTGCGCCTGGAGGGCCTGGTAATCCGCCCCCTGGTAAAAGCCCTCTTCCTCCGGGTGGAACCTGGCCGGATCCCCCATCTCCTCGGCCAGGGCCCTGACATAGTAATGGCCGAATCGCTCCGCCTCCTCTTCCCTGGCCCTCTCCTGGATCCGGGGCACCCGCACCGCTCCCGCCACTGTGATCACAAGCAGCGCCAGCTCCACCACCGCGATCGCGTATACGGTATGGCTCCGGTTGCGGAGAACGCTTAAGAACAGCCACAGCACCCCGTAGCCTACGATCAGCAGGGCGCCGTACAGGAGCATCCGCTCCCTGCGGACCTTCATGATCTGCCCCATGGACAGGCTCCTGTACCAGAAAGCCCCCTGGAGCTTCTCCCCCGCCTGGAAGTCCTCCACCCCGCTTCCGTCGTCCAGGTGGTAGAGGAATGCCCCATCCTCATACCTGGCCTCGATCAGGGTATGCTCCACGGGGCTGTAGCCCATCTGCACAGGCTTCTTCACAGAGGGCGCCTCTTCCTTCGTCTGCTCCTGCTCCCCTGCCGCTTCGCTCTCCAGCGCCTCCTTCTCCACGAAATAAGCTCCCGCGGATGTCTGGCCCTCCAGCACTGCCGTCAGGTAGAACCCCTGGGCTTCCGCGTGGAAGCCGGTCAATGTCCCCGGCTGATGCAGGGTGAATTCCGGCGTCTTCGCCAGCACCCGCCCCTGGTCGTCGAACTCCACGATTCGGTACTGCAGGGCCGCATCCTGCCCAGCCGCCTTTTTCACCATGAGCCCGTAGAGGGCCTCCTCATAGTCGATCCTGGCAAAAAAGCTGCCCTTTTCCACAGCGGAGGCCAAAGAGACCTCCTGCACCGTCCCCTGGGAATCCATCACGTAGAGGATCCCGTCCCTTTCCATATTTTCCACCAGATAGATCCGGTCCCCTACCGCGCACCCGTCCAGATAGGCGGACCTGGTCCTCTCCCTGCTCCAGCTCAGGCCGTCCGCAAAGGCAAGGACAGCCACCGCCATCATCCACGCAAGCGCCACTATGTATGGAATGTGTCTCTTCATAACGCGTTATCCTTTCAACCTTTACCTGGTGAGCGTCTCTGTCCCGATCGTCTCGAATCCGTTAAAAAACAGACGCAGCCATGGAATGTCCCCCACGATCAGCTGGGTGAGCAGGGAGACGATGACGAAAAAGGCAAGCACGGCGCACAGATACAGCAGGAACCGGAACATCCCGTCCTGATTCCTGCGAAACCACCCTGCGATCCGTTTCCGGATGCCCTTCTTTTTCCCGGGAGCCGCCGTGATCCGGATATCCTTGTACAGCTCCGTGAGCTTCCGGTAGCTCTTCCTGGCGATTTTCTTTTCCAGAAGCCTGTAGCTGAATGCCTTCTGGGAGGACTTGGGCCGCAGGAGATCCCGCAGGATGGACGCGCACTGTACCACGCAGTCCCGCTCGGTCCTGGCGGGGTCCAGTTCCTCCAGGTCGATCTGATGGCCCAGACAGACCGTGTGGTCCTTTGCCAGATGAAGCTGTCCCTGTTCCAGGATCAGATACAGGACCGGATAGGGGAGATTGGAGGTGATGCAGGCCATGATGACGCTGATGCACACATTCTCGCATTCTGCCAGCGTGTAGGACTCCCCCATATAGAAATCCTTCAGAGGGCGCTCCTGCTGATAGGCGAATACCATGCAGAAAGCTCCCTGATCCGAAAAGCTGTCGATATAGGAGTCCTGTGCCGTAAGGTGCGCCTGCTCGAACACCTCCAGATAGGTCTTGACTGTCTGATGTTCCTTGATTGCCAGCAGCGTGTACAGATTCCGGGCCGATGTATTTAGATCCTCACATATGACGATGTCGTTCGTCCTGCTCTTTTTCACAATGCGGACACATCGAAGCTTCATCCTCTGTGATTGATAGAACATCTCTGCCGTTCTCCTTTTTTGATTTCCCGAAACGCTTATGCCTATGCCTCTTTCTTCTTCACGATGGCATACGCATAGGTGCAGATCACCGGCACATCGATGCAGTAGATCCGGATTTCATAGACCCCTTCCTTTGCGGGCGCCGTGTAGACGCCGTCCGATGTTATCTCGCCGCTCCCCGGCTCCGTCAGCTCATAGGCCACGCTGCAGCTGTCCATATTGTTGTACTGCACATGGAAATAATGGCTCTCCCTTGTGCCCATCACCACCGTAGGCGTATCCACGCTGATGCTCTTCCCGCTGTGGTCCTCCATCAGCCCCAGGTCATTGCCTGCCGGGAACCGGATCGCCACCCAGCGGTAGGTCAGCACCAGATAGTCCACATTCTCCAGGAGCTGTACGGCCACCACGAAGCTCCCCTTGTCGTTCATCACCCGCACCGCCGTCTCCGCGTCCACCGCCATGGAGCCCTCCTTCTGGAACAGCTGCGGGCTTCCGTAGATCGTGTTCCTGGCGCTGCTCCCTAAGGCCGGGTCGTCGGTGATGTACTCATAGCCGATGCTCACGTACACATTCCCGCTGCCCAGGCCATGCATGATCTCGCCGGAGTAGCGGATGTCCCCTTTCCTCGCCGACTCTCCTAAGGGGATCTCCAGGACACCTGTGGCCACCTCCGGTATCCGGCTGCCCGGAGCCACGAAATTCTGGTTCTGCAGGCGCTGCGGATAGAAGTCCCTCTCCTTCTCCAATGTGGGCTCCTTGATGAAATACTCCAGGTATTCGTTCCGGAGCATCTCCTGGGCCGGCGCCGTGATATAGGCCTTCACGCCCCTCTCGATGACATCTTCTATGATATAGGCGTTCTCCGTCCGCACCAGCTTTAGATCCGCCAGGCGTATGTAGTCCCGGACCTCCCCCATGCTCTTCATCTCCAGGCTCATGCGGCCGATCTCCCGGCTGACCAGCTCCCGGGGGCGGCAGTCCTCCAGCATGACCCGGATCGAGCACCCCGAGGGCAGCTCCTGGGCGATTCCGTTCACATGCACCCTGGCCGTGCCGCTTTTTTGCAGGATAGTGGTGTCCAGCATGGTCACGTCCTGGACGGTGAGCCAGTACTCCTTCGTCAGGCTCTCCCCCTCCACAAGGGACACATCCGAAAACCCCACCTCCACCTCATGCTTCCCCTCCGGCGTCAGGAACACCGGAACCTGCAGCGTCCCCTGGTAGCTCAGGGACTTCTGGGCCGGGGAATGCTTCTCCACCCGGGCCTCCAGCCGCACGTTCCTGCCCTTGCAGACCGTGGCCGGCATCACCAGCCGCACCGTAAAGTCCTGGTCCTCGTAGAGGACAGTGTCCGTCAGAAATTCCGTCTCCATCCGGTATCCGCCGGCCGCCTCCTCCCGCTCCATCAAGAACAGCTGGAAGTTCTCGCTGATCCGGTTGTACTCATATTCCTGGCCGTCCTCCCCGGTGCCCGGATTCATCGTATATACCGCGTGGACCGGGTCCTCCCTGTAGCGCAGGCAGAGGCTGGCCATATTGCTGTGCAGGGACTCAAAGCCCTCCATGGCGGACAGCTTCTTTACCACCGAGGACTCCATGATGATCTCCCGTCCCACGCCGTCCACCGCTACCCCGCTCTCGATCAGGACGGACAAGTCGTCCAAGCTGAACACGCCGAACCCGCAGACCACGCCGCTGCCGTACATCAGGCTGTTGATGAATCTTCTCTTGTTGTTGAAATATGTCTGCTCCGCCTGGAAATCAGAGGAGGTCAGCATCTTTCCGGAATAATAGCGGTTCCGCTCGAATGGGTATAGTTTCGTATTGTTCATGGCCTTTCCCTTCCTGATGTATGTGCTGTTTGGTATAAATTCTATCAAACCCCTTTTGAAAAAGCCACTACTCAAAAAGGTAGTCGATTGGGGAGCGCGGCTGTATGACAGGTCCATGCCGCTATGTTCCAGTATACTGATTCGCCCCGTTTTTTCCATAATGGCGGCACGAATCGTTAAAATCCGTCCCGAATCGCCCAAACCCTCCTACAGCCATTTTGAGCCATTTCATAGATGGCCCTCGCTTTTCTCAGCGTTTTATGCTATGATACAGTGGGTGCACGGGAGTCAGGATTTTTCAGAGTAAAGGGGGCTTTCCATGAGAATCGCCATCGTGGATGATATTGCGTCAGAACGGCAGACCTTGCGGGACGGGCTGGATGGGCAGCTTTCCCGCCTTTCCCTGGATGCCCTGGTCTGGGGCTTTGGTTCCGGCGCGGAGTTCCTCGCCGCTGCTGAGAAAGAACGGTTCGACCTGGTGTTCCTTGACATTTACATGGGGGACGAGAACGGGGTGGATACGGCCGAGGCGCTGCGCCGCTTTGACAGGGACTGCCTGCTGGTGTTCACCACCACCTCCACCGACCATGCCCTGGACGGCTTCCGCGTGAGGGCGTTCCATTATCTGGTAAAGCCCTGGACGGACGGGGACCTGGCCGCTCTGTTCGACGAGATCGTCAGGCGGCTTCCCGCTGACGACAGGTATATTGAGGTGAATGCCACGGGCGGCGCCGTCCGTCTGCGCTACCGGGAGATCCTTTACGCGGAGCACCACCAGCACCGCATACATATATACAGGGCGGACGGACAGGAAACCGTGACCCGCCAGACCTTTCGAGAATTCAGCGCCAGCCTTGGGGACGGATGCTTCTTCCGGTGCAGCCGGGGCGTGATCGTGAACCTGGGGCATGTGGCGGATTTTAACGGCATGGACTTTGTCCTGAAAGACGGGAAGAGGGTTCCTGTCAGCCGCGACCTTGCAAAAGCCGCAAGGATGGCTTTCGGCGATTTCCTCTTCGGAAAGGGGAATTAGAGATGGGGGAATTTTTACGTCCTGTACTGGAGCTGATGGTCCTGCTGCCGGGCATGCTGCTGGCCTATCTGCCCATGAAGCAGTATCTGCGGATGCGTCCCGCTGTCCTGACAGCGGTGGCTGTCCCTCTGGCGCTCCTCCTCTGCCTGGCAGGCGGCGCCGTCGGCTGCTTTTTCCATGTGGATACGGTCTGGCTGTTTTTCCCTGCCGCTGCCGTCATGGGTTTTTTCTATATCCATACGCTGCAGATCACCCGGTGGAAGTCTGTCAGCGTCTTCCTTGCCGTATGCGGCGTGTTCTGCTGCCTGGGCAGCGCCGCCATTGCGGTGAGCGGCATCCTGAATCCGGGAAAGCCCGTGCTGCCCCTTTCCTTAAGCGGCGCCCTGTTCTGGCTCGTGGTATGCTGCCTGTCCGTCCTGGCCGTATGGCATCCCACCACCCATGCCGCAAGGCAGCTTCTGGAAGAGGAAGCCTTTGCCCAGACCTGGTATGTGTTCTGGATCGTGCCGCTTCTGTTCGTCGGTCTGAACCTTTCCATGGTCCCCAGGAATCCGTGGATTCTGGAACAGGGACGGCTGAGGCAGCTCTATCTCCTGTTCAGCCTTGCTCTCCTGATCCTGCTCCTGTCGTTCTATGTGCTCTTTTACCTCATGGCATCCAGCCTGAACCGCAATGACCGCCTGCGGCGGGAGAACCATCTCCTGTCCATGCAGCAGGCGCGGTACGACAGCCTCCGCGCCGCCATTGAGCAGACGCGCCATGCCAGGCACGATATGCGCCACCATCTCCACATCCTCCAGAGCTTCGCCGCCCAGGGGAACTGGGAGGGCCTGGCGGGATACCTTGACGAAGTCCAGGGCAGCATCCCGGACGGCAGCCTATGTCTATGCGAAAATATGGCCGTGGACGGCGTGGCGGGGTATTTCGCGGCGCTTTACCGGGAACAGGGCCTCCCGCTCACAATCGAGCTCGATCTGTCTCCCCAGGTTCCTGTACCGGAGACCGACCTTTGTTCCGTGCTGTCCAATCTGCTGGAAAATGCCATGGAAGCAGGTCTGCGGACTGCCCCGGAAAGACGGCAGACCAAGGTACAGGCACGTCTCCATTCCGGCCACATGGTATTATTGTCCGTGGAGAATGCCTATGATGGGAAGATCCGGGAAAAGGACGGCGTGTTCCTCTCCTCCAAGCGTCCGGGGGAGGGGGTGGGCCTGCAGGCCGTGCGCCATACTGCGGAGCGGAACGGGGGGTACAGCCGGTTCCTTTATGGGGACGGCGTCTTTACCGCGAATGTGATACTGCGGGGCGGGAAATAGCGGCTTCTGCAGGTTTGTCGTTTTTCTATCCTGTCCTGGTACTGGGGCGGAAACGCGAAATTGCTCCTTTTATCAAGTTGATACATACTTTTGCTCCTAAGCTGATAATAGGGACGGCTCTGCGTGCCCTATTACCGCAAAATTACTATATAGTATGCTGCAAAATCGGATTCGTTGATTATCGCAGGGCGGGGCTGCCTGTGGGCATATGCCATATAACATTGAATGCTGCCTAATGTAATCATGCGCTTGAACCAGTCAGCGTTATGCAGTCTGGTTCATGGCAAGTGAAATCGTTATGCGTCATAAATCGCATCCTGCGCTTTTTCCATCAGCGCATGGCGTATACCAGTGTTCTGAACGCGGCCTCCAAAGGTTCCCAATCCGGGTTCCGGTCATCCTTCATGGATTCCACAAGTTCTTTATAGTATGCCAGCTTTTCTTCTATATATTGGTTGATTTTTTCCATCCTCGGCGCCTTGTCCGATTCGGACATCTGAACCTTCCTGGCCAGCAGCTCCTCCACTGCCGTCTTCATCCCGTCTTCCAGGACTGCATGGCATAGTTCCTCGAAGAGTACCGGCGGCGGGCATTTCCGCTCCTCAATCCATTTGCAGGCCAGGATCGGCCGGAGCACATAGAAGTACTTTTTGTACTTCACCATGCTGTCCAGCAGGTAATCATGATAATTCTTATTGGCGGTTCCGTAATAGTGGTAGAGCGATGGCTTACAGGCAAAATAGTTCCCTGCCGCCTGGCTGTACAGCTTCCGCCACTCCTCGGTGGTGTAATATACCACCGGCGAATTGCTCCATTCAAACAGAGTGGCATTGGACTTGTGGAAATGCTGCAGCGCCTTCTTTATGTCCCAGCCATTGATATCGAGCACTTCATTCAGCTCCCAGTCGATAAAATCCTTTGTATCACGCAGGGAAAGATAGAAATCCCTGTCCCTTACATAGATAAACCGCACATCGTAATCGCTGTCGGGGGACGCGAAGCCCCAGGCCCTGCTGCCGGACTCCACCGCGTGCAGCACCCTGATGTTCTCTTTTTCTTCTATTTCTCTTAGCTTCAGGAGGACCAGCTCTTCCACCGGCCCCTGGAATTCTTCATATTTCATCTCGAACCACTCTTTCATTGATGGTCATCACCAGCTCCTGCACCTTTTCCATATCCGGTTCTTCCGGCAAGTCCGTATTTTCCGCGGCATAGTGCAGTCTCTTTTCAAAATCCGTGAGCATTTCGTAGAAGCTCTCATGGAATGTCCCGTCCTCCTTCTGGTATTTTCCGAATCTGATGTCCATCAGGAGATTGTGCTCTTTTTCTCTGTAGGTATGAATCTCGCCCTTTTCCAGAATGTCTAGTGCCATCATAAACAGCCGAACCAAATGCATGGCATGCTTGTTCAGGTGCAGATCGTCCTTCTTTTTATTCCGCTTTCCTATTTTCTCATAGTCCCGGACTACATTGGCCATGGTGTTCCACATGCATTCGTAGTCTCTGAGCGGGTAGTGAGTCATGCTGGCATTTACGAAGATTTCTGTGTCAAGCTCCGGGTTCACGGCTTTATCGATGAAGAGCTCCAAGCTGCCGTTTTCGAAATATCTGTAGCGGTGGTTGAAGTCATGCATGGCATTCCTTACGGAATTGAGGATGTGCTGCTCCTTTTCGCTCTGGGGGAATGTGTCCCTTGCAAGGGCGTTCTGGAGCCTGCGGAGCTGTGCGTCCGCGTATCCGCCAAAGGACTGGATGGCCCGCTTTGAGAGGAACAGCTTCCTGTTGTCCAAAAGCAATCGCCCGCTGTCATTGAGGTACAGGTAATGCTCCGGCTTCAGGCCCAGGAGCTCTATGGTGTTCGGGTTGCAGCCAAGCAGGAGCGTGACGATTTTGTTGAATGCATAGATCACGGTGTCGGTGTCTTCGTCCACGTATTGGTCGAACTGGGTCAGGCCAATCAAATCCGATTTGCGGTTCAGTGCAATTCCCCTGATGTCGATGTCGCTGGTTTCGATGTTGGTGCCGTAGGCGTAGCTGCCGGCCAGGCCCAGGAGAATCACATGCCTGCCCAAGTGCTTATTTGTTTTTATGAAGTTGTATTCTGTTTGCTGTAAAATCTCCCTGTATTCCATGTCTGTATTTCTGCTCCCTGTGCGCTTATGAAATCCTTATAATCTGCTCATAAAGCAGTATCTCCTGGGCATTCACGTTCCGGTTGTCGTGGTAGTGGCCGAAGAACCATTTCCTGAAGCTTGTGTTCTGCCGGATTTCTTCCAGATATGCGGTCAGGGTGTCGGGCCTGTACAGTTTTCCGCCCAGCAGGATCTGGGTGCTGGACGCGCAGCAGTGGGTCACGATGAAATCCACTTTGTTGCCATGCGCCGCCAGGTTCCTGCGCCCCTCCTCCGTCTCCTCCTCTGTGGGAAGCTCCTGGCTCCACCAGCTCACATGGTTGATGCGGTATGGGCGCCAGTCCTGGTCCAGCATCCGCTTCTTTCTCTTAAAATCGGGACCCTCCGGCTCCAGGATGCCTCCGTCAATGTCATGGCTGCTGGCCCCGCCAAAGGTGAAGATGCTTTTCCCATCTATCTCGAATACCTGGCCCCGCATCATGTGAATGACGGACGGCCTGATTTTATGGACCTTTCCGCCATGCCATTCTTCTACAGGGTATGCGTAGAGCCTGTCGAAATTCTCATGGTTGCCGTCCACGAACAGTGTGGTAAAGGGCTTGCCCTCCAGCCAGTCACACAGGTGCTTCTCCTCCTTATTTTCTCCGCCCTGGTTCCAGACTCCGCCGAAGTCTCCGCAAATGATTACGTAGTCTTCCTTTGTCATTCCTTTCTGCTCCGGGAATATTCGGGTGCTGAATCTCCTGAAGTCCTGGTGGCAGTCTCCGGTGATATAAATCATGCTTTGTCACTTCCCTTCGGATGGCCAGACGTAAAACCGCCGGAGCAGCCTACGTCAGCGCCTCCATTTGCCGCCTTAATTCATTCCAATCTGCTACAGTCAGGATATTTTTAGCTGTGGAATGCCCTTTTTCCATGAAATGACTTTCTTCCATGGATTGCCCTTCTTCCATTTTATACGGCATGTCGACAGCTCCTATGTACCATACTGGCAGCAGGCCCGCATTCAAGGAGCCTTTCACATCGCATTCAAACTGATCCCCGATGTACCAGACTTCATCCGGTGGCAATCCGGCTTTCTCCAAGGCCAAATCAAATATCCTTTTATTTGGTTTGCGTTTTATGCCCTCTGTGGGCGTTCCCAGAGCGGCAGCATTCCAGAATACTGTATCAGTTTCAGTGTTTCTCAGTGCGATTTCTATCCCCAGTGATTCATAAAGTAGCATGCTGTAAGACAGCCGCTGTTCCCTTTATTCCATCAAATCTCTGCTCTGCAATCAGGGTCTGTCCATAGTCAAATAGTATCATTTGGGGTGTTTTCATGTGATTTTTCTCAATTCCCTTCTACAGGCTCAGGACACGCGCCTGAAATTCTTCCTTGCTTTCCAAAATTTCGTAAGGTTCATATTCTCCATAGGCACTGGGACGGCTGATTGTAACAAGCAGCACGCCATTCTCTCCTATTTGTTTTTGTAGCTTTTCCGTAAAATCTGCTAATGCTTTCCCATGCCTGGTCTTTACTGCAATACACCCTCTTTTATCAAATTCTTTTGCAATGAGATAACACATGAATGAACACCTCCTCAAACTGCTGCTCGCTTGGTATTTTACCACTCTCATACTCACTTCGCAATTTGTATAAAAAGACGGAGCGGTCAGGTAAATGCTTCCAGCATCCAGTCGTAATAAAAATGGGCAAGGATGGGATTCCATACAGTCCCGCTTCTTCTAAGCATCACTGAGAACAGTATGCCGTAGGTAAAAGCAGATATGCTTTGGGTCAGGATTCCCATCCAATCGAACTGGCCGTACAAGAGCAGTTTTATAAAATAGGCCGGCCAATGGAGCGTTGCGAACAGGAATGCGGATGAAATCAGCGCCGCTTTATCGGAGCGGACTTTCCGCAGCAGATTATATCCCCAGCCGCGGAATACGGCTTCCTCCCCAATCCCCACAAGCAGGAGCTTGATTGTCAGGAGCAGGAGAGGTTCTCTGGTCATGTGCCAGGAGCCGTAGTTTACAGCCATCGCTGCCAGGGCATATGCTGTAGTCAGCGCCAGAAAGGCCAGAAAGACCGGCTCCGCCTTTGGCATGGAGAATAATTGCTTTCTGCCCCATGTGAGGCTCCTGTCGAATCTATAGGTCAAAAGAAACGCCGGGAGCATCCAGAGGATTCTGCTGAAGTAAGCGTACAGATATTTGCCAAATCTATATCTGTCTGCCGGGAAAAGGCAAGCACTATAATTCCAGGCATCCGTCACTATCGCCCACAGGACAATGAATCCTACCATGGACAAAAGGGCTGACAGAGTCTGCTTTTTGCCATATTCTCTTTGGTGTAAGATTTCTTTGGATTCCATATTTTCGTCTTCCTTATTCTAGGCTCCATTTAACATTTTGGAGCTGCACGGAAAGCCTATCCTTACAGGGGCAGTACAGCGTCATCCATTCGGAGAGTTCTTTTTCTCAGGTATATCGGTTGGCTCTTTCCAGTAGATTTCTACTTTTTTCTGCGCCTCTTCCATGGTCATGTCCTTTTTGTCCCTAAGGCTCTGCATGGCAGCATCCATTGATGCGCCCAGATCCTGGCAGAGCTCAACGAGCAGCTTTATGCTGTTTTCCTCTGCAATGTCTGCGCGCTTCTTCTCTTTTTCGGCACGGTTCCTCTCCTCAGCTGCCTGCTTCTCCGCTTCATTGGCACGGACATTCGCTTCATCGGCCCTTTGCTTCTCTAAGGCCGTATTCCTCCGCTCGGCCTGTATGTCCATTTTTTCCATGTTTTCAAATAGCTCGCCCATCTTCTTTTCCCTCACCTTGTCAGTCAGTCTCTCCGTCTCCGGCACAGGTACATTCATCTTTAGCAAAAACGCCCGCAGCACATTCGCGATGATATTCACCAGATGCTCCGGTGAGTCCTTTAGAATCTCTTCAATCTCTTTGCCGGGCAGCTGGCGGAAATTCACGATGTCCTCGGCTGTCTGCAGCTTGTTGATCATCATTACGAGACTTATCTCGTCCTTTTTCTCCATCAGCATCTCGTTGCTGTAGTCCCGCAGCGGCACCAGATAATACTCGAAATTCGGAAGATATTTTTCGAAAATGCTTCCCTCACGGATACGGCTGCGGAAATCCCGCGGGACATTCCAGCTCTTTGCACCCTCATAGTATATGATTGGCAGAATGGGCGGATACAGAAAATCCTCCCGCTTCGCCATGCCTTTTTGGATGCTCTCCGCCTCTTTCTCATAAGTCTCCCAGATATAGACCATGTAGCGAAACACCTGCATGCACACATTATAGTCCGGCGCTGTCTTGTGCTCTATCAATGACACTAGGAAGAACGGGGCGCTCCCGCCACCCACATGTACGCGCTTTACCCTGTCAGAATTGCGTTCTTCCGCAAACAATGTCACATACTGCTCCGACACGTCCTCGATGTCCTCAGGGCGGATGCCTTTCATGTAGGGCAGATCGACATAGTCCCGCAGGAACTGGGAGCATAATGTGTGGTCGTCAAAGATGACCTTGCCGCCGCTGTCCCTGACCTGAGAGTTCAGCACTATGTCCTTTGGCTCTGCCACCTTGTGCAGCGCCTGTGTGGCCGGAACCATCGATGTCCTCTTCTTCGCTTTTTTTACCCTTCTCTTTTTCGTCCGTTTCATACATACCTCCTGTCTTTTCCGGCAGGCAGATGGGAAACAGACGGCTTAAGCCTCTCCGCGTCTGCCTGCTCTCTGATGATGAATGGGTTACTTCAGGCAAAACGCCTAGATCAATGCCACAGGGCAGAAAGCTTTGGGACTACCAGCATCTGCCCTCATGAAAAATAGATTTTCTGAAGTGATTTCATCATAACATATGCGGGGATGGATTGCAATAAGATTTTCTGTTACATAGGGACAACTGCGTCATCGGCGCTGGCATCGTGGTCACAAGGGACATCCCCGCTGACAGTTCAGGCGGCGTTCCATACCGCCGCCTGATCATAAGTCCTAATCCTCCGTCACCGCTCTTACCAGCTGCCATGCAATGCTGCCCTCCCGCAGCAGCCCCGGGGCATCCTCAAGCTTCACCCACTCCGCGGCATCCACTTCCCCCGACAGCACAAAATCCGCTTTTTCAGCCACAGCCCTGAATCCAAGCATCAGCATCTCCTTTTTCTCATAGGGGTAGCTTTTCACGAACTCTACGGATTTTACTTTCAGCCCTAATTCCTCGCCCACCTCGCGTATCACCGTCTCCTCTGCGGATTCTCCGAGCTTCATGATTCCGGCGACGCATACGTGGTTCGTCTGGGAGACATAATTCTGCCGCAGCAGCGCTATCTCGCCGCATTCATTTACCACTGCGGCGATGATGCTGGTGGTGAACATGTCCCACAGGGGCACTTCGCACTGCGTGCAATAGGGTATCAGCCCCTCGTCTCCAATCTGTTTTCTTTCTGCCTTTTTCCCGCAATGGGGACAATACTGAAAATGCATATAGGCTCCTTCGCTATCTCTCGAAGCTTCTGAGATATACCACATTCCTGTCAGGGTCGTAGAAGCTCATGTTTACCGCTCCCCATGGACACTTTATCGGTTTTTCGATTACCTCTGCTCCTGATTTTAAGACCTTTTGGTACTCCCTGTCCATATCGTCCACGGTGAACGCGATACAGATATTTTGGTTATTGTTGTTTTTTGCCGAGCCATCGTTGTAAATGGTCAGCATCGTCTCTTCCGCAATGATCGTCTGATGCACTTCGTCATCGCTGCCGTTATCTGTTTCCAGCAGGGCCTTGTAGAAATCAGCCAGTCTGATGACGTCATTTGTCAGTAATCCAACTTCTCCTAAGCGCATATGTGCCTCCTATCTGTTCCTACTGTTTCGCCGGATTCGGGCATGTGATAATCCAGGTGAAGCCGAAGCGGTCTTTCGTCATGGAGCCGCATCCGCCATCGTCCAGTTCCGGATGGGGTCTTAATGGCGTAAGTATGGTTCCGCCTTGTGCCAACGCGGCTATGGCGTGCAGGGCTTTGGTCTCTGAGTCCATGTGGATCATCAGTTTTATGTCTGTATTCACCTCCGCAGAGGCAAAGGCGTCTCCTGCCGCCATGTGGGTGCTGCCGATGGCAAATTCCACGTGCATGACCTTTCCAATCTGCTCCGGCGTCATGTCGAAATTTTTTTCGGTCCAACGGGACATGCCATAGATTTCTCCGCCAAACGCGTCGATATAGGCATTGACCGCCTCCTCACAGTTGCCGTTGAAAGACAGGTATGGTATCACTTCTGTCGATTTATCAACGCTTTCCGATTGGTATTCCAGATACCATGCCTCGACTACATGCTGTGGGTGCTGAATGAGCCCGGCTGTCTCCGCAACGGTTTTTCCCTGGCGGAACTGTGCACACGCTACGGAATACATGCTTTCCGATACCTCGATCAAATGCCCGTCAGGGTCGAATATCCGCACGCCCCTCTGCAGCCAGGGGAATGTCTTCGGCTCATGCAGCAGCTCCACATCCGGGTATTCGCGGAGCAGGGTGAGGAATTCGTCAAAGGTTTCCGTCTCGAAGTAGAGTTCCATGGTATTGGGTTGGTACTTCATGGTTTCCGCCGGAAATCCCGCAAGCTCGTCGAAATGCTCCTGTAGGGTCAGGCCGCAGGTCAGCGTTTTGTTCCATCCCAAGTCCTGTGTCACCTCCTGGCCAAACAGATTACGGTAAAATCGCAGCGAACGCTCCATATCCCTGACAGCTATCAGCGTGGTACAAAATTTCATGTCTTTTCTTCCTTTCCCGGTTATTTTGGTTTCCATTATAGTTTCATAGCTTCCATTATACTATGGCCGGGACTGGTTGTATTGTATATTTCCGACATATCTGCGGCGTCGTCGGCTTTGGGGCTTTTTCATTGGAATGCCATTTCTCTGGCATCCCGGATGCTCATGGAGTGGTAGCGCTTGAATTCCCGCATCAGGTGCGATGAATCCGTATATCCGTATTTGTGGACCGCATTGGTGATGTCAAAATGTCTCTGGCTTACAATATCCCGCCACAAGCATTGATAGCGCACCAGATTGCTCAATTTCTTGGGAGCGATTCCGATATGCTCGTAAAACAGCCGCTCCAGCTGTCTGCTGCTTATGAAATTCTGCTTCGATAGCTGAGTTATCTCCAATGTCCCCTGATGCCGTAGGATATCGTTCACTGCGCTGTCTACCAGCTTGTTGCTCCTTGCGGTCTCCAGTTTTTTAATGAGCAGCGTTTCTGCCAGCCGGGCCCTGGCTGTCAGGGTCCCAGGCTCGGGCAGGCTTCTGCGCAGCTCTTTGTCCAGCCAGGCATATCTTTCCCTGACATCGTACTGCCCGTTTGCTGTCCCGGCAAGGGAATCCTCTGAGAAGAGGTAGGCGCTCCAGGCATAGAAGCGGATGGCGAATACGGTGATTCTATGTCCGGTCTTTTTATTGGCGTGGGCAAGGAAGCTCCGGTCATTTATTCCGGCGAAATCAGAGGTCAGCATATGGCCGGCATCGTCCATGCGGTAGATGATGTCCGCGCAGGTGTCGGGAATGACTATCTCAGGCGCTTCAGGGGCTCCGGCATCAGGGCAGGCATACTTCCCGCCCCAGAAGCATCTGACATAGGGCTGCAATGTCCGGCAGGGCTCTATTTCATTGTAGGCGGCATTGCTTTTGAAAGGGGTTGCCGTCAATGGCGTATATCTCATTAGCGTTTTCATGAAAATGTGTGCTCTCCATAGCTGCATCAAGACTTCATTTGCCGATATCTATCTGTACCAGTTTTTCCCATTCGTATCGAACTGTCAAAACTATTCTATTTCCACCGGCGCCTCTTCCTTTACCGCCTCCGCCAGCCGCTCCTTCAGCTCCCGGAAGCCTTCCAGTTCCTCCGATTCCCCAAAATATCCCTCCAGCTCCTTCAGGCGATAATACAGCATCCCCCGCTCACTGCCCTCCCAGCATTTGAAATGTTCATCAGGCTCATATTCCAGCCGGTTCACCAGCAGCGCCGTATAATGATATTCCTCCAGACCGTCATAGGCATCCGCCTCCCGCTCCGCCAGCAGCAGATATCGAAGCGCCTCTTCCCTGTTGTTTTTCAAAAGATACAGCTCCGCCAGCCTGCGATAGTTCCAGCCCACTATCCGATGGTAAAACTGATAGTTGCCATCAGGCATCAGTATCTCATATAAACGGTTGGCAGACATGATGCATGCTATCTTTTCGTCTGTGCTGAACCTGGATTCCAGTTCAAAATCCTTGCGGAATGCCATATCTACCATGGTCTTCGCCGCATAGTCCACGGCCTTCAGTATATTTTCCTGAAGCTGGCGCAGCTTTTCTTCTCCGGACAGAATCTGGCCCAGGAGCACCTCCCGGCAATGCTCCATGTCCCAGGCCTCCTGTGCCAGCCGCAATGCCTCCGGCATATTCCCGCGGGTTACATGAATGCTGCATAAAAGCTTCACCGCACGGCACCTCTCCCGGCTGTCGCTGCAATCCTCCAGCGCTCTCTGGCACAGTCTCTGAATCTGCTCCGAAAAATTCCCTTCCGCGTACTCTCTCCGCTGTGCGCTGCTTCCGCCGGCATACAGCTCCATGTCCTCTGCCAGGTTCATCATGTAATGGTATTTATGGGGGAACTCCCTGGCTGCCTGCTCCATCAGCTCCCTGCAAAGCGCAAGCTTTCCGTCCTTCCGATACTTTGCATATGTCGTATCGTAATAATCCTCTCGCTCTGCCGTTCCTGTATTCTCCATGTCAAAAAGCGTGTCCGTTGACACTTTGAAATACCTTGCCAGCAGCGGAACCAGCGTCACATCCGGCCACGCCAGGCCGTTTTCCCACCGGCTGACGCTTTGAAAGGATACCCCCAGGCCCTCCGCCAGCTTTTCCTGTGTAATGCCGTCCCTCTTCCGCAGTTCCCTGATTACTTCGCCGATATTTTTCATAAATGTTCCATGCCCCTTTCTGTCATTTCTGTAGTGACTATTTTCATTTCCGTTATCGCGATAACAGCTTTCGGTTACAATGAAAGTATATATCATACAGGGGCAGTATAACATCATGGTTTTGTTGAATTCTTTTTCTCAGGCATGCGGCTGGTTCTTTCCAGTTTTTTAACTGCTCCTGCCGCATATAATCACTGAATATGCGCTCCCTTAGCAAGTCTGCAATCCATTCCACCATCCCTATTGTCTAGTTTCACAAAGCTCTCCGTTGCAGCTCTTGATTCATACATTTGATTATAAAACATTTGTCTGCCATTCGCAATGCAGATTTCTCTAATCATACTAAAATTATATGGGATTTCGTTACAGATTTTTTTCATTTTTATTGACATATTTCACATAGAAACGTATAATAATAGCAGAGATGGGAAACCATCATCAGGAGAGTTCCTACCAGATAGTGGAAAACTTTATCAATCAGGAGATTCCCTGCCAAATAGTGGGAAGCTTTAAAATCAGGGCAATCGCTATGACTGCCCCTTTTTTATTTGCCGAAATCTATCTGTACCAGTTTTTTCCCATTCGGCAGGATATGCTCCAGGGTTTTGATTACCTGATAATCCATTTTGTGCATTGCATTCTCCAGCATATACGGCTCTATCTGGTGGTGCACCTGTTCCAGTCTGTCGAACACATGGAGATATGGGGAATCCGACACCCAGCCATCCTCTGTATTGATTTGAATGATACATGAGACATAGTCAGGATTTATCTGCCTGACAGCTTTCTGGAAACACTCGTATCCAATATACTCAATCAGCAGATTTGCAATGACCATATCCGCCTTTGGCAGCTTATCCGCTTCATATCTCAAATCCATGCACAGGCATTCCAGAAGCCCGCTCAATTCCGGGTATCTTTGGGTTGCCGACTGTAGATAAGAAGAGTTGATGTCCACTCCGTATATTTTCTCGAATTTGTCTGTCTGAGCATGCTCAAGGCCATTGCCTCCTGCGATGCCCAATATCATAATGCTGGAGACAGGATAGGCATGGAATTGCCCTTTCATCATCTCATTCATGGGCTGGAGCTGCATGACAGAATCAAGCTTCATATGGCTCTCATAATCAGATAAGGGAATCTCTTCCCATGGATTTTTCATTTTGAGCTTCACTCTCCTGTAACATACCGGGCCAGCTCCAGGGCGATGTCGAAATGCCCTGCATCGTGCTGGGTGCCTTTGGTCTGCCCTTCCTTTCGCCTTGTATCCCATTTGGGGGCATCCAGGAGGTCGCCGCTGGTAAAAAAGGTGTACAGGTTCAGACCTCTGAAATCGCACATGGCCTGCAGGGCGGCGCATTCCATTTCCACCGAGATGCAGCCGTCCGCTTTATGCTTCTGGAAGTTGTTGACGGTCTCCCTGTAGAACGAATCCGTGGTCCATGTCTTTCCCTTCACGTAGGGGATGCCGTTTTCCTCCATGAAAGCGGCGACGATGTCCGCGTTCCTGACGGTGACATAGTCCGATGCGGGCGCGTAATGATAGGAGGTTCCCTCGTCCCGGTAGGCCTGTGTGGGTATCATGACTTTTCCGTGGGCGATTTCCTTGTTCAGGCAGCCTGCACCGCCGAATACGATGTATTTGTCGGTCTTTATTTCCGCCAGGGTGTCCTCCACTGTGCACACACAGGCGGGCGCTCCTACGTAGGTTTTGTAGAACGCGAATTTCTTTCCTTTGTACGGGATGCAGTAAATGGGTGTGCTGCCTGTCGCGAACCAAAATGTCGCGATCTGCTCGCAGTCGTAGTTTTCCAGGACGAATTTCTCAATCACATGGGAAAAGGTCAGGATGCATGCATCCACCTGGGGTGCGTCTTCCTTTATCTGGGGATTGATGATTGCCGGGGATCGGTCGTCAAAGGCTTCTGTGATCATGTTTTTTCTCCTCGTGTCTTTATTTCATTCGATTATAAAGCTTTTTGGACGAAAATTCAATATCACCCCTTTATCATTTTCCAGATGCCGCGGAAGAAGTGTCCGTTGGCTATCTCCAGCATGCCTGGGAGCAGTCCGCCTTTCATGCCGCCGGAAATCTGCATGCTGCGCAGGGTGGAGCCGGCAGAAGAGGCCATCAGCATACGGAATTCCGGGTTTTCGTAGTCCGCTTTGCCGCCGAAGCCTTTGGCTATGGTGGCTTCTACTGCTTTGTACATTATTTTCATGACGAGGCTATAGTCTTTCATTTCCATGACTGTGTTGTCCATGGTGAAGCTTCCCTTTTTCAGCACCGGGGGCACATAGGGCCTGCCAAGCATGGCTTCCCACTGGGACTGGGTGGGCTTTCCCTGGCAGTGTTCGTAGAAGCTGCCCTTCTGCCATGTAGGCGCGGGGATGGTGCTGCCGTCCCTGTGGATTTCGGCAGAAAGACCGCCTATTGATACGGTATAGATGCCGCCGGGGATTTTCCAGCCATCGTTCCAGAGGGCAAAGCTTCGGTCGTTCAGTTCAAAGCATATCGTTTGGGATTCTCCTGGTTGGAGATATGCTTTCCGGAAGCCTTTCAGCTCACGCAGCGGACGGTGCAGGGTCTCCGGGCCTGGCTGCTGGCTGTTCAGGCTCCCTGGCTCCTGCGGCGGACAGCACAATTTCCCCCGGGGCGCTTCCATATAGAGCTGCACCACCTCCGCACCGGCGCGTTCACCGGTATTTTTTACCGTAACGCGAACCGTGCTGCCGTCTGTCTGCAAGTCGGAATAGGCAAAGCTGGTGTAGCTGAGGCCATAGCCGAAAGGCCAGCGGACGGGCACGCCGGATTTATCGTAATAGCGATAGCCTACGTAGATTCCCTCTTCGTACAGCGCGTCTGCCGTCCTGCCATAGATTTCAGCCGATGGCACGTCCTCGTAGCGGTACGGCCAGGTCTCCGCCAGCTTTCCGCTGGGATTGACTCTGCCGTAGAGGAGCTCTGCAATGGCCTCTCCACCGGCCTGTCCGGGCAGGCCCATGTAGAGAATGGCTTTTACCTTGTCTGCCCAGGGGCATTCTACCGCGCAACCGCACAGCAGGATCACCACTGTGTTGGGGTTAGCGCTTGCCACTGTCTCAATCATGCGGCAATGTCCCTCCGGCATGCGCATGTCTTCCCGGTCAAAGCCCTCGGATTCGTAGCGGTCCGGCAGTCCGGCAAATACCACGGCGATTTCCGCGTTTTTTGCTGTCGCGGCGGCTTCGGAAAGCAGGGTGTCTGTGGTGTCGCCCCGGTCGCTGCAGCCCGGGGCGTAGGATGTCCCCGGGAGAAAATCCAGGGGCTGGGATAGCTTTGTGGGATTGATGTGGCTGGAGCCTGCGCCCTGGTAGCGTATATTTTTTGCCATTGCACCGATAACGGCTATTTGGGCGTCCTCCCTCAGGGGCAAAATATTGCTGTCATTTTTGAGAAGAACCGCGCCCTCCCCGGCTGCTCTTCTTGCCAGGGCATGGTGCGCGTCATAATCGCAGGCCTTAAAAGCTTTTCTGGTTTCTGCTACTTCTTCGGGCAGCGGGCAGCACTTTTCATTATCACAGGCTACAGAGACTTTCCCGGTTTCCGATGCTTCTTTGGGTAGTGTATGGCAATCTTCATTATCATCACTATCACAGCTCCTAGCCCTATTGTGGGTTTCGGCGGCGCGGAACACCAGCCTCAAAATGCGCCTCGCACTATCGTCCACGTCCTCCTCCGGCAAAGCGCCAGCCTTCACCGCTTCCAGCACCTCTTTCTCCATGTAGGCGCTGCCCCCGGGCATGTTCAGGTCGCAGCCTGCCCGAAAGCCCTGGATGCGGTCGTTCATGGCGCCCCAGTCCGTGACCACCATTCCCTCAAAGTCCCATTCGCTGCGCAGGATGTCAGTCAGCAGTTCTTTGCTGTCGCTGCAATGGATACCGTTGAGCTTAGGGTAGGCGCACATCACGGTCGAGGGCCCGCCCTCCTTCACCGCGATTTCAAAAGCAGTCAGGTACAGCTCCCGCAGGGTACGCCCGTCCAGGATGCTGTCGGATGTGAAACGGGAAAGCTCCTGGGAATTGGCGGCAAAGTGCTTCAGGCTGCTGCCCACGCCCTGGGCCTCTATGCCCCGGATAAAGCCTGCCGCCAGCTTTCCCGCCAGATAGGGATCCTCGCTGAAATATTCGAAATTCCGCCCGCAAAGGGGGTTGCGCTTCAGATTGGCTCCGGGCCCAAGCACCAGGTTCACGCCCTGGGCCTTTGCCTCCTCCCCAAAGGCTGTGCCAATCTCTTCCAGTAAATCCGGGTTCCAGCTTCCCCCGGTGGTGACTTCCGCGGGAAAGCATGTGGCGGGAAGCGAGCGGTTGATTCCCAGCATGTCGGAGCGGCTTTCCTGCTTGCGCAGCCCTAAGGGCCCGTCACACATAAAGATGGACGGAATCCCGTATTTTTCAAACGCTTGGGTCTCCCAGAAATCCTTGCCGGAGCACAGGGCAATCTTGTCCTCCAGGGTCATCTGCCGTAAAATAGATTCTATATTCATGTTCTCACCTCAAAAGCATAAGTTCCCGCGTCCAACGCAACCGCCTCTTCCCCCGGCAGCGTCAGCGCGGCGGTGCAGTTCGCGGGGATTGTGATATCGAACTTCCATCCCTCCTCCGTCCTTGCCCAGCCGCTTTCCACTTTGCCGTACACGCTGTTGTAGCCTGCTTTGGCATATGCAAAATGTCCGCCGGGACGGGGCGTGATGGCAAAATGGTTCTCTCCCTCCACCCGGATGCCGCACATGGTGTCGAAAAGCCACCGGCACACTGCCCCTTTGGAGTAATGGTTGAGGGAAGCGATGCCACCGTTTTCCGTAGCCGTGCCCTCCCAGGCCTCCCAGACGGTGGTGGCGCCGTTTTTCGGCATGAACAGCCATCCCGGCATCTCCTCATTTTCCAACAGGCGGTAAGCGGCCTCTATGTCTATATCGGCAAGCACGTCCAGAATCAGCGGCGTGGACAGAAAGCCCGTGCCGATGCGCCAGCCGAAATGCTCCAGGGCCGTCAGCAGCCGCTCTTCCGCAAACGCTGTCTGCTCCTGATCCAGAAGCCCGAATGCCAGGGGACGGACCAGCTGCGCCTGTCTGTCGGTGTCCAGGCTGTAGGCAGGCGTTTTCCGCAGCGCCTGGTAGCTTCTGCGACAGCCGTCGGCAAATTGGCGGTAGCCCTCGGCTTTCCCGGAATTGCCCAGGGCGGTTTCGATTTCGGCCATGCAGTCCATCACATGGGCAGTGTAGGCCGTGGCCACCTCCGGGTGGGGAACGGCGCAGTCCTTCCATGTCATGTGATGCACGCTCTCCGGCTCCGCCCACTCGCCGTAGGCCTGTCCGGCATTGGACAGGTATTTTTTGTCCTGGCTGCGCAGGCCGGTGCGCCTGGCGGTGGGATACCATCTGCCGCAGCGCCTCTGCATGAAGCGGGCGTAGCGCTCCATGCCGGGCAGGTATTTTTTCAGTACACCGGTATCGCCGTATTGCTTCCAGAGCGCGTAGGGCATCAGCACCCCGGCATCCGCCCAACCCACGGAGCCGTTCATGGATGCCATGTAGAAGTCCGTGCCGCCCTCGGGGGCAATCTGGGGCAGGCAGCCGTTTTTCTTCTGCCAGTCGTAGAGGTCGCTTAAGTATTTCTCCGCAAAGGGCAGGTAGTCAAAGAGGAAACTGGCCGTGGGGCAGAAAATCTGTGCGTCGCCGCTCCATCCGTGGCGCTCTCTCGTGGGGCAGTCGGTGGGTAGGTCGGCGTGGTTGTTCCTGGCGCTCCAGAGGGTGTTCTCCACGAATTTGTCCAGAAGCCTGTTGGAGCTCTCGAACCAGCCTGTGCGCTCCAGGTCGGAGTAGACCGCGATGGCAGTGAAGTCCTCTGCCGCAAAGGGCACGTCCGTCTCCACCAACACATATCGGAAGCCGAATATGGCAAAGGTGGTCTTGTAGCGGTTCTCGCCCTCCTTGCAGGTGTAGATGACCTGCTGCAGGGGCGTCGTGGTTCTTTTGTTGGAGCATTGGATGTTCTTCTGGGTGAACTCGCCGTTTTCGTCCAACAGCTCGCCGAAGCGCAGCTTCAGGGTCTGTCCGGCTTTTGCCTTCAGGGCGAATGATATGTAACCTGCTATGTTCTGGCCGAAGTCCAGAACCGTCCTGCCGGAGGGCGTTTTGATAAGGGCGGCGGACAGATGCTCATGCTCTGTCACGGGCACATTGTTGGAAGCGGTGGGAATGACCGGGTGGGCCGTCGCTTTTGCTTTGCGGCCATAGCTTGGAATTTTGGACGCATCCACGATTTCCCCGTCCTTATTGTCCGCAAAACGGATGGGGCCGTCATTGCTCCAGTCCCAGGTTTCATCGGTGCAGATCAGGTCCAGCCTGCCGTCCGGATGGATGATTTCGAGCCGGGCCAGGAGCCTGATTTCCGTGCCGTACTGGTTTTTCAGCCCCCATGCGCCGCAGGAGCCCCGGTACCATCCGTCCGCAAGCCAGACGGTCAGGGTGTTCCTGCCGCTTTTCAGCAGGGCGGTCACGTCGTAGGCCTGGTACTGTACGCGTCTGCGGTAGTCTGTGATGCCGGGGGCCAGAATGAAGTCCCCTGCCCTTGCACCGTTGAGCCGGGCCTCGTATAGTCCGCAGGCGGTGATGTACAGCCGGGCCTTCTTTACATCGGAGGCGTCAAAAAATTTCCGAAAGCAGTCCACGGGATAGTGCTTCTTTTTATTCGTTTTATAGTTTCCTGTAATCCATTTTGCCTGCCAGGCATCAATGCCGGTATCAATGCCAGTATCGATGCCGGTTTCAAAGGTGGATTGCTCCCAACTGCCCACAGCATCCGTTTCATCCCACAGCCGGACCTGCCACAGCACCTTTGTCCTGGGCTTTACCGGTGCGCCTCCCCATTTGGCCCGCATGAGGGCGCTTTCCACTTTGCCGCTGTCCCAGAGGCGGTTCCCGGCATCGTCAGAGGCAACAATCTGGTAAGCGCTCTGCCTTTTGCCGCCTTCGCAATTCCAGAAGAGCTGCGGCTCCGCAATATCAATGCCTATGGGCGTAAATAGATGCTCTGTCTTCAATCGAATGGCTTCCATATGTATCTTCCTTTCCGCCTACTCCTTATTTCCCTCCCGGCGGGCCCTGATTTCCGCCTGCTCATTCCCGATGTTCTTCTCCACATTCAAAAACAGCAGCAGTGCCGCCATCGCCAGGCCGGTAATGGTCTCAAGCCCCACGAAGCCGAAGATAAAGGCGTTTTTCACCGCCTGTGTCTGCTCTGCGGCAACCGTGACGCCATTCACGATTTCAGGCGCCACATACCCTGCCCCGGCAATCATTCCGTTGAAGATGCCGGTGCAGATTCCCACCATGGCCACTGCGATGATGTTATAGACGGACATGGCCAGGCCGTCGCTGCGGAAACCGGTTTTCCACTCCATATGGTCCAGAACATCGGCAAACAGCGCCATGAACACATAGGAGCCGGGGAGACCGCCTATATTTTTCACGAACTGGCCCACAAGCATCATGGTCATATCGGTGGGGAACATACAGCAGATGCCGCTTCCGATGGTAATCAAAATGCACCCTGCAATCGTCACATTGCGCTTCCCGAATCTTTTCGCCAGAGGCCAGACCGCGAAAATGCCGATGCCCATGGGAATGCCGCCGATTACCGAAATCATGGTCTGGGTGACGCCGTCATTGTAGGAGCCCAGTACGTAGTTGCAGAAATACACCAGGCTGATGTTCTTGATGCAGGCGCCGACGGCGGAAATCAGGAAATATGCGTAGATGAGAATCATGTACCTGTCGCTGAAGATTGCCCCAAGCTGCCTGGCAAAGGCAACGCTCTCCGCCCCGGCATTCTCCACCTCTTCCGTCACACGCTCCTTTGTAAAATAGTACTCCAGAAGCGTCAGGGGCAGGGCCAGGACAGACAGGATGCTCATGAGGGTGATCCACCTGCCCTTGTCCACGCCGATGGCAGGCATGATGGCCATGGGGAATATCAGGGCCACCAGAATGCCGCTCATCATGATGGTGGTTATCTGGTTGAATACGGACAGGCCGCCCCGCTGCCCGGTGTCCCGGGTGGACAGGGGCACCATCAGGCTGTGGCTCATATTGAAAATCGTGTAGGCAAAGGAGTAAAAGAGATTATAGCTTACCATGACCCAGACAGCCTGCACCGTCTCGGAACCATTTGGGACGGTGAACAGCAGGATGCCTGTGAGGGCCATCAGGGGGGCGCTGAGCAGCAGCCACGGCCTTGCCTTGCCCTCTTTCGTGTGGGTGCGGTCGATGACGTAACCCATCGCCACATTTGTGACGGCATCGATTACCTTGGAGATAATGGGAAAAATGACCAGAAAGGCGCCGCCCCAGATGCTTGTCAGTTTTAATACATCCGTGTAGTAGACATTCAGGTAGGTTGCCAGTACGGCGTTCAACAGCAGCGCCCCGGCAGGGCCGAGGAGATACCCCAGCCACTTTTCCGCCGGTTTTACGTCCGGGGAGTTGATTCTTGTGTGGAACGCCCTGCGCTCCATGAGCTTCTTCTGTGCCATATTTTTCCTCCTAATTGAATCGCTGCGCGATGGCTCTAAAGGATAAAGTCACTTCGGCACACATTTCATGAGAGAAACTTTCATTCGAAAGGGCACTCATGAAAGTTCCTCTCGTGCGCCTTTGCGACTTTATCGAATCACTGCGCGATGGCTCGCAATCCTTTTCCATATAAGTGTAGCACAAAAGCGATATACTTTCTTGTATTTTGGTATCTTATTCTGTATAATGGTAACCAAAGTGGAGGTTTTTCTATGAAAGGTTTGGATATTCGTTATCTATGCACGGCAATCGGCAATCTTTCCGGCGTTCCCATCCGCATCTTCGAGAGCGGCGAGCCTGTGTTCTTCTATTCCCAGTCCAGCCTCCCCCGGGATCCCATGGATGCTTACCGGGAAGAAATCTTTGCCGTCCGGGACCATGTGGGCTATGTCACTACCCGGCATTTCCACTATTATGGCATCGTGAACTCCGGGGAGACCAAAATCGTCATCGGACCTACCAGGCAGATTGCCGAGAGCGATCAGGAGCTTCGGGAGCTGGCTTTTCAGGCGGATGTGGCCGCGGAAGATGTAGATGCCTTTATCGCCGGGATGAAAGGCATCATACGGCTGCCCTTTGAGAGCATGGTGCAGACGCTCTGCACCATGAACCATGTCCTGAACGGGGAAAAGCTGAGCCTGAAAGACATCGCCATCTACGATGCGGAGCAGGAGAGGCTGGCCCTCCGCCAGGGACGGCAGCAGGCGGAGCACAAGCTCTCCGCCCTGACCGAGGAAGCCCGGAATGTACATAACACCTTTGACCAGGAGCAGGCCATCTTGAATATCGTCAGGAGGGGCGATACTGCCGCCCTCCGGGAATGGACCGCCTCCGCTCCGGCGATCCGGGGCGGCATCCTGGCCGGGGAGCAGCTCCGGCAGCGGAAAAACATGTTCATCGTCACGGTCACCTTGGTTTCCCGGGCTGCCATCCGGGGCGGCATGGATGTGGACGATGCCTTTTCCTACAGCGATTCCTATATCCAGCAATGCGAGCTGTTATCCTCCCCGGAGGCCATCACCAACCTCCAGTACCGGATGCTTCTGGATTACACGGAACGGGCGGAGCGGCTGCGGTCAGGCCGGCAGCCCACAAAGCTGACCCTGGATGTGGCCAACTACATTCAGCACCATATGTCCGAAAGGATAACCGCGGAACGGATTGCGGAAGCGCTTTTTCTAAGCCGCCCTTATCTCTCCAGGCGGTTCAAGCAGGAAACCGGCGAGAGCCTGACGGACTTCATCCTGAAAGAAAAGACAGAGGAGGCCCGGCGGCTCCTGCGCTATTCGGACAAATCCCTGACCGCCATCGCAAATTACCTGGGCTTTTCCTCCCCGGGCCATTTTTCCAGGGTATTCCGGAAATATGCTTCCATGAATCCGGGGGAGTACAGGCTGAAGTATATTTCAGCCTTAAGCTGTCAGAGCTTCTGTCCTCATGGAAAATAGATTTTCTGAAGCGACTTCATCATGACATAAGGGGGTCTGGATTGTAATGGCTTTTGAACCGATTTTCCTGTTGCGAAACCGGGACTGAGGGATTAAAATATGCTTATAGAACAGATAGAACCGTCAGGAGGATACAGATATGCGAGAGGAAGAGAAAATCAGGGCCGGGATCCTGTTCAGCCCCGCGGATCCAGAGCTAAAGGCAATCAAGCTGAAAACCCACAATCTGAACGTGGACTATAACAGTACGTATGAGGACGAGGAAGAAAAACGGGCGGCAATCCTTTCCGAAATCATCGGCGAGTTCGGAGAGGGCGGGCGCATACAGGGCCCCATCGCGTTCCACTATGGGAAGCACACGAAAATCGGCAAAAACTTCTTCGGCAACTTCAACCTGACCATCCAGGACGATGCGGAGGTCACCATCGGGGACAACTGCAATTTCGGCCCCAATGTGACGATCGTCACGCCTGTCCATCCCATGCTCCCCAACGAGCGCCGGGAGATGCTGACTGCAGCCGGGGAGAAAAAGCATCTCTGCTATGCCAGGCCCGTACATATCGGCAATGACTGCTGGTTCGGCGCTTCGGTGACGGTCTGCCCCGGGGTGACCATTGGGGACAACTGTGTCATCGGCGCGGGCAGCGTGGTCACACGGGACATTCCCGCGAACAGCTTTGCCGCAGGCGTGCCCTGCAGGGTGATACGGGAGCTTAGCGAGGCGGACAGCATGCGGCATCGGCCGGATATCCTGGCAGACAATTCTGTAATAGAATGAGGGGACAGAAACGTCCCCTTCCCTTAAGTTCCGCAATCGCACACAGTGGTACCTACCTTTAATAGCTGATCCCTTTGGCTGCTCAGAAAGCTTTCTATTTGCGCTGCCGATCACGCCCGCCCTCTCCCGAAAGGCATCTCCGCGCTGCATATGGAATCATGCTTTCGCGTCAAACCTACCCTGCGGATTTTCCACATTAGCCGCTTCCTCACCCGCCAATGGGATTCCTCTCTTTGCACGTCCCCATGCCTCGTTATAGATCGTGCACATTTCCGTCTGTCTGGAGGCCTCCGCATTGGTGGTATACATCGTCCACCCATTGTTGGAATAAGTCGCCACCATCTCCCCGTCCTTATCATAAAATTCCATGTAATCGCTGCTGCCCGACGGCAGCTTCTGATACTTCACTTCCCCTTCCAGCAGCGTCGCCACAAAATCTATGGGCTTAAGTACATTCTGCCTGTTCCTTGAAACGGCTTTCAGGCCGGAAGCGATGATCCCCTTTCTGTCCGGGGACACTTCCGATGTATAGCTCTTCATCAGCCTGTTGAATCCTTCCGATTTGTTCTGGAGCTGCCCCTTCGCGAAATCCTCATAGGCCTGCTCCCTGATCTGTTTCCGGTATGCTTCCTCACTGGTGCCGCTTTTCTTTTGGGAGAAGACATATTTATCCTGAAAGTCGGGCAGATGGATACCGCCTATGCTCCCTCATACGCTTTTCTGGAAGCTTCTAATCTGGCAAAGGCCTCCATTTTTTCACTAATATCTACAGCTGCTTCCCTCATAGGCGCAGAAATAATAAAGGGAATGCTTCTTTCCCTCAATGCAGTCTTCGTGAATGTTTCATAGAAAGTCTGTTGCGTCTGCCCCATTTCCCTGAGCATCTCCCCGAGTTCTTCATATATTGAATCTTCTAATCTGATACTAATCGTCTTCATGAAAGCCAACTCCTATCATCGTTAACTTAGACAATATCAGTATACACAAAATTGAATCATTTCACAATCGGCGCTGAATGTTTCCGAATTATTTTATGATATATCCTTTTTATCCCATTGGTGAAAGCAGGATAATCACTGTTCATTGTACATTTTTGGAAAATACGAAAAGTAATTCTCATTGAAGAATTAGAGCAGCCTTAAAAGCTGTATCAGTTCATGCGACTCTTCCGTATTTGATATGGTCTGTCTGGTATCAAACTGCGAAAAACGATTGTCACGATAAAACGATAACAGCTTTTCTTCATTTTCCGCTTCCAAGAATGTCACTATGCCGCCAAGCATATATTGTGCATCCTCTATCACAGCCCATGCTAATTCGATGAGCTCTCTTCCGGTAATTTTGTTATTTAAGCCATTCGTGTAATTTTTCCCGAGTTGGGCAATCAAATAGGCTGACATGGTGTATGTATCTGAATCTTCGTCCAGTTCACTGATACGCAGAAGTTTTTTCCTCATGGTATTGCTTACGGTTTCGCCTCTGACTGACAGAGGCTTCAACGCAAGGGTAAAATATCCCAACAGTTCCTTGCTTTCTACAGAAAATACCAGGTATGTGACCGACTGGCTCTTTTTTGTAAATTCTACTGCGCTTTTCTTTAAAAAACGCTCAACATCCGGGTTCTTCGGGCATGAAAAGCCGGAAAGCACTCTGGCAAGCATTGGCTCCCCGGCTTTTTTATCATTTCCTAACGCCAGATAGTCACGAATGTTGATATAGAAAAACTTATCATTGATCGGCATTCGCTTTCTCCCATTCTCTCATGAATTTCCTCAATTCCTCTTCCCCCTTAATCTGCCTTGCAGCTACCGGAGTACGGACAGGACGGTTTTTGGCAGATTCTTCAATCGCATTGATGAACATCTCCACCTGTTCCTTGCCGGAAATGACAAAATTCTTCGTGATACTTGAAGTTGCCATAAGAAACACCTCCTTTGTCAGAACATGACGAAAGCCTTTTCACAGACTTTAGTATGGCATTTTTGTCGCAGTTCACTCTTTCTATCTCTATTTTATTATCTTATCTCGATTCATGCAACAAATTTTTTATGAATTTTAAAGCTCTGTCTGCCTTTCAAGCTTCCGGTATTCCCAACAATTCGGATATTTCCCGAAACTGCGTTACGATTTTTCCCTCGTATGCCACACCCTGGTGTCGAACAATGCAGCGTCCATCCCCACTGCCTGGGCGGCCGTGGCTGTCATACCCGCGCATATCCTTTTTTATATGCTTTCACACCGACACCGAAAAGCTCGTTTCCTGCTCCATAGGAACTGCATCCCCTGCCTTCGTATATGTCACCGGTTCCTTTACAGCATCGCTCTTTACCGCACCTGTCTCTGTTCCCACAGCGTCCGTGCCCTGATTGTCCTTCAGCAGCACCTTTCCTTCTTCGCTGATTTCCAAGATTTGTCCCTCTATCTCTTTGGTCTTTGTATTGGTATCGGCATTCCTGCTTTCTTCCATCTTCGCTTCCAGTTTTTCACGCTCTTCCCTGCGCTTCCGGACAGCCTCTTCACGCTGCAGCTCTGCTTTCTCCCTTGCCTCCTTTGCGTCCTCTTCCATCCCTTTGTCAGCTTCCGCCTTATACTCCTCCGCCTTGTCGGAAAAATCATCGACATAGCCCATTGCGCGCTTCATCGTCTCCGTATCTCCCTTACGCCTTGCTTCCTTGAAAACGCGCATGGGGGTGTTCATCAGATTCATATTCGTCCTTGCGCCAATAAGCCCTTCCATTGTCTTCGTATGCATAGTGCATCCTCCTTATCTCCATTTTTCAGGGACAGAAGCCCCTCACCTCTTCTTTCGGCCGTGGAGATATACGATATGAGCTTCATGCTTCAAACAGCCGTTTTGATGTCATGTGCGGCATCAGGAAAGGGCATCAAAACAGAGATCAGGAAAATACCATTTTCCGCTTCGGCATTCAGCACCCCGTCATAGCCATGCACTACATCCCCAACGTTCAGCAGACCGATTCCGTGCTCCTGCGAATCCTCCTTATTCGTAAATCCCTCTGTAAACTGCTCCGTCCTGTCCATGCTGTTCCTTACTTCGATCAGGAAGCACTTCTTTACCGATTTTGCCTGAATATGGATAAAGCGGCATTCATCCCTCCGCATCCTTTCACATGCCTCCAAAGCATTGTCCAGCAGGTTTCCGAACAACACGCACAGGTCAAACTCATTGATGCAGCATTCTCTTGGTATCTGTACGTCACATTCCCACCTGATGCCCTCCTCCTGCGCCTGTCTCTTCTTCTGGTAAAGGAGCGCATCGACCGCCTTGTTTCCTGTCATATCCACGCCGGCATCCAGGGCAATGTCCTCCATGCTTTTTAGGTACTTATCTATCTTCTCCCATTCCTTATTCCGTGCCAGCGCCGACAGGGCTATGATATGGTTTTTCATGTCATGCCGCAGCCGTTCCGAATGCCTGTGCTGCTCTGCCAGCATTTTATAGACCGCGATCTGCGAATGGTACCGGCCGCTTTTTTCCTGCTCCAGATAGAATCTGTTCATCCCGAACACATAGACCCCTGCCGCAGACATGGACAGGAGCGTCAGCACCAGAAAACCGACATGGCTGAAAATCTGGTCATAGTACAGTCCCATACTGCCCCCGCTTCTGACCATGATCCCATTGCTCGCACCCCAGCCTGCCACTTCATACACTGTAACAATCGCGAGTAAAGGAACTGCCAGCATGACATACCATTTTTTCCGCTTACCGCGAAAAACGGGCTCAAGCTGCCCTGACATCCGGGAAACGACCCATATGGCAAAACCGTAGCCGATGCCGCTGACCAGTCCGCTTTCCAGATCCGTAAAGAACGGTTCCGGAATCTTTTTTACTATGTGGAGGTAAAGCAGAGCAAGGCACGATAGAAAAGAGTCGCAGAACGCTGCTGCCAGCCTTGCTGTTATCATAAGGAGGGATGCCGCCAGAATCTTTTTCTCCCACTCTGACTGAAATAAGAACAGCACCAGCGCCAGAAAGCCTATATGTGCCGACAATGCGCCAAAAATATACGGGACGGCATACAACTGGCACAGAATATTCTTTAGCAGCCAGCCGCAAAACGACAGGATCAAAAACAGCCATTCCCTCTTCGGGAAGGCTCCCAGGAATTTTTTGCAGAATTTATCCGCTGCCCATAGATACCCCAGATAAAATGGCAAGACGATTAAGATATCCACATAATCTGAGACCTGATTCATATAATCCCCCCATTTTTCCGCATGACCGCAAGCATCTCCTGGACAAACCTGTCATATCTTCTCTTTGCGATCACGATTTTTTCCCCGTTCTCCAAGACCGCTTCCTGCCTGTTATACCCGTCAACATATTTCAGGTTTATCAGATAGCTTTTATGGCATCTGAAAAAGCCCTTGCCTCCCAATTTGTCCTCCAGCTCCCCAATCCGTTCATAATAAGTGAAAGCGCCTTCCGATCCATGGGCTTCAACCACTCTCCCCTTTATCTCAAAGTAATAGATCTCGTCAAGAAACAGTTTCCTTTTCTGCCTCTCCCTGCTGACAATGATGAATTCCTGTGAACGTCTCTCTGTTTTAAGGACGGCTTTCTGCAGCACGCTTTTCAGTTTCCTGTCATCCACAGGCTTCAGCAGATATTGGAACGCCTCCACGTCATATGCTTCGAACACATACTCCCTGCTGGACGACATAAAAATAAGTATCTTATCAAATGCCTGTTTTCGGAAAAACTGTGCCGTCTTCATCCCATCCAGATCCTGCATGATGATATCAAGGAACACAATATCAAAGCTTTCCAGCGCCTCCAGCAGTTCCCTGCCGCTTTGAAACTGACGGATGATGCATGGTGTTTTCATTTCTTCCATGATTCCTTTTATTCTTTTCGCCATGTTACAGCATTCTATGATCTCATCATCACATACCGCTATCGAAAGCATGCTATCACCTGCCTTATATATGCATATCGTATATATCGGCAAAAACGGGAATAAAGTTCTATCGATGCCATGAACGGGCATTTCCGTGTAATGACCGTCTTCAGTGTCAGGGGTCGAGTAGTATTTTTTCGCAAAGTGCGCGGAAAATGTCTTTCCTTCGTATATGGCAATACCGGCATCCAAAACCAAAAAAAGCGAAGCTCACCACCCACCGTGATGAACCCCACTAAGCCTTAAAAACCTTGATCGATGACATAGAAAGCCTGCTTTCTATTGCATTAAGCCATTCTTCAATACTTTCGCCTGAGAGTACCTAAATTCCTTTGGCTTCAATTTAAGATTAACCCAGCATTTCCCCATTATCTTTGGAAAAAACAAGATATGTAACTGACTGGTTCTTTTTTGTGAACTCTATTGCACTTTTTTTCAAAAACCGTTCCAAATCCGGATTCTTTGGACAGGAAAACCCGGAGAGCAGCTTAACAAGCGCAGGCTCCCCGGCTTCTTGGTCATCTCCTAATGCCAAATACTTGCGGATATTGATTGCAAAAAATTTATCCGTTACTGGCATTTAATTTCTCCTTTGCTTTCTTTTCCCTGAACCTCATAAATTCTCGCAGTTCATCCTCAGTTTCAATGAACTCTACATTTACCGGAGTACGCACAGGACGGTTCTTGGCAGATTCTTCAATCGCATTGACAAACATCTCCACTTGTTCCTTGCCGGAAATGACAAAATTCTTTGTGATGCTTGAAGTCGCCATGACAAACACCTCCTTTGTTAGTATACGACTACAATCTGTTTACAGATTGTAGTATGGCGTTTCCATTACAATTCATACTTTAATATCTCTATTTTATTATTTTATATCGGTTAATGCAACAAAACATTTATGAATTTTTCATAATCTCTTTTTCTGCTGCTTGCTACCCCGCCTCGTCAGGCTGTGGATTATCGGGGATATGCTATTCAGTTATTCAGATACCCCTGTCTTTCTTCTTCATCAGACCATATGCGGTCATACCGGCTGCCAATGTTGTCAAACATATCCTGCCATGTGGCGAACTTCTGCATTTCCGGGGTGTTGCCCCTGTTGTTTTGCAGCCAGTCGAAAACCCTACTTCTATATGGTCAAATCCAACTGTGCGCCCTTGCTTTCTTCCTTAATCTTCACGGACGCACCTGCCCCTGTCCTGATCTTCTCCAGCAGCTTTTCCAGCGTCTCCGCCTTTTCCAGCCGCCTTTCCTTCAGGGCCTCTTCCTCTTTCTTCTTTGCCTGCTTTTCCTCCAACTGCTCCTGCAATATCTTCTTATAATCCGTTCCCTGCCGTGTATCCCTGTTGTACCTGCTTACGCTCCAATATGAGACTTTTCCATTTTTGTCAATAGAAACACCGCAGGCCAGATTTTCTCCCCCAAGGTCAGCAATCCGGGATTTCATTTCCTCTGTCGATTTTGGAACGTCTGCAATCACCTGCTCATATTTCGCCGCAAATGCAGAATCTTTCGCCATCTTTTCAGCGATATTGGAAGCAAGTGCCAGATTGTTCCCGCCCTGGCTCCCGAATACATAGGCATCCGACTGTTTCTCATTTGTAAAATCAACAAGGGAAATCTTTATCCCGTATTTCTTTTCCAGACCGCTGATGTATTCCTCCGTGGTCTGCTGTGCGGGAGCCGTATCTTTTGCGCCTTTCGTAGCACCGGCGTAATTTGCCGCATATGTGTTTGTGTAATCCGTTACTCCTGAAATTGCCATAATAATCATCCTCCCTTTGCTGTATTCTGACTCGTCATGCCTTGATGTCAACAGGCTTATGGTACGCATCCGATATGACGGTCACCGGCTTTGCTGAAACCTGAATCTTTTCCAGCCGTTCTTCCTCCTGTTCCTTCTGCTCCTTCCTCTTTTCCTCGGTGCGCTCCTGCTCCTTCTTCTCTTTTAATTTTTCCTCCCGTTCCTCTGCCAGTTCCTTCCAGCCCTTTACCCCGCTGTCGGAAGTCACCGTGGTGGATGCCATCATCGTTATATTCCCTGTGCTGTCGATGCTCCAGCTTTCCGTATGGTTCACAACCCTCGCGCCGATAGCCCTGGCATTTGCCTGGGCGCTCTTAAGGCCGTTTTCATATCCCTCTTTGAAGTAAGCAAGGCTTTCTTCCAGCTCCTTCGCCTTTTCCGGGTTCTTTGCACACTCTTTCAGATAAGAACCGGAAATCGCCACACTGCCATTTTTTACACAGTCATAATTCTTCTGCAGGTAGGAATAATAATCCGATACGCTGCCTGTTCCTGTATTCTTCGCCTGTGCAGACGCGGCTTCCTTCGTTTCTGTTTTCTTTGCTGCCTCATTTTTCTGTGCTGCGTATGTACTCCCATACACATTGCCGTAGTTGCTTCCAACTCCTGAAATTGCCATAATATCATCCTCCTGCTTTTCTACTGTTTATCTTACCTGCAGCCTCTCTGTCGGTTAGGGCCGCACTTGCTCCCTTGTAATAAGTACGGGCAGTTCCCCTGGTAGGGACGCATAGTTTTTGCGCCTCTGCGGAATAAGTTGACTGAACTCAAGGGGCTTTATGCCTTTATGTCAAAACTGCCCCCTGTGGATGATGATGTGCCAGATACCGCCGCAACAATATTCTGTGTAACGCTTTTCACATTC
>CAJUFO010000006.1 GCA_910585615.1 uncultured Acetatifactor sp.
ACCTAAAGGTTTCGCCTTAAGGCGAGGGTTTTAACCCCATTATACAGACAATAAACGTCCAGAACATGCTCAAGGGCATCGTCTCGGATGAAATCCTTTCCACTGCCCTTGTAGGTCCGGACGGGCGCACTGCCATTGGCGTCAACCAGAATCTCCTGGCCCCGCATCTCTCCCCGGGGAAAAACCTGGACAAAGTACGGCAATTGGATTCCCAGACCTCTCTGCAGACCTGCTCCGGCCTGTACAGCGGCTTTGGCATGGCCGCGCTGATATCCAATAAGGCCCTCATGGATCAGATAGGCAAGGTTTTCTCACGCACCTATCTGGTCCTGTGTCTTATCGGTGCCACCGGCATGCTGATTGTCCTGTTCGCCATGCGCAAGACTTATCTCCCCCTCCGCCGTCTGGCCCAGAAAATCGTGGAGGACCTTGATCCGGAGCAGGGCTATCTCGAGCAGCTGGATGTGGCCTTTTCCGCCGCTGCTTCGGAAAACCGAAATCTGCAGGAGAAAATAGAAAAGTACAGGCTTTCCATGCAGAAATCCATTCTGGACTCCATCATTGCGGACGGACATTCCTCCAGACAGGAGACCCTGGACAATGTGGATTCCTTTTTCACCATGGAGCCTGACAACCTCCTCTTCGCCCTGCGCATGCGAAACGCTGCCCGCGACCAGGCCAGGACAGATTCCCCCTTCCCTCTGCCGGTGCAGGAGATTGCCGGATTCTTCCGGGAAGCCCTGCCGGGAAAAGATTCCTGTCTTGTGCTGGAGCACGATGACGACAGCGCCATGTTCCTCTTGAGCTATCCCGGACCGGAGGAGAATAAGGAGGAGTCAATCCTCACCTTGCTGGAGAATTATTATGAGGAGGAAGAATATCTCTCGGCTCTGAGCAACGGGGCTTCCTCGCCAATGGACATTCCCTCCCTCTATGAAAATGCGCTCTATGCCAGCAGAGAATGGAGCCACAAGCCGGTGGTGGCTTTCCGCGCCATGCCCCCCGGCTCGCCGTCACGCCCGTCCCTTACGTATCCCTACGACAGCCTGGAACAGCTGGCACAGGCGCTGAAGAAACAGGATTTCCCGGAGGCCCACAGTCAGATTCAAGAGCTCTTCGCACTCATCGACAGCTCCCCCGCCGGGAAGAATACGCTTCCCGACTTCTTTGTCCGCTGTGTCCTGATCGATATCCTCACGGCGCTCATAAACGCCATGAACCAGAAGAACATCAAGTTCAGGGAGTACCGTGATATCTATTTTGAAGCCCTGTATTTCTGCCGCAGCTATCCTTATCCTGAGAAAAAGGCCGAAATCCAGGCGCATATAAAACAGCTCCTGACCTTGTTCCAGTCAGAAGCTGAGAGCCAGTTCATAAACGCCGCGCAGATCCAGCAGCTGGTGGAGGAATGCTACACCTCCACAGAGTTCTCCATCTCCTATCTCGCGGATATCTTCCATGTGAGCATCACCTACATGAGCTTTCTGTTCAAGAAAGAGATGGGCGAGAACTTTTCCGATTATGTATGGGCGCTGCGCCTGGAGAAGGCGAAGAAGCTCCTCCTCACCACGGACATGCCCATAGACGACATCAGCCTGGCCGTAGGATACCTGAACGCCTCCAGCTTCCGCAGGAAGTTCAAGCAGACCACGGGGATGACGCCATCGCAGATGCGGGGATGAAGTCTCAGGACGCGCCATCATCCTTTCACGGATCCAATCATGACCCCCTTCACGAAATACTTCTGGATAAAAGGGTAGATGCACAGCACCGGCACGGTGGACACGATGATGACGCTGTATTTCAAGGTCTGGGCCAGGCGCATCCTGGCTTCCGTGGCGGCCGCGTCCAGGCCCTGCATGTCGTTCAGGGTCATCTTGTTGGACATCAATATGTCGCGCAGGAAGGACTGCAGCGGCATGTACTCCTGCTTGTTGATGTAGATCAGCGCCGTGTAGAAATCATTCCAGTGGCCCACCGCATAGTACAGCGCGATGACCGCTATGATAGGCTTGGACAGAGGCAGCACCACCCGCATCAGATACTGGAAGGAATTCGCGCCGTCCAGCTCCGCTGCGTCCTGCAGGGTAGACGGTATGCTGTTGATGAAATATGTCCTTGTGATGATGACATTGTAGATGGAGCAGGCTCCGGGGACGATCATGGCCCATGGCGAATTCACCAGCCCTACCTTGTTCACCACAAGATAAGTCGGAATCAGCCCGCCGCTGAAATACATGGTCAGCATGAACAGGAACATGAAGAAATTGCGGGGCATGAAGTCCTTTCTGGAAAGCGGATAGGCGGCACAGATTGTAACGACCAGGTTCACAAGGGTTCCTACCACTGTATAGAAGATTGTGTTCCGGTAGCCAGTCCATATCATCTTATATTTCATCAGCTCTTCATAGGCCATCAGCGTGAAGCCCTTTGGAAGCAGGATTACGTTTCCGTTCCATACTTCATTCGGATTGCTCACAGAGGCGATTACCACGAACCATAATGGCCAGACAAAAATAATCAGCAGAAAAATCATGACCGCCACATTGACTCCGTCGAATATTTTGTCGGAATAGGAATTCTTCACATGCATTTTTTTCTCTCTCATTCACATCCCCTCCTAGAACAGGCTCTCGTCCGCCAGCCTCTTGCTCAGCTGATTGGCGGTGACAATCAATACGACATTGATGACCGAATTGAACAGGCCCACGGCCGTGGAATATCCGTAATCGCTGTTGATCAGGCCTACTTCATAGACATACGTGGAGATGACGGAGGCAGCGCTTTTGTTCAGCGTGTTCTGCAGCAGGAAGACCTTCTCGAACCCTACGCCCATCAACGAACCCATCTGCAAAATCAACAGCATGATGATGGTGGGCTTGATGGAAGGGAGATCTACATGGAGAATCCGCTGCAGTTTAGTTGCCCCATCCACGATAGCGGCTTCATGGAGCTGCATGTCCACGCCTGACAGCGCCGATATGTAGATGATGGAGCTCCAGCCCATCCCCTGCCACACGCCTGACCAGACATAGATGGATTTGAACCATCCAGGCTTTGACAGGGCATCCACAGGCTCCATCCCCAAAAAGCCGCGTATTATATTAAAGATACCTGAATCCGTGCTCATGAAGATTGTAATCATGCCGCACATGACCACTGTGGAGATAAAGTAAGGAGCGTAAGAAACCATTTGAACCGTCTTTTTCAGGTACTTGTTTTTCACATAATTGAGCATCAGCGCAAAGATAATGGGAATCGGAAATCCTACCAGGATGCTGTATACACTGATTCCCAGCGTATTCATCAGCAATTGCTTGAAATTATAGGCGCTGAAGAAACGTTTGAAATGGTCGAACCCCACCCAGGGGCTTCCGAAAATGCCGTCCTTTACACGATAATTCTTAAATGCGAGCTGTACGCCATACATAGGGGCATAGGCAAATACTATGTAATACACCAACACCGGAAGAATCATCACATAGAGAATCCAGTTTTTCCTGATGTTCTTTCCCAGCCTTACAGAGAGGCTTTCCCTGGATTTTCCGGCAAGGGTTTGTACAGCGGCTCCTTTCTTCTGCTTCATCTTTCCTGCCATAAAACTCTCCTTTCTCCAAAACGGAGGAATGGCAGAAAGCTTCATTCCTCCGTTTGCTTAATCTCACATAACTCTTGCGTTAAGGCCGTGCGGATTATTGGACAGCTGCATTGTATGTCTTCTCATGAAGCTCAGCCAGAGTGGAAGCGCCCATAGCCTCCATGGTCTCAAGATAGGTGTCCCAGCCGGACTCCAGATCCACCTCACCGGTACATACCTGCGCGATGAACTGATTGATGTAGCCGTCAATATCTGCCCTGAAGGTAGCAATCTGCGCATTGTCCTCTTCCGTATAAGCCATCATGGGAAGGGGAACCTTGCCCAAGCCTGCTATCCTCTGGCGCTCATTGTTCAGATAGACTTCATCCGCATCCACTTCCGGAGACATCTCGAACCAGAAGTCAGGCTGGATGGAGGGATGGTTCTGCGCACCCTGGATGGTAGCACTGGAACGCACTGTCGCAATATCGTCCCCATATTCTCCGCCGAGCATCCATTCCCACTTGCCATTGTCGGCAACCTGATAGGTCTTTCCTTCCACACCCATCCATGCAAGGATGCCGCCCTCCTCGCTGTAGAGATAATCGGCCCATGCCATCAGGACTTCCGGATGCTCACAGGCATCTGTAATCGCCATGGTGCCGACCTTGATACCAGTGATGATTGGATAAGTATCCTCATGGAACGGAGTCATAACTACATAATCGTCATCATTGTCACGGCCCACTGTAAGGAACGCTCCCATAGTCCAGAAAGAACCATATACGTCTCCGGACTGGCCGGTAGCCTGCTGCTGCTCACCGCCCTGGGTAAAGGAAGTCTGTTCAAGCAGGCCCTCCTGATACAGCTTTGCCAGATAGGCCACATACTCCCTGAAGTAATCCGTGGTGGGAACATATGTAAGCTTGCCATCGATGACGGCACACATTGAACCCTCATCATAGCTGAAGCCAGAATACTTCAACAGTCCCAAGTAATCGCCCTGTGTCAGGCTGAAAGGAATCTCGTCCTCTGGGTCGCCGTTGCCGTTGGCATCCTGCTCCTTGAATGCCTTCAGGACTTCGTAGAGGTCATCCATGCTCTTGGGCTCTTCCAGGCTTAAGTTGTCGAGCCATTTCTTATTGAGCCAGAACAGGTTAATCTCGCCGCGCGCCGAAATCTCAGGGATGGAGTAGATATGCCCATCGGGAGAAGTCAGATACTGCCAGCCATCAATCTCATCCAGCTTTGCTGTCAGATTCGGCATGTACTCATGAACCAAATCCTCCAGGGGAATCAGAATTCCCTGCCCGCCATACTTGGTCAGGTCGCCCATCCCGATGCCGGACTTGAAGAGCATGTCAGGATATTCGCCGGAAGCCAGCATCAGGTTCCTCTTCTCTGTCAGGTCTGCGGACAGGACGCTGTCGAATGTAATGTTGATGTTCGCCCTGGACATGGCCTCCTGCATGGCCAGCGTATCCGGCAAGGTATAGGACTGGTTCATACCGGAGAAAGAAGTGAATTCCATGGTCTCCGCCAGGGGGAATGTGATGGAGCCGCCGGAGGCCTCCTCGCCGCCTGCGCTCTCCGCACCGGCATCCGACTCTTCCTTTTCTTCCTTACTCTCCTCCGCCGGTTTGCTCTCGCTGCTCTTGCTGTCATTTTCGGAAGCGGAGCCACCGTTGGAGCCACATCCTGTCATGACGGACATGGCCATCGCTGCAGCCAGGAAAAATGCTGTCACTTTCTTGATTTTCATAAATTACCTCCTGTTTTATAGTATTTAAGATTTACCAAAGCCAACTTCCCTTTGCGAAATCTTGTCTTTATTATGGATTATCTCTATAAAAAAACACAAGATACATATTTTATATGTTTATTTTGACGAACGTACCTGGTTTGGCAGCAGGCGCATAATCATGCTTTTTACTAATCTGCCGCCTCCACAGTACATTTTTCAAAAGAGAAATCTAAATATTGTTCCCCTGTGGGCATCGATTCCGGAGTCTTTGTCATATTGCGGAATCCCTTGAAATATTGTATAATAATGTCACTTTGGGAGGTATTTTATGAAAAATCTGCATTTTTTCAGTCATATTCACCAGTCACACAGAACCCTGACCCGCTATTTCCTGTCTTATTTCATTTTGCTGAGCTTTCTTCTGATAGGATTTTCATTTATTGTGCGAGGCCAGCTGTCAGCAACCTATCTGGACATGCTGAACCAGGAGGCCGGCCAACAGCTGGAGAATATAAAAAACCAGCTCTCCGCCGACCTGACCACTGTCAGCAGAGTCAACAGCGCTTTGGAGAAAAATATCAATCTTACCCTGTCCCGGCATATCGGCACGTCATGGAACGGATATCTTGCTGCACAGGAAATCAATTCCTATGCACTGGCCAACGAGTCCATCCAGTGCATCGTGTATTATGACCATATCCACGATATGCTTCACTCTTCTGAAAAATATGTGGATTATACCGATGGGGTCTTCCGTATTTATAAAGATGGTGAGTTCATATCATTTGATTCCCGCGAATATGAGGACTGCATCACGAACCAGCTGATTCTGGCAGGCAAGGAAGGCTCCTCCTATCTGCTTTACTATCCATGTGCAGACGGAAGCAGGGACTATACGCTTTTTTACATCCTTAACGAAGTAAGCATCTCGAATATGCTGAAAAGTGTCCTGTCCGAAGAAATCATCTCACTGGCCCTGGTCAACTCAGAGGGAGATATCGCTGTAGGCATAAACGACCAGCTTTTGACCCCTCACCTCGGCATTGCCAGGGACAGCGGCGGAATCTATCCTCTGGACAGCCAGACCTCCCTGCATATCCGAGGCGGGCTGTACAATGACTTCACCATAACCGCCCTGGTTTCCGACAAAGCAGTCATGGAACGGTTAAATGCCATTCTTTCCCGCACGTACCTGATTCTGTTCTTTTTGGGAATCACAGGCCTGTTCATTGTGCTGTTCTCCATGCGGAGAACTTATCTGCCTCTCCGGAATCTGGCCCGGAAAATCGTGAAGAATCCCAGCCCCGGCCAGGGTTACCTGGAGCAGCTGGATCTGGCCTTCTCGGCCACCGCCAGCGAAAATCAGAATCTGCGGAAAAAGATAGCAAAATACAGGCTTTCCATGCAGAAATCCATCTTCGATTCCATGCTTGCAAGCCGCCAGTCGCCCGAATCAGAGAACTTTGTCCAGATGGATAACGGAAATGAGATAGACGCTTTTTTTACTATGGAGCCGGATAACCTTATCTTTGCGCTGCGCATCGGTTTAATACCCCCCCTAACCAGATTTCCGGGGATTCTGTATGCCGACTGCCAGCGGATGAGATTATCGACTTCTTCAACAAAGCCCTTCCCGGAGAGAACGCATGCCTGATTCTGGAACACAATGACGATAATATCGTAATCCTATTGATTTACTCTGGCCCGGAAGAGAATATAGAAGGGGAGCATTCCAAGGAGGACATCCTCCTGGCCCTGCTGGAAGATTATTGCGAGGAAAAGGAGTATATAGCTGTACTGAGCAAAGGCTCAACCTCTCCTATGGATATCCCTGCCCTCTATGAGAGCGTCCTTCTGGCCAGCAGGCTTTGGAATCAGAAGAGGGTAGTATCTTTTCGCTCCATTGAGCCGAAGATGTCCATGGAGCGCCCTCTCGCCTACCCCTATGAGGCCCTGGATCAGCTAGCACTGGCTTTAAAAGAGCAGGACTTTTCCGCTGCTGAGCTTCAGATTCAGACGCTTTTCATTCTGCTCGATAATTCCTCTTCCCTGGAGAATACCCTTCCGGACTTCTTAGTCCGTTGTGTCCTGATTGATATCCTGACGGCAATCATCAATGCCATGGATCAGATAAACATCAAATTTCGGGATTACAGCGAGGTCTATTTCGAGACCCTGTATTTCTGCCGCAGCTGCCCCTATCCTGAGAAAAGGGAGGAACTCCTGGCACGTATAAAGCAGCTCCTGACACTGTTCAGTTCAGAAACTGAGAATCAGCTCATAAGCGCCGCCCAGATACAGCAGCTGGTAGCGGCACATTATGCCTCTGCGAATTTCTCCATTTCTTACCTGGCAGACAATTTCCATGTGAGCATCGCTTATATGAGCTATCTGTTCAAAAAGGAGATGGGAGAGAATTTTTCGGATTATGTATGGAATCTGCGCCTGGGGAAGGCGAAGGAGCTGCTGCTCAACACGGACATGTCTATCGATGACATCAGCCTGGCTGTGGGCTATGTGAACACGTCCAGCTTCCGCAGAAAGTTCAAGCAGGCTACAGGGATGACGCCTTCGCAGCTGCGCGGTTGATATTATTTTCCATAATGTCTGTGTTTTTATGATGAAAAAGGATATTAGGATTGACAGATTTGGTTCAGACCATATTCCATTCACTATCGGGCAGCATTGGACTAAAATAGCCTTTGATACAGTTCGGATTGATGATGCACAGCTGGGTATGTGTCTTTTCCATGATTCCTGAGTTTTCGTAAACAGGATTTCCTTCGATGAACACTCCTCGGATACTATCGTAAGGCCTTTCGTCATTCTCCCTGTTGTACTGATGTATCCTTTCAATGACGGCACAATCCAGTTCTCTTAACAGAAGATCTTTATTTCCTGCAATGTCCCTGTTCACTGGTAAAGATTTTCCCAACAAAGAGAATTCAAATTTTAAAATCTCGTATCCCGTCTTAAGAATAGAAGCACTGCCATAATCAGCCAAGTCCAGACAATGCCCCAGGCTTATGACCGCTCCAATAGCTGCTGGCTCTTTTGGCTTTTCATCAGGATGCTTCTTATTATATCTACTACAGTATGAAGCCGCCCACTCTTCAGCCCTATCCAAGCTGTTCTCCCAAAAGTAGATTCCGCTCCCCAACCAATCATATGAATTATGGCTTGCCCTCAGCTTATTGTGCTTATACAATACATTCTTGTATGTGTCTAAATCACAGCCATGAAAACCAAGAACCAAATTCGGCAAATTGCTATACATATATCATCTCCTGCGCTGGACATATTTCCCAAGATTGCTGTACCTTTCCGAGAATTCGCCATCTTCACGTATGATATGGCATTTCTCCAGGCTTTCCCGGGATTTCCTGACCGCTTCATTGTTCGGCATCAATTTCAGCTCCCGCAAGTAGTCTTCCATGCCCTTTACATAGGCTGTTCTTTCGTGTTCCACTAATTCAATAGCTGGCATCGCATCTACCTCCTCGCCATCCACAAGCATGTTTTCGCTAAGGCCTTTTTTACGTTTCATCGCTTCCATCGCCCTCCCTATAGGTAATAGTATGCGCTTTCCCATAGGAAAAAATATAGAGATAAAGCTATTATTTCTTTTATTATAAGGCAACGCCTCGCATTTTACAACAGGATTTTCCCCGAAATCCAGCAGCATATCTTCAGTATGTCTTCGATAATCATGCCGGGTTTTGGGGAAAATCGCTATGGTGCCCCTCTACCCTCTCCTGACCTCCGGCTTCTCTATCAGCCCCTGGGGATAGAGCATATGCACATCGCTCCATCCTTTGCCTGTCGTCATGAAATTCCCCGGGCCGTAGGACGGCGCTTCCTTCGGGCACTGGTGCAGAGGCCCGAAGGTGTTGCGCCTGGTCAGCACCACCTCGATGCTGCGCAGGTTCTCTGCCTCGGCCCGATAGGGCGGGAACGCAATCGTCCCTTCGCCGTCTCCGTGGAGCTTGATCAGCGCCCCACCGAAGCCAGAGGCCTTTACGCTTACGCGGCAGTTCTTTGCCTCTTCCCCCGCTGCCGTCCCATCCAGCTCATAGATTACGCTTCCGGAGTAGAAAGGCAGTCCCTGGCCAGTGATGTCTCCGACTGCCAGTCTTTCCGGTAGCCCTGTAAGAATCACGCGGCTGCCGCTGGGGAAAGCATCCGCAGAAGCTCCTTCCACAGGTCTTCCGGCGGTATTCCCGGCCGCTCCGTCCGCGGAAGCTCCTCCGCCAGAATTCCTGTCCCCGGAAGCAGCATCCTGGATTTCCACGCCGAAATCCCCCAGCAGGTAGACCGCCTCTATGCCGCATGTGCTGTAATAATCCATGGCGATGGTGACGGTATTGTGGCCCTTCTCCAGAATCTGAGCCGGAATCTCCAGCTCGTCAAAGCATATGTCAATCCATTTCCCCCTGCTGGTCAGGGGAATCTCCTTCCCGTTTACAAGAATCTGTCGGATATGCGTCAAATCCTCCACTGCAAGCCGTACATCCCCGGGAACCTCCGCGATTTCCATATCATATCGAAGAGAGATTGTATCCAGCAGCTTCGTGTTCCCGCCCTTATATTTCACCTGATACCAGGGCTGCAGCATCTCGCCGCCCCGGTAAGGGATGCCCAGTATGTCCCGCAGGGCCCGGTCTGCTTTCAGCACCTCCATCCGGGGGATTTCGTCGCCCCTGCCGTCCGTGACGGAGACCATGTCCAGCACGCAGATATTCGGCTCGGAAAGCCGGTAGCGGAAGGTATCCGGCAGCTCCACAGGCTCGCTGCCGATAAATGCCTCCATCTCCGGCAGCTCCCGCCGCGTCCGGGCAATGAAGAATATGCGCTCTCCGCCCTTCTCCAGATCCATCGTCAGGTGTATCCTGCCCTCCGACACCCGGTAAGGCGGCCTGGTAATCCTGCCGCTTCTGGCATCCCAGAGCTCCAGATGCTCACCCTGGCCCAGGTCTATGGCGACATCCTTGTAATCCCTCTCCCGGTTCACGTTCAGAAGCATCACCATACGGCCGCCGTCCACCTCAAAGGACTGCACGAAGATATCCTCTCTTCCGTGGAAATCCTGTGCGCCGTCCGCGCCGCTTCCCCGGAGCACGCTGCCTGTATGCTGATCCGCCGAATCCGTGGCGGCTGCCACGCCTTCTCCGTTCTCCTCCGAATCCGCAAGGGCGGTCGCGTCTTTTCCTCTCTCCTCCGAATCCATAGGCGCTGTCGCGTCTTTTCCTCTCTCCTCCGAATCTGCAAGGGCGGTCGCGTCTTTTCCTCTCCCGCCGGAATCTCCTGGCGTTATCCGGACTTCCATGCCGCTCCCCGCCGCCCGGGCCACAGCCTCCTCCTCAAAAGCCACCCTCCTGCATCTGTCCGCAAGCAGGCGTACCTTATCCGATGGAATCACATCCACGAATCCCGGAACCTCACCGGCGAAGATGACCTCCCCGCCCCGGGCCGCGAATTCCTCCAGAAGCGCCAGGGTGCCGGAGCGCATGGTGTCCATGCCTGCCACCAGGACCTTGCGGTAGGCGCAGCTTCCCACATACAGGATGCCCTTCTCCACCTTCCCGTGGCGGGACATGATGTCCTCCTCGCCGTAGTCGAAGTCGATCTGATTGCCGGAAAGGATATGGAACAGCTTGGCGTACTGCCGCTCCAGGCGGATGATTTCCGAATCCACGCCCAAGAGCCCGTCAAAGGAGCCGCTGTAGGCCCTTGCCCACACGCTCTCGATGGGGTTCAGCACCAGCAAATCACAGACCGGCTTTCCGTCATGGAGCGCGGCATGGATTCTGGAGAAATAGTCCTCCACATAATGATAGTCCCGATACCAGCAGGACTGATGCAGCATGCTGGCAGGGTAATCCCGCTTCGCCTCCCCCTTCATGGTGTACCAGGACAGATGGGGGCATCTCAAGTTCACGCCGAACAGCGCCTGCCAGTCGCCTACATTCTTGTAGGACTCGAAATCCATCTGCCAGCCTGTACATCCGTAGAGCTCGGTCAGGACCCACTCCTTGTCCAACTGCCTGGCCACGGAGGAAATCTGCTTGGCCACCCAGTAGCATCTGTTGCCCTCGCTGAGGATGTCGATGCCGGGATAGTCCATGTACTCATAGAAGCGCATGAGGGAACCCTGCATGATGGCCTGGCAGCACAGGGAATCCTCATGGAGCACATGGCCTGTGAAGATCAGGCCGTTTTCCCTGCACCAGTTCTGGACGGGGATGGCAAAGCGCTCGAGGAAGAGCTCCTGGCACAGCTCGAAATAATCCCTGGTGACCTTGGACATCTCACCCCGGCTTCGGCGCAGGAACAGCTCCGGCAGGTTCTCCTTCAGGCTGTAGCCGAAACGCTTCTCGAATTCCGGGAACAGATCCGGCGTATAGGGGACGGCGTTCGGCTCCCCTTCCGCGAAATTCGTGAACACGCCGCCCCTGTGTGGCTCGTCCGTGAAGATGCCCAAAATCTCCTTTCCGAACCTGTCACCGCATTTTTCTCTGTATTTCTCATGGGTCAGTTCGATGTATTTCTCTATGGCCTCCCTGTGCATGGTGTTCACATAGCAGTAACCGTTGTAATTGTCATTGCACACGGAATAGCGGGTACGGAACTCTATGGCCGTCTCCCCTTCCTCCAGGGCGTCCCCTGTCCGAAGCAGCCGCTTTCCGGAGAAGATTCCGCCGCAACCGCCAGGCTGCCCCTTTTCCATGGAAGGCTCCTGTTCCATTTTGCAGGCGAACACGGCCACCGCATCCTCATCCGGCCGCCAGGCCCTCCAGGCATCCTCCGTCAGACAGTTCATCTCCAGGAACATGGCCCTATACTGCTCTTCCTTCGTCACCATGCCCCCGGCGCTTCCCGAGGGCCAGCGGTCCTCATCGTAGAGCCAGGACTCCATCCCCGCCTTATGCCCATAATCCGCACATTTGTTGGTCAGCTCGAACCATTCCTCCCCCAGGTACTCCGTCTCCAGTCCGGTGCGGGAGTGCATGAAATAGCCGCCGAAGCCCATTTCCTTGATGATGTCTATCTGGCGGCACAGCTCCGCCTCCTCCAGCCTGCCGTTCCAGGACCAGAAGGGCTTTCCCCGGTACTCCGCTGTGGGATTTTCAAATAGTTTCTGTCTTTCGCTTAAATCCATAAGCCTCTCTCCTTGGATTTCCATATACTTTCCAAATATTCCCGGGCTCCCATGCAGCCAGACGCACCATCCTACATGAACGTCCGGGAGCTTGCGGCTGTCCAGGACCGTCCTCCGGAACAGCAGCCAGCCGCAGCACCGCAAATCCACCCCTCAGCCATCCCCTGGCTTAGCTGCAGATCTCCACTTCCTTCGGCGCGTCCACCTCTGTCGCAATTGTACCGTCTGATTGCCTTACATGGGAGACGGAAATCTCGCCGTAAGGGGTGGGGTAGGTTCCTTTCGCCCATTCCAGATCCCCCAGATGGGGCTCTATCTTCACCTTCCGGCAGCCCGGCTCCAGAATCCGCACGCCCAGCACATTCTCGGAAAGCCATGGCGTGGCGCCGCTGGCCCAGCCGTGGCACAGGCTGTGGCGGTAGCCCTGGTAGCAGAATCCTCCGTAAGTCCCATGGACGTCCACCCTGGCTAGCTCTCCTTCCGCGGATTGCCCCGCTTCCGCAGCCGCCTGAGGCAGTTCGTCAATCCTGGCGGCATTCTCCATCCAGTCCACATCGAAATCCTCCCAGAAGGTAGTCGCCCCTAACTGGAGCATGCCGCCCCAGTAGTCCCGGATGCAGTCCAGGCAGCCCTGATAATCCCCGGCCATGGCCCTGGCCGTCAGGATATAATATCCCATGAAGGTGGACATGCCCTTAGCGCCGCCCTGCTTCAGCAGAGCCTCGTTCACTTCCGCCGCCCCCTTCTGGCCCGTCATCACCGAAAGGGCCGCCGCCTGTTTGGAATCCTCATAGTCTGTCTCGAAGCCTTTCAGCCGCTCAATGTCCTCCCTGCATTTCCCCGCCAGGGCCTCCTCCCCCAGGACGGTGAAGATCTTCTCCAGGCTTCCGGCGGCCCAGATATGCAGCGCCTGTACCCCCGCGTCCACGATGCCAAGCTTCCCCTCGGAGGGCCAGTCCAGGAAACGCCCCTCTTTCACCGTATCCTGTCCCTTTTCGTCGATATGGGCGGAGAGCTGCTCCGATAATCCTTTCAGATATTCCCGCTGCTTTTCCAGGAATTCCTTCTTCCCCGTGTACTGATACCAGTCCCAGGTAATGATGGAATACCACATGGAATAGCTTGCCATACCGTTCATCCAGCCGGGCAGAGGCGTCTCCTTCCGGATGAAGTCAAGGCTGTCATCCACAGAGGAATCCTCGCCGAACACGGCCTTGATTGTGGTGACCTCCGGATGCATGTCGCCCACCCAGACCAGCCTGTCCCTTTTGATGCCGTCCCATATGTATTCCTGCATGTTCAGGTGCACGGTATACGCCCCCACGTCCCAGATGCGGTTGAGCAGCCCATCGCTGCAGGCAAAGCTTCCCCGGTATGGGACATCCTTGTAAATCAAAACAGCCCAGACGGTCTTCAGGGCGATGATGGCCTCCGGCTCCTCCAGGTCGATGCGCACAAAGCGGAAGCCGCTCTCCCCAATCTGGTTCATGCTCATCATGCCCACTTCCACGGTCATGTCCCTCCTGGCATGATCGTTGGTGGCATTGGTTTCCCCGCCCGGCTCGCTCATGGCCTCGGCGGCGGACTCTCCAAAGCGAATCCGCACCTTCGCCCCCCTGCCCGTGCTGTCCATCCAGGCCAGGAGCCGGATGCCGCCATGGATTTCCACGCCGTAATCCAGCAGGATAGAAGCCTTTTCCTGCGCCGGCCCCTCATTCTTCAGGATACAGGGCCTGTGGGCTGCCAGGGAGATCTGCATCTCACGGTTCTCCAGCAGGGTGTCGCTGTTCTCCACATGCCCCTTCATCCAGAGAATCCGTTTCGGAAGCAGGAACCTCCTGGTCCGGACGTCCTCCTTCCCGGCTTTTAAAATGTCCTCATCCATGACGCGGAAGATGTCCTTTCTGTCTCGTTGTGCCATGTCCATCCTTTTTTCCTCCTTATGATTGCTATTCCTCTCGGAATCTCCAGGCCACATATCACGCGGCTTTCCAGAATTCCTCGGGAGCGATTCCTCCACTTTTCCAGATGCCGTCCTGCCACAATGCCTGATTTTACCTTCTGAAATTCCGAGAGCCTATTGCTTCGTCTTCTTTTTCCTTATCTCCGTCCACTACAATCTTCTTTGGAATGCTCAGGATTGCAGTCATCCAGGCATCGCCAGCCCCTTCCCGGCCTCCACCCGGACATCCGCCACATTCCCGCACTCCAGCGTCCGCCGGAATTCCTCTTCCTTCCCGTTCACCGTAAGCTTCCCGCCGCAGAATTCCCCGGGCAGCTCCACCAGGATACGATATCCCTCCGGCGCGGACACGGACAGGCGGAGCCCCTCCATATCCCTGTGCCAGAAAGCCGTAAACTGCCCGTCCTCCAGGCCGATCCGGCCCTTTGCCCAACGCAGGCTCCCCCGGCCCGGTGCGAACCGCAGGGTCTTTTCCCGGCAGTCGGGGATGTCCATCCCCAGGAAATCCCTCACCACCACCACGCCATAGTGGGCTCCGAAGCCATGGTTGCGGCTGTCCGTGCCGCCCAGGGTCTCCCAGAACGTCCCCGGGTCATGTGCCGTCATATAGCAGCACAGATGCTTCATCTCCCTCTCCAAAAGCGCCGTCTCCCCGAACCTGGCCAGAAGCTCGAAGCGCATCATGTGGCCGAAGAATACGCCGCAGTTCCCCACGGACAGCTGCATGGTTCCCCGGTATCTCTCCGGCATGGGGCCGAACTGCTCCACCAGCGCCTTCCAGAGGTCGGGTGCGTCCTCCCGCCGCAACAGCCCCGTCCAGAAGCAGTAATACTGGGCCGCTTCACTGTAGACCCCGTTCCCCACCAGAGCCCCGTCCTCCACTGTCATGGAATCGGCCAGGAAGGGGTACATGGTAAAGAGGTCGTACTTGCTCTCCTTTACTCTCCCATAAGCCTCCCGGAAGACCCTGCGGATTCGTGCCGCTTCCTCCCCATAGGCCTCCACGCCGTACATCTCTCCCAGCCTCTGAGCCACCATTGCATAAAGGCCATTGGCCGCGGTGCAGACTGCCTCCGTGTTGGCCCGGTTGTTGGACGCGGACCAGTCGATGAAGACGGAGCCCGGAATATTCTCCAGCACACCCAGCTCGTTCATCAGGCTCCGTGAGGCCTCCATAAATTTTTCCACCCTGGCGGCGAACTCCCGCTTCAGGGCCTCGTCCCCGGTCCTTCTATAATAATCTGTCAGCTCCAGGAGCACGAAAAGGCTCCATGTATACATCAGCTCAGGATCGTTCTTCTCCCCGCCGCAACAGCAGCATGGGAAAGTGCCGGGCAGCATCCGGGCATAATCGGCCGCCAGGAAATCGTACAGCATGGAACGCTCCACCGTAGCATCCCCCAGGAGCATGGCGGCGGCCCTTCCCGTCCAGTAGCTGTCCCCGGCCCAGCCGCCCCGCTCCCGCTCCGGAGAGTCCAGAAAGAATGCCAGGGTATTGGTGAGGAGGGTGCGCTTCGAAGCCTCATAGATGCGGTTCAGCTCCATATCGCTGCAGAGGAACTGCGCCCTGCCCAGGGCCTCCGGGAAGCGGTAGCGCCTCACATAGATATCGGCCAATCGGAATATTTTGTCCGTCTGCACGATAACCTTGATATATTTCAGGAAATGGGGCTCCATGGATTCAAAGGAGATGCGTCCTCCCGCCGATTCCAGGCGTATGATGCGGTTCGTGCTGTCCGCCTTCACCGGCACCTGGGCCGTCTCGTCCAGGAAATCGTTCCAGATGATGTCCACCGTGGCAGGGCCTTCCGTCTCCAATGTCAGTCCAATCAGGCCGGTCTCCGCATCCCTCAGGGCAAACTCCAGGGCTGTGGCGGCCTCCGGCCCGGAGCCGCTTCCTTTCGGGCACACTTCATATCCTTTCGTCCCCGCGCCGTCTTCGTACTCCCGCAGAGTCCCGGCGAAAGCCATGTCTATGCAGCCCGCCCTGTCCAAAGAGGGCCGTCTGATATCCGCGCCTCCGCAGCGGGCCAGATATGCTTCCGTCTCCCACCAGTTCCTGGCAGACCCGTCGAAAGGACCGGGTTCCACACTGAATACGCCCAGCAAGGAGACATCCGGCACCTTCCCCATGTCCGGCATCGCCACGCGGCGCTCCTGGATGATGCGCCCTGTGGAATCTTCAGAGATTTTGGAGTCTTCCCTCCTGCCCCCGTCCTTCCAGGTCTCCTCCAGCGCTTCCGCCACCACCTCGAAACCTGTCTCCTGCGGAATCTCCCCTGTGCGCCAGTCCGCGTATCCTTCCCGCAGGGCATACAGCTCCACCGGATACCTGCGCCCGTGGGACATGGCCTCCGCATGGAAATCCCTGTAGGGCAGAAGGCCGCATCTCCAGCTGTCCTGCCCCGTTGCCGCCGCCACTCTTCCGTCCACGGTAAGCTCTCCGAAGAACACGGAGTTTTCATGGGTGGAATAATTGAACTCCCGGGGCACATACCCCATGACCTCCACGGCCAACCGGATCTCCCGGGGAGGAATCTCCGCTCCGGGAGATCCGTCCCGGGAAAGCCTTTCTTCCCCGGCTTCCCTTCCTGTCCGGGCCAGCCTCCCGGTCAGGTCATAGCGGTCTGCCTTCAGCCGCCCAAAAGGCGCGGGAGCCGGCCCCATGCCCAGGAAATCCCCATTCAGATAAATACGGTAAAAAGTATGAGCCGCCACGGTGAGCTCCACCTGGCCGCCAGAATACGAGAAATCAAGACGGAAAGCCGCCAGCACATTCGGCACGGCGGACTTTCCCGGCAGGAAGATGCCCTTTGCCTCTTTGAAGACTTTCCCGGAGTTCTTTGCCTCTCTGGAACATTTTTCTTCCATATAAATATCCAACCCTTTCCGCAGACAGCATACATTCTTCCCTTTCCGAATCCGGATACCGCACCGCTCCTAAAAGTTCACAGAATTTACTTTCCGCTGTTTTGGATATTATATACAAAGTACCTCCAAAAATCAATATGCTGTTATTTGCATTTTCCATCAAAATTTTGTATCATGTCCCGTTTCAGCCCGTCAAAATCCAGATAATCCTCAATGAACTGCTTCCGCAGCAGCTCCAGGGGGATGAATTCATTGTACTTCCCGTTGATCTGAATCTTGTCCGGCAGGGGCAGGCTGTAGAGGTCCAGGTCGGAATGCAGGATGTCGCTGATGATGCCCGCCAGCTCCTCTTTGCTCCCGTTAAAGACCACCTCCAGGTACAGGCAGGTGCTCCAGGGAATCTTGCTCTTGATCTTGCGCTGGAGCAGCGCATAGTGCAGCGTCACCAACTGCCTGGTACCCACCCAGGGGAATATGGCGAACTTCTGTTTGGACAGTTCCGTCACCAGATTGTCCAGGATGCCGCTGTTCCGGGCGATGTACTGGATTTCCAAAAGGCGCTCCTGGCAGCGGTCGCTTAAATAAGGATACGGGGCGTCCCGCTCCAGGACGCTGCGCACCTTGCGGACCAGCACCGTGTGGAGCTCCGCCTCGAAATCCCTGTCCCAGTCCACCACGGAGATGCCGGGCACCCGTTTCACGAACAGCACCTTGGACTTCACATTGATGTCCACTGTCTCCCAGGACATGCCTGCCAAAGCGAAGCGGGTGCCCACGGGATAGGTCTTGTCCACGGTGCCGATCGTCCGGTTCTCCTCCTTCACCAGCAGGTACTCCGGGGCCAGGAACACCGTCAGGAACTTGTGGCTGTTCACCTCCCGCTCCCCGGCCCGCCCAATCAGCAGACCGTCATGCTCGGAGCGCTCCAGCTGCTCGATATAGATTAGGTGCAGCAGCAGCTTCTTATAGTCCTCCTGGGAAATCTTCCGGAAAGCCCCCAGCGTGAGGACTGCCTGGGCCAGCCCGGCGGGGGACATCTCCCCATTGCTCTTCAGGATGCTCATGGTCTGGTGGTACAGCAGGTTATAGGGATGGTGCCTGGGCGGGATGGGCTCCATCCAGTGGTCCCTCAGGTACAGCTCGATGATGGCGATCGTCCGGATGAACTCCCAGTTGATGGGGCCCAGGATGTCGGAGGAATTGATCTTGATGCTCTCCACGAAGGTGAACAGCAGCTGGGGCACCTGCCCCCGCCGTCCGCAGCGGCCCAGCCTCTGGGCGAAGCTGGATACGTTCAGGGGCGCGCCTATCTGCACCGCCTGATCCAGGGAGCCGATGTCGATGCCAAGCTCCAAAGTCACGGTGGCCCCGGTGACGATTTTCTCATCGGCGGACTTCATCTCGTCCTCCGTGGTCTCCCGCAGCAGGGCGGAGACATTGCCGTGGTGGACGCGGTATACGTCAGGCGCTTTATGTTTCAGCGCTATTTCGCGCAGATTGGCCATGATGAACTCGATTTCCTCCCGGCTGTTGGCGAAGATGATGGTCTTCTTGTCCAGGGTCTGGCGGAAGAGGTACTCGTAATGCTCCCTGTCGCCCATATCGCCGCCGGTGTCCTTGTCCACGATGTTCATGCTGCCGTTCCGCTCCACCAGGTCCCGCTTGTCCGACACGTTCACGAAACGCTCGATGTGCAGACGGACGCGCTTTTTCCCCTCGTCCGTCACCGGAGCCGCGCATCGCCTGCCGGTGCCCGTGTTCAGCCAGTCCTGGGCCAGGGACATGTCCCCCAAAGTGGCGGAGAGGCCTATCCTGCGGGGATTTACGCCGGTGAGGGCCCTCAGCCGCTCCAGCACGCAGAGAAGCTGCAGCCCCCTTTCGTCCCGCATGAAAGAGTGCACCTCATCGATGATGACGAAGCGCAGGTCGCAGAACATATTCAGGCAGGCCCCCCGCTTGTTGGTGATCAGGCTCTCCAGGGATTCCGGGGTGATCTGCAGGATGCCCTCCGGATGCTTGATCAGCCTGTCCTTTTTGTCCACGGAGGCATCCCCGTGCCATTTGGTGACGGGTATATTGGAGTCTAAGAGCATCTGCTCCAGGCGCTTGAACTGGTCGTTGATCAGCGCTTTCAGAGGGGAGATGTACATGGCCCCCACGGAGCGGGCCGGGTTCTCATAAAGATGCGTGAGCACCGGAAGGAAGGCTGCTTCCGTCTTGCCGGAAGCCGTGCCGGAGGACAGCAGCAGGTTGTCGTCGCTGTCGAAGATGACCTGGCAGGCCGCCACCTGGTTGCCATGCAGCTCTTCCCATTTATTCTCATAGATAAAATCCTGTATAAAAGGCGCAAGCCTGTTGAATACGTCCATTCTGCAGTCTCCATGTCTTATTGTGCACATAAATTGCGGAAAAGCTTGAAAATCAACACTTTTGGGGACATGTTGAATTCCAAGTCGGAGATGTCCCCAGGCCGGTGAGGGAGGCCAGGGGGGACAGATCCCCGATGTCGTTGTCCCACAAATCCAGCTCCTTGAGCCCGGTCAGCCCCTCCAGGAAAGACAGGTCTCGGATGCCCTCGCCCCGGGCCTGAAAGCGCTTGGGGTGAATCAGCTCCGCCGCCCGCTCCTTGTCCCACTGCCAGCCCGGCTTTTGCTGGGCGGCCCGACGGGCGGGAAAGCCTTTCATCCCTCTCCAGGGGCAGCAAGGCCAGGGTCTGGCGTAGCTGCCCCTGGAAGTATCCGGCCCAGCTGTCACTGGGCCCCTGGTGGACAAAGCGATTATCCTCCAGCCATCTGGCACATTGTTTGGCGGGATCGGCTCCCTCGGGCCAGGTGAAGTCCGCCCCGATTGCCCTCCCGCTTTGGTCAAGACATCCTGATTATATCTCAAATTTATATCTCAAATTCCCGGAATTCGTCCTGTATTTCTTCGTCCGGAATCCCTCCCTTGGCCATCTCAAAGCTGTTGTCCCCGAGAATCTGCGAGACAGTCTTCTGGGGATTCTGGTGCAGGATATTGATCAGTTCGATAAAGTCACGGATAATCTCACGGGGCGTGATATGAGTCTCGGCACCCACGCGGTTATATTCTACCGTCAGAAAATATACCAGATCCTCCTGAGTCAGTGCCGGAGTATAATTGTACAGCTGGGCATGAATGTTCTGCAGCTTCTCCACAAGGATGTACATTTCCTCCTGGGTCAGCATCTGGAGCCGGATGATGGGGGCGGACATATCCTTTACGTCCGCTGTGGCGAAATGTCCCTCAGCCAGCCGGGAGCGCAGCGCCTCATAGCTGAACACACCCTTATATTTATCCTCAATGCACTGGGGCGTGCCTCCCATGAGGAAACCGATATGCCGGGCTTTTCCCTGGAGCACATCATTGTACATGGTGAGGATTTTTTCATAATTATTGGCCCTGGTGATGGAATTTGGTATCTTGAAGATATTGACCAGCTCATCTATGATGACCAGCATCCCCTTATATCCCGCCCCCACCAGAAAGGCTGCAAAAATCTTCAGGAAATCGTACCATGTCTCGTCTGTCACGATGAAATTGATGCCCAAATCCGCCTTGGCTTCCTTTCGGGTGGGATATTCTCCCCGAAACCATCTGAGCACATTGGATTTCAGGGACGCGTCATCCTCCCTGTAGGCTTTCCAATAGAGAACCACCGCTTTGGCGAACTCGAAACCGTTCACCATTCCCTCCAGGGAACCTGCCACGGCATAAATCTGCCGCTCCACCTCTCTGTCGAATTCTGCCGAAGAATCCGCCTCCGCCATGTCTCCTGCGGCTGACTTTTCCCGGCTCCGGACATTTTCTTTTTCTTCCGCAGGAAGCCGCGTTCTGACCGACATCTGGATGCCGGAAATCCATTTCTCCAATATCAGCGGAAGCGCGCCTCCGTCCGGCTTTGACTTGGTGGACAGATTCTTGATCAGCTCCTTATAAGTAGCCAGCCCCTGTCCCTTGGTCCCGGCAAATCTCCGCTCCGGCGAAAGATCCGCGTCCACCACGGCAAAGCCTTTGGCTGTGGCATAGTTGCGGATCGTCTGGAGCAGGAAGCTCTTCCCGCTGCCGTATTTCCCCACGATAAAGCGGAAAGACGCGCCGCCCTCCTCAATCATCTCAATATCATGCAGGATCGCGGCGATTTCCTGTGTACGGCCCACCGTAATATATTCCAGCCCCGCTCTGGGCACCACGCCGCCCTTTAAGGCATTGATCAGAATATTGGCTATTCTTGTAGGTACCTGCTTTGTCATAGGGATTCCACCATCTCCTTTACTTGCTCTCTGTAGTCGTCGTATAGTTCAAATCCATCGTCCAGGATGCTGTCGCCGATGGAGTCCATGGCCTTTTCGTTGATGCCGTCCATCAGCACCTCCAGCATGACACCCTGTCCGTCAGCGAAAGGCTTCAAGTTCGTCTCCCCCTCCGCCACCAGCCGCAAGGCCTTTCTCTCTGTCTCCGACAGCGCCTCTTTCAGGCTGTCCCAGGGGGACGCTGACCCGCTATTTCCAGAAGATTCTTGCGCAGTTTCAGATATTTCTCCTCCGTTTCCAGACAATTCATTTCTCTCTCCCGGCATTGCTCCATATAAGCTTTCTCTTTCCCGCGCCTGATTATTATCTGCTCCGGAAGGCTGCCCCATTTCGGCAGGCTGCTCTCTCCCGGAAATCTCCCCATCATCTCTGCTGCTCTGCCCGGAATCCGCTTTCCCGGACAAAACCGCGGATTGCAGCAGCGGCTCCTCCGGGACTATCAGCCTCTCCTGTGTCGCCAATGCCTCCTGCCGGATTTTTTCCAGGGAAGCATTGTCCACCTTGACCACCGTCTTCGTGGCCTCCCTATAGAATTCCTCCACCGCAGCCGTGACGGTTTCCTCCAGGGATATCCCGTCCTTTCGCAGCTCGTCCGCCATCACAGGGCTTAAGGCATCCGGATTCGCGGTCAGCTTATGCTTATATTTCGTCAGCCGCCGCAGGACGGACTCCATCTGCTTCAGACAATAGCCCAGCAGCCGCTTCCCGCTCTCGGTGGTGATCATGGCGCTGAATGTCCAGCGGTTCTGGCTGCACAGGTAAACCTCCTTCTCCGACAGCACCACCCGCCTGTCGGCCTGCCTTGCCGCCGGGTAGAACAGCGCCCCCTGAAACGGCATCCATGCCGCCATGCTCCGGGTGGGCTGGAAGATGTATTCCTCCAGATCCGCATGGCAGCCGTTGAAAGCCTTGCGCAGCCTGTCCATGGTAAAATAGAAGCAGTCCTGCACCAGCGCCTTGTTCTCTTCCGTATAAAAATTGGATTTCCTGATGTCGTACTTCGATATGGCACAATATAAATCGAACTTATCTTCCGGGTGGGCAAGTTTGGGATAATATGCCTGCAGCCCGTTCTCCCCGATGAACTCCCGGAACGGCCTGGGAAGTTCATAATAGATATGGTAGTCCTTCAGCCATTTTACCGCATATTTGTCTAAGGACGCGTCATAGACCCGGTAGGCATCCCAGAAAAGCATCAGCCTCTCCAGGCCTTCCTCAGGGCCTTCCACGCCGATATTGTTCAGCAGTTCATAAATATACAAAAAAGCGTATGACGTAGAGGTCTGCTGGATATTCCCCTGGCGCACCTGTGTCCTCCAGGTAAAGTATGTCCGCAATTGTCCGTACCCCATCATCTGGTAATTGGGGAAATAGGCGGAGTAGGGCAGAACCCTCTCGCAGTCGTCCTCGAAGTCCTTCATGAACATGCCCTGCCGGTAAAAGAGCCTGGAGTTCTCCTGCTGGATCCTCTTGTCATAGAACCTGGAATTGCCAAAGACCAGTCCCCTGCTCTCCCTGGCGATGTCCCGCATCCGGTTAAAGCGCTCCCGCACGGGATCCGACTCCCTGGCCGCTTCCCGCGCTCCCGCGGAAATCTCTTCCCCCTGCGATTCCTGGCTCCGGTCGGTCCGCAAGACAAACTTCCCCACCCCGGGCATGGGGCAGGCGTCATATTCAATCTCGTAGTATGGGGCTTCCTCCGGGACGACATCGGGCACAGGCTTTGGGAGCGGCGCGGTTTTCCCCCGGGGAATCCGCTCCCCTCCGGAAAGCACCCCTTTCCCGGGCTGTCCGCTTTCCCCGAAAATCCCTTCTTCCATGGAATGCTCTTCTTCCATGGCAGATTCCTCTTCCACGGAATACTCTTCTGCCATGGAATGCTCCTCTTCCATGGCAGGCCTCTGAATCTCCTCAAATATCTGAAACGCTTCAAATTCCCTTGGAATGCTCTTCTTCCATTCGTACTTTCCCATCTCTTCCCCCGACACACCCCAGCAGCAAATGCTCCAAACATTTGTTCCATTGTATCAAAAAGAAAAAGGATAGTCAATATGCAGACGGCAATTGAATCATTATTGAGCCGGTTTGCAGGTGCTTCCTATTCCCTGTCGCTCCAATGCAGAATCCGGGCATGCTGTTCTCCCCACACCAGCGCGCTTCCCGACTCTACAGCAGCCCAGGAATTAAAGGCTCCATGATCCTGCGTCTCCCGCACCGTATGGAACACGGCATTCTTCTCTATCACATGGCCTCCCCAGGTACCATCGCAGATATTGATACCGGCCCGCGGCACGTCCCAGATTGTATTGTGGACGATTTCTATCTCTTCGCAGACCTTCAGGCTGACTCCGGCGCTCTGTTTCTCCACCCTTCCGTTCCGGCAGAGCAGATTCCCCTCCACTCTGCATTTCGCCGGATAATCCGCTGAAGCCGGCCCGGGACTCAAGTCCATTTTTCCTTCTTCATGGACACTTTTGTAGCCAAATAGCGGACTCCTGACAGCCTTTGTATCCCCTGCCAAAAGAATGGCATTGGCGCCTGCGTCTGCTATTTCGCATCCGCGAATCAATGTATTTCGGTTATACCTGCTGATCGTGATGCCGTTTCCTCCAACGTCCAGCCCTTTACAGTCCAGAAAAGATATATGCTCCGTCCCCTCCAGGAAGACCGCCCCACCACGGTAAATACACCAGTCGCTGCGCAGCACCGGTTCCATCTGTTCCATGAATGTACGCCCTGCATGCCGGAATTCGATTTCGGAAAAGGTGAGATGCCGCACCGGCTCATCTGCTGTTCCCTGAAGGGTCAAAAGGTTTTTCAGGCCGGCCACTTCGTAGACAGAATGCGACATATCCTCCCCCTGCGGCGGATAGTAATACAGATAGCCTTCCATATCGTCATAAAACCATTCGTCCGGGCTGTCCAGCTCTTCAAATATATTTTCAATGAACCGAATCTCCCGGTGCATTTCGGATGGCCTGTTATTCTGCCATCCCCCCACATATTCCAGTTTCCCGTCCTTCGTTCTGCCTGTGATCTTGTAATGCATATCGCCCCATAAAGCCTGATGTATCGCATGGATATATCCTCCCTGCGGATTGGCATAACGGGCTGTACGCTCCTGTGAGAGGCAATCCGCCGAATATCCCTGGAAATATCGGGCCGTCTCGTCATAATTCGGATACCGGGCCAGAATTTTCTTCTTACCGTTTACAAAAAGCTGGTCAAACGTCCGGCCTTTGCCTATAGCTGCTCTGAATACTCCGCCTAAAACCTGCTCCCATTTCGGGTAAATGCGGCACCCGCCGCTGATAACCGCATTTCCACATCCTCTGTAGACAATCGTTTCTTCCTCATTCCCGGAATCTTCCGGCGTAAAGACCAACGGTTTTTCCAGATAATAAGTCCCCTCTCCCAGATTAACGGTAATCCCCTTCTTTTTTCTCTCACAGCCATCCTGGCCAGCGCAATCGCCTTCTCAATCGACCGAATCGGGCGGCTTTCGCTTCCGACTCAATCATCGTCGCCATGAACCGAAACATATATCTGCTTTCTGTCCTCCTTCTGCCGTATGCTGGCGCAAGCGCGGCACTTGGCTCATTTCTCATGGAAATAAAAATACGCTACAGTTCCCTTCTCAGCGCTTCCGCCACTCTGTGGGCCAGGCGCCGGTAGCCCTCCTCCTGAAAATGGACGCCGTCCGACTTCTGCAGGTTCTCCTCCACGCAGAGCCGGTACAAATCATTGACAGGAATTCCATGCTCCGCACAGATTTGTCTTGCCTTCTCATTCAGTTCCCCATAGATTTCGGACGCCTTTTCATCCGTCACCCAATATCCCGCCCTGATGTCCTTCGCCAGGGGCTCCTTTTCCCCCATGGAAAAATGTCGTGCATCAAATCCTTCCAACTCGTCTTCCGTCAAGCTGCGGCTCAGAGGCGTGGTGGTGGCAAAGACGACTTTTGTCCCGGGTGAAATCACATGTATCCAGTCCAGCACCCGCTGAAGGTTCTCGCCGTACTGCTCTACCGTCTGCCCATGGAGATGGATGCCGTTGTTGAGATGAATCAGACGATAGGGATACCGCTCCAGAGCGATTTCCAACAGGCGCAGGAAATTAGGATGGTGTATGCCCTCGCTGGTGTTCAGCCGGTCTATCTGCCATCCGGGCATCAGCTTCTGCACCATGCCCCCATAACCTACGCTGATGGAATCTCCCACCAGGAGAATCCTTTTATCTTCCGGCCCTGTGGGCAGTGCGATAGACAGGTTCGTCCACTCCGCGGGCTCCCTTTCCAGAGAATCGGACCACGCCGGAACCGGTGACTCTTCTATGTCCTCCATCAGCTCCCCAAGCCACATGTCCAGTTCCTCCGCCGTATCATATCCCCGGAGCGTTACATCCTGCCCCTTCAGCGCCTCCTTCAGAAAATCAGAAAGCCCCTCCTCTCGCCGGTACACCCAAATCTGGCCGGCCTCCGGGCACTTTTCTTTCATGTCCCTGACCATATCCGATATCCTGCGCTCCTGCTCCCTGCCGCCCCACAGGCTGTAGATCACCCGGCCGATTTCCATCTGCGCCCTGAGATAATCATATAAGCTGACATTTGTGGCATTCGTATACGCCATGGTCTTCTGATTCGTCACTGACCCCGGCCAGGGAGATGTTCCTATATATCCCAGAGGATACCGGCCCGCAAAAGCCTCCTGGGCCTTCACCACCACCTCCAGATGCTCCATGTCGTGGATTATCAGCGTCATCGGATATCTGTGTATCCACTGGTCGTTCACCCGCAGTCCATTGCCCTCTGTGGAACAGGAACGATTCTTTCGCAGAAACTCCACAATCGTTGAAGGATCCTCCAGACTGTGGGGATGGTGTCCGCACTCCGGCTTCATTATGAGCCGAAAAGCCGCCCCGCTTTTCTCATAGGCCCGCTGCAGCAGCAGACCGTTCTCCTCGTAAGGTACGACTTCGTCCTTCCCACCCGCCACGATAATCAGGGGAACCGACCAGGCAATCAGTTTTCGGACCGCCCTATCCACTGTCTCCAGATAATCCTCGTGGGATACATCCTTCCAGAGCTTTCTGCAGTCTTCCCATTCCCCGGAAGAGCCCTCTCCCGAAAAGGCGCCCCCGGGCCAACTGTAAATGTCCACTACAGGCGCATCCAGATACAGCGCCGCTATCCTTTCCGGATATCCGGCCGCATAATGCAGGGCGTAAAGACCGCCCCTGCTGAAGCCCAGCAGAATCGCCTGGGGCCACATGCCATATCTCTCCTGAAGGAATCTCTGAAAAGCCTCCATCAGCGCCACCGCGGTTTCGCTGCCATACAAATCGGATATGCGATAGTACACGACAGCGTACCCCTTCTCCAGCATGGCCAGGTCTACGCCAGGAAATGCCCCAAAGAACTCCGTGCGCCACAGATATGGATTGCCGGGTTCCCTTTCTTTCGGAAAAATAATCCCGTACTCATGTTCCCTGTAGCTTCCCGTCTCCATTCCATATCCTTCCCAAACCATCTCTTCACGCTCCTTACGTCCTTTTCTATTGTCCTTTTTATTGACATCCAGCCCAGAATACCGCTTCCCGCGCCGGATGTCAACCCGTCTGGCCAAAGGAATAATCGGCCGGAATTTCCGCTTCATGCCATGCCGGCTTCGCGTCCTATACATGGAACGGGCCGCCACATCCGGGAACCTCTCTCCCCTCCAATGTGGCAACCCGCCCTGTTCCAGCCCCGCAGCCGGTTCCGCGTCCATCCGGCCGCAATTTTTTAACGATAAATTGTCATATCCTTTATGACAGGCGTATCCTCCGCCTCCGTGATTTTCAGCCGCGCCCCTCCAATCTCCCGGTTCAGGGGTACAATCCTCTTATGCCCGATACATTGAGCGCTGAAGAATTCCTCCCACCCCTCCGATGTCAGAATCTCCACGGTAAAGCTCCGCACATTCTCCCCATAGTGGATGTCCTCCATCACCACCAGATGCCGGACATGCTCCGGTGCCTCCAGCAGCAGTTCAAACTCCGTTCCCGTGCCCCGGCAGGAGGCCGCTGGATCCTTGTACAGATCCCTCACCAGTCTGCCGAACCGCTCGAACTGTTCCACATCCTCGAAATGGCCCCTCTTGCTGATGCACATCCCCATCAGCAGGTTGGAATTGCGGCCCACGGAGGTGATATAGCGCTCCAGCAGCTCCTCCGGCGCATACACCAGATGCTCTTCGCCCTCCGCCCAGCACCAGCCGCCTCCGAAGGCCTCCTGCTTCCGGTTGCCCATGTCCGTCTCCGCGGGGATCCAATACTTTCCGCCGGGCTTTCCCACGCCGATTGCATCGTCCTCCTCCGTGCCGCCGAAGCCGCAGGTGTTGTTGTCAGAGGTGGACCAGCAGTCCATGGGGGCCAGCCCTCTCTCGTTCCCCACCCAGCGCAGGTTCTGGAAATGCTCCTTGGGCCCCTGGAAGCAGATGGCCCGGGGCTGGTACTTCCGGATCAGGCCCACCACGTCCGGCCCGCCCAGCTCATGGGGAATGACACCTCCGTCGAACCAGATTTCGAACAGCTCCCCGTAATTGCCCCAGATTTCCGCCAGCTGGCGTTCCACCATACGGACATAGGCCTGATACTCGTCAGATTGATAATCCATAGGCTTGGAATCGTTGATTCCATAATAGCCATTGCATCCTGTGGAATAATACAGTCCCGGCTTGATGCCGTACTTTTTGCAGGATGCGATGAAGTCCTTCACGATGTCCGCCCGGCCGTCCCGGTAGGGAGACCTCGCCATAGAATAATCGTTCTCCTTTGTGGGCCACATAGAGAAGCCGGTCACATGGTTGGTCACGAACACCGCATACTTAGCGCCCATGCTGGCCGCGGCCTCCAGCCACTGATCCGTGTTCTCGTCTGTAGGAGCGAAATCCTCCGCAGGCATCTTGTCCGGGGAGCATTTCCACTGGTCGATGGGAATCTCAGGATGGTAGGTCTCCATGCAATGATGGATGATGACCCCCATCTCCATGTTCGCCCATTCCTCCTGCTTCGGAGTGGGCAGCGGTCTTTGATTCATAAGATGAATCCTCCTTTCAACATCGCAACGCGACAGAGCCTAGAACTTCTCCTCGCACTTAGCCCTTCACGGCCCCAAGCATGATGCCCTTGGAGAAATACTTCTGCATGAAAGGATAGACCATAAAAATCGGGATGACCGTGATGACCGTAATCGTCATCCGCACGCCCATGGGCGTCAAAAGCTGGCTGGCCGATCCCATCTGATGGATTGCGCTGGTATCCCCCTGCTGCAGCATCTTCGTCAGCTCCTGGGTGGAATTCAGGAATTTATACAGCAGGTACTGCAGAGTGTTCAGGCTCGTCTTGGACACGTACAGATAATTGTCCATGTAAGAGTTCCACTGTCCCACAGCCGTGAACGTGGCGATGGTGGCCACGATGGGCTTGCTCAGGGGCAGGATGATATATCGGTAGACCGTGAACGCGCCCGCGCCGTCCAGGACGGCGGACTCCTCCAGAGAGGCAGGGAGCTGCTCCACGAAGGTCTTCACCAGAATCACGTTGTAGGCCGACACCACGCCCGGCAGGATATATACCCAGAAGGTATTGACCAGCTTGTAGGCGCTGATCGTCAGATAAGTCGGAATCAGTCCGCCGCTGACATACATGGTGATCACCAGCGCGCGGTACAGGAACTTCCTGCCAGGCAGCTCATCCTTGCTGAACAGGTAGCCCATAAAGGTACAGGCAAAGACAGACAGAAGCGTTCCGGACAGGGTGCGCGCCACCGAGATGAACAGAGCGCTGCCGATGCCGTTGAGTTCCAGCACCTTCTTGAAATTATTCAGGGAAAAGCCCTTGAACCAGAAGGTCACCCCTGCCTGGGCCCGGGTGGCATCGCTGAGGGAATAAATCAGGATATACCAGAACGGGTAGAGACAGATCAGGGCCAGCAGCCCCAGGAATATAGTATTTACCACATGGAAGGCCATGCGGGATGGGGATATCTTTCGATGCATAGTTTTCACCTCCTAGATAATGGTATTCCCTCTGATTTTCTTCGCCAGCTGGTTCGTCCCGAAAATCATCACCAGGGAAATCACGGATTTGATCATGCCGATGGCCGTACTGTAGGAATAGCTCTTGTTGATCAGGCCCAGCCGGTACACATAGAGATCCAGCACCTCCAGCTTCTTCAGCGTGACCGGATTCTGGAAAATGAAATACTGGTCAAATCCAACGCTGATGAAGTTGCCGATGGAGAGCAACAGCAGCACGATGAATGTCTCCGCGATTCCGGGAAGCGTCACATGGAGCATCTGCTGGAAACGCCCTGCCCCGTCCACGGAAGCCGCCTCATAGAGCTCCTGGGGAATGCCGCTGATGGCGGCCAGATACACGATAGAGCTCCATCCCAGGCTCTTCCAAATCCCCAGGCAGGTCTGGAACCAGTACACAGAGGACGCACTGGACAGCACATTGGTGGGTTTGCTGATGACGCCCATCCCCATGAGGATTGAATTAATCACACCGTCTGTGGAAAAAAGGGAAAACGCCAGGGAGTACACGATGACCCAGCTTATAAAATTCGGAAATGTAGTGATGCTCTGGACGAATTTTGAGTATCCCTTATGGGGCACTTCGTTCAGAAGGATGGCAAATACCAGCGGAAGCGGCATCACGATCAGATTCAGAACAGCGAAGGTCAGCGTGTTCTTGATGACCCTCCACATGTCCACCGTATCCAGGAAGAACTGTTTGAAATACTTTAATCCCACGAAGTTCTCCGCCGACAGGGAAGAACCGGGGGTATACTGGAAGAAAGAGATGCTCCAGCCGAACAGCGGCACATAGTTGAACAGAAGCACGAACACCATGAACGGCAGCAGCCAGAATAAAAGCTTGTAATTTTTCTTCTTTTTATAGGTTTTGACAGCAGCAGTTTTCACTCGACCCCTCCTTATGCACAAGACTGCGGCGGAGCGACCCAGAACAAGTTATCGCTCCGCCGCAGCATAATCTACAGGCTAGTTAATGCCATATTTGGATTTCGCATCAGTCAATGCCTTGTAAGCATTGTCATAAGCTTCCTTAGACCATGCGAACAAATCGTCGGAACCCAAAGACTTGCACTCCTCGATTACCTGCGCCTTGACCTGCTCATACTCTTCCTGGCTGGCAGCCATCACCAAATCCGGAATGTAGCCCTCCAGCAGGCCCTCGATCTGGGTCTTCTTCGTGCCCATATCCTCAGGCACCTGGGTCAGGACCATGTACAAATCCTTGGTGTCCATGGAGCGGTCTTTCGCAATGCCTTCCGCCACCTGGTTCTGATGAACCTGGGCAGGATAGGAAACATTGTATTGCTCGCTGTAGTCTTTCTGCAAAGGATTCAGAGTCTCCGCAAGAGCCTCCGGGCTGTAGGTCAGATTCAGCATGCTGCCGTCAGAGTGCATCACGGCACCTGATGTAGCGCACCAGTAGTTCAGCCAGCCGCCTGTAGAGGAACCGGCGACACCGGCCTGAGCCATGGCGTCTCCGCCGTTGGCAAAGAGCTCCTTGCCCGCATCGGTCAGGACAGGTACGCCGTCGGCGCCATACTCCCAATGGACTCCCTCGAATCCGGAGTAGTAAGTGCGCAGATTGTCTTCGTCATGCATATAATCCAGGACCTGGACTGCCTTTTCGATATTCTTGCACCCGGAATAGATGAAGATGGAGTTGTTCTCCCATCCCGCGATAGGGTTGCTGGCGTAGTTGGCGCTCATGCCGCCGTTCTCCGGGAATATGCTGACATATCCCTTCAGGGTGTTGGGATCGTTCTTCACTTCCTGGGAATAATAGTCTCCCACATCCCATGTGCGCAGAGCCCCTGCATATGTACCCTGCACCACCTTCGCCGACAGGTCGTCGGACTTCATGATGAAGAAATCCGGATCGCACAGGCCCATGTTCCAGGCCTTGTTGAAGAATTCCATGGCCTGCCAGAAGGAAGCCTCATCGTCCGTATACGCATTGTAGACATCGCCGGTAGCAAGGTTCACCTGCAGACCGGGCACATAGTTCTCGGAATAGCCCAGCTGATAGGTCTTGACCACGTTCCATGACCACAGCCCCGTCCCTACATACTGTCCCAGTCCGTAGGTGGTTCCGCCGTTGTCATTGGTGGGATGTGCCTCCACCATCTGCTTCAGCACGTTCAGATAATCCTCATCGCTGTTGATGGGAGGGCATCCCAGCTCCTTATACCAGTCCCAGCGCACCACGTAGCCGCTCCACAGCTCCGAACCCGGGAACTCAGGCCCTGCCTGGCAGCGGGTGAAGTACAGCTTTCCGTCGCCGTTGCTGAGGAACTCCCTCACCAGATTGTTGCGGTCCTCAAACTTGGCGATATTCGGGGCGATGTCCAGATAATCGTCCAGGCACACAGCCATACCCTTATTGAGCACCTGGGGCTCCTTGTACTTGGTGCAGTTCACGATGTCAAAGGTGGCGTCCCCGCTTGCCAGCGCCAGGTCGAACTGTTCATCGGTAATCTGGATCAGCTCGATTTTCACGCCCAAATCGTCCTCCATCTGCTTGATGAAGTCGGGAGGCCATACGTCCATATCCGCGGAAGCCTTGCCCGTATGGGCATAGGTGATGGTAGGAACATCTCCGGCATCCGCTGCGCCGCCATCGTCCGCGGCCTGGGAATCTCCTGCTCCGTCGTCCGCCTCGTCCGTCTTCTCGGCACTGTCCGACTCCTCTGCAGCGCTTCCGCCGGAAGCGGAATCCTGAGAGCCGCTGCCGCCATCCGAGCCGCAGCCGGTGACCATGGCTGTCAGCATCGCTGCCGCCAGCATAATAGACACTACTTTCTTTCTCATCTCATATCCTCCTTTAAATATTGTAATTACATTATAAATTCTGCCGATTTGAAAGTGAATGCACGTGGCGATTCATATTTTGTAAGATAATTTTCTTTTTTCATCTGTTTTTGTATTATTTTTTGATTTTATCCGATTCTTGTGCAATCTTACGATTCTATATGCGTTATGCATTTGTGAAATATGTCTTTTCACGAATCTCACATGATTGCAATATGCTTTAAGTTTACCTCTCCTCTCGCGGCCGTAATCTTTATCAGCAATTTGTCTATTTTCACACCGCTGTCGTCCAGCAGCCTGTTCTGTTCCGCGAAGGGATCTGTCAACACGCAAATCTTCCTGTTGCCGATAGTCGTCCCCTGGAACAGGGGGAACTGGCCCCCGCTGGAGAACACGGCCTCTATGCGGAAGCCTTCCACCCTCTGTCCCACGGATATGTCCTCCATCAGCTCCACATACTTGATTCGGGGTGTAGGCTGCGCCAGAGTAATCATGTATTCCGGCTGCATGGGATGTCCCGTATCCCTTTTCTCCACCGCCGCCTCCAGGGCCTGTCCGAACTCTCTGTCCAGAAGCTCCCGCAGCTCCTTCAGGCGCGCCACGTCCCTCTCGTCCAGCAGGCCGTCCCGGTTGGGCGGAATATTCAGGTTCAGACAGGCATTGCCGCCCACGGAGCTTATGTATATCCGGAACAGCTTCTCCAGGGACTTGGGCTCTTCCTCCTTGTGCCAGAACCACCCCCGCCGGATGGAGGTATTGATCTCCGAGGGCACGAAGGTCAGCCCCTTGGAGTACAGGATGTTGCTCAGGCCGCCCACATTGCTGTCCGTATTGTACAGATAGGACAGATCCCCCTCCTGTGCCAGGGGACCTGGCCCTGTCTGCACATCGCCATACCAGCACAGCTCCCCGGGCACCACCGCCCATTCGGAGGCCCTGGCGTTTCCGGCCTCATTGCCGCACCAGCGCACGTCCGGGCCCCTGTCGAAGAAGATCACGGCATTTGGCTGGTGCTTCCTGACCAGCCCGATATAGCGCCGGAAGTCGTATTCCTGCTTCTTCCCATTGGGCCCCTCGCCGCAGGCTCCGTCCAGCCAGACGCAGAACAGCTCGCCGTACTGTGTCAGCAGCTCCTCCAGCTGATTGCAATAGTAATCATTGTATTCCGGTGTACCGTAATAGGCGCTGTTCCTGTCCCAGGGCGAGAGATAGACTCCGAAGCCGATTCCGGCTTCCCTGCAGGCCTGGGCCGCCTCTCCCACCACGTCCCTCTTCACGGGACAGTTCTTCACACTGTGTTCCGTGTATCTGGAGGGCCACAGGCAGAAGCCGTCATGGTGCTTGGCCGTCAGTATCATACCCTTCATGCCCGCCCCGGAAAGGGCCCGGGCCCACTGGCGGCAGTCCAGATTCTCGGGATTGAAGATGCTCTCAGGCTCCGTGCCGTCTCCCCACTCCCTGTCCGTAAAGGTGTTCACGCCGAAGTGGATGAACGCGTAGAACTTCCTGTCGAACCATGCAAGCTGCCGCTTTGACGGCACTACATTCGCCGCCTCCCTCAAAAAATCAATCATTTTCACTTACCTCCTGGCTTCATGATTTTGTCCTTTCATTATAGATTTTGGCTTCTCCGAAAGGAATGTGCGCATCCGTCAATCTTTTGTGGAATACCGCTGTATTGAGACGTCTTTTTGTATTATCTTTTGATTTTTCCGGATTTTTGTGCACTTTTGTTCCAATCCAATTCTTTTCAACGTGATTTTCTCTATTTTAACGGAATATGGCATGGGGAAAATGAATAATTGATTTCCATCCACCGGAATGCTATAATGTTAACAATGTTTCCGTGTGACAATTGCGGCATATTGTCTCTGAGCATATAAGGCCCATTAATATAGCATATGCCCGCGATATATGATATATGACGGCAAAATGACGGAAAAAGCAGAGAGACCAGGAGGTGCCACATGCAGAAGACCCGCAGCTTCCAGCGGAAAATGATTGAGTACATACTCATAATCGTCAGCCTCACCCTGACGGTGGGCACTGTGTTGGTAGTCTCCCTGGTCACCAGGAAGCTGTCCCAACAGAACGAGAATTACACCCTGTCCGCCTTCGTCAAGACGGACGTGGAGCTGAAGAACCAGAAAGACAAGATGGACACTGCCTTCGTCAATCTCTCCACTTCCCTCACCCGGAGCGGCATCCCGGACATCGAGAGCGCCAGCCTCCCATACACCAAGTCCCTGATCGGCATCAGCAACCTCTTCGACCAGTTCCTGGACTATAAGATGATCGGCTTGTTCAGCAGCGATGCCGCCATCATCTGTTCCCCTGTCCGCAGTTTTTCCGTGTATTGCAGCGGCGACCCTGTCTTCAGCTCCCTCCTCTATGAGGACATCCTACACGGGGACATGGATTACGGCACTGCATATATGTATGAGTTCGTGGACAGCGGCCACAAGCGGGATTCCTCCCTCTGGAACAGCAGAATCGTATACTTCCGGAAGTCCTTCCTGTATGGGGGACAGCGGTACTACCTTCTCATCGGTCTGGACGAAAGCGTGATCCACCAGTCCTTCCTGCATCTGGAGCAGGGCTTCAATACCATCTACATCGTGGGACAGCAGAATGAAATCCTCTCCAGCACCCATGCGGACATGTTCCGCCAGACCCTGGACTATCCCCTGGATCCGGACCCGGGCCGTGTGTCCTACAAGAAGACCCTGGGCGATACGGAATACCAGATCATCCCGCAGGCCCTGGACATATATGGCTGGTCCATCGTCAATCAATATCCCACCTTTGAGTACATGCGGGACGTGAACCGTATGTCTTTGTTCATCATCGCCATATTCATCGGCTGCCTGATTGCGGTAGGACTTTCCGTGACACTGGTCATCCACAGAATCTCCTCCCCCCTGAACGAGCTCAGCGTCCGCCTCAAAAGCTTTTCCTCCACAGGGCTGCGCGCTCCCCATCCTCCCATGCATACGGACAACATCACGGAATTCGATGTCCTGAACAAAAGCTTCCTGCAGATGGCCGATGACATCCAGCGCCTGGTGGCCCGGCAGAAGGAAGAGGAAGAGCAGAAGAACCAGTTCCGCATCCAGGCGCTGATGGCCCAGATCAACCCGCACTTCATCTGCAATGCCCTCAATACGGTAAAAGTCATGGCGGAAATCTCCGGCACCCGAAATGTGGCCACCATGATTTCCCATATTTGCCAGTATATCTCTCCCGCCTTCCGCACCAACCGGAACCGCTGGTCATACGCGGAGGAATATGCCTTTCTGGAGGACTATATCTATATCCTGGAAATCTGCTTCAGCGCCAAGATAGAAATCGATTGCTCCTTCGATGCGTCCGTCAGGGAGGACATCCTGCCCAGGTTCCTGATCCAGCCCCTGGTGGAGAACTGTATCTCCCACGGCATGACCCCTGACAGGACTTTGCAGATTGAGATATGCGTAAAAAAAGAGACGGATGGACAGGTATCCATCCGTGTGGTCGACAATGGAATCGGTTTTTCGCCGAAGGAGCTGGAGAGCAGAAGACAGATGCTGTCTCATATGAAAAGGGACACACCCCCAGACCTGCAGGCCCACATCGGCCTGCAGAACATAAAGCAGCGGCTGAACCACTACTACCCGGAATGCCATGAATTCCATATCAATTCCGTGCAGGGTCAGGGAACCTCCATCACCATCCGTATTCCGTTGCGGACGGATGGCCCGTCTGCCGGAGTCTGACCTGTCGGAGGCCATTCTGCCCGCTGCGGACACAGAAGCGCCGAGAAATGACACTCGTGTCACTTCTCGGCGTTAGGCTGTTGATGATGCAGCATCTTCCTCCAGGCATTGGGCGAATAGCCCGTGACTGTCTTGAAGGTCTTGCTGAAATGGGAGATGTCGCCCATGCCCGTCTTTTCCGCGATTTCATACAGGAAGACATTGTCATCCTCCAGGAGCTCCATGGCATGCTCGATGCGGTAAAAGGTCAGGTAAGTGCTGAAACTGATGCCCATGGCCCGCTTGAACAGGGTGGAAAAATAGCTGGGGCTGAAGGACACCCGCTCCGCCACATCGTTCAGGGCGATTTTGTCCCCCCTGTTCTCCTGGATATAGAGCAGCGACTGGCGAATCTCATCATAGCCGCAGTCCGCCCTGTACAGGATGTCCGATTTGGCGCGGAGCATGTCCCTGCACCGCAGATAGATGCCCTCAAAGGTCTCATCGTCCAGAATCCCCTGTAGATGCCCTCTCAGCTCCTGCGGACCAAAAAGGGAGAGCGCCCTGTCGAAGGCCTCCAGCCCTACAATCACCGTCTGACGGTAGTCGTAAAACGAGAGCCTGTCCTGCATCATGGCCTGCTCCACGGGCTTGACGATATTCCCATAGTATTCCTGGCGGTTCTTTCCACAAAAGGTGTTTATGGCATAGAGCGATGGGATGTTGGCCACATAATCGGCCAGGAAGGAAGCCTGATTCTTCAGGACATCGGCGCTCAGGCATCGCACATGGCCTGCCAGGCGGAAGAAGATGTCCCTCCTCTTCCTGATCTCGCCGGGCAGCTGGCAGCATTCCACATCGCATATCAGTTCCTGGTCGAAGGCCTTGTATATATATTTTGAGAGAAGCTGGGTCCTCTGGACCAGATTCTCCTCCGACAGCGCCCGGTTGCGAAAAGCTACGGTGAATTCCATATCGTTCCTGCAGTCCACCACTGTCTCGGAATAGTTCAGGAAATACTCCGCCAGGAGATCCCTCACTGCCTTGGACAGAATCGCCCTGTTCCCGCCCCGTATATACAGTCGGAACAGCAGCCAGTAGGGGCTGGCCTCAAAGGGAAGCTCCTCTCCCCGGGGCATGTCCAGGAACTCTTCCAGGAGCTGTTCGTCCGTCCGCTGGCCCGACGCCGTTCCGCTGGCCACCCCTTCCAGCGCCAGCTCTTTTCCCGCCAGGGAGAGCTTTTCCTGCAGCTCCTCCGGGGATATGGAGGATTTCAGCAGGAAATCGAAGATATGGTAGGGAAAGAGCCTGGTAATCACCTGCACATCCTCCACGCAGGTCACCACGATGATCTTGCAGGGGCGCTCCTCCTCGCATATCTTCCCGATCAGCTCCACGCCTCCCAGCCTGGGCATGTTCAGGTCGGTAATCACGATCTCCGGGTAATGCGCACGGTACAGCTGCAGAGCCTGTATCCCGTCGTCCGCCTGCGCCACGATCTGCATATTCAGTTGTGCCCAATTCACCGAAGATACGATGCCTGCCCGCGTCAGCAGCTCATCCTCCGCAATCAGTACCTTATACATCCCCATCCCCCCTGCCTTGGTCTCTCCCTGTCTGTGTCATGTTCACCATTATACACCAGAAATCCGCAAAAAACAACCTCGAAGCCGGGGGAAGCCCTGGTTCTAAAGCGTCCTAAAGCCCTTGGCGTGAAACCCCTTGCCCGGAACGCTCACAGTTCTTTTTCGGTGCCGAGCTTCACGCTTCTGAACCGTTTTACATCCATGTTTCTCTCATATTCCCTTTCCATCGTGATGCCGTCGGCGTTTTGGCTCTTTACCAGGATACGCTGTCCGGACACCGTATCCAGAGTATAGATTCCCTCTGCCTGCGCAGGGACAATCATTTCCCCGCTGGATTCGTCCCGGAAGGAAAGCGGGCCTTCTACATGGTCGACCACCATGCTCAGCCTTCCGCCCCTGACGCACTGGATGGACACAGCGCATTGGCCTGCCTGGTAGACCGCGTCCACAATCCGGCCATCCGATGCCGCCAGCCGGAAAGCCAGCACGCTGTCCCGGGCGATGGCTGGAAAGAGCCTCAAGGTACCGTCATAGCTCTGGAGCAGCATCTCGTTCACGGCAGTGGCCAGAATCGGAAGTGTCTCATAGTCGAAATGGTTGAACTTCCACTGCAGGGAGGTGCTCTTCTCCTTTGTCCGGCCGTTGCGCACGGCTCTCCGGTTCCAGAAGTCCTTGTACATCTTCCGGTTGTCCGGCCCATAAGTCCCAAAGCCCTGGGGGAATATCATCCACGCGTCTATCATGCGCCCGAATTCTTCCTCCAGCATCTCCGTCAGCCCCATCCGTGCCAGATAGATGGGCATCATGCACCATCCCATGCACTTATCTGAATGCAGGCAGATGCTGTTGTAAATCATGTCGTACAGCTCGCTCCCACGATCCTTTATCCCTACGACGCCGGCAGGGAACAGAGGAGCCATCTCTGTATCCGGAAAGCCGTAATACATATGCTCCGGGTTACCGTATGTCCTTCTCGCCTTTTCCTTTCCTACCTCCCGAAGCACATCCCTGCCATATTCCGGCAGTTCCCCTATATCTTCCGGCAGCCTGGGCCTGTCCCCCACGCTCAGCACATGATTTGTCAAAGGTTTCCTGCCCTTGCCGATTCCCCACAGGAACCTGCCCTCCGAGTCCAGCTCGTCCTCAAGGAAGTCAGTCTTCTGATAAGGCGCCAGCTTCTCCAGCCTTTCCTGATAGGGAGCGGCCTCCTCCAGGGGCACTACCGTGACAAGCGCCCCGAACAGGGCCCTTATCATGGAGAGGTCCGTGATGGTGTCGTCCGTCAGCACAAAGGGCGATTCGTATCCGTTGGTGGCATGGATATGGTAACAGCCGTCCTCCCCCAGAACCAGCTTGTCCAGATAATATTCCGCCGTGGCCCGCATGACCGGCAGAGCCGTCTGCTCCAGGAAACCTTTGTCCCCGGTATAGCGGTAATGCCGGTACATGGCCATGGCAATCTGGGAACCGGGCGTACAGTTGTCCTTGGTGGCGCGGTCCATCCTCCCCTTCATGTCGCATACATCCGTATAGAACGCCCCCTTTCCCTTCCTGATATTTTCCGCAAATATCCGTGCGTAGGGCAGCTGCTCCCATCGGAAGCGATAGTAGGTTTCCGTAAGCTCCGGATGGTTGGCCGCCTCCAGCGGGGCGATGGCATGCTGGGTATTGTAATGGAAATACCCGCCCCAGGGCACGAAGTCATGATAGGATCCCCATATCCCATTACAGAAATGGGCAGGATAGGCTCCTTTCATCTCGCTGTTGGCATAGTAGAGGTTCAGGTACCAGAGGTTCTCCAGGTAATCCATCTTCTCCGGCAGGGATACATAGGACTTGTCCCAGAAATCAGTCCACTCCCGGGCATGTACCCTGTACAGCTCCTCCGCTCCGACGTTTTCCGCCTCCTGAATCCGCCCCAGCGCCCTCTCCTTTACGCTGTCGAGCCCCTGTCCCACCGCCACTGTGATGTAGCAGGTCAGGGACAGCTTTTCCCCTTCCTCAAGCGATACCTGTGCCGCATGGGAACCGGCGGTGCGGATGCTGAAGGGCTTCGGGCTCACCGGCTTTACGGCAATGCAGAAATCCGTTCCATGAAGCCTCTGGAGGATGCAGAGGCAGCCTTCCTCCGCCAGGGAGGAGGTGCCGTCAAGCCCTATGTGCGTCCCGTCGTAAAACGAAGAATACCAATACATAAGCGCTCGGCTTCCCCATCTGTTCAAATCCCCCCGAATCGGCATAGCTTCCTCAAACTCTCCCTCCACCTCCAGCACGGCCACCCTGGCGGAATGGGAGGCGAATGACCGAATCCTCACTTTGCCGAAGGGCGTGTCCGCCGCGATGGAAGCGGTGGCATCGGCCAGGGACAGCCTGGCCTCGAAGCCGTCCTGGTAAATGGTCTCGAAAACAGGGCAGCCGAAGTGAAGGTTCCATCGGGCTCCATTGCGGCAGTAGGTCATAGTCTCGTCCGGGTCGGAGCAATAGTCCGTATCACCCCGAATATCGTCAATCAACGCCGTGTTGTTAATCTGTACGTGGAGCGCGTCCTCGCTCAGCCAGAGCAGGCAGCCCGTATCTCCGTCTCCGACGGGAATCCCATAGGTGGGATTGCAGACCGGTGCCCGGAATACCAAATCATGGTGGGAAACCAGTTCCCCTGTGGTAAAGTTCGGAGCCACACTTTGGTCCAATTTCATTTTCATACTGTCATTGCCTCCTTATTATAGTTCCGCATCTGCCTCGCCCAGCACTTTAGTATGAGCAGAGAATTTCCGGCCGCGAAAGGAATGCGTCCGTAAATCCTCTGGGGTAGCCTGCGGGGCAGACGCTGTTTTGGTTCTGCATCATACCTCCAGCAATACGATTTCATATGGTGGTATGCAGTCTATGGTAAAGAAGCGGTACCCGCCCTCTTTCCGGTCTTCCTTTTGCGCCTCAATCGTCAGCGGAGCGTCCTGCCGTGTATAAAGCGACGCCCTGCCGCACACAGTCCTGACGGCCACCCTGACGGCGTAAAGCGTCTCATTGGTGGGATTGCACAGCGCTACGACCGTCCTTCCGTCCTCTACAAAGGTATGGTTCCGGATTCGGCAATAGCTGTCCACATAGGACGGTAGCTCTCCCCTTGACAGTTCCACGAAGATGCGTTTCAGCTGTATGGTCTTATAGGAATCCGATACCCAGGAGAAGGGATAGTAGCCAGCCGCACAGACGCGGCCGCCCAGCTCGTTCTCGAACATCCCCAGGCAGCAGGGTGCCATTTCCCTGCCGTGATAATCCACCAGCTTCGCAAACACGGATGCCTCCTCTGATGCAGGGATGATTCCAAAGGCATCGCCGGGGTTGAAGGCCTGCCTGCAGTTGCGGATTCCTCCTTCGATGGTTTGATTGACCAGTACGGTCAAATAGCATTCCCTGGCATCCACGGGATATTCCTCCCCCGCGGCAAATCCGGTGTATGCCCCAAATCCTCTGTCGTTCAGGCACTGCAGCGCGCTCGCGTCCAGATATACGCCGCCTGACAGGAGCTCCCAGATTTCCTCGTCCGTCCATGTCGCCGTGCTCCGGCCTGTGATAAGCCTGACCACCGCCTTTTCCGGATTATAGCACTGTGGAAGCCCGAAATCGAACATTTCCCTGGCGAATCTGGCATACATCCTTCCGGAACTGCGGCTCCACCTCCCTGCCGGCGTAGCCGCCTGGCTGTCAATCCGCCAGCCGGTGCAGATGCCGACAGGCTGCTTTCCCCCTGTCTTTTCGGACAGAATCCTGTACAGCGGCATCCATCCGTCTATCTTTTTCAGCCATGGCTCCACTGTGGAAAGAGGCTCCCCGGTTTCGGAGGGCAGGATGTTGAAAGCTGCTCCCGTACACCCGCTCGTCATGGAAAGCGCCGCTTCCAGCGCGGTGGAGGTGGGTGTCTTCTTCACCAGCTGGTAGGGGAAGTTCTCGATTTCAGACAGGCTTATGGTCACATAGGGGGGCAGGAGCGCGTTCTGCCTGCCAATTTCCTCCTCCTTTTCCACGATATCGTCAAAACAATAATCTGTATACGCTCCGCCGCCAGGCCTCCACATGATTTCATGCTTTCCCCCGTCCGACAAGGCAGCCGCGAACTTCGCGAAGTCATATCCCTCAAAATACCTTTCCCCGGTCATCCAGCCCAGACGGATATCCGAATCCACCCCGCGGACGGTGCTGCCGATGACGCGGAACAGGCTGTAGATGGCGGCGATATTGTGGTCCAGCCAGGCGCGGCGCAGCCCCAGATTTCCCGCGTCCAGGGCCTCCCGCAGGGTGTCGCGGGTATATGCGGTTTGGTTCGTCCGATTGAACTTCCCGATACAGCCGTCACAGAAGCACCCCATCCCGATGGGCAGATGCCCGTAGCGGACATCATCGTCAATCCAGATATGATCCGGGTGTACATCCGCCAGGATACGATATACAGGCTTCACATATTCCTCTATGTAACGCTCGTCATTCATGCAGAAGCTTCCCCGGCAGATTTCTCCCATGTCATTGGTCATACGGTAATAGTCGCCGCTGAAACAATTGTCCAAATCCTCCTCATGATGCCCAATCGTGGACAGGATATTGATTCCGCCGGATAATCCCGCTTCACGGATTTCACACAGTCTCTCCCGCATGACATCGGCCCTCTCCCTCATCCTGGGCAGGGGCACCGGAGGATGGGTGGAGGATGTGAACAGGGAAATCTGCGCGATACCGCAGGGGTACCTTTTCAATAGCGCAAGCAGTTTTCCGAATCGGTCCCTGTCCATCCAGATGGCATCGCTCACCCTCAAAGAATGCATTTTGTTCTTGTCCATTTCGTTTCTCCCTTCATACTTTGCCTTCCGCGGAAGGCTATTCTTTCATGGAAGGCTCCTCTTCCATATTTTCCGTTACGCCTTTCCTGTACTTGGCGGGCGTCACTCCGGTCATCTCCTTGAACAGCTTAAAGAAATGGGCCAGATTTCCATATCCCACCTGCTGGCAGATTTCAGCCACGGTCAAGTCCCCCTTCAGCAGCAGCCTCTTGGCATACTCGATCCGAAGGAATATGATATGATCCTTGTACTTCTTTCCCGTATGCTCCAGGAGAGCCTTTCGCACCACGGGCACAGAGGTGCCCAGATCCGATGCCACCTTCTCGATGGACAGGTCATACTCGGCAAAGTGCTCGCTGACATATTCATATATCCTGCGGGATTCGCTGTTCTCAATCCGGCTCCTCAGCTCCTGAACGCTCTCACAGAATTCCTTGATCAGATTCTGCGCGGCCTCCTGAAAGCTTTCCACGCTCCTGGCAGACACAATCAGGCTGAGGCTCTGGTTCGACAGCACCACCTGGCATTCCCTAGCCACCCTGGCTATCTCGCTGAGGAAATCCGAAAAGACACATTGCTGCAACAATATGGACATCTGCATGCTTTCCAGCTGGTCGATATATCTGGCCAGTCCGGCCATGGCATCCGCTTCATCGCCTTTCGATAATGAGGAAGAGATTCTGTACAGCTCATCCGCGTCATGGAAGAAAGGAGGATGTCCGGCGATGTTTTGATGGATATTATCAATGCTCTCCAGCCAGGAGCCTGACAGGCTGGAAAGGTTGGGATATAGATTGCCGATGCCGAATACCGGCTCGTAGGCAAAGCTCTCCGCCATCTCACATACTAGCTCTACCAGCTCTTCCTTCTGATCCTCTTCCTGGATGCTACATATAGCGCTAATCCGCATTTTCTCGTAGTCACAGACCGTATATAGCGATTCCTTCTCCTCGTCCAGGGAAATCCTCTCTAACTCCTCTGACAACTGGCTCAGGAACTCTTTGGTCACCCCTTCATCGCTGTCGTAAAGAATACTGGTTACGAAGAAATAGCGCCCCGGGAAGCGAATCTGCAGCTTATCCAGATGCGCTGTAATATCATGTGAATAATTGCCCACCAGCAGCATATGCAGGACTTGCTTTCTCAACATCTCCTGCTTCTTCTTAATCTGCTCATTGGCCAGCGCGTTGGTCTCTAGGAGCCTGTCCATCATGTAATTGATTTCTTCCAGGGCATTGTCATAGGAGGCCTTTTCCGGCATCTTCACCCTGCTCCTGTATGTCCTTGTGATGTCCAGAATCGTCCCGTAGGATCGTCTCGCCAGCATGTTCGCCGTTAAAAACAGCATCAGGGCGGCCATCAATACGGACAGTACCTGCAGCACCAGCAGTCTCGTCCATATGAAGCCTTGCCGGCTGGGCAGATAGCAGATTTTGTATATTCCATTGGTGGTGTATGCTGTTAGGACATCGCTCTGTCCGTCTTCACAAGGCTTGCTTTGATTACAGAACAATAATCCGTCGTCTCCGTATAGCGAGATGTTACCTTCCATGCCTCCACTGACAATCTGGAAGCGCTCCTGTAGATTAGCCTCTGGAATCACGCAGCACAGGACTGCGCTTACCTTTTTAGACTTCTCATAGACCCGCAATGGAATCAGTACATAAAGGTTCTGCTCCAAGGACAATATCTTCTTTTCCTGTCCAACCTCCGCCAACACCTCGATAATTTTCTTCTTAGAGTCCTCCGGAAGCTTTTTCAGATAAATATCCAAATCTGTAGTACTGCCGGACGAGAGGTATATCTTCCTAGCTCCATAGTATAGGAAATAGTCGTCCGTCAAAGCGGAATAATGGCTATACTGTTCAAAGTCCTCCAGCATCACGATTTCATTGTACATATTTTCCTGCAGGTAATAGGGCTGGTACTTGCTGTCGATGCTAATCTGCAGCGCGATTTCGTCAAAGGCGGACAGCTGTGTCTCAAAATCACTGACAATCAATTCCGTTTTCTTCTGATAATACTCCCTCTGCGTCTGCGCGATGCTCGTATGGTTGATGAACGGAAACAGGATGAACAGGCTCACGCAGCAGCAAATCGCCAAACACATATAAGATGTCAGATAGGGATTTTTCAATTTCAACCGCATATTCCTCAATCCTTTCTTCGGCATCTCCATCACTCGGCACGGCGCTGTTGCAGAAAAAAGGGAAAATCCTAACGGACTGACGCAAATGTAAGCGTATACTCTCTGCCAGCCTCCGTACTGAACGTCAATATATGATTTACAGCCTCACCGCCCCTTGGCATGGCGGACGTCTCCACGATTTGTCCCTCGGGAAAATTTATCCTGCAGACCTTCCCGAATCGCGAGAGCACCCTCATTCGCTCCAATAATCCGTCCTTCCAGTAAATATCCACTACAAATCCCTGTCTTCCCGTAATGCCCGTCATAGATCCGTTCCGAATCTTTGACGGAAGGGCCGGAATTGGAGAAATCACGCCGTCATTGTCCTGATAGAACATCTCCCCGATGGATGCCATCAGACAGATCTGCGCCTCTACCTGAACCACCTTGGTTCCAGGGAACCATGGAATTCCATGTCCTTCCCTGTTATAGTCATTCGTGGCGATGAGCATGTTGCCAAGCATCAGGTATATAATCTGGAACAAAATCTCGTATGCCTCATCCCCTCGATGGAACCTTGCCATGAATTGGGTGTCCCAGGCAAAGGAGAATGCGGTCGCCATCCCCTTTCCTGCCGCAAGCCGTCTGTCGAGGAGCTTTTCCATGGCATTGCATATCTCAGGCTGAGTTCTTTTGTTTATCATAGTACCCGGACAGAGTCCGATGAGGGGCGAACGGTGACGGTGTCCCGGCTGGGCCTCCACATGATCTTCCACCCACTCCATGAGGCATCCGTTCCCATCCACTGGCAGCGGCCGTATCCTCCCGGCCAGAATCCTGTATCTTTCGGCAGTCTCAGAAGGCTTTCCGAGGATTTCCGCAGCCTCCGCGACATGGCTGAACAGCTCCTGCGCAAGCTCCAGATCACAGGTATCCGCAGAAGAGAACCATATAGTCTCCCCCTCCACGATATGCCCCATCTCCGGCGAGGCTCCGAACGGAAATGTCAGCCGCCCATCCTCGTCTTCCGTCAGCATGTCCTCCATAAATTCCGCAAAGGGTAAGAGGACATCATAAATCCGCATGAGGGTCTCTTCCCTCAGATCATGCTCATAGTAAATCCAGAGAATCTGCCCCAGCCAAGCAGCGCTGCCCAGCCAGCCGAAGCCCACATCAGAGTTTCCCCCCAGCGTCTTCGGGTCGCAGCATCCGTTCATGGTCGCTCCTCTTGCGCCATACAAATCCGCAGCGCAGGCTCTTGCCTGTTCCATCAGGCGCTCTATCCAATCAAGGTACGGTCCATACCATTCTATAAGTCCGCCATTCACTAGGGGCCAGTAACACATCTCAATATTCAGATCCACATGATAATCGCTCTCCCATGCCGGACGCGTATCACGACACCAGATTCCCTGCAGATTGATAGGTGCTTTCGGCAAAACCCCTTTCGGCTGGGGCATGCCGGAAGAAATCGCTATATATCTCGCGCTGTTATACATGAGCTCCAGCATGAACGGCGTAAGCCTGCCTGCATCCTTCGATTCCTGAATCCGTTCCGGCGTAGTCATATCCGGGGCCTCCTGTCCGTCAGCCGGCTCCAGAACCAGGCTGGTGCGATGATAGAACCCGGAAAAACGCTCTTTATGAACCATGTACAAAGCATGATATTCCGGAAGCCCGGAAAGCCTTTCCAGACAATATGCCGCAGGATCGGGAGCCTCCTCATCCGTGGCGATTCTTACAAGCAGTGTCACTTCATCGCTGCTGTCGAACCAGACCGATGCCCCTCTGGCAGGATTCACGTAACTGTCGCGGTCATATACGTATCCAAGCCCGAACCTTTTCCCTGGCATTTCCTCCCCGTCTATGCCGTATGTCCGTTTCCCCATGGTAATCCTTCCGTTCCTGTGGAGAACGCGAACTGCGCCGCCAAAGCGCTTCCCTTCTTCAAATTCACCGGAAATGGTCACATAGCCATATCCTGCTTTTCCTGTGACCTCACATTCCGGATCCAGCATGCGGGACAGAGACACTTCGCCCGTCAGCGTACCGGGAGCAGAAGCAGCAAAGTGCACTACTATGGCCCCATAATCATAGGAGCAGAATGCGGTCCTGGTAAAGCCGACACCGCCGCTGACAAATTCTGTCCTAGCTATTCCATTCTCCAGATCCAGTCCCCTGCGATAGCCGCTTATCTCTTCTGACGGCAGTGTCATATTCAGATACAGATCGAAGGCCGGGACGAAAGGATTAATGTAAATCGCATTTTCTTCAGGGATGGTCCTTTTCAGGCGGCGCGTGGCCTCTCCCCATCTCTTCTGCCGGCAAAGGCTCTTGATTTCGGATATGTCCCGATATGTGCCATAGGCAGGATGCTTTAGGTAATCCCGCCACAGGAGATCATGATTCAGCGCGAAAATCTCATTCTTGGGCCTGCCATACACCATTGCACCAAGCCTTCCGTTTCCCAAAGGATAGCTTTCCGCCCAATCGGATGCTGGGTTCACATCCCACATAAACGAAGAGGAATTTGTCTTCCCAAAAAACAAATCGTCACTCATAGTCATAACTCCTTTTCTGCGCCAATCTTCCTCTTGTCGCTAAAAGAGGGAGTTTGCCATATTGGCAGGATTCCCTCTTCTCGCTTTCAAGATACATATGTCATAACATCGTCCGCTTATCTTGTGGCGTCATAGTAGTCCTTGTAGATCTTGACATATTCCTTGGCGCCCAGAGCGTCCATCTCATCGAAATAGTTATCGATTTCATCCAGAGACCGCGCGCCTGTGACGAATTTCGCAGTCTCCTTCGCGCTGTACTCCTGAAGCATGACCTGCAGGTTTCCTGCCTCCACAGCTGTCTCCGCGTCCAGGTACACATACGCCGGATAGACATCGGGGGTGGTATAGTTTTTCAGGGTGTATTCCGGCGCATCGCAATAGTGATAGTCGACAGTAAAGCATACGTTCTCATCCAAACGCAAGTCCGCCAGATAGGGCTCCTTGTACTTTGTCAGGTCTCTGGAACTATCAAACGTATAGAATCCGCCCTCCATGCCGCTGCCGTCCGGAAACTCGGTGCCTATGACGTTCGTCCACAGCTGTATCTCCTTCTCGAAAAAGTCTCCGTTGGATTCGTACTTACAGTCTTCCTTCTCCATGTCCAGATATCTCACAGTGGTGCTGTCTCCCGGTACGTCGGCGACCCATCCGCTCCAGCCGTACAGATAGTCTCCCTCTTCCACCACGCCGCCTCCTCTAACTTGGATACACGTGGTATGGAAAGTGTACCAGTAGTCCAGGAAAGCTGCCGCAAGCTCTGGATTCTCACATTCCGCGCTGACTACTGCCGCGCCGCAGGAAAGCATCTTCGGATTGACCGGCCACTGTGCGGTATCGTTCCACTGGCTGGTCAGCGGAATCGCGCCCCAGAACTGTCTGTAATCTTCCCCTTGGCACATATAGCTGCTGGTGATGACCCCCGTCAGATTCTGCTGCGTCAGGGCCAGGGCGGCCTCTTTGTCCATTGTGAAGAAATCAGGATGAATCAGCCCTTCGTCATAGAGCTCCTTCATCAGCTTCAGCACCTCGCCGTAGACCTCCCTGTCCGCCACAGGCAGCACCACCTCGCCGCCACGCAGGGCGATATCCGTCCCTTTTGCCTGATTAGTCAGATAGCCGAATGCATTCAGAATATAGTTCATTGGATTGTAGAATTCATAGCTGCCTCCCATGGGGATATAGCTGGCGTCCAGCTCCTTGAACGCGTGCAGCACATCCAAAAGCTCGTCCAGGGTAGCAGGCACTTCCTTTCCACATCTGTCCAGCCAGTCATAGTTCAGGAATATCTTGCTGATTCCTCCGGCTCCCCCCGGATCATTGACGCGGCCTGTGGACCATACATGACCTTCGCCGTCCATGATAGATGCTTTATAGCTGGGGTTCTTCTCATAGATAGCCGTCAGGTTTGGCATATAGGTCTCGTTCAGATAAGGGCCCAAATCGAGAATCTGCTCCTCCACCATGCCGTATTTTACCAGCGAAGCTGGATCAAAGTCTCCGCCGATGATGATATCCGGCAGCTCACCGCTGGCAAAGGCCAGCGACAGGAACTCCGATTTGTTCGCATCCGTGAACCGGGTGACCTCCAAATCGATGTTCAGGGCTCCCTCGATGTATTTATACATCCATACATCCTCCGCGTTGCCCGCGCCTTCGCTGCTTAGGATATACAGGGACAGCTTCTTCTCTACTCCTTCGTCCACCATGGGAATCGAGGCCGGATGGAGCCATTCCAGCCCGGAGGCTTCCTCTCCGCCTCCCGTCTCCACGCTCTCCTGAGCGCTCTGTGCAGGGGCGGATTCCTCCTCCTTCTCCTCTTCGGCAGATGAGCTGTCGGAGACGCTGCTGTTTCCATCAGTCCCGTTCCCGCAGGCACCCAGCGCCAGCGTCATGGTGCCTGCCAGTGCCAGCGCCACAATCTGTTTCCATAACTTTTGCTTCATTCCTTACTCCTCCTTCTTCTCTTCGGCAGCCCAGAAAACCGCCTTTTGTCTTACGCTCCCTTGTCTTTATCTTCAAAGCCCTGGCCTTGCAGCAAAGAGCCTGGACTCTAAATTCGTTCCGTTTCCCAATAACCGCGCCCTCTATCCTTTCACGGATCCAATCATGATGCCCTTTGCAAAGTACTTCTGTAGAAAGGGATATGCAATCAACAATGGCAGGCTTCCCACAAAGATGATGGAATATTTCATCCCCTGGGCCGCATGGTACTGTTTCAGCGCATGGGCCATCATTTCCGGATCCATCTTCCCTTCCAGTTTCAGCTCCAGATTGGAGGTGAGAATCTTGTTCAGCACTTGCTGCAGCGAGAAATATTTTTCTTTATAGATATACAGAAGACCTGTATAGTAATCGTTCCACCTCCCCACTCCGTAATAGAGCGCCATCACGGCCACAATCGGTTTCGCCAGCGGCAACGCGATTTTCACGAAGCAGCGCCCGTCTCCCGCGCCGTCGATATAGGCCGCCTCATAGAGGTCTGCGGGTATGCCGGTGGCGAAGTACTGCCTGGTCACGATTAGGTTATAGCAGGATACGCCGGCCCCTACGATCATCACCAGCGGGCTGTTGACCAGTCCCAGCTGCTTCACCAGCAGATAGCTCGGAATCATCCCCCCGCTGACATACATGGTAAGGAAAAAGAACCAGGATATGAAGCCCTTGAAAGGCATGTCCCTCTTCGTCAACACATACGCGGCGGGAATGGTCAGCACCAGATTGTACAGGGTGCCAGCGAATGTATAAATAATCGTGTTCCGATAGCCGATCCATATTATCTTTTCTTTCAGGATGTTCCTATATGCATCAAGGGTGAAGCCTTTTATCCATAAAAAGGTATGGCCGGAATATACCTCCGTAGAGTCGGAAAAGGATGCAATCACCGTATAATACAGCGGATACACAATAATCACCGTAATCAATACAACGATCATCACTATTATGTAGTCGTACGGCGTAAACCTGTTCAATTTAGAATGCTTTCTCATATCCCCCTCCTTACCACAGTGACGTCTCGCTTACTTTTTTCGAAATTGTATTTGCCGCCAGTATCAGCACGATGTTTATGATATTGTTGAACAGGCCGATGGCTGACGAATAGCTGAACTGCTGGCTTACGAGTCCGGTTTCGTACACATAGGTGGAGATGACGGTAGACGCATCCAGATTCAGGGGGGTCTGCAGCAGATATATCTGTTCGAATCCTGAGGAAAGCATGGAACCCATACGGAGTATCAACAGCGTGATAATCGTGGGCTTCAGGTGCGGCAGGTTCACATGCCATATCACCTGCAACCTGGTAGCTCCATCCACCCTAGCTGCCTCCACCAACTCCCCAGATACCCCGGCCAGGGCCGACAAATAAATGATGGTACCCCAGCCCAGGCCCCTCCACAGATCCACCACCGCGTTGATCCAGGGAAATGCCTTCGCCGAGCTGAGCAGATTGACATATTCGAAGCCTAAGATGTCCCCCGCAATATTGAACAGCCCGCCACGGTTCAGGAACATCCTGCACATGGAACATGCCACCACGGTAGAAACGAAATACGGCGCATAGGTGAGCATCTGGCACGTCTTCTTCAGCTTCAGGCTCCGCATCTCATTCAAGAGGATTGCGAAAATGATAGAAGAGGGCCAGAAAATAAGTGACACCACGTTCAGCCAAAAAGTGTTCCACATAATCCTGGGAAAAAAGGGATGGTTGACAAACGCCCTGAAATGCTTCAGCCCCACCCACTTGCTGCCCCAGATTCCCAGACGGCTGCTGAAATCCTTGAATGCTATCTGCACGCCGTAGATTGGGATATAGTGGAAAATGAAGACTGTGACGATAGGCGGCAGTATCATCAGATAGGATACCCTGTGCCTCCACATCCGTTTCCACAGGCTCCGGGACGATGTCTTTTGATCCACTGTTTTCATGAATGTCCTCCTCGCTTTCTTTTGTAGGTCTAGAATAGCAAATATATCTATGGATTTTCAACTACGTAAACCGAAAATCAATATGTCTTTTTGTGCATATCGATTGATATTTTTTCAGAAAAAGTCAAATGCAGTCACTAATTTCCAGTAATTCACCGGTTCCCGGAACCATCCTGAATTGTCGGAAAAAATTACACAAACCCTCTTGACTCTGATGTTACGTCATAGCATATAATGTCCTTTCATCGATGATACGACAAGGGAGGTAATATATGAGAATCGTAAATGAAGTCGTCAGACTGATAGGCTTGAGCGTGCGCACGCTCCATTATTATAATGAAATCGGCCTGCTGAAGCCGAGTGCGGTGACAGATGCGGGCTACCGGCTGTATGACGACAATGCTCTGGCACGCCTGCAGACCATCCTGTTGTTCCGGGAGCTGTGCTTCCCCCTGAAAGAGATAGGGGCCATGCTGAACAGTCCGGGCTTCGACCAGGCGAAGGCGCTGGAGCAGCAGATTCATCTTCTAGAGCTACAGAAGAGACGCATCCAGGAGCTAATCTGTCTTGCCCGTGAAATCAAAGAGGAGTATGTGAGATGAATTTCAATGCATTCAGTAAAGACGAGATTGCCCGGTATAAGGCAGAAGTCAAAGAAAGGTGGGGTGCCACCAGGGCTTATGAGGAATATGCCAAAAAATCGGAGTGCAAAAGCGCAGAGGCGCAGCAGGCGGCCGTGGAAGAGCTCCTGTCCCTGTTCGCAGACCTGGGCGCGCTGAAAGGGCTGTCCCCCGCGGACGAAAAAGTACAGGAGAAGATTGCTGCTCTACAGCAGCACATCACAGAGAGCTACTATACCTGTATGAAGGAAATCCTGAAGGGACTGGGGCAGATGTATGTATGCGATAAACGTATGAAGGCTAATATCGACCGGGCCGGCGGCGAAGGCACAGCCGAATTTGCCGCTAGTGCCATCGATGCATACTGCGCTTCCTAAACTCCCATGCAGCCAGCCGCACCACCTTACCTGAAAGTCTGAGAGTTTAGGTGATGCACACAAAATGAGCAAGAGAAGCTCATTTTGGCGCACAGCTGTCTCCGTTTTTGCGCATAGGAAGCGCAAAAACACTCGCGGTGCTAGAATGGCATAGGGACTTTTATAGTAAAGGAATCAGGGCTTTCATGAAGGGTTCAAGGATTGCGAAATCCACTTCCTGAACCAGGAAATGAGGCGGCTCATAAGAGAGCCGCCTCTCATCGAGAGAACCACTCCTTCATCACGCCCAGCACCTGTACCAGTTCTTCCTCTGTAATCACATAAGGTACCATAGCGTACAGATAGTTCAGGAAAGGCCGGCTGAACACGCCCCTCTCATAGGCAAACTGCTGGTAGCCCTTCAGGGCTGCCCCATCCTTCACCTCCACGCAGACACAGCCACCCATGATGCGTACCTCCCGAATCTGCTCATGGGCCAGGCCCCTCATCTCCCGCCTGGTGATCTCCTCGATGCGGCGAATCCTGGCGAGATAATCCCCCTCCTCGAACAGCTCGATGGATTTCAGCGCCACGCTGCAGGCCAGGGCATTGCCCATGAAGGTAGGCCCGTGCATCAGAGCCTTTCCCGAATCGTCCCCGTAAAACCCTTCGTACACCTTGCGGTTGGCCACGGTCACCGCATGCCCTATATAGCCGCCGGTCAGGGCCTTTCCCAGCACCAGGATGTCCGGCAGCACCAGATCTGCCACGAAGCGGTTCCCCGTCCGCCCGAAGCCCGTGGCCACCTCGTCAAAGACCAGCAGGACGCCGTATTCGTCGCAAAGCTCCCTGGCCCGCCGCAGGAAGGAGATGTCGTACATCCGCATGCCCCCGGCCCCCTGGAGCAGCGGCTCCACGATGAAGCAGTTCAGCTCCCCATGGAAGCGGGCGAAAGCCTCCTCCAACGCGTCTATCTGCGTGGGGATATGGATCACATCCTTTTTCTCCCCATAGGCCTCCAGGATGAAATGATAGTCCTCATCGTCCCCCACCTCCATGGCCTTGAAGGTGTCCCCATGGTAAGCGTGGGACAGGGACAGGACTTTTGTCCGCCTCCAATCTCCCCGGTTCACATAATACTGCAGGGCCATCTTCAGGGCCACCTCCACCGCCACGCTGCCGGAGTCCGAGAAGAAGCAATAGTCCAGATCCCCCGGCAGCCATTCCTCCAGCTTCTCCGCCAGCCTCCGCACCGGCTGGTGGGTGAGCCCGCCCAGCATCACATGCGAGAAGCAGTCCGCCTGAGCCTTGATGGCCTCTGTCAGCGCAGGATGCTTATAGCCGTGGATCACGCTCCACCAGGAGGATACCGAGTCAATCAGTTTCCGATCCTTCGTGTATAGATATACGCCTTTTGCGTCTATGATTTCATAGGGCGCTTTCATGGTCTTCATCTGTTGATATGGATACCAAATCATTGGGTTTCCCTCCCTCTTTCCGTTTCTTATACTGCTTAACGATTTCACTTGCCGTGAAATCAGACTGCATAACGCTGACTGGTTCAATCGCATGATTACATTAGGCAGTATTCAGCGTTATGCAGTATAAAATACTTTGAAGGAAGCTTTTCGTCTGTCACGCTGCAAACCGCGGGGAATGTACTTTCCTGTGATTCATTCCTCATACAGAACTGCCAATGCCTCCCCGTCCATGCCAAGCTCCTTCGCTCCCTCCTCCACACAGGCCAGTACCTTCAGCCCTGTCCTGTGCTCGCACATCCGCACATTGTCCTCCTCCATCCTGTCTCCGGGGTGGAAGCGGTTGAAGAGGATACCCTTTAAAGGGATTCCCCGGGAACGCATGTATTCCGTAGTCAATACCACATTGTTGATGGTGCCAAGCCCCGCATCGGCCACAAGCACACAGGACAGATCCAGCCTGGCAATCACGTCCTCCAGCCAAATCTCCCTCTCATCGAAGCAGACCGGACAGAGGATGCCGCCGCTGCCCTCCATGGTCACAAAGTCATGCTCCCTGCACACTTCCCGGAAGCCCTTCTCCACCATGTCCAGCCTCACCGGATTCCCCTCCAGCCGGGAGGCCAGATGGGGTGATACAGCATGCTCATAGATATAGGGGCACATTTGTTCCAGGGGCTGCGCGATGCCGGATATCTCCTTCACATGGACGGCATCGCCCGGAATGAGAGTTCCGTCGCTCCTGCGCAGGTTGCCACTCATGGCCGCCTTGTAATAGCCCGCAAGCCTGCCGCTCTCCCTGAGCTTCTTCACCATCAGAGCCGCCACATAGGTCTTGCCCACATCCGTACCTGTTCCCACGACAAAGATTTTCTTAGTCCTTTTCTTTCCGTCACACATCATACAGCCTCACCTCAAATCCCAGATTCCGCACCAGCTCCATATCCGTCTCCACCGTAATGCCCGCGGTAGTCAGCATATCCCCGGAAATGGCCGCATTTGCGCCGCTCTTAAAGCATAGCTCCCCCTTGTCCCCCAAAAGCCCTCTCCCCCCTGCCAGCCGGATGGAGGCATCCGGAATCAGGAACCGGAAGATGGCCACGCAGCGCCTGGCCTCCTCATTGGTCAGGGGTTTACGGTTCTCCAGCGGCGTGCCGGGGATGGGGTTCAGGAGGTTCACAGGGACGGATTTCACGCCCAGCTCCCTTGCGGTGAGCACCATGTCGATGCGGTCCTCCATGGTCTCCCCCAGCCCCAGGATTCCCCCGGAGCAGACCGACAGCCCGGCCCTTTTGGCGGCCTTCAGGGTATTGATTTTGTCCTCATAGGTATGGGTGGTGCATATCTGCGGGAAGAACCTGGCAGAGGACTCCAGGTTGCAGTGTACCCGGGAGGCCCCGGCCTCCTTGATTTTCTTAAATTGCTCCTCCTTCAGCAGACCAAAGGACACGCAGACCTGGATGCCCGTCTCCTCTCTGATGGCCCGGATGCTTTCACAGGCCTGCTCCACCTCGTAATCTGACAGCTTCCTGCCCGAGGTGACGATGGAGTAGCGCAGCACTCCTTGGGCTGCCTCCCTTCTGGCTCCCTCCAAAAGCTTTTCCGTCGGCAGGAGGCCGTAGGCTTCCGTACACTTGGCCTGATAATGGGCGCTCTGGGCACAGTATTTGCAGTCCTCCGGGCAGCGGCCGCACTTTCCGTTGACGATGGTGCACAGGTCAAAGCCCTGGCCGCACTTTTCCCTGCGAATCTCCTCCGCGGCCTCCGACAGCTCCTCCAGGGGAGCACTGGCCAGCAGCAGCGCCTCTTCCCGGGAAACGTCCCCGGTGGACAGCGCTTTTTCTTTCAGTTTCTTTATCATGCACATGTCAATTCGCTCCTTTCGGAATCCGATTGTTCCGGTTGTTTCATACTTGCGGCAACGCCCCGGCGATACCGCCCTTCCTGTCCGGGATCACGCCCTGCTCTTCGCGCAGGTAATCCGCCGTCTTCCCTCGGCCGCCTGGCGCTGTCAGACGGATTCCACCTCAGCCGGGTCACATCCGGCCCGCCCAGGCAATCGCCTCTGCTATGGCCGCTGCCGCCTCCGCCAGCTCCTCCTTCGTATGGGTGGCCATCAGGGCGGCCCGCAGCAAGGCCTCGCCCTTCTTCACGGTGGGATAGCGGATGGCCGGGAGGAAGAATCCCTGCTCCATCAGCATTTCGGAGACCTTTACAGCCTTTTCCTCCGCTCCGATCCGAATGGGTATGATGGCGGTCTCGGACCATGCCTCTATGCCGCGCTCCCGCAGCTGCCCGCAGAACCATCGGACGTTCTCCTGGAGCCTGCCCACCCGCCAGGGCTCCTCTTCTATGAGCTCCAGGGCCCGCTTTGCCGCCGCCACGGTCACAGGAGGGAGGGCGGTGGAGAAGATATAGCTCCTGGCCCTGTTCTTCAGGTATTCCGCCAAAACGCGGGAGCCGCAGACATATCCGCCCTCCGCGCCTATGGCCTTGCTCAAAGTGCCCATGAGGATGTCCGTCCGCCCTTCCATATGGAAATGCTCCTCACAGCCCCGGCCCGTAGCTCCCACCACCCCAGTGGCATGGGCCTCGTCTATCATGGACAGCAGGCCGTAAGCGTCTGCCAGCTCCACCAGCCCGGGCAAGTCCACGATGTCCCCGTCCATGCTGAAGACGCCATCACTGACGATCATCCCCTGCCGCCCCGGCCGCTCCTTTATCTTCCGCTCCAGATCCGCCATATCGTTGTGGCGGTAAATCACGGTCTCTGCCCTGGACTGCCTGCAGCCGTCGATGATGCTGGCATGGTTCAGCGCATCGCTGTAAATCACATCGCCTTCCCTGCACAGACAGGGAATCACGCCGCTGTTAGCCGCAAATCCCGTATTGAACACCACTGCCGCCTCACGGCTCTTGAACCGGGCCAGGGCCTCCTCCAGCCGGGTATGACAGACGGTGGTTCCGGTGGTGAGCCGGGAGCCGCCGGAGCCTGTGCCGTATTCTGCCAGAATCCGTGCCGCATATGCCTTGATTCGCTCCTCATTGCATAAATCCAGGTAGGAATTGGAGGCCAGCATCAGCATGTCTCTGCCCCGGTACCTGACATGGGAGCTTTGGGGGCTCTCGATGACCTTGACCTCCCGGTACAGGTGCCGTTTCCGGAGGGTATCCAGTTCCTCTTCCATCCGCATCCACTTATCCACAATCTTTATCGCCTTTCTTCCTCATCTCATTCCGGCATATGTACCAGCACCTTCTGCTGCTGGAGGTAGCGGATGCAGTCCTCCCGCTCCTCTTCCCCTCCCCGGAACAGAAAGATGCGCCCGCCGTTTGGGCTGCCCGGCTCCTTCAGCCTGGTGACGCGCACATAGCCGAACTCTCTGGAGGCGATATAGCCAGTGACATAATCGGGATCGTCGGAAATGCACAGCTCTGCTACTATATTAGGGTGGCTGACCACCTTTGTGGCCAGGACCAGCGCCTCGTTGAAATGGTTCTTGCCCTCGCAGGCGGACTGCCTTGCGCTGTCTGCGGTCTCCATGTCCATGTAGGTGGCCCGGATGCCCCGCTCCCTGTCCGGCTCCAGCCGTTCCAGACTGTCCGCGTTCAGGAGCATTGCCCCCCGCATGGCAAAGCTCTGCCCCCAGAGGGCAATAATCTCTTCCCCGCGCTTCAGCCCCAGCCTGCGCAGATACTCGCGCACCACGTCCTGCCCCTCCTCGGCGTTTGAAGTCTCCACCGTAGTCACGCTCAGGGCGGGAAGGCGTAGAATCTCCTCTTCCGCCACGGCCTCAATCTTCAGGTTGATGAAATCCGGCTTCCCTTTGCTGTGCCGAAGCGCCCGGACAAGGAGCCTGGCGCAGTATTGCTCCAGCTCCTCCTCCGGGATGATTTTCTCCGCTCCGGATATGTGGCCCTCTTCCTTGTTCGATGCCCTCATTTTGATACTGTATCGATTCATATTGTTCCCTCTGTGCTTCCTGGATTCGTGCCATTCCTGTTTCTTATAAGGTAGAATCCGGAAAGGCTGCTAAAGCCCTTCCTTGTACAGGCGGGCTTTAGCCCTGCGTCAGAGCGCCGGCCTCCCTGCGGGCCAGCCGCTTCATCACCGGATACATTACGGTGGCGGCTACCGCCGTGAACACCATCCCCGGCACCGCCGCGGCTATCAGGGCCAGCGAATCCGTGCCCGATATGCCCCCCAGAACCAGCCTCCCCGCCACCGTGCCCAGAGGGCCGCTGAGGGCCAGCGTGATAGGATTTATGCCGAACAGAGCCAGAATCCCTCCCGCCACCAGGCGGAATATCATGGCTATCGTCACGTTCACGATTGTATGGGTGCCCAGAATCAGATTGATTGCGCTGGCCAGAATGCCAATCCGGATATAGCGCCTAAAGCCGAAGCAGGCGGCGATGCAGACGGCAAAGGGCGCGGAGAGCTGGAATTCACAGCCCGGAACGATGCTGGGGAGCTTGAATGTTCCCAGCACTGCCAGCACTGTGGCCAGAAGCGCTGTGGTGGTCATCTCTATTGTCTTTTCCCTGTTTTTCATGGATACTCCTCCGGTTGACTGCAGGGTCTTCCCCGCTGTGTGCTTTCTTGATTATATCCAATCAATTCCAGATTGTCAACCTATTCTTATAAAAGGTTGACAATAAGAACGATATGAAATGCTCCGCCGCTGTCATCCGCATTCCATATCAAAGGTTGCAGTGCTTCCTCCACGTCCCCCTGAAATACCGCCCCACAAAGCAGCACACCCGGAAGACCCAGTCCGCCACCATGGCGGCCCACACGCCCACGGCTCCCATGCCCATCCGGACGCCGAACACGACGCTCAGCCCGATGCGGAAGGTGACCATGGAGAAGATTGCTATCGTCATGGTATATTTCACGTCATTGCAAGCCCGGAGCATGTTGGGCAGCACAAAGGAAGCGGGCCACAGCAGGATCGCCAGGCCATCGTGGATCATCACAAGGATATAGGCCAGCTCCGTGGCCTCCGCCCCCAGGCCGTAGAGCCCCAGGATCGGATGCAGAAACAGCAGAATCAGACTGTTGGCCACCGCCGTGGAGGCATATGTGATCAGCAGCAGCTTTTTCGTATAATACCGCACCTGCGCCAGGTCCCCGGCCCCCACACACTGCCCTATCACGGTGATCATGGCCAGGTTCATGCCCTGCCCTATGATGCAGCCCATGCTGTCCAGGCTGTTGGCCACGCCGTTGGCGGCGATCTGGGCCGTGCCGAAGCCCGCGATGATGCTCACCACGATTACCCGGCCCAGCTGGAAAATGCCGTTCTCGATGCCGCTGGGGATCCCGATATAGAGGATTTTCCGGATGACCCGCCATTCGAACCGGAACCGCTCCCTGTTCAGATGGATGGGGCGGTCAGGATTCCGCAGGAGGACATACAGGCACAGGCCCGCCACGGCCCTGGACACCAGCGACGGCACCGCCACACCCGCCACGCCCATCTTCAGGCCGAACACGCAGAGGGCATTGCCACCCACGTTGATGATGTTCATCAGCACGGACACCTTCAGGGTAATCTGGGAATTCCCCATGGAGCGGAACAGCGCCGCGCAGGCATTATAGACGGCCAGGAACGGGAAGGACAGCGCGGAGATGATCAGGTAGAGAATGGCATTGCGCATCACGTCCTGCTCTATCCTTCCGAAAAAAAGGTTCAGGATGAGCCTGTGCCCGGCTATGACCAGAAGGGAGACCACTATGGTGATCAGGGCATTGACCCAGAGGAGCTGCTTCGCGGAGCGGCAGGCTTCCTCCCGCTTGGAGGCCCCGATGAACTGGCTGGTGACCACCGCCCCGCCGGTGGCCAGGGCGGCCAGTATGCTGATAATCAAGTTATTGAACATGTCCACTAGGGAGACCCCGGAGACCGCCGCCTCGCCCACGGAGGAGATCATCATGGTGTCCGCCATACCTACCGTGATGGCCAGGGCCTGCTCCAGGATCAGGGGAATAATCAGCTTTTTCAGATCTTTGTTGGAAAATATCATGGTATTCGTAGCTTTTTCTCCTGTTTTCTTCATTTGAGTTATAGTATAGCAATAATTCCGGCCATATTCAATGATTCTTTTATAATTGGAATGATTTAAGGCAGGGCTGTCATACCCTGCCTTCTCTGGTTCTTCGCCTATGCCTTTCTTAGCACCCAGGTCCTAGTCGTTAATTCTTACAGCCGCAGTCCGGCTTGTCGTCGCAGTCCTCGCATCTGTCGAAGGCGGGATTGAAGGCGTAGAAGTTCCTGCTGTCCAGCTTATCCTGCACCATGCGCAGCGCTTCGCCGAACCGCTGGAAATGCACCACCTCCCGCATGCGCAGGAACTTGATGGGCTCGCAGACGTCCGGCTCCTTGATTAGCCGCAGGATATTGTCATAGGTGGTGCGGGCCTTCTGCTCCGCCGCCAGGTCCTCCATCAAATCCGTTATGGGATCTCCGGTCACCTGGAACTGTGCCGCGGTGAAGGGGAAGCCGGAGGCTGCCTGAGGCCAGACGCCTACGGTATGGTCAACATAATAATTCGCAAAACCGCACTTCTCGATTTCCTCCATGGACAGATTCCTGGTCAGCTGGTGGACGATGGCCGCCACGATTTCCAGATGGGCCAGCTCCTCGGTGCCGATATCCGTCAAAAGCCCCGCCACCTCCCGGTAGGGGATGGAATATCGCTGGGACAGGTAACGCATGCTGGCTCCCATCTCGCCGTCGGGCCCGCCGTACTGGGAGATGATGGCCTGGGCCAGCATGGCGTTGGGCTCCTTGATGTTCACGGGGAATTCCAATCTCTTCTCATAGCTCCACATTTACGCGCACTCTCCTTCCCAGGGCAGAGGGGCCCCTCCCCATCTCCACTCCTCGCTGCAATCCGTCAGTCTGAGATTCAGAGGGAAGTATTTCTGGGAGAACTCCTTCTCCATCTGATTCTTAATCCGGTTGTAATGGTTGAAGTATTCCATCGCCCTGCGGTCATGGGGATGGGTATCCAGATACAGTGCCAGCTCGATTAGCACAAAGTCCGCAATCCCGATATCTCTCAAAAGCTGCTCCCTCTCTCTCATGATACGCATCTCCTTCCCGTGAAGGGCTTATCCAGCTCCGGGAATATGGTCCCGGCACAGTAAGCCTTCTCCAAATCGTCATACATCCCTTGGAATTCCTGCCAGGGCACATAGGCCATGGCGACCGGAAACCTGTCGAATTTTCTGTCCTCAAAATGTTCGTGCATTTCGATTCCTTTCATTGACTAAGTTTTGCTTGCTATTATACTATGAAAAAAAGGGGAAACTGTGCAGTAATCGAGTAAGGGAAAAACTTTCCCCTACTCGCCGCACGGTCTGTGCATCGCCTTAGCGGCATATGTCAGGAGCCATAGGGCTTTGTGTACGAATCCATGCAAAAAAGAAGACTGGCCGCGCTTTCGCCACGCAGCCAGTCTGTCGTATTGCCGTAACCTGAATTTCGCACATCCGAACTCCCCCGAAAAGTCCGACAGCGATGTCTCCTTCCTCTCCCGGTCAACGGGACTCCCCCATAAAGAACAGCGCAATGGTGCCCGGCCCGGAATGGGCGCCTATGGTGGGGCCGATGTGGTTTATCAGGAAATTCTGGAACCCGAACCTCTCCTTTATCAGATTCCGCACATATTCCGCATCCTCCAGGGCGTCCCCATGGCTGATGAACACACAGTCCTCCCTGTTCTCCTCCGCCCAGGGGCCCATCTTCTCCTCCATGTAGTCCACCAGGGCGCTTAAGGACTTCCTCCGCCCGCGCACCTTTCCGATGAGGATCAGATGGCCCTCATCGTCCACATGGAGCTTCGGCTTGATGGAGATCATGGTGCCCAGCACCGCCGCCGTCCTGCTGACCCGCCCGCCCCGGTAGAGATGGTAGAGATCGTCCACCGTGAACACATGGGTGAAATTCAGCACATGCTCCTCCAGCCACCGGGCCGTCTCCTCCATGGATTTTCCCGCATCCCGCATCCTCACGGCCTTGTGGACGAACAGGCCCTCTCCCATGGATGCGCCCAGGCTGTCCACCACCCTGATTCTCACGTCCGGATGCTCCTCCATGAGCTCTTTTGCCGCCATGCGGATATTGCCGCAGGTGCCGCTTAGGCCGGAAGAGAACGCCAGATAGAGAATCTCCTCCGCGCCGTCTGTCATATATTCCTCCAGCTGCTCCTTTGCCTCGGCGGGATTGATCTGGGAGGTGGTGGGCATCTTGCCCTCCTCCCTCATACAGGCATAGAATCTCTTCCAGTCCAGCTGCTTCTCCCGGCCATAGGTGACGCCGTCCAGGATATAGCTGATGGGCAGGCAGCCCACATTGTGCTCCTCCAGATATTCCGCCGGCAAATCCGCCGTGCTGTCGGTAATGAGTTTGAACATATATCTCCTCCTGCTGTAATCTCTTCCTTAATTTATACTGCCTAACGATTTCGCTTGCCGTGAAACCAGACTGCATAACGCTGACTGGTTCAATCGCATGATTACATTAGGCAGTATTCAGCGTTATGCAGTATATATTGCACGCCAGTACAACTTGCTACCAATCCTGGCTGCAGGCCGTCGGCACAATACCTTTTCTCATTTTCCTACTGTAAAATTCCGGCGGTCCGCAGTATATGATTAACTAACCTGCTTGCTTGACTTTACCACAAATCCCGCCGTCTGTCAAATCCGCCCTGCCATCCGGCTATCCGGAAACCCTCTCTCATTCCCTGCCAAAGCCAATGCTCCGCCCCGTGCTTTGTCCTCCTCACTGGGGCAGCAGAATCTCCGTGGTGAAGGCCCCGTCCTCGCTCCCCCGGCTGATGTAGCCGTGGTACCGCTCTATGATGGTGTCAATCCGCACCAGCCCGTATCCATGGCCTATTCCCTTGGTGGAGAGGAACCGCCCCGCCTCCTTTTTCTGCTTCTTCTGTGCTGTGGTATTGGTAAAGGACATGTAAAGCTGGGTGTTCTTCATGTCCATATAGACCCGGATCATCCGCTCCTTGCCGGGCAGCGCCATGCAGGCTTCTATGGCATTGTCGAAAAGGTTGCCGATGATGATGCACAGGTCGATTTCAGAGGTGGTCAGGGACACCGGCACATGGGCGTCCGCTCTGACGGTGATGTCCCTGGACTTCGCCAGAGAGATTTTGCTGTTCAGGATGACGTCAGTCATCTTGTTGCCTGTCTTCAGCGCGGTGTCCACCAGCTCCAGGTCGGCGCTCAGCTCCTTCAGGTACGCCTTCAGGGATTCCAGGTCGCCGGCCTGGGCATAGCTGCCCAGGACCTGGATATGGTTGCGGTAGTCATGCCGCCAGCCCCTCACCTGGCTGTACATGTTCTCCACCTCCGCGTAGTGGGCTGTCAGCAGGCCGCTCTGGTACTGGGCGATTCTTTTGTCTATCAGCTTGTCCAGCAGGCGCATTGGGCTCTCCTTTCCGCTGAAAATGGTCAGAAATAGGCAATCATGGCCCGGTTCACTCCCTCGTAGGCCTTGCCGGACAAAGGTAACTGAGTACCGTCCTTTAAGGTCACGGCGGTCTTGGCCACCTGCTTCACGAACCGCAGGTTCACGATATAGGAGCGGTGGATTTTGTAGAAGCTCTCGTCCAGCTCCCGTTCCAGCTCCTTTAGTGTACGTTTAACCGTATATGCTTCATCGGCATGTACGGTGACGTAGTTGCGCAGCACTTCCAGATACCGGATTTCATGCAAAGGCACCCTGGTGGTGGCGCTGCCGCAGATGAGCAGGAGGGCCTTCCCCCTGGCGGACAGCCGCTTCATGGCCCTTTCCAGCACGGGGCGCAGCTTCTCCCCCGTCACCGGCTTCAGCAGATAGTGGAGCGCCTCCACATCATAGCCCTGCTCGATATAGTCCATGTAGCCCGTGATGAACACGATCTGGAGCCCCGCGCCCATTTCCCGAAGCCTCCCTGCCAGCTCCACGCCGCTCATCTCCTTCATCTCGATGTCCAGGAACAGCACGTCTACGGAATCGTCGTCCTCATATGCGAACAGAAAGGCCTCGGCCGAAGGATAGGATTCTATCCGCAGGGGATGCCCCGCCTCCCGGTTCCACTCCAGTATCAGGGACTTTATATAATCCGCATCCGCGGCGGCATCATCGCATATGGCAAATCTGTACATGGCAAAATCCTCTCGATGGCTTCGATGGCCACCTGGCCCGCAATAAAAACATCCCACAGGAAAACAGAATGCTGGTAAAGCTGATTCCTGAGGGATGTCGAAAAACAACTATTCCTTAATCTTGTCAAGCTCTGTCAAGTTTACTCCCGCCACTGTCAGTATCACTTTCAGTTCAATATAGCGTTCTTTCATTTCCGCGTATGCGTCAGAATCCTTTTGTGACAGCTTCATGTAACGCTGTAGTCTGGAGAACTCCTCGACAGATATCTTTATCATCTCTTCTTCAGACATGCTATCACCTCTTTCCAAAGCGCTGCACCTACATATCTGGTAATTTCATTATAACAGCCCTCCGGTAAGGTGTAAAGCCTTATTTCGTCCCCCCATCCGGCTATTTCGTCACCCCTGCACCAAATCGCAGGAATCTGTGATACAATACCATTACATCCACAAATTCCTCTGGAAAGGAGACATGACAGAAAGATATGGCAGAAAAAAAGCAAAAAACCAAATACAACATGTGGCAGTCCGCAGCCTTCATGGTACGGCTGGCCATCCGGGAGCGGGAAAAGAAAGTCCCCGTCCTCTGTATGGTGACGGCGCTCCTGGCAGTGGCGAGCAATCTCACCGGACTCTATGTGGCGCCCGTCATCCTGGGTTCCGTGGAGGCCCATGAGCCCCTGGGCAGGCTGTTCTTCATTATCCTGGCTTTCCTCTTCCTGAACCTCCTGCTGAATGCCGCCTCCGGCTATCTGGAGACCAATGTCCTGTATGGCAGAATCACAGTGCGCATGGCCCTCAACAGCAGGCTCAACAATAAGATGGCCATAACCTCCTATCCCAACACATGCAACGATGAACTCCTGAAAAAGGTGTCCAAGGCCGGCGACTCGCTGAACTGCAATGAGGCTGCCGGAGAGGCCATATGGACCACATTGACGAATCTGCTTCGGGACGTAATCGGGTTCCTGTTCTACCTGGTCCTCCTGTCCTCTGTGAGCCCTCTGCTGATTGCGGTCATTGCCGCGGCGTCCCTGACGGGGTACTGCATCAACAGGCCTCTGGCCGAGTACCGTTACCGCCACCGGGAGGAGGAGGGGGAATGCGACCGCCTCTTTATGCGTTTCTATACCTATGCAGAGGATGCCGCAATGGCCAAGGATATCCGCATCTTCGGAATGCGCCCCTGGCTGGAACAGATGTTCCACAGCACCTGGGAGACTTTCCGCGCCTTCCACAGGCGGGTGCAGAATGTCTATCTGTGGGGCAGCATCGCCGGCCTGGTGCTGGCATTCCTGCAGAACGGCTTCGCCTACGCTTACCTGATCCGGCTGGTGCTGGATGGGAATTTAAGCGTGTCGCTGTTTTTGCTCTATTTCTCCGCTGTGGGGAATTTCAGCGCATGGATAAACGGCATCCTGGGCGACATCCTCACACTGCACAAGCAGGGCCTGGAAATCTCCAATATCCGGGAATGCCTGGAGTATCCAGAGCCCTTCCGCTTTGAAGACGGCGAACCCATTCCCGCGGCCGTCATGGCCCAGGGCCAGACAAAATACGAGCTTTGCCTGGAAGATGTCTCCTTCCGCTATCCCGGAGCAGAGCAGGACACCCTCTCCCACATCCACCTGACCCTGCATCCCGGGGAGAAGCTGGCCGTGGTAGGGCTAAACGGCGCGGGAAAGACCACCCTCATCAAGCTCCTCTGCGGCTTCCTGGATCCCACCCAGGGAAAAGTGCTCCTGAACGGCAAAGACATCCGGCAGTACGACCGGCGGGAATACTACCGTCTCTTCTCCGCCGTCTTTCAGGATTTCCAGGTCCTGGCCGCCACCGTGGCCGTCAATGTGGCACAGACCGATGAAAATATAGAGGAAGAGAAAGTCAGGGACTGCATCGCCAAGGCCGGGCTCACCGGGAAAATAGAATCCCTGCCGGACGGATACCAGTCCAAGCTGGAGCGCTCCGTCCATGAGGACGCTGTCGCCCTGTCCGGCGGCGAGACCCAACGCCTGATGTTGGCCAGGGCCCTGTACAAGGACGCGCCTTTCGTGGTGCTGGATGAGCCCACCGCCGCCCTGGACCCTATAGCGGAGGCGGACATGTACCGCAAATACCATGATATGACGCAGGGGCGCTCCTCCGTGTACATATCCCACAGACTGGCCTCTACCCGCTTCTGTGACCGCATCCTCTTAATCGAGGGCGGCAGAATCGCGGAGGAGGGAACCCATGAAAAGCTGCTCGCTTTGGGAGGCCGCTATGCGGAGCTTTATGAGGTACAGAGCAGGTATTATAGGAAGCAAGATCAGCTTCCTATAATCGAGCCGTTGGAGGAAAGTACGGTTTCCTCCAACGGTGTACTATAAGGAGGGAAAAGGGGACAATGAAAGATAAGAAAAACAGGAAGAAAAAGGATACTGAACAGCTGCTGTCCTGGAAAGAGACCTGGCAGATTCACATAAGAGCCTTGCGGCTGATCCACAAAAGCCAGCCAGGGCTCATCATGACCTCCCTGATGCCCTGCGTCTGGAGCGCCCTGACCCCTTATGCAGGCATATGGCTCATGGCCCTTATCCTGGACGAGCTGGCCGGCAGCCGACAGACTGAGAGACTGCTAGTCCTGGTTCTGGCCACGCTGCTCCTGGCGGCGCTGTTCTCCCTGGTGGACGCCCTCCTGAAAAAGCGCAAGGCCGTGGAGAGCGAGTCCCGCTTTTACTATATCCGTAAGCTCATAGACGACAAAATACTGGACATGGACTTCTGCATCATGGATGACCCTGAGACCAGTCACAAAAGGGCTCAGCTCTTCCAGAGCCATTTTGGCGGTGCCGGGTGGGGGCTGAACAGGGCTTTCGGGCTGCTGGAGAGCCTCTTCACCGCAGTCTTCACTCTGGCGGGCGGCATAGCGCTGACCGTGACCCTGTTCACCGCCAGAGTGCCCGATGATGCCGGGGCGCTGACTGTCCTGAACAGCCCGCTTTTTGTGATCCTCATCGTCGCCGTCATGCTGGCCGTCACGTATGTGGCTCCCATGCTCTCCAATAAGGGGGACAGCTATTTCGCTTTCAACTCCGATACCCATGCACTGGCCAACCGGCTCTTCGGCTACTATGGCTTCATGGGCCACAGGCGGGAATTTGCCACGGATATGCGCATCTACCGCCAGGATCTCCTGTGTGAGAAATTCAACAGCGACAAGACCGGCACCTTCAGCTCCCAGGGCTATTTCGCCCGTCTGGCCAGAGGGCCTATGGGAGCCTACTGCGGCGCTTCCAGGGCAGTGTCCGTGCTCTTCACCGGCATAGCCTACCTGTTCGTGGGCCTCAAGGCCTGGGCAGGGGCTTTCGGCGTAGGCCTGATGACCCAGTACGTATCCTCCATCGTCAGGCTTTCGGACGGGGTCTCCTCCCTGATAGGCACCGCAGGGCTGATCCGCATCAACGGCGCTTTCGTGCAGCAGTTCTTCGATTTTCTAGACTGCCCCAATGTGATGTACCAGGGGAGCCTGACCGTAGAAAAGCGAAGCGACCAGCAGTATGAGATAGAATTCCGGGACGTGTCCTTCCGGTATCCGGGCAGCGAATCCTATGCCCTGCGCCATGTGAACATGAAGTTCCGGGTGGGGAGCCGGATGGCCGTGGTAGGGGAAAACGGCAGCGGCAAGACCACCTTCATCAAGCTGCTGTGCAGGCTCTATGACCCCACAGAGGGCACTATCCTCTTGAACGGCATCGATATCCGCAAATACAGCTATCCGGAATACCTGTCCATTTTCTCGGTGGTATTCCAGGATTTTGCCCTGACAGCCCTGCCGCTGGGCCAGAACGTGGCCTCCGCGGTATCCTATGACAGGGAATCTGCCATCTCCTGCCTGAAGAAAGCGGGATTTGGGGACAGGCTGGACGTGCTTCCCGGCGGCCTGGATACTTATCTGGGCAAAGACCTGGACGAGAAAGGCGTGGACATGTCCGGTGGGGAGAAACAGAAGATTGCGCTGGCCAGAGCCCTGTACAAAAACGCGGCCTTCATCGTCCTGGATGAGCCCACCGCCGCATTGGATCCCATTGCGGAAGCCGAAATCTACAGCAGGTTCAACACCATCATTGAGGGCAAGACGGCCATCTACATCAGCCACCGCCTTTCCTCCTGTAAGTTCTGTGACGATATTCTTGTCTTCGACAAGGGCAGCGTCATCCAGCAGGGCAGCCATGACGTTTTGGTGGCAGATGCAGCCGGCAAGTATCATGAGCTGTGGCATGCCCAGGCCCAGTACTATGACGATGCCAGGCCCGGCGGCGCTCTGGTGTAAAAATGGTGTAAAATCAGATTTGGAGCTGACAAAAAGCCCTGTCCATCTGGCATACAGCTTAAAAGACAGGGCTTTTTTCTCACAACGGCATTTCGGAGGAGGATGTCTTATTCGCCCTCTTTCAGGGCTCCCGGCAGCCGCGTCCGGAACAGCTTGCTCTTCAATGCTTTCCAGTCAAAGGGGAACAGCGGGTACAGGTAGCTCCTGTGGGACACCGTCCGGTTGCATCCAATGGCCAGCAGAGACAATAGTATCCCCCCGATATATCCCCACAGGTTGAACCACTGTGCGAGCAGCAGGGTGATGATGCGCAGGAACTTCAGGGCGTACCCCAGCTCGTAGTTGGACTGGGTGTAGTTGGCGATGGCCACGAAGGCCATGTAAAGCATGACCTCGGAGGAGAACCACCCGCTGTTCACCGAGAACTCCCCCAGCACCAGCGCCGCCATGACGCTTAGGGGGGTGCTGAGCATATTGGGGGTGTTGATGGCCGCCAGCTTCAGCCCGTCTATGGCCAGCTCCAGTACCAGGAACTGCCATATCAGAGGGAGGTTGGGCTCCTCCTGAAGCATGATGAATGAAAAGCTCTCCGGAATCCACTGGGGATTGTTCATCATCAGCAGGAAAGTGGGCGTGACCAGATAAGTCAATATGGAAATCAGGAACCTTGTCATCCGCAGGTAAGTGCCCGTCACCGGCGGGAAATAGTAATCGTCCGCCTCTTCTATCACGTCGAATATGGTGGTGGGCAGGATCATGGCCGATGGGGAATTGTCCACCAGTATGACGATATTCCCCTCCAGCACCTGGGCGGACGCCGCATCGGGCCGCTCCGTGTACTTGAACTTGGGGAAAGGATTGTACCATTTCCGCTGATACAGGCATTCCGCCAGGGATTCCTGGTTCATGGTCAGGGAGTCCGCTTTGATGTCCTGGATTTTCCGCCTGATTTCATCCAGGAAGACATGGTCCACCCTGCCCTTCATGTAGCAGAGGGCGATATCCGTATGGGAGCTCTCTCCGGCGCTCAGCATCTCCATGTGCAGATCCGCGCTGCGGATTCTGCGGCGAATCAGGGCCGTGTTGGACACCAGAGTCTCCACGAAACCGTCCTTAGAGCCCCTAAGGGCCTTGTCCTTCTCCGGCTCCGCCACGCCCCTGGAGGGGTATGTCCTGGAGTCGATGACCAGTGCCTTCTCATAGCCGTCTATCAGCAGGAGGAACATCCCGGAAAGCAAAGACTGTACCAGGGTGTCCCGATCATCCTCGATATCCACCTCCACATAGGGCGTGAACTGTTTGGACATGCCATGCATGTCTTCCGGCATCTTATCCGGAGTCAGGTCCATGAAATATTGCAGGAGCTTCTGATCCAGGTCGTCCTTACAGAAGCCGTCTATCAGGTACATGCAGGCTTCCTTGCCGCCGATGTGGACGACACGGTAGATGATGTCGAAATTCCGCTCCACTTCCAGGACTCGGTTCAGCCAGGCCATGTCCGCCTGCAGGGAGCCTGTGATTTTCTGTTTGCTGTCCCTCTTCTCTTCCATGCTTCGATAAACTCCTTTTCAGCCTCGGTTCGTGTTATATTTTCACACTTCCCGTCATGCCGCCTGCAGCGGCACAAACAATCCGTGGAAAGACTCGCTTTTCTTGCGATCCTTTCGTGTGAAGCCGGAATCACTTAGCGAGGTACCTTCGAGCTTAGTGATTTCCTTCACACTTATCTTAGCCAAACCGGAAATTTTTATGCGCATCAAAAAAGCCAGCCTCTTAAAAGGCCGACTCTTTCGATTCTATAGCTATGCTACCTTCCGCATCCTTCTGGAAACCATGAGGTACGCGCCGAACAACATTACCTCAATGCATGTCACCAGTCCCCGAATCCACGGGGGAACCTGCATGTCGTATGCTCCCATAGTCAGAAAGTCTACGCCTACGCATATCGCTGCCATAGCCTGTATCAGCTCACGCAGCTTCTTTCCCTGCGCCTGCTGCTTTTCCAGGGCCAGGATTTTCGCTGGATAAGGGAATCTGTCATTTTCGAAACCGCTTTCTACATTTCCCTCTGACAAAAGCTCATCTACCGTGATTCCGAATACCTGCGCTATCCTCTTAGTCATGGCCAGATCCGGGCATCTGGAACCGCTCTCCCATCTGCATACGGTCTGCCTGGAGACATAAAGCCTGTCGGCCAGCTGCTGTTGGGTGAGGCTGTTTTTCTCGCGCTGTATTTTTATGTTCTCGTTCCATGCCATATCCGTTCTCCTCCTTTGGAATGCTTTTCCGGAATGCATTTCTTCTGGAATGCCCTTCTTCCGGAATGCACCTCTTCTATTTGCTCTATGATACTACTTTCCTGCGCTTTTGGGAAGCACCGAGGCGGAAACGGCATGTTTCCATTCCGGTAACAGCATATCTACCGCGCTCTCCGCACATCCAGCACCTTCATCAAAGCCTCCTGCAACACCCTGGACACATTGATTCCCGCATGCTCCGCCTCATAATTCAGCCAGCTTGGCAGGGCCACATTCCGCCTGACTGTCCTTGTATCGATTTTCCTTCGGTATTCGCCCGAATCGATGTCCACCAGCGAGACCACTGTCTCCCCCTCCTCCGAAAATGTCCCTTTCCGAATGTCTAGGTCACCCCACTGGGAGGGGATGGGGATTTCCTCCCCTGCATCCTCTTTCGCCACACATAGCACCTCTATGGCGTCCCTTGCCATGTCGATGGCATCGTTCATATCCTTTCCCTCAGTCAATATCTCCAAATCAGGGACCTCCACCAGTACGACCGTGTCAGTTCTTGTAAAGTAAACCGGATAAACCTCTCTCATTCCGCATCCCTCCAACTTGTTTAAAGCCCTCTCCTCCGCAGGATGGCCTTTGCCAGCCGTTCATCGATTTCCTTATGTCTCGGGATTTCTTCCCTCTCCGTGCCTCTGACATAGACATCATGGCTGCCGCCATGTCTTTCAAAACGAAGCCTGCATTCTGAAGCTTCTTTATCAGGTCTCTTTGCTTCATTCTGACTCCCTTCTTAAATTATACACACTGATTGCGCAATATTCAATAGATTTCCACAGATTTTCTATCTGCCTCCGAAAAAAAGGCTGACACACACAGATTCGCTTACAATAGCCTCGCGGGAAAACCCAGCATCCCGTCCTATGTAACCTCTCTGAATGTGTCAGCTCTTAGAAGCCGAAAACCTACTTCGTGGTACTCCCCAGCCCGCCGTTGCGCACGCCTACAGTCTCGTCGTCCACAGTGATTCCGTACTCGATGAAAATCCCCTGGGCGAAGCCCGTGCCCTGGGGCACCTCCACTGTCCTGCCCTCGTTGGTGTCATTGGTCATCTTGATGAAGATGTGCCCCTCATTGTCGGAGTTGAAATAATCGCTGTCGATGATTCCCACCGTATTGTTCATCTGCAGGCGGTACTTGAAGCCCAGGCCGCTCCTGGGGTAAATCTTCAATACCCAATCTTCATCTATTCTCACACGGATTCCCGTAGGAATCTTAATCGTCTCCCCGGGCTCCAGGCGAAAGGTAAACGGCGCAAAGAAATCGTATCCAGCGCTGCCCTTCGTGGCCCGCCCTGGAAGCGGCAGCTTCTCGTATATTTCCCTGATATCCCCATCGGAGTACTGAGGGAAATCTTCTCTTACGGCTCCCTGGAAATTCTCGAAACTCACCTTGAAAAACTGCGCAACTCTCTTCATGTTTCCTCCCCGGCCAATCGCCTGTCCCTGGCGGTTCTCCCGCCTCTTTCCCACAACACTGCATCGCCAAAACGGCAAAATCCCGTATAAATACGGCTCCCCGCAATGCAGGGAAGCCATGTCCTGGCACGGAAATCAAGCACTGATTACTCATGAATTCATGCACCTGTGCACTCGTTCCGATACCCGAAGCACTGCACCCCGGATGCAAATCTATGCAGCTCCCATGACCGACGCTCAGTCACAGCACCCGCACACATCCCCCGGCTTCTGGGCTATCGTATACTCCTGCGCGTAATTTCCGCAATGCAGCACGGGAACCAGCGGATTCTCCTGAGCCAGCGACCGCTGCACGTCGATTACCCTCTGGTTGGCGCTGCCCTTCCACAAAAGCTTCACGTCCTTCTCCGCCTCATGGAACTCCCCGTCCACCACCACGTCTATATATTTCATGGCAGGATAATGCAGAATATCCTCCCACCTATCCCCGGTATAGAGCCAGATGGTTTTATCCGGATACCGCTCCCTGATTTCAGCCATCAGGTATCTCACATCCATCCTGTTGGCAGGGTGCAGCGGGTCTCCCCCGGAAAAGGTGATGCCCGAGATATAATCTTTCTCCAACTGCTCAAAAATCTCCTGCCTGGCCGCCTCATCAAAGAGCAGCCCTCCGTCCGGGTCCCAGGTGAGGGGATTCTGGCAGCCCCTGCAGCAATGGCTGCAGCCCGCCAGCCAGAGCACCACCCGAAGCCCGTCGCCATTGAGCATGTCATCAGTCGTTATATTGTGATACCTCATTACATACTCTTCCTCTCCGCAATCTCCGCCATCTTGGCCTCATTGAGCCTGGTGTCCCCGTGCACCCGGGAATAGGACAGATAGCCGTTCATGCGGTCTATCTTGGTCAGGTTCCGGCTGCCGCACTTGGGACAGACGTCCATCTCCAGCTCCTGGTGCCCGCAGTCGTCGCAGTAGGCCAGAGACAGGTTCACGCCCTCATAGAAGCCCAGATCCATGGCCCGGCGAATCAGCGTCCTGATTGCTTCAATGTTATAATCTATGGGATATTTCACATACTGAATCTTCCCGCCGTTGCTCAAATCCCAGAACCGGTCCTCCAGATCCTGCTTTCTGATGGGGGTAATGTCCTCGGTCACATGGCAGTGGAAGCTGTTGCTCACATACTCCCTGTCGGAAACGCCCTCCACGATGCCGTATTTGTTGCGGAACTGCTTCACCTGCAGGCCGCACAGGTTCTCTGCCGGCGTGCCGTAGATGGCGTACAGGTTGCCGTCCGCCTCCTTGAATTCATTGATCCGCTTGTTGATATATTCCAGCACCTCGATGGCGAATTCTCCGTCCTCCACCAGGGACTTGCCGTTATACAGCTCCTGGAGTTCGTTCAGGGCCGTGATGCCGAAGCTGGCGGTGGCGGATTTCAGCAGCGGCTTAATCTTGTCCGAGAGCTTCAAATGACCGCCCAGGAAGCCGCCCTCGCAGTAGGCCAGCGGATTGGTAGAGGCCCGCATCTCCCCCAGATAGGCATAGGTGCGGATGTGTAGCTGTCGGATCAGGTTCAGATAATAGTCCAGCACCTCATAGAAATCCCGGCTCTCCTTCCGGGACTTGGCCAGAATCATGGGCAGGTGCAGGGACACGGCCCCGATATTGAACCGCCCTACGAATACGGGCTTGTCCCCATCATCCGCCGGATGCATGCCGCCCCTCTCGTACCAGGGGGACAAGAACGCCCGGCATCCCATGGGAGACACGATACGTCCGTACTGCTTATACATGCTGGCCACATAGCCCTTCCCCGTCAGGCTCAGCCAGTCGGGATACATGGTCTTGGCGGAGCACTGCACCCCTGCCTCGAACACATCCTCCAGAGGCTTTCCCGGGCCGTGGAGGTTCTCGTCATAGAGGAATACGATTTTCGGGAACAGCACCGGCTTCTTATGCTCCTTCTTACCCTGGCCGCCCCGGCGCACCTCCAGCATGGTCAGGGTGGCAAGCTTGGCGAACCGCCCGGTGCCGGTGCCTGCCGTCACGGTGATGAAAGGATAATCTCCTCTGCTGCTTCCCACTGTGTTGAACTTGTACTCCCAGCCCTGGAAGCCCTGCTCGAACTCTCTGACCACATCCTCGTAGGCCTCCTTCTCGGCCTTTCCCGCTTCTATCCCAAGGCGCGTATATTTCTCAATGTAACGCCGATAAGACTTCTCCGCGTAAGGCTCCAGAATCAAATCCACGCTGGGCACCGTAAAGCCGCCGTACTGCTGGCTGGCGGCGCTGAGCACGATGTCCCCGATGACATCGAAAGCCACGTCCAGGGACTTGGGCTCATTGTACCACACATTGCCCATCTCGAAGCCGCCGCTCAGCACGTTCTGCACGTCAAACAGACAGCAGTTCATGGTGTCCCTCCTGGCGGACATGTCGTGGACATAGAGATAGCCGTCCCTGCAGGCCTGGATTTCCTCCGTGGTCATGAAGAACTTCTGGTACAGTTCCTTGTTCAGCTGATTGAACACAAGGCTGCGCTTGGTGGCCACCAGCGCGGAGTCCGTATTGGCGTTCTCCTTGTCGCCGATGTACATGATGGACTGGCTCTTCTTGTACACATCGTCCAGCATGCGCACGAAATCCTGCTTGTAGTTGCGGTAGTCCCGATAGCTTTTGGCCACCACGGGCTTCACCTGCTCCAGGGCGCTCTCTACGATATTATGCATTACCGGAATCGGGACTTCGTCCATGCCCAGCTCGTCCACCTTCTCGATGACGTACTGGCAAATCAGGCACTCCTCCTTCTCCGTGAACTTTGCCAATGCCCTGTAGGCGCTCTTCGCCACCGCGTTGATTACCTTCTGTACATTAAAGGTCTCCTTACTGCCGTCCTTTTTGATGACATATACTTCCTTCGCCGGTCTGTATGCCTCTCCGTAGTTGATCTCATCCTTCGCTGCCTGCTCGTTCTCCATGCCACGTCTCCTTCTTTTCCTTACACTTGCTGACAATTTCCATGGAATGCTTTTCTTCCATGGAATGCTTTTCTTCCATAAGACACTCACTAAATACAAAATATAGTATTCCGTCTTTTCAAACTCCAATATATAGTGTCATGTACATATTAGTATATGAAAAAAGACCGGGCTTGTCAATGCATATTTTGGAAAAATCCGCACCAAAAACCTGACAGGCCTTATGGCTCTGTCAGGTGCAATCATACAGCTATTTCATTATCCCAGTTCCGGACCTACGCCAGCACATAGCCTATCACGTTCTTCTCCAGCGCGGCCATGCTCTCCTGCTCCTTCTGAACCTTTGTCCGAAGCGACCCATCCCGCTCTTCCACCAGAACCACGGCATCGCACTCCGCCAGCATCTCCAGCGTGGTGGCATTGATGTTCATGCATGCCCCTGTCATCAGCAAGATATTCTCCGGCAGCTGCGGCACAATTCTCGCCGTGAACTCCATCAGCCGCTCTTCTTCAAGCGTACCTGTCACAAGGAAGGTTCCGCCATCCTTTGCCAGATTCGCTATATTCGTCGCTACGATTCTGTAGGCCTCCTCTTCCGTAATCCGTTCCACACCGTCAAGCCTTCTCAGAAACCTGTCTATGCCATCCAACAGCTTTTTCTTTCTATTCTTTGGAATGGTTCCCAGCAGATAATAGCCATACCGCTCTCTCAGCTCCCTCTCCCCGCGCAGCTTATCGCTGAATACATAACCTATGGCATAGCAGAACACCAACACAAAGAATCCGCCAACGAAGCCTATGACAGCATACTTCGGAACACCGAGCTTCTGTACCTCATCAAGCTCCTTCTGAATCTCCTCTATCTGCTTCTGTACCTGATCCGCTGTCCGCCCTTCGGCATCCGTGGGAGCGGGAGCATCCGGCTTGGCCTGTGCTTTCAGCTCATCCAGAATCCCTACCTGCTTCTCCAAGCGCCCCTGCACTTCGGCTTTCTCTCTGGGGTAACTATTCTGATTGTACAGCGCAGCGTAACCTCCCGCCAAGGCACAAGCCAATACAGCAATCAGCAGCACGGAGCGCCACTTGTACATAATATGGAACAGCAAATCCTTCAAGTCGATTTCTTCTTCATATCCCTGTCTATTGTCCATTACACCCTTCCTCGTCTCATCCATTTTTACATTGCCCCGTCCCGGCGGAATACCACCTTCACGGTCCTGAGCAATATCCTCAAATCCAGTCCCATGCTCCATTCGGTAATGTATTTCGTGTCCAGCTTCACGACCTCTTCAAAATCCGTAATCTTGCTTCTGCCGCTGACCTGCCACAATCCGGTGATGCCCGGCCGCACCGCCAGCCTGGCCCGGTGATGGGGCTCATATCTCTCCCATTCGTCCAAAGTAGGCGGACGCGTGCCTACAAGGCTCATGTCCCCCTTCAGCACATTGAAGAACTGCGGGAACTCGTCTATGCTCCAGTCCCGTATGAAATTCCCCAATCCCTTCTTCACTGTCCCGTCCGGCAGCACCTTGCACCCGATGATGCGCGGATCGGCTTCCATCTTGAACATCATGCCATCGCTGACCTGGTTTTTCTCCATCAGCTCTTTTTTTCGTTCCTCCGCATCCATATACATGCTGCGGAACTTATATATGCGGAACCGCTTCCCGTTCATCCCCACGCGCTCCTGAGAAAAAAACACTGGGCCAGGGGAAACGATAAAAATCAAAGGTGCCAAAAAAATAAAAAGGATACATGTGATGGCGCATCCCACCATCCCGCCCGCGATGTCCACGGCGCGCTTGCAGAACTGCTGTAAGGGCGTCGCATAGCTGATGCTGGTGGTCAACACTGTATGCCCTCCCAGGTGCCCGACGAACTGCCGCATGCCTCCGGCATCCTCAGCCCGGAATACACTGACATGGACTACCACGCCCATTCCAGCCAAGTGCTCTACCAGTTCACCGGGATAAGGCTCTTCCCGTGGCAGCACTATCAGCGCCTCATCCACCCATCCGCGGCATACCTCATCCACCACATCCCCCTTGCCTGCCACTACAGGGATTCCTAAGATGCTTCTGCCCCGCATCGTTCTGTCCAGAACCGCAATTCCTGTCACCAGCAGCCCATCCATGTCATGCTGTCTGATGTCCTCCACTGCCTCTTCGGCCAGGTCATGATTCGTCACAAGGAGAAGGGAACGCTGCTCTGCCGCTGTCTTGCGCTTCCACAGCAGCGCTTTCCAGAGAAGCCTGGTAAAATAACTCATACAGAGATAGAGCATACCGGTCAGATAAATAACGAAACGAGAATAAGCATCCCCTCTCTGAGTAGTAAACAGTATAACGATAATGACTGCTTCCACAAGGCATGCCTGCCTCAGCGTCGCAGTCAATTCTTCATAATGTCCTCTTCGCAGCACGCCGCTGAAGGAACCCGCCAAAACCACCACTGCCACATGCGCCAATAAAATAATGGCGCCAATCCCCCTGTACACATCATCATGGTACGGACTGGACGGCCCCATACGCACCGCATATGCAAGGAAAAAAGCAGCCTGTATGCATAACGCATCCAAAACGATAAAATCGAGGTGCTTCAACCATCCCCCAGCTTTCTTCCTGTACATGACGGCATTGCCCCTTTCTCGCAAGAACCCCGACATGGTACGATCCTACATCCTGCGCTGTGAGTTATCGGCCGTTTCTGCATATCGTCCTCTCAGGACAATGCTCACGGCGCAGGATGCGGAATCGTATGCACTATGTAGTGCTGCCTCATCTTTTCACATTCTGCCCCCTCCCGAAACCGGGGAGGGCAGAATAACCACATGTCTAAGGATTTTCATTTCTTTTCGTAGAACATTGACAACGGAATAAATTCCGCTGATTAATCATGCATGATTAATCCCCATGATATTTATGTCCTCATGGAAGGACATAGAACAGTTTTACAACAATTTCTTAAGCGTTGTAGCTAGCCTTCTTGATGCAAACAAGAGCGCCAGCCAGGCAAAGAACTGCCATCATGCCAGCAACGGGCAGGGTCTCACCAGTCTTGGGAGAGGTTCCAGGTGCAGCAACTGTAGGAACGGAGCCCTGAGCCTGACCAAAGATAGGATCTCCAGAAGCATATGCGAATCCATCCCAATCAGTACTAGGAACGCCCTCCTGGCTCTCAACCAGAACGAGAACATAAGGAGAACCGCCTGTCAGTCTTGCGGAATAGCAGAAATTACCATTCTCATCCACATCGGGATAAAGCCAAACTACCTCAGGTGTAGCATTGAAGTTTCCATTCGGATAGTGCAGCAATGCATAAGCCTGATTATGTGCAGTCCTCTCGCCCTCGAAGCGAACAGTCTGATGCTCATCAGTACCTACTATTGTGTAATCATACACGGCAAGTACCCCTTGGACAGTAACACCTTCACCAAACGTCTGCTGTACCGCATTCTTGGCAGCCTCTTTACTAGCGGCCTCAACACCCGCCTTGTAAACAGAATTCTCTTTGCCATACTCGAAGCCCCATACATGCTCGCCTCTCCAGCCATGATTATACGTTCCATCATCAATCGTAAAACCAGGATCTGGCTCAAAGCCACCAAAATCAGGATCAGGGCTGTTCTTTGCGCTGACAGTCATGCCAAAAGTCATAGCCAAGGCAAGACCTAATGTCAGCATTTTAGAAAATTTCTTCATTTTTAATCTTCCTCCTTCCCTTTCCATGTGGTTATATCAAGCCTTACGGCCTAATACCATAAATAATTTAATTTACTTCTTCATAGAATACTTTCAATATCAACCGATAAAGCGCATCTTCATCTGCATAGAATTCCTCAAACCTTTCCCCTTGAACGATTTCTCCTTGCAGGACATGCATATTATCGCCATCAAAACTGTATCCCAATGCCTGTGTGGCAAGATAACTGACTTCGTCCACCGAAATATCGGTCACCATGTATTTGCTCAACGTACTGTATAGAGATACGGGAAAAGTAATATCCTTTTTGGTTGCCTCTATCGCTTTGGCAGCGTATTTTATTAAATATTCTTTCTGCCGCGTCAACCGCCTGGCAGCGCTTTCCTCACTTTTGGTATCTCTGTTGTGCAGATAGTAATATGCATCCATTCCCTCCAGATGGAGGTCTTCTCCTTCTGTCACCCGAAAATTGTCAAAGTCCAACGTCTCGGTAGCTTTCAAATCAATGCCGCCTACTGCATCATTTATCAATGGTACGGCTCCCATATTAATGGCACAATAACCATGAATGGGCAAACCATAGAAAAGCTTCGAAACTGCCTGCATGCTGCGTTCACAGCTCAACTCGGCCCCATCCCCATATCCATGCTGAATTGCCAGCTGAGCCGTACCGATACCTCTATAATTGCCTTCCTCATCATATATCTGCACTTCCGCCATGATATCTCTAGGGATACCAATGACGGTAATCTCTTTGGTATGGGAATTCAACACCAACAGAAAAATCGCATCCGACTGTCCGCCATCCAATCCATCCTCCACTGGCGCAACCTCAGTCATCTTATCGATTCCCATGAAGAGGAACGTCAGGATATCTTCGTTGTAACGGTAATGGATTCCTTCAAAACGGAAATCGCCCTCCTGCCAATCCTCGTCACCCTCTTCTTCCTCAATGCTGCCGCCCAATTCCACTGCTATGCCGGACAATGTGTTGACCATCTCACCGTTATCTGCCCTGCTGTACAAACTGTTCTTGCCCGATATCTGCAACAAAAGAAAACTGATGGCAATCACGAATATCAACACCACTACGCCCAGCACCAGACTCACCAGAATCCGAGGGAGGCTCGCTCTTTTCGCCATTACAGCGCCTTTATCAGCCCGTTTCTCTTTTGTCTCCATGCCACTCTCTGCGGCATTTCTCTTAATCGGCATTCAACAGCACCCCCTGCACAAGGAACCGATTGTTCGGCTTGTTAGCCATACAGGTGGACAATGTCAGGATACGGCTTTCTGTATCCACTTCCACCTCATCGTCAATAATTGCGCCCATGCTGCGTGTATTCTTTACCTTTTCCAGATATTTCGAATACACGGATTCATCCCAAAAATTGTATGTATACAGCAAATGCTCATCTGTATATTCGTACGCCGCAAATATCTGATAGACCAGCAGCCCGTCCGGTGTATAAATATAAACATATGGATGCTCATCAAAATACTCATTGTCCACAAATTTATGGAGCCCGGCGAACATGCCGCCATCCTTCATGTTGTGGCCATATATCACTGTGACCGGATCCGAGAAATCTTTCTTATTATAATCCTCTGTGTAGATACATCCGGGATACCCTCTGCTACCGTCCAAATTATAGTTCAGGTAATAGGTATTGTCCGTAGGATGCTGGAGCACCGGATAGTCAATCGCTGTATCCGGAACATATATCCATGCGTAGATATCCCCGTTGACCTCCTCCTGCATCTTGGCAAAGTTTACTTCCTTCTCCGGAATGGGAACCCCCATGTCCTCCAGTTCCTTATACGGACTCTCCTCCTCCGGCTCCGGAGTCGGTTCGCTGCTCTCCACGCTCTCCTCCGGCTCTTCCTCTGAAGAACTCTCAGGTTCGACATCCGTCTTCACCGTCTGTCCCGCAAGGTCTTCATAGACTCCTTCCGCTTTATCCTGATTCGCTTTGCCGGCACATGCCACCATCATACACGCAAATGCTACAATAAGAAGCGCGACCGCACCTATCTTCCAAATGCGTGTATTCTTATTCTGATTCTGATTCTCCATGTCCAAGCAGTCCTCCTTTGATTCTGACATGAATAAGTTGTTCGCACTACTATGATTCTACACGGAAAACCCCATTAATGCAAGTCCTATTTTAATTTTACCAGATTTTTAGTAATAATGATGGTTAAACAGACCAATTATCATACAATCTGTTGTATATTGACGTTCCTGCAACCACAAAATTAGCCTTCTCCGGCTTTTTCCACACGACTGATGGCAGATTTCTCCATCGGAATCCGACAATTTTTGTTGCTGCCGAACTCTACGATGACCATATCGTCCTTCATGTCGATGACCACGCCATAGAAACCGGATGTGGTCAGCACCACGTCCCCAATCGCCAGAGACGCCAGCATGGCCGCCACCCTTTTCTTCTCCTTGTTCTGAGGGCGCATCAGGAAGAACCACATCGCGCCGATAACCACAGCGTACATAAGCAGCATGCTAATCAGTCCGGCTCCCCCGGCTCCTGCCGCCGCGTCAGTTCCAGTCAATAATATACCCATCTTTCCTCCATTCTAACGTCATAATGACCAGACGTTCATAGCTTGTCTAAGTAAGTATAATACACAAAAAAATCCGATTGGTCAAGGGGCTGACCAGATTTTCCTAACCTTTTCCTACCTAACCCCACCATTGTCCAACTCGGCAAAGTTATCACCAGCCATCCCCTCCAGCTTCCCCTTCTTATACGCCGCGAACCTCCCCTGGTCCAGCGCGTCCCGTATCTCGCTCATCATCGTATTATAAAAATACAGATTATGCAGCACGCACAGCCGCATCCCCAGCATCTCCTTCGCCTTCAGCAGATGCCTGATATAAGCCCTGGAATATCTCCGGCAGGCCGGGCAGCCACAGCCCTCCTCGATGGGCCTGTCGTCCAGCTCGTACCTGGCGTTGAACAGGTTTATCTTCCCGCGGTTGGTGTACAGATGGCCGTGCCTGCCGTTCCGGGTAGGGTACACGCAGTCGAAGAAGTCCACGCCCCGCTCCACGCCCTCCAGGATGTTGGCCGGCGTGCCCACGCCCATGAGGTAGGTGGGCTTGTCCTGGGGCAGATGCGGCACCACTTCGTCCAGGATGTAGTACATCTCCTCGTGGGTCTCCCCCACGGCCAGGCCGCCCACCGCATAGCCGTCCAGCTCCATCTCCGATATCCTTTTCGCATGCTCTATGCGGATGTCCGGATAGACGGCCCCTTGATTGATGCCAAAGAGGAGCTGCCTGCGGTTGATCGTATCCTCCAGGCCGTTCAGCCGTGCCATCTCCCGCTTGCAGCGCTCCAGCCACCTGGCCGTGCGGTCCACGGAGGCCCGGACATAGTCCCTGTCCGCCTTGCTGGGCGCGCACTCGTCAAAGGCCATGGCGATGGTGGAGGCCAGGTTGGACTGAATCCGCATGCTCTCCTCCGGCCCCATGAAAATCTTCCTGCCGTCCACATGGGAGTTGAAGTACACCCCCTCCTCCCTGATTTTGCGCAGCCCCGCCAGGGAAAATACCTGGAAGCCGCCGGAATCCGTGAGTATGGGCTTGTCCCAGGACATGAACTTATGCAGCCCGCCAAGCTGCCTCACCACCTTGTCCCCGGGGCGCACATGCAGATGATAGGTATTGGAGAGCTCCACCTGGGTCCCTATCTGCTCCAGGTCGGACGTGGCCACTGCCCCTTTGATGGCTGCCGCAGTCCCCACATTCATGAACACAGGGGTCTGAACCGTGCCATGGACCGTCACAAGCTCTGCACGCTTCGCTCTTCCTTCCCGCTTTAATATACGATACATCTATCTCTCCTCCTTCACGCGCGCATAGAAATCCCTCACCCTGTCCAGCCTTGCGGACATGTTCAGCAGCATGGCGTCCAGCACCGTCAGCGCCGTCATGCACTCCAGCACCACCACGGCCCTGGGCACGATAATCGGATCGTGCCGCCCTTTGATATGAACCTCAATCTCCTCGCCAGACTGGTTCACCGTCCTCTGCCCCAGGAAGATGGAGGGGGTGGGCTTCACCCAGGCCCGCACCACCACGGCATCCCCGTCGCTGATGCCGCCCAGGATGCCCCCCGCGTGGTTGGTCGTCTTTGTTACGGCTCCGTCCTCCATATGGAAAGCGTCGTTGTTCTCGCTTCCCCGCCTGGCGGCCACCTGGATTCCGTCCCCAATCTCCACGGCCTTCACCGCGCCGATGGACATGACGGCCTTCGCCAGGTTCGCGTCCAGCTTCTCGAAGACAGGATCTCCGATTCCCGCCGGAAGCCCTTCCACGACGCACTCCATGCACCCGCCCACGGAATCCGTCTCCCGCTTTGCCTTCTCCAGGTATTCCACAGCCGCCGCGTCCGCCGCCTCATCAGGCATGGCCGTGGGCGTGCGCAAACTCACCGCCCTGTCGAATCGGTCCGGCTCCGCCTCGATGGGGCCGATAGCGCGGGTATAGGCCCACACCCGCACCCCAAGCTGCTCCAGAATCTTGCAGGCCACGGCTCCCGCAGCAACCCGCCCTACCGTCTCCCTGCCGGAGGAGCGCCCGCCGCCCCGGTAGTCCCGGAAGCCGTATTTTTCGTCAAAGGTATAGTCCGCGTGGCCCGGACGGTAGTAAGAGGCTATCTCGCTGTAGTCCCTGGAAATCTGGGAGGTGTTGCGCACCGTCAGGGAGATGGGCGTGCCGGTGGTCCTGCCCTGGAACACGCCGGAGAGAATCTCCACCGCATCGTCCTCCTTCCTCTGGGTGGTGATGCTGCTGGAGCCCGGCTTGCGCCTGTCCAGATACCGCTGGATGTCCCCCTCCTCCAGGGGCAGGCCCGCGGGACAGCCGTCAATGACTACCCCCAGGGCCTTTCCGTGGGATTCCCCCCATGTAGTGATTTTGAAAATTGTTCCATACGTTGAACCAGCCATCTCGTCTCTTCCTTTCTTACAGAAAAAATGGGCTGCCGCTTCAAGCAACCCATCCAATCTCATAGTTTGTGGAATGTAATACAGTTCGGTACGTCCACCTTGATAGGAGGCCCATTCATAATCATCGTGCCTTTCTCCACATCCACATGGAAGAAGGTCATGCTGTTGGACTCATGGTTCAGGGATACGAGGAACTTATTGTTGGGGAACAGGCTGGCGTCCTTTGGATATTCCCCGCCCACAGGCAGCTCGAAAATCTCCCTGAGATGCCCGGTAGCCTCATCCACCTCGTACATTACCACAGAATTGGCTCCGGCATTGCTGCTGAGCAGATATTTGTGGTCATCGGAAAATGTCAGCGCGCTGGCTGCGTTGAAGCTCCCCATCTCCTGCTCGCAGGTAGACACGGTCTGGAGCTTCTCGAAGATAGGCTGTCCGTTCTTTTCCTCATAGGAGAACACATCAATCGTACACTTGAACTCATTCACGATGTAGATATAATGGCCGTCCCTGGAAATCTTGATATGTCTGGGATTGGCGTCCAACTCGCTGTGGACGATGTCCGCCAAGGTCACCTTGCCCAGCGTCGCATCGAAGCGGTACACCTTCACGTGATCCATGCCCTGATCCGCCACCAGCAGATATTTATTGTCATGGGTCATCCGGGCACAGTTGATATGGGGCCTGGAATTGCGCTCCGCTATGATTCCCAGCCCTTTATGATAGATTTCGTCTGTAATATCGCCCACGGCGCCATTCTCCGCCAGCTTCAGCACAGTCAGCTTCCCATCGTGATAACCGGCCACGAACAGATAGTTGTCCGTATAATCCGTGGCCAGATAGCATCCCCGCATGCCGTTGATTGTGGCGAAATTGATGAATTCCAGGCTGCCGTCCTTCAGTATCAGGTAAGACTCCACCCCGAAATCCGTGATGGAATATAGATACTTCTCATTGTGGGAGATGGTCACATAGGAGGAATTGGTAATCTCCACCTTGTCCTTCTCGACGAAACGGCCCTTCTCCACATCCACGTCATATATTTTGATTCCGTTCTTGTCTCCCTGGGTGTACGTGGAGACATATGCCACATACTTCTCTTTTTCCATGCCAAAACCTCCGTTTCGCAGTACATGGCCTTATTATATCACAATCATTTTGTCTTTTAAATACCTTTTTGCGCAAAAGCAGCAAAAAAGGCGGTCAACCTCCATGGGGACCGCCTTTCTATCCTTATCCTGTTCTCTTAGCCGGTTCCGCGGAAGAGCCTACTGCTCACATCCGCAGTCCTCCCCATTGTCCCTGCGGGGAAACTTGGGATAGTCCTGCCAGGGGGGCGGAATCATGCCTGACGAAGGCGCGTCACATCCGCAGTCCCTCTCCTCCCGGCCGCAGCCATCGTCACAGGGCTCACAGCGGGGCCTTTCCCTCCCGCAGCCATCGTCACAGGGCTCACAGCAGGGCCTTTCTCTCCGGCCATCCCGGGCTCCGCAGCCATCGCTGCAGGGCCTCTCCTTCTCATGGCAGCCGTGCCGATGCTCCTGCCTGCCGCAGCAGTCCCTTCCATTCCCGCAGCCACAGCGGTTCCCACAGCCGCAGTCATTTCCCCAGCCGCCGCAGCAGCTAAGCAATAATAATAAAACGATGCAGTTCATACAGTTCTCCATATGATGTATTTATGGTATCATATGCGAATACTGTCAATCCGTGCAAGTTCAAAGCTTTTCAAACGTTTCTTTCCCGCTTTGCCACGTACATAGCGATGCTTCTGGGCGGTACCTGCCGCAAGAGCTGATCACCTTCCTCTTCCCTGTCCTCCTTCCGGTTGCCCTCCCGTTCCGTAGAGAACGCCAGCTCCCACTCCATCCCTTTGGGCAGCTTAGGCAATGCCAGGTCGTGGCTGTCCCAGTGCATGTTCATGGCAAGGTACAGGAACTCACCGTCACAGCCTTCCCCGTGCTCGGCGTATTTCCCGCACAGCATAATGCCGACATGTCTATAATTGCCCTCCGTCTCAGGCCTCCAGGCATACTGTCCGTGATAGGACATATCCGGATAGCCGCAGGCCATGGAATCCATGAGACTAAGCTCCTTTTCAGGCCGCAGGATAGGATTTCTCTGCCTGAATCCCACCAGCATCTTCCAGAAGGCGTGCAGATCGGCGTTCCGCTCTATACATCTCCAGTCCAGCCATGTCACCGTGTTGTCCTGGCAGTAGGGGTTATTGTTCCCTCTCTGGGAGTTCCCGAATTCGTCCCCCATGAAAATCAGCGGGCTGGATTGGGCCAGCAGAATCAGGCACATGGCATTCTTCATCTGCCGAAGCCTCAGCTCCCGGACAGCGCGCCTGCGGGTAGCGCCCTCGTCTCCGCAGTTCCAGCTGCAGTTGTAATCGCTCCCGTCCCTGTTCTCCTCCCCATTCTCCTCATTGTGCTTATAGTCATAGGACACCATGTCCGCCAGGGTAAATCCGTAATAATTGGTGATGTAATGAATAGCGCCCGCCTTCCGGGGGATGTGGCGCATATGATAGAGCACGCTGCCCAGCATGTTTCCATCGCCCTTTAAGAATCTGCGCATGTCATAATACCATGCGTCATTATACTCGGCCACATGGGGATACCGGGGCTCCTCGTTCCTTTCATAGATTCTGTCCGTGTCAAAGCCGTAATGCCACAGCTTCGTATCCGCCAGCACATCATCCCTCGCCAGCATGTCCATGGGCAGGTTCTCCCCCAGCAGGCGGAAACCGTCCACATGGTACTCCAGCACCCAAAAGCACAGAATCTCCAGAATCTCTCTGCGTTTTACCTCTTTGGGGAAATAGAACTGCATCACCAGCTCCATCCCGCTCCCATGGAGCGCCCTTACCAGCTCCTTGAACTCGACCGCAGGGTCACAGGACGCGGCATAGGCGGCCTTAGGCGCATAGTAATAGCCCTTTTTATAACCCCAATAATTCAGCTCCTTCCCCGCAGGACGCCCGGCCACAGCCGCGTCCATCACATGGGGAAGATTCCCGGCTGTCTCCCCCTTCAGAGGGATTTCCGCGAATTCATATGCGGGCTGAAGTTCAAGGGTGGTGATACCGATTTCTTTCAGATAGGGGATTTTTTCCTTTATCCCGGCAAATGTGCCCCTGTGCTCCACATTTGAGGATGTATGCTTCGTAAAGCCCCTTACGTGCAGGCAGTACCCAATCACCCGGCGGTAGGGAATCCGAGGGAAGCAGTCCCCCTCCCAGTCAAATTCATCCGTCAGAAAACCGGCTTTCATATCTGCCGCAGTGCGCGCCTTCCCATAGGGAATCCTTTTCGGGAATGCACGTCCTCTTTCGTCAGGAATCAGACGCTCCCCCTCATAGAAAAGGTAAGCGCACGCTTTCGTGTCTATGTTCTCCACTGCCCTGCAATAGACGTTCCCAATCCTGTCCTCTCCGACAAAAGGAATCTTCTCCAACAGACTGCCCGTGTGCCTGTCGTACAGCAGGATTCCGCAGGACTCAGCCTTGGACACGAAGGAAAAACGAACTCCACCGCCCTCTGTGTGGGCTCCTAAAGGGTACGGTTGCTTATGCGAAAATGATTTTGTCATCGCTTCCCCTCCATATTCCATTTCATTATTCCGTTTCAGCCTTCCATGCATAATGCACAAAATCTGGCCTGTCGCGTATTAGTGATTATACCACACTACCAGAATAATAGAAAGATAAAATTGTATTTTCCGACAAGTTTTTGCCTCCCGGGCGGATTCTATGCTTGCGCTGTGGCGGCAAGTTGAGTATAATAAAGGAAGAGAGGAGGTTTTTCCATGGGAAAGAAAAACGACTACGAGGATGAAGAGATGACCGTGGAGCTGGAGCTGGACGATGGTTCCGTGGTCAATTGTGCCGTAATCACGATTCTCACAGTGGAAGAAAAGGACTATATCGTCCTGCTTCCCATAGACGAGAATGGGGAGAACGAGGACGGCGAGGTATGGTTCTATCGCTATAGCGAGAATCCCGACGACCCCAACGAGGAGCCTGTCCTGGATTACATCGAGGATGACGATGAATATGAGATTGTAGCGGATGCCTTCGACGAATATCTGGATGGCTGCGAATTCGATGAGCTTACGGACGAGTAAAGAGGGTTCAGGAATCTGGAAGGCTGCCTGGGGCGTTCCTTTGTACCGGTGAGGTAGGAAAGCTCCAGGTTCTTTTTTGCCCTGGTCATTGCCACATAGAAAATCCTGCGCTCTTCCTCCACCTCGCTTTCCTCAGGCATGGTGCCATGGGGGAATACCTTCTCATTGCAGTCCGGAATCCATACCCTGTCATACTCCAGCCCTTTGGCTCCGTGCACGGTGAGGAGCTGCACCGCAGGCTTTCCATTTCCGTCCCGGCTCCTGTCCTGGGGCCCTTTTTTCTTCCTGCCCCTCCCGTCCTTCTCTTGTTCCAGGGCTTTGGCATATTCCTCCTGAAAGCTGGCCCATTCCTCCACATTCCCGTAGGCGGCCGCATCTTCCTTCAGCCATTCCAGCAGCTCCTGCCATTCCTCCCATTTCTCCGGGTCCATTCCGGAGATGCCCTTCAGATACTGCTCGTATCCTATCCCTTTCAGGATAAAGCTCACTGCCAGACGCAGGCCGCGGCCACGGACGCTGAGGAGCTGCTTCTCGAGACAGGACAGCCTTCCCTTGGCCTCACGTTTCTGTACATCTGTCATCTGCACCCTGTCGTAGTACTCCCGCATCTTCCCGAAATCCACGGCTCCTGCCCCCACCGCTTCCCGGCTGATATAGCGGGACGGCTTGTTCATGACCTGAAGCATATGCTCCCTGGTTCCCTTTCCGCTGGCCAGCCACAGATAGGCCATGATGTCCTTTACAATCGAATGCTCGTAGATGCTGGCGGCCCGCTCCTTCATCTCATAGGGAATCCCAGCGGATTTCAGCCTGGCGGCAAAGCCCTGCATGTAGGAATTCGTCCGGAACAGCACTGCGCAGCTCTCCCCTGACTGCAGTCCGTCTGCGATTGCCTGGCATAGATGTCCGTACTGCCCCTCCCTGTCAGGAAAGGCATGGATGCCTATCGGAGCCGTGCCGTCCTGGTTCCCGGGCTGTGCCGCCGCCCGCAGCCTCTTTAAGAACCTGTCCCTGTTCTCCTCGATGACGGACAGGGAAGACTGGACGATTTCCGGTTTGCTCCTGTAGTTCGTATCCAGCAATAGCTGCTTCGCCCCGAACTCCGCCTGGAAGCGCTTGAGGCACTCCGGCCGGGAACCCCTAAAGCCATAGATGGCCTGGTCGTCATCCCCCACAGCGAAGATATTGTAGGGGCTTGCGGATAACAGCTTTACCGCCTCATACTGCACCGGGTTGATGTCCTGGAACTCATCGATCAGTATGTACTGAAAGCGGTTCTGCCAGTAGCTCCTGACAGCCCTGTCCTCCTGGAGCAGCAGCCTGCAGTTGTACAGCATATCGTCAAAATCCAGACGGCCTGTCCTCTTCACTGCCTGCTCGTACTCCTGGCAGATTGCCTGGAAATCCTGCTGCCATTTGGACGGCGCTTTGGCGGCGGCAGCTTTCATCTCCATGGTATTCTTATAGTAACCGATGGCGGACAGGATCTGGGCCGCGTCCTCACTCAGGGCATTCTGCGCCTGTCTGGCATCCTGTGCGTCCTCCTGCCTGCTCTCGTATGTCTTTAGTATGGGAATGATGAGATTTTTCTTCTCCGAACTTTTCAGCAATTCGTTTGACTTGAGGGCTTTGGACTCCCTCAAAATGTGATAAAAGATGGAATGGAAGGTTCCGAAATTCACCGGGTAAAAGGCCGGGCCCCTGATGGCTGAGCCGGTGCCGCATGCCATCTCCTGGAAGCGGTTCTGCATGGACAGGGCGGCCTCCTTCATGAAAGTGATGACCAGAATCCGCTCCGGCGGGACTCCCTGTTCCAGCAGGTACAGGATGCGGTTCGTAATAGTGAATGTCTTCCCGCTGCCCGGCCCCGCAAGAACCAGGCATGGCCCTCTCAGATGCATGATTGCGTTTTTCTGTGCTTCGTTTGCATTCGTCAGCTGCATGATTCCCTCCTTTTTGGTTGCCGCCCGGAGGTCTTCCTGTCTGTGGAAACCCCCGAAGCGGCAGAATATCTTCTATATTATATACTGCTTAACGTTTTCACTTGTCGTGAAACCAGACTGCATAACGCTGACTGGTTCCATCATGCCTCTGCGGCGTTGCGCAGAAGCTCGATCCCCTTCCGGATTCTCTTCAGGGACTCCTCCTTGCCCAGCACCTCCATGATTTCGGTAGCGCCAGCGGGGGTGGTCTGCTTGCCGGACACCGCGGTGCGCACAGGCCACATCACATAGCCGTTCTTTACGCCCTTTTCCTCCACATACTTCGAGAGGGTCTGGTACAGCCCGTCATTGCTGTAATCCTCCTGCACCTCCAGACGGGGAAGCAGGTCGCTCAGCACCTCCAGGGATGACTGTGCGTTCGTCTTCATCTTCTTATGGGTATACATGGCGGGGTCGTACTCCGGCAGCTCCTGGAAGAAGTCCACCATCTCCAGGATATCGGGGAACACCTCGATACGGGTCTTCACCATGGCCGCAATCTTCCGCAGATCGAAGTCCCTGGTCAGGGCCTTCTTCAGATAGGGCTCCGCCATCCCATAAAAAGCATCGAAGTCCATGGCCTTGATGTATTCGCCGTTCATCCAGCGGAGCTTCACAATGTCATATACGGCAGGCGACTTGCTGATCCTATGGTAGTCGAAAGCCTCTATCAGCTCCTCCAGCGTGAAAATCTCCCTGTTGTCCTCCGGGCTCCAGCCCAGCAGCGCGATGAAGTTCACCACCGCCTCCGCCAGGAATCCCTGCTCCATCAGATCCTCAAAGGAGGTGCTGCCGCCCCTCTTGGCCAGCTTTTTGTGGTTCTCATCCGTCACCAAAGGCAGATGCACATACTTGGGCGGCTCCCAGCCAAAGGCCGCATAGAGCCTGGCATACTTAGGCGAGGAGGACAGGTACTCGTTCCCCCGCACCACATGGGTGATGTTCATGGTATGGTCGTCCACCACATTGGCGAAATTGTAGGTGGGATAGCCGTCCGATTTGATCAGAATCATGTCGTCCAGCTCCGCGTTCTCTACCGTGATGTCGCCATAGAGCTCATCATGGAAAGTGGTCGTCCCCTCCCTGGGGTTGTTCTGGCGGATGACAAAGGGCTTCCCGGCGGCCAGGTTCGCCTCCACTTCCTCCTTTGACAGGGACAGACAGTGCTTGTCATAGATGGTAATCTCCTTCCCCTCCACCACTTCTGTCTTCAGGGAATCCAGCCTCTCCTTGTCACAGAAGCAATAATAGGCCTCCCCCTTCTCAACCAGCTCTTTTGCATATTTCATGTAGATGCCGGTCTTCATCCGCTCGCTCTGGACATAAGGGCCATAGCCGCCATCCTTGTCCGGTCCCTCGTCATGCTTCAAGCCCACCCGCTCCAGGGTGCGGTAGATGATTTCCGTGGCGCCTTCCACGAAGCGCTCCTGGTCGGTGTCCTCGATACGTAGCATAAAAACCCCGCCCTCATGCTTGGCAATCAGGAACTCATACAGAGCCGTTCGCAGATTTCCCACATGCATCTTTCCGGTAGGGCTGGGCGCATATCTTGTTCTGTTTTTCATGGTCGCATCCTCTTTCTACAGTTGATCATGTACCTATTTTAGTACCTTTGGGACAAAACTGCAACCATAAAAATCCAAATACTGCCACTCTTTCGCTTTCTGTCCTGTTTAGCTGTAAATCCACATATGCTTAATCTGCTTCGCCAGCCTGTCATACTCCCATTTCTCCCTGCTGCGGGCCACGCAGTTGGAGTCATTGACATAAAAGCCACTGGAGTCGTAGCCGTAGATGACCACGAAATGGCCTGCCGCGGTAAAATCTCCCTTTCCCATGGAGCAGATGATGACATCTCCCTCATCCAGGGCATTTTTCATGGTCTGCTCCGAAACGCCGGGCTGCCTCACAGCGACTCCACAGGTGGCCGGAAAGTCCTCCAGCAATGCCCATGCCGTTCCGGTGCCCATGACGTAATGGCCATTGTCCATGCTATATTGCGCCACCGCGTCCGGGGTGATGCTCTCGTCTCCCAGCAAGTAATACATGGCCATGGAGACGCAGGTGGGGCCACAGCCGGACAGGCCGATATTGTCGTCCCCATAGTCCACATACCCCCATCTGGGATCCCACTGTAGGAAAAGGGGGTATTCCTGGCTCTTCTCCAGCTCCGACAGGCCCGTATAGGAGGGCCTTGCATCGGCGTTCAGGGAATTCTTCACGAAATCAGCCATCTCCGGATTGTTGGCCAGGGCCTTGAGCATGTCATCGGAATAACGGGAATGCTGCCTGTAGATTTCCGCAATCTGCTCATTGTCCCGGGAAAGCTCCTGGAGACAGACCAGCACCTCCTCCGGACTCCTGTCTATGGGCTTGTCCACCTGCGTAAGGCCGCAGAGGCTCACATAGTCCACGATATCGTCCTTCGGCTCCTCGCCCCCGGAGGCGGCATATGTCTGATTCGGCACGTCCTCCTCCGTCCGGGATTCCGGCTGAGGGGCATCCTGAGAATCGTCCTGTAGGAAGCCTTCCTCCTGCCGGCTGACGCTCATACCGGTCATCACCTGCTTCAATGTCTTGTTCAGCCCTCTGATCTGGGACTGGAGCCCCAGCAGCAGCAATATATTCAGAGTCAGCAGGACACAGACAATCAGGAAATAAATCGCCCGGCGCTTTTTTTCCGTCTCGTGCTCACGTATATAACGGGGCACTCTCCGGCTCCTGCTTTTTCTCGGAAAATCCTCTCTTTCATGGAAATCCTCTCTTCCATCGTATCCTCTGTCAACCCTCACGTCTTTCCTCCGTCTGCCGCGGCACGGCTCTCTTTCTGTGGAATGCCCCTCTTCCGTGGTGCCTTCGTCCCAGTCTGCCTGTCCTGCTGTCTAGTATAATAGAAGAATAGCCCATCTTTGTCACAGATTTTCCACATATCTGTATCATAGTTGTATATTATAGGAAGAAAATGCGGCTTCCTATAATCAAATGCGGCGCAAGGGCAGCGCCTTTGTTATACTATCAGAAAAAGCGAAGTTTCCACAGTCGTGAAAAGAGGAGCCGCATCCGTGCCGGCCCCTCTATCCGCCCATTGTACCCGGAGCTCATTTTACCAGGCGCACGGTCTCCCTGGCGATGGCGAGCTCCTCATTGGTGGGAATCACCATGACCGTAGTGCGGCTCTCGGGCGTGGTGATCGCGATGTCCTGGCCCCGCTTCCCGTTGGCCTCCTGATCCAGCTCCACGCCCAGGTAGCCCAGGTATTCGCAGACAGAGGTGCGCACCAGCGGCGCGTTCTCCCCTATCCCCGCGGTGAAGCAGATGACGTCCACGCCGTTCATGGCCGCCACGTAGGAGCCGATGTACTTCGCCACCCGGTAGCAGTAGGCCTTCATGGCGCGGACCGCATTGGGATCCCCCGCGTTGTAGCCGTCCTCCAGGTCGCGGAAATCCGAGGAGAGATTGTCCGAAAGGCCCAGCACGCCGGATTTCTTGTTCAGCACGGCCATGACCTCGCCGATGTTCCTCTCCTCCTTGTTGGCCAGGAACTCGATGATGGCCGGGTCGATGTCCCCGGAGCGGGTGCCCATCATCAGGCCCTCCAGAGGGGTCAGTCCCATGGAGGTGTCCACGCACCTGCCGTTCTTCACGGCGGAGATGCTGGCCCCGTTGCCCAGGTGGCACACGATGATCTTCAGATCCTCATAGGGCCGTCCCAGCACCTCTGCCGCCCTCTTGGACACATAGGAATGGCTGGTGCCGTGGAAGCCGTACCTCCTGACCTTGTATTTTTGATAATATTCATAGGGCAGGCCGTACATATAGGCCTCCTCCGGCATGGTCTGGTGGAAAGCGGTGTCGAACACGCCTACCATGGGGGTATCCGGCATCAGTTTCCTGCAGGCTTCGATGCCAATCAGGTTCGCCGGGTTGTGCAGGGGGGCAAGGTCGTTGCACTCCTCCACCGCGGCCAGCACTTCCCGGTCCAGCACCACGGACTGGGCGAACTTCTCCCCGCCGTGCACCACCCTGTGTCCCACCGCGCCGATCTCCTCCAGGCTGGCCACCACGCCGGTCTTCGGGTTGGTCAGAGCCTCCAGCACCAGACGGATCGCCTCGGTGTGGTCCGGCATGGGGGTGACTTTTCTTTCCTTCTCGCCGCCCTCACGCGCATAGGTTATCATGCTTCCGTCGATGCCGATCCGCTCGCAGATGCCCTTGGCAAGGCACTGCTCGGACTCTGCGTCGATGAGCTGGAATTTCAGGGATGAGCTCCCGCAATTGATCACTAACACTTTCATGGCTGTATGCTTCCTTTCTGATCTGCTTTTTATCCTGCTTAATGATTTCACCTGCCGTGAAACCAGACTGCATGATGCTGACTGGTTCAATCCCATGATTACATTAGGCAGTATTCAGCGTTATGCAGTATATCTTTCAGTTTCCGGCTTCCGTTTTCCGGTTTCCATCGATGCCGATGCCGATCGGTCGTGCTCTTCCGGGACGGAATCTCCCGACTCTGCGGTCCCGTCTGCGTGCCGCGCACCCATCAGACAGTCCTGCCGCGCTTCCGTCCTATGCAAGCTGGGCCTGTACGGCAGTGAGGGCCACCACGCCCACGATGTCCTGCCAGGAGCAGCCCCTGGACAGGTCGTTGACAGGCTTCGCGATGCCCTGGAGCATGGGGCCGTAGGCCTCCGCGCCCCCCAGGCGCTGCACCAGCTTGTAGCCGATGTTGCCCGCGTCCAGATTGGGGAATATCAGGATGTTCGCCCTGCCTCCCACCGGGCTTCCGGGGGACTTGGACTTGGCCACGCCGGGCACCAGGGCCGCGTCCAGCTGCAGTTCGCCGTCTATCAGCAGATGGGGGTACTCCTCCCTGGCGATCCGGGTGGCCTCCACCACCTTGTCCACCATCTCATGCCTGGCGCTTCCCTTGGTGGAATGGCTCAGCATGGCGATGACGGGCTTGGGGCCGATCAGGGACTTGAAGCTCCTGTAGGAGGTCTCCGCGATGGCGGCCAGCTCCTCCGCCGTGGGATTCTGGTTCAGGCCGCAGTCCGCGAAGAGGAAGGTACCGTCGTCCCCCTGGTCCTTGAACTGGGTGTCCATGACGAAGAAAGCGGACACCAGCTTCACGCCCGGGGCAGTCTTTAAAATCTGCAGGGCGGGCCGCAGGGTCTCCGCGGTGGAATGGCAGGCGCCGGCCACCATGCCGTCCGCGTCGCCGGCCTTCACCATGACGATGCCGAAGGTGAGATAGTCGTTCAGCAATGTCTCCCTGGCCTTCTCCGGCGTCATGCCCTTGGCCTTCCTGGTCTCATAGAGCAGCTCCACATACTCATCCAGTTTGGAGGTCTTGGCGGGGTCGATGACCGCCACGCCGGTAAGGTCTACCTCCAGCCAGCCTGCGCCGTCCGTAATCTTCTCCTCATTGCCCACCATGATGATATCGGCAATGCCCTCTTCCACAATCTTCGCCGCGGCTATCAGGGTCCTCTTGTCCTTGGACTCCGGCAGCACGATTGTCTTCTTGTCCATTTTCGCCCTGTCCTTGATTTTGTCAATATATGACATATCCCTTCTCCTTTCCAGCGCTTTTTCCGCTATCCCCATATCCATTCTGCCTTACAGACCGTCTGCTTCGCGGTAAATATTAATAATATTTTCACTTAACAAACTTTATTATCCATATTATACTAAAAAAGGAAACAATGCACAAGGAGAAATATGCGCTTAATTGTATATTTTCCGATACACAGGCATTTTCCCCTGACCTGACAATATCCATAGTTAAGCTGTTGTAAACGCTTTCAAGTGTGTTATTTTTTTCACATTGCCATTTGATATTCATGTTCGAAAAATCGATAAGCACAGACAGGAGGCAGGCCCATGCGGGTAAACGGAATCATAGCGGAATACAATCCCTTTCATAACGGGCACAGATATCAGATGGAGGAATCCCGCCGCCTCACCGGGGCGGACTATACCGTCGTCGTCATGAGCGGGGACTTCGTCCAGCGGGGGGCGCCCGCCCTGGCGGACAAGCAGGCCCGGGCCGAGATGGCCCTGCGCTGCGGCGCGGATCTGGTGCTGGAGCTTCCTGTGCTGTACGCCGCTTCTAGCGCCGAGGCCTTCGCCTCCGGGGCCGTGGCGCTGCTCCACGGGCTGGGGGCCGTGACCCATCTGTGCTTCGGCAGCGAGTGCGGCGATGTGGATGCGCTGGGGCAGATTGCGGCATTCCTCCTGGATGAGCCGGAGCAGTACCGCACGGCGCTGAAGGCTTTTCTGAAGCAGGGGCTGTCCTATCCAAGCGCCAGGGCCGGGGCCATATCGGCCTGCCGGGAGGCCGGGGAAGCGCTTCCGGAGGGATGCGGCGAAATCCTGGCTTCACCGAATAACATACTGGGAATTGATTATATCAAGGCGCTTTTACGTCTTGAGAGCGACATGGTTCCCGTGACGATACAGAGGGTGGGAGCCGGATATCATGAGGGCTTCTATGACGGATTCCCTGCGCCTGCGCAGTCTGCTTCCAGGCCGGGGCCGTCCCTTTCCTCCGCCCTGGCCATCCGCCAGGCGTTACAACAGGGATGCACGCTGGCCCGGCTGGCTGGCTTCATGCCCGGGGAGTCGCTGCAGATTCTGAATACTTACACGGAAAAGGCCAGGCTCCTCCACGCAGACGACTTCTCTCCTCTCCTGTTCTACAAGCTACTAATGGAGCAGGGGCAGGGATATGAAAAATATATGGACGTGTCCCAGAGCCTTTCAGACCGCATCGCGGGACAGTTGAACGGCTTCGCAGGCTATGAGAGCTTTTGTGAGTTATTGAAGACAAAGAATATGACCTATACCCGAATCAGCAGATGCCTGCTGCACATCCTGCTGGGCATCGAGAAAGCCCACATGGCGCTGGGGCAGAGCTTAGGCCATGCCCCCTACGCCAGGGTGCTGGGCTTCCGCCGCCAGGCCGCGCCGCTGCTGGGAGCCATAGGGAAGCTTTCCTCCGTCCCGCTCGTCACCAAGCTGGCGGACGCAAAAAAGAGCCTGGAGGCAGACGCCTACAGGCTCCTGGAGCTTGATGTCCGAAGCAGCGCGCTCTATCGGGCAATGGCCTGCGCACATACCGGGCGGCCGCCAAAGAACGAATTCTCCACGCCGCTGGTAATTTTATGATGCGGAAGCCGCCTGGCTTTCTGTCCCACTCTATACCCCGTTGTATCTCTCAATTACGCATTCATGGCTTTTGCTGTCTTTGTCATAGCATATCCCTACCAGCAGGAGGTTCTCTTCATACTCCTCCAAAACTCCCGCATATTTTCTTTCCCGAATCTGGCTGATGGCCCCCTGGGCCGATCTGTCCCATTTCAACTCCACTATCAGCGCAGGCTTGTCTGTGTGTCTCCTCGGCAGGAAAGCAATATCCGCGAACCCTTTCCCTGAAGGCAGCTCCCTGATCAGCGTATAGTCCTTTCTGGCCACATAATATGCCAGCGTGATGACACAGCTTAAGGAAAGCTCATTCTTGTAGGCAAGCACGGATGTATTCGCCAGATGCACCTCGTCAATCCGCTTCGCCACGCTTTCGCTGTCTCCGCGTATAGTCGCCTCCAGCAGCTCCTCCGATTCCCGCAGCGCGTCCGAAATCCCCTCCCATCCACTGTACTCCACCGCGTTCCGGAACTCATCCGCCACTTCCTGATTGGGGATATGGACCTCCTTCCGCACAGCGTCATAAGTCAGATACCCCAGATGCACCAGCAGCGTCAGCACATCATCTTTGCTCTTCATGCTCCACATATCGTTCTGGAATGTCCTGGTATTTATCCTATAGCGCAGACCGGACAGCATGGAAATGATGGCGTCCCGCAGACCGTCCTCATTCATCCCTATATAATATTTCAGCGATTCATAGGTCTCTGTCTCCGTCCAGTAGTCTCCGAATTCTCCGTTCTTAACAGCCCTTACGATGGAATTGGGGCTGTATATGGATTTCGCCTGTCGAAAGGAATAACCATCATACCATTTCCTGGCTTCTCCGAAGTCCAGGCCATACTTCCCGCAGAGTCCTTCCACCTCTTCCTCCGTAAACCCTATATACTCTGCCAGCATCTGGGGCTGCAGCATGGTATATTCCCGAAAATCCGTCAGGGCCGACTGGGTGCCGTATTTCTTGATGGGCAGGATACCTGTCATATAGGCTCCTTCAATCATCCTGTCCGTCTGGCTGCTCTTGAACAGTCCCCGGAGCAGTTGGACATACTCCCGCTGCGACTCTGTCTCGTTTTTCTCCTCCCGAAACAGCGCGTCCCACTCGTCAATCAGGATGATGAATTTATGGCCTGTGGCTTCCGCCGTCCTAGACAGCATCATGGGCAGGGAGGCGGACTCTTCCACCATGGGAAAGGCCTCCGCCAACTCCCGCACCACCTGCTCCTGCAGATACCCTACCACCTCTTCCAGTCTGGGTGCCGTAGAGATGAACCATGTGATGTCCAGATAAATCACGTCATAGCGGTTGCGGTGTTCCTGATAGGAGGGGTCCTGCGCAATCTTCAAATCCCGGAACAGACTGTCGGAATCACAGTTTTTATCGTAGTATGCGCACAGCATCTGGGCGGCATAGGACTTGCCGAATCTTCTGGGACGGCTGACGCAGATCAGCTTTTCTTTCGTGCCTAAGGCGGCATTGACAAAGGAAATCAGTCCTGTCTTGTCCACGTACAAGCCTTTCCGCACGGACCTGAATCCATCATTGCCCACATTCAGATACATTCCCATCCCGCTTCCCCCTTTAGTTCTTGAAGCTGTGTATGGGCGCGGGAATCCGGCCGCCCCGGTCGATGAATCTTTCGCAGCCGAACCGGTTCACGGGCATGATCGGCGCGTAGCCCAGGAGCCCGCCGAACTCCACGGTCTCCCCCACGGTTTTGCCGATGACGGGGATGATGCGGACGGCCGTGGTCTTCTGGTTCACCATGCCGATGGCCATCTCGTCCGCGATGATGCCGGATATGGTGGAGGCTTTGGTGTCCCCGGGGATGGCGATCATGTCCAGCCCCACCGAGCAGACGCAGGTCATGGCCTCCAGCTTCTCCAGGGTCAGGGCCCCTGCCTGCACCGCATTGATCATGCCCTGATCCTCGCTGACCGGAATGAACGCGCCGCTTAGGCCCCCCACGTAGGACGAGGCCATCACGCCGCCCTTCTTCACCTGGTCGTTGAGCAGGGCCAGGGCCGCCGTGGTGCCGGGCGCGCCTGCGTATTCCAGGCCCATCTCGCACAGGATGTCCGCCACGCTGTCCCCGATGGCCGGGGTGGGCGCCAGGGACAGGTCCACGATGCCGAAGGGCACCTGCAGCATGGCCGATGCCTCCTGGGCTACCAGCTGGCCCACCCGGGTGACCTTGAAGGCGGTCTTCTTGATGGTCTCGCAGAGCACCTCGAAGTTCTCTCCGCGCACCTTCTCCAGGGCGGTCTTCACCAC
>CAJUFO010000007.1:0-19337 GCA_910585615.1 uncultured Acetatifactor sp.
TAAATACTAATGGAATGACGAAAGAAATGATTGAATCTCTTGCTTTTTCGGAGGAGGAAAAGGCTGCTCTTGCGGAGGCAAGAAAGAGACCAGTTGTTTTTGATGAAAATTGCCCAGAGACAACTCCAGAGAGGGCTCTGAAATTCAGACGTGTTAATCCGGCGAGAGGCCGCGTAGAAAAAGGGGCGTAAAAATTCATATTTCTTCGGTGTGCGACCGCACCCGTTGGTAGAGCACTCGGCTGTTAACCGAGTTGTTGTAGGTTCGAGCCCTACTCGGGGAGTAAGGCGTCAAAGGGATGACGCCCAGAAAAGTCCCGTAAACATCAGTGTTTGCGGGATTTTGTTATACCTAAGATTTGTGATTTATTGAGAAAATCGGTAGCAAGGATGAAACGCTATCTTAATAGAATTATGTTAAGAGAAGGAAGCAATGAGATTGTCTTGTTTGAGACAGATGGAAAGGCGGCAGACGCAATCTGTCTGAGGGATGAACCTAAATTCGGATAAGACAAGGGAGGATTTAAAGATGAGTAAATTGGATTCAAAGCTAAGCGGTGCAGAGTCTGTCAGAAAGGATTCTTCTCACGGAAATATTGTATACATAGATTTTAATGACAATATCAGAGGAAAGCTTACATTTTTAGAGGAGAGGATTTTCAGATATGATGTAGATCCAAGCGGTGTGTTCGGAATTTATGCAGTGCCGAAAGATGAAGAACATACAGCGAAGATTCAGCAGCAGCCGGATGAATCAGAGGAATACAGCAAACCGGCGGCACAGGTATCCGAGACAGACGATCAGATTGAAGCAAGATGTAAGGACGTGGCTGTTGTCTGGGAAAAATCTACGGCAATAATGAAAATCAGATTACATGGACATACTGTCATGGAGGAGGCAGAACCTCTTACAATCACAGAAGCGGAGACGATTCAGACACTTGTAAAGCAGGAAAATGAGCATTTCTTCGGGGGCGGGACACAGAACGGACGTTTTGTGCATACAGGAAAGAAGATTCAGATTGTAAATGAAAGCGCATGGACAGATAATGGCGTGGCTTCACCGAATCCTTTTTATTTTACAACCGGAGGCTATGGTGTGCTTCGAAATACATTTGCAGAAGGATGCTATGACTTTGGAGAAGAAAACGGAAAAGCTGTGACAGCAATGCACAAGGAGAATAAGTTAAGCGCATATTATTTTGTGTCTGACGGTGAAAACGGGAGCCGCATGACACAGGAATTATTGCGGGCATATTATAAAGTAACCGGAGACCCAATACTCCTTCCGGAGTACGGCTTCTATGAAGGTCACTTAAACTGCTATAACCGCGATTCATGGTCTGATGAGAAAGGTGATAAGCTTTGGAACGTAAAAGGAACAGATACAAGTGACAGTGAAGGTGTGACAGAATACGAGAGCGGTATGGCAAAAGGCTACCGCCTTGCAGAAGGACTTCATTCAGAGTCGTTAAATGGAGAGAGACCTACGGTAGCAACAGACAATTATCCCGAGAGTGTAGATACACCGTTTAAGTATTCAGCAAGAGCGGTTGTGGATACCTACTTGCATTTTGACATGCCTCTTGGATATATTCTGCCCAACGACGGCTATGGCGGAGGGTACGGTCAGAATGGTTACTATATGCAGGGCGGCGTGAATGAAGACGGCGGCAGTTCACCGGAACGTCTTGCCGCGGTAGATGCTAATGTGAACAACTTTGCACGATTCACAGAATATGCCAATGCCAAAGGTGTGGCAACGGGACTTTGGACGGAGAGTAATCTGGCTCCGGATTCAGACAGCCAGACATACTGGCATTTGCTTCGTGACTTCAAACAGGAGGTTGCCGTGGGCGGCGCTACGACTTTGAAGACGGACGTGGCATGGGTTGGCCCGGGATATTCTTTCCAGCTTAATGGCGTGAAGACGGCATATGATATCGTGACTACAATGTCTAATTTCCGTCCGAATATCATTTCTCTGGACGGATGGGCCGGTTCACAGCGTTTTTGCAGTGTGTGGACAGGGGATCAGACCGGCGGTAACTGGGAATATATCCGTTTCCATATTCCGACCTATATCGGAAGTTCTCTGAGTGGTAATCCGAATATCGGAAGTGATATGGACGGTATTTTCGGAGGAAAGGCGTTGATCGGAGTCCGTGATTATCAGTGGAAAGCATTTACTCCGCAAATGCTCAATATGGACGGTTGGGGAAGTTACGTGAAAGCGCCGTATACGTTCGGAGATCCATACACAGGAATCAACCGTATGTATTTGAAGATAAAGTCAAAACTCATGCCATATATCTATACAAGCGCGGCATCGGCAGCTAATATTGACACCGGAAATGATGACACAGGCCTTCCGATGGTACGCGCAATGTTCTTAGAGTATCCGGAGGATATGTATGCTTATACCAGGCAGGTACAGTATCAGTATATGCTTGGCGCCAATGTACTTGTAGCTCCGGTCTATAAAAGCGTTGCGGCAGATGAGATTGGAAATGATGTCAGAAATAATATTTACCTTCCGGATGCAGAAGAAATCTGGATCGACTATCTGACAGGGGAGAAGTACAAAGGAGGACAGGTACTCAATAACTTTGAAGCGCCGCTTTGGAAACTTCCGGTATTTGTGAAGAACGGAACAATTCTTCCGATGTACGAAGCAAACAATACACCGGATGAGATTAACAAGGCAATCCGTATTGTGGAATTTTGGCCGGCAGGCAGCAGCGTCTATACGGCATTTGAAGATGACGGAAAATATATTAAGAATGAGACAAAACAGGAAGAGACATATGGAACGATTGGGCATGTTTCTTATGGAGACCATGTATCCACGACTTATACATCAAGTGTAGAAGGGGACACAGTGGCGATCATGGCAGAGCCTTCTGTGGGAAATTACAAAGGATTTGAGCCTGAGAGAAAGACGACCTTTATTGTAAACCTTTCTAAGAAGCCGGAGGAAGTGCTTGCCAGGAATGGCGAAATGGAGCTTCATATGGAAGAAGTATGTGATAAAGCGGTGTTTGAGGCAATTGTACCGAAAAATGGAGAAGCAGTATTCTTTTATGACGAGGCGCCGGCCCTTATGACTTACGCATCAGAAAAAGAGTCAGAGATGAATAAACTTACGAAAGACGTAAGAACTACTCCTAAGCTTTACATAAAACTTTCAGAAGCAGACATAAGGAAAGAAAGCCAGACAGTAGAAATCAAAGGATTTGTAAGTGACATGCTTCATATGGAAGAAAAAGAGAATGAGGCGCTGGAAATCCCGGCTCTTCAGGCGGTAGAAGAGAAGGTGACTCCGACAAGCATCTGGCTTGACTGGACAGAAGTGAAAGGAGCATCTTCCTATGAGATGCTGGTGGACGGAAGAATCTATTCCATGGGAAAAGCCCTTTCTTACGAGCATGATGAACTGGAGTACCATTCAGAACATTCTTACCGTGTACGTTCCAGAAATACGGAGGGGTACTCCGCGTGGAGTGATGAGATTAATGCAAGTTCGCTTTTGGATCCATGGATAAATGAGGTTGGCGCTCTTGGTAAGATTACATGGACAGGTAATAATGAGGATATAGATCTCCGTTATCTCAACGACCATGCATTTGCAGGGCTGTTCTTCAGCTGGGATGATGTAAACAAAGTAAAACCTGCGGTAATTTATGACTTTGGCGCTGTATATGAGTTGGACAAATTTGACTATTACCCGCGTGACACTTATGGAAACGGTACGGCAGTGAGAATGAACGTGTACTCCAGTCTGGACGGCGTTCACTGGAAGACGGAATGGGACGGGACAAAGGAGGAACCATGGACTTACGATACAAGCCTTGAATTGGAAGAAAATGCCAGGACAGTAACGCTAGACGGGGCAAAAGCGCGTTTCCTGAAAGCAGAAGCAATTGAATGTAAGGGAAATAAATTTGCAACTCACGAGATGCCGGTATATAAAAAAGAAGGCACAAAAGGATTTGCAGTGGGAAGTACCAATATGAACGCCACGGTTACCGAAGGCGACTATACGAACATGAAGAACTATCTTGGAACAAGTGTGAAAGACGGTTCTAACTTTACGGATCAGATTCAGAAACGTTGCGGCGATATTAACATGAACGGCATCTATGATGTATATGATTATGCATACACGATGTTTCATTTAGATGACGGAACGACTATGACCGGTAAACCGGAAGGAAGTATTGCGCTTGTTCCTGAAAGCGAGAGTGTAAAGGCGGGAGAGACATTTACCATGACGGTTCTTGCAAAAGACGCTTTGAACGTCAACGCGTTCGGTAAAGTGATCGACTATAACCCAGCAAAACTGGAATTTGTGTCAATTGAAGGAAATGATTCCGTAAAACAGATGGAAAACTTAACTGTGAATAAAGTATACTCTGACGGCACGGCTTATGTGAACCTTGCATTTGCAAACCGCGGAAATAAAAAGCTTTATAATGGAAGCGATGAGCTTGCGGTCATTACTATGAAGGCGCTTGCGGATGTAAGACCGGCAGAAGAGATGGAATGTGAGGGCGTTCTTCTCATCGGGCCGGGATTTGATACGGTATAATATCGAAACAGAAAGGCGCTGTTTCGACTTCTGATTTCAGGTGCGCTGAAGCGCACAAAAATATGGTGTAATTAGAAAATAATTGTTAACCGAAGGGTTGTTGGTTCGAGCCTTACTCGGGGAGTAAAATGCCAAAGGGATGGTACTTAGAAAAAGCCCGTAAACATCAGTGTTTGCGGGCTTTTCCGTGCGGAAGAATCGCTTCACCCGCCCAGCCGTATCCGCTGGGTCAGCGATGTTTTGGTCAACATCCGATAGGAAAGCTCCGCAGTCACGCCGCCGGCAGCGAACAGGAAAAGTAGGATTCCTATGGCCGGAAGTGAGATCAGAGCAATATCCACTCCGAATGTCTGTGTCAGTATTGCATGGGACAAAACGGAACCGACAACGAAAGAGGCAAGGCCGAACACGCCGCCTACGCTGTTCTCATACAGCAGCATCTTGCGGAGCTGGCAGCGGGTCATGCCGACTGTTTCCAGCATGGCGAATTCTCGCCGCCGCAGCACCATGGAAGTCAGGGCGCTGTTTACCATGTTCAAAAGGCCAATCAGAAATATGATTCCGCAAAGGCTGTATCCGGTAAGGCGAAGCGCTGCCAACCGTGCCCGCAGATTGGCAAGCATGTTCAGCTTTCCGGATGCACGGTAGAGGTATGAGGTGCCGTTGAAGTCCAGGCCTCTTCCATTGGTATACGCCTGCACTTCTTCCCGGAGTGTTTCTCCCATCCCCACCTTTGCGTTGGCGAGAACGGCAAAAACCGGTGCGTCAGGAAATTCTTTTTCAAAGACGCTCATGGGAAGCAGAAACAGCGCTTCCTCCGAACCGAGATACTGACACGAACATATTTCTCCCAGCGCCGTATGGATACCGTATGGCAGTTTTGCGCCAATCACTTCATAGTCCATTTCCAAAGCGTCCGAGGACAGCGCATCCCCGATAAAAAAATACGTGGAATCAAAAGACTGCCCATAATCATCTGTAGAAATGTGCAAAACATGACGGCTATCATACAGTTCCTCTCCCTTATAGAAAATGGATTTCTTATCCTCCTCAGATACGACAAGATACGGACAAAGCGCATCGGGAATTCCGAGGACAACGGAGTTTATCAGGCCGCTGTCAAGGATGTCCTGATACGCTTTAAGCGCAAATTCATCTTTCTGCTGTAGGCTGAACCGATAGGGCAGGATTTTTCCGCTCAGGCTCATAAAAACAGGAGAAAGCAGCCTGAAACCGATAAAATATCCCAGCAAAAGGCCTGCGGGAAGGGCAGCTCACCCAATGAGGATGATCTGCACATAGGTCAGCCGCTTCATCTGCCGGTAGGTCGTGCCGATTACCTGCAATAGACCCAATGTGCGCATATCCTGCGCCAGGGAAATAGAGAAAATATTATAAATCAGCAAAAACGCAGCAAAGAAGACTACCGCAACAACAAAAAGAATCAACAGGACATTGCCTGGCCGGAAGAACACACCGAAATCTGCGGCGGCATACGCGTAATTGATTTGCGAGCCCACGCCCACGCCCGGAAGTTCCCATTCTTCGAGACGCTCCGTCACCGCTTCAAGCCTTCTGTCAATTCCGAAACTGCTGTGGAATCTGATCATCACTTGGGCGGCCATGTCGACTTGATCGGCCATGCCGATTTTCGGAAGGCTGTTTTCATCGTACAGCGTGACCGCCGAGAGCGGCGTGTCCGCTTCACAGTCGTAAAAACCGGATACTGTGTAGGCTATTTCCATTGTTTCGCCATTTGAGCAGTCATATGTGAACCGAACGTGATTTCCCACAGAGGCAGCAGGAAATGCTTTTTCATACAGCATGATTTCATCCCGGGATTGGGGGAATTGACCCTTGGTGGGGGTCATGAACAAGTGCGGAAGGCTTTTCTCACTGTCTGTGAAAGCAATGTCCATTCCCTGATGCCCACTGCCCGTATAAACTGTATCTGCGGAAATCGCGCTGTGTATACCTAAGAGGAATGCTTCCGAAACCTCAGGCGCGTTTTGGATTTCACGGCACAACGTCTCTATGGAGACGGAATAACATGTTCCTGTAACCGATGCGTGAAAATCCGATCCGGCCGCCAGCATTCTTGATAGCTGGGTGGAATCCAGAATGCAGTAGGAAATGCTGATCACGGTCATATCTAGAATCGAGGTGAGCACCGCTGCCACTGCGGCAAATATAGTGCGGAGCCGGTGGGATTGTATCTGTAAGCATGCCAGTCTGAAAATCATAGTCTGCCCTCCACGCTGTCGGACACAATGCGGCCATCCTCGATACGGATTCTCCGGGAAGCCATTTGCGCCAGCTCCTCATTGTGGGTAATCATGATGATGGTTTGACAAAAGGAGCGGTTCAGCTTCTCCAAAAGGAGCATGACTTCCAGGCTTGTCCTGCTGTCAAGATTCCCGGTGGGTTCGTCCGCAAGGACGATATGCGGCTTTGTGGCCAGCGCCCGCGCGATAGCGACGCGCTGCTGCTGGCCGCCGGAGAGCTGCGAGGGCATGGAATACCGCTTTTCGTAAATGCCCAGAGTCGAAAGAAGATGCTCTATTTCCCCGCGGTCGGCTTTCAGCTTGTCAAGTCCCAAAGGCAGCGTGATATTTTCCCAGATGTTCAGCCCGGGAATCAGGTTATAGCTCTGAAATACAAATCCGATATACCGCCGCCGAAAAACCGTGAGGGGGTCGGGTGCCAGGGAATAGAGGTCTGTGCCGTCGATTGTCACAGTTCCTTCGGTAGGGCGGTCGATGCCGCCCAACAGATGCAGCAACGTGCTCTTGCCGCTGCCGCATAAGGCAGTCAGCCCCTGGGGGATGCCCACGGAAAACACGATGCTTTTCTTCTCCGCTGCGGGTACGACGGCTGACAGGGCTTGTGCCGTTAAGGTCTCTACCGATTCCATGGCAGGATGCACATTCTCCTCAATCAGCCCGCCCTCACACCGGGAGAGCTTCACCAATGCGTCGAGAAGAAACTGCAGTTTCCCGGTCTGTTCGGCGATAGCCTCAGCTTCCGCAGAGCCTCCTGGCTCCGCTTAAGCCTGAGCTGTCGGGCAATCGGTGCGATTTCGCTCTCATCCACTGCAAAACAACCGCTGTCCTCAAGTGCCCTCTGCACATCCCTTAATAGTCTCCGTCTTCGCCCTTTTTCATACAGCGCAAAGCATACGGCGAGAATGCCTGTAAATACCCCATAGGAAACAGTCGTCCAAATGCTGCCTACATAAAGGCAGTCCACAAGGCAGAAGGCCGCTGTCAAAAAGAGCCAGATTCCGGCAAAAACGATAGTCATTCCCTGTCACCTACCCACATATATCCGAGCCCGTAAATGGTGCTTATGCTCTTTTCACCCAACTTCCCGCGCAGACGGCTGACGGCGATGGACAAGGCGTTTTCATTCAGGTCCTCTCCGCCCTCCCAAAGGGCATCCGTCAGTGCCGCGCGAGAGAGCACTTTGCCCGCGTTTTTCACAAGAACCGCCAGCAGCCTGCACTCCGTAGAGCCCAGACACACCCTGGCACCGTCTACAGAGAAATCCAGCGACGCGAAATCGAACCGATAGCGCCGGTCGACATACAGATCGCTTTGCTTTTCCGCCCGTTCCAGCAAAGCGGCGATGCGTTCCCTGAGTACCATCAGAGAAAAGGGCTTTTTTACATAATCCCAGGCACCGGCACGAAACGCCGCCACCTCGTCAATCTCGGAATCGCGCACAGTGAGAAAAATCACGGGTATCGGTATTCTTTTCGTGACTTCCCGACAAAAATCGATACCGTTCCCGTCCGGCAGATTGCAGTCCAGCAGCAATAGATCATACTTTTCTGCATCCAGGCGCTGCCTGGCAGACATGAGATTTTCCGCACCGACTGTATCCAGCGTATCCGAAGAAAGGGATTGGCACAAACCTGTGCGGATAGCATCATCGTTCTCGACAATCAGCATTCTTTTCATAGACAGTTTCTCCTTGCCCCTGGCATCAACTATACATTGCCCTTTTTTCCACGCCCCATTTGGCACAACTATATTATATTTCGCTTTCTCAAAACATACAAGTCGCAAAGGGGAACATCTTCTGAAATATAATACGATTCGACAATATACCCTTTTGAAAGAACATTTTGACGGGATAGTCGTAAAAGTTGGATACCGCGGCTACAGCGCCGGTACGATTTAAGGAAGATGCGCTGTTTGCCAAACATATGCAAGGGCTTACAGAGAATAGCATACCCTATGGGCTTTATTCCCGCGAGCAATGAGCCAAGCGGCCGTGCTTGCACGGCCAGTTGGCGAATGCCGCGAGGGTCAAATACCCCGCTGCTCTGCAGCGTTGCAAGCTTGATACCCCGTTGCTTGCAGCGGGGTATTTGATTCCCGCGAGCAATGAGCCAAGCGGCCGTGCTTGCACGGCCAGTTGATATGATTGCAATCTCCCAGCCCCGGAGAATAAAAGGAGCCACATCCCTGGCCAACCAGTTCATCAATATAGCGGAAAATGGATTGAGAAGATTTCAATGGGGAAACAGGGCGGAGCAAGCGCATGAGGGGCGGCCGGGGAAAGGATGTCCCTGTAAGCTGCGCAGATTCAGGCGATGGATGCGCCATACGTCAGTCCAAAAGACAGAATTTAAAAAAATAAAAATAATTTTAAAAATCCTATTGACTTTTTGAAGAGGATAGTGTATCATATGTTTTGTTCGCAGGAATGGCGGAATTGGCAGACGCGCACGGTTCAGGTCCGTGTGGTAGCAATACCATGAGAGTTCAAGTCTCTTTTCCTGCACGAGAATGAAAGGTGCTTGATGGATGTCAAGTACCTTTCAAAGTCTATATAGGTATCATGGGAGCGGGTGTGAAGTGTGGTCGTCGAATACTTTGCGCCCTTTTCGTTTCCCCTGAAAGGGGCTTGAAGAATGGTGAAAACGGAAAAAGAACATACTGTCGGTAAAGATAGGATGAAGCTCGCGCACCGCAGGGACTGGTATCAACTGGATCTGTCTGCCATCGTATACCCTACGCTGCAGAGGAGGGACTTCTCCTCCGTGTACAGGCTGTCCGTCCTGTTGAAGGAGGAGATACAGCCGGATGTGCTGCAGCAGGCCCTGGACATGACGCTTCCCAGGTTCCCCACCTATAAGGCGGCCATCCGGAAGGGGCTGTTCTGGCGCTACCTGGAGCCCAATGACCGCCCGGGCCCCTTTGTGCAGAGGGACGTGCGCAATCCCTGTCAGCCCATGCATTTCAAGGCCAATAACCGGTACCTGGTCAGGGTCTATTATTTCCGCAACAGGATTGCCCTGGAGGCCCACCACAGCCTGGGAGACGGGACGGGGGGCATGTGCGTCCTGATGACGCTGACGGCCACCTACCTGCGCCTGCTGGGGGCGGAGGGGATTGAAAACGGTGGTTTCGTGCTGGACATCCATGGGACGCCCCACGAGGGGGAGCTGGAGGATGCCTATATGCGCTATGCCAATGCAAAGGTGTGCCCGCCCAGGCTGGAGGAGAAATCCTACCGGGTCAGGGGCACGGCAGAGCCTTTTTATACGCTGAATATCATAGACGGCATCATGTCCGTCTCGGAAGTCATGGCAGCGGCGAAGCGCTATGGGGCCACGGTTACGGAGTACCTGAACGCGGTGCTGCTTCAGGCGTTATTGATCAAGCAGGAGGAGGACCACCGCGTCCATCTGCGCCCGGTGAAGATTGCCATGCCCGTGAACCTGCGGCGGTTTTTCCCGTCCATTACTCTGCGGAATTTCATCACCATGATTTTCCCCGGCGTGGATCCCAGACTGGGGGAATATACATTTGAAGAAATCGTGGTTCAGGTGCGCAACTATATGAGATACTATCTCAATGAGAAGCTGCTAAGGGGGGACATCACCACCAATGCGGCCACCCAGCGCAATCCCTTTATCCGGGTGGTGCCGCTGTTCATCAAGGACTTCGTGGTGCGGCTGTTCTACACGAAAGTGCAGGATAAAAACTCCTCGGCAGGGCTGACCAACATGGGCGTGATGAAAGTGCCGGAGGGGATGAAGCCCTATATCGAGAGGTTCGACATCTACATGGGACAGCCCTTTTCCCGCAGGACCAACTGCGCCATCATCAGCTTCGAGGATATCCTGACGGTGAACTTCACCAGCAGCATCGTGGAGGCGGACGTGGAACGGTATTTTTTCAGGCGGCTGGTGCGGGACGGCATCCATGTGAAGATAGAGAGCAACCGGGAGACGGATGTGGAAGAGTGAGGACCGATACAGGCAGGGAGGTATGGATATGTCATATTGCGTGAATTGCGGTGTGGAGCTGGAGCAGAGTGCGAAGAGCTGTCCTCTGTGCAACACGCCGGTGATCAATCCCAGGGAACGGCTGCAGCAGGGAAGCTGCGGCGGTCTGGAGGCTGGGAAGGGGGAGAGGCCCGCCGCCTTCCCCAAGGACAAGGGACAGGTGGAGACGGTGAAGAGAAAGGACCTGGGCCTGCTGCTGTCCATGGTGATCGGGGCCTGCGTGGCCACCTGCGGCGTGCTGAACCTGCTGGTATTCAATGGAGCGCCCTGGTCGCTGGCGGTGATTGGGGCCTGTGTGATTCTGTGGGTGTTCATGATTCCGGCAGTCATCTACACAAGGCAGTCAGTCTATGTGTCCCTGCTGCTTGACGGCGGAGCGGTGGCTCTCTACCTGTATATGCTGACCTACCTGTCGGGGAGCGATGGGTGGTTCCTGGGGCTGGGCCTGCCGATCACCCTGCTGGTGACAGGGCTGGCGGAGGTGGTGACGCTGTGCATCCGCAGGCTCCCCCGCTCTTTCCTGACAGTGGCGCTCTATCTGTTCACGGCGTTGGGCCTGCTGTGCATGGGCCTGGAGATGCTGATCAGGCGGTATCTGGAGGCGCGGATTTTCCTGACCTGGTCGGCGGTGGTGCTGACGATCTGCACCATACTGGATATCGCTGTGATTACGGTGCTTTCCCGCAGGCGGCTTCGGAACGCCCTGCGCAGAAGGCTGCATTTTTGAGTATCTGCTTTTGTGGTACATGGCGCGGGCGCTCCCGGGTGTCTGCGGAGAAAAGGTTATGAGAATGGATGGGGATGGAGATGGAGAGAGAAAGAGAGATTTTGACAAAGACAGAGATTGAGGTCGGAAAGGACATAGAGGAGGCCGACAGCACGGACAGAAAAATGCAGGGGCTGATGAACCTGATCAGGCGCGTCCATGGCATGGTGGAGAATACCGACATTGAGAAGCACAGACAGTCCCAGGATCATATCGGCACTATCCTGAGCAATACGAAATCCATCGAGTACCGGGAGGCGGATATAGGCGGCATGTACGGGGAATGGATCAGCGTCAACCGGGCCCATATGAAGAAGTATGTGCTGCTGCACTGCCATGGGGGCGGATACTCTACCGGCAGCAGCCTGTATGCCAGGACATTGACTACGAAGCTGGCAGAGTCCACTTCCATGGACGTGCTGTGCTTTGATTACCGCCTGGCCCCGGAGCATCCCTATCCTGCGGCTTTGGAGGATGCCATGAAGGCATGGGACTACCTGATGCTTTTGGGATATGGAGCCAGGGACGTGGTGGTGACAGGGGATTCCGCGGGAGGGAATCTTGCCCTGGCGCTGACGCTGAAGCTGAAGGAGCAGAAGCGGCTGCTGCCCAGGGGAATTCTGCTGATGTCTCCATGGACGGACCTGACCTCTGGGGGCAAGTCCTTCCAGACCAAGGCCGAGGCCGATCCGGTTCTGAACTGTGCCTACATCGACAGGATGGTGCAGGCCTATGCGGCGGGACGCGACCTGAAAGATCCGCTGATCTCCCCGCTGTTCGGGAATTGTGAGGGATTTCCGCCCACCTATATCCAGGTGGGGGAGAATGAAATCCTCTTAAGCGATGCCCTGCGGCTCCATCGTACCTTCGTGGAAAAGAACGTGTCCGTGAAGATAGACATCTATCCGGGCATGTGGCATGTGTTCCAGATGTCCCCTATCCGGGCGGCCCGGGCGGCCATGGACAAAAACGCGGAATTCATTTTTGATGTCTGCCGCTAAAAGCGCGGAAGAATGCCCGGAGTGCGGGTATTCTTCCGGATTTGCACCGACTTTTTTGGGGAGGATTCGTGCAGAAAAAAGGAATTTGGGTATGGGCGCAGAATAATGATAGTAGAGGAGTCGGAAGGCAGGAGTGGGCATGACTATCAGAGAAAATTTGGAACAGTGGGAGAAGCAGTATTTGAGCCCCTATGCGTCCTTTAGTACGGATTCAAAGGGGAGGAGGAGGCCGGAGCCGCATTGCGATGTACGGCCTGTGTTTCAGCGGGACAGGGATCGAATCGTACACTGCAAGGCGTTCCGGAGGCTGAAGGACAAGACGCAGGTGTTCCTTTCCCCGGAGGGGGATCATTACCGCACCAGGCTGACCCATACCCTGGAGGTCTCCCAGAACGCCCGCACCATCGCAAAGGCCCTGCGGCTCAATGAGGAGCTGGTGGAGGCCATCGCACTGGGGCACGACCTGGGACATACGCCCTTCGGGCATGCCGGGGAGCGGGCGCTGGACAGGATATGCCCCCTGGGCTTCCAGCATAACCTCCAGAGCGTCCGGACTGTAGACAGGCTGGAGAAGAAAGGACAGGGGCTGAACCTTACCGAAGAGGTGCGGGACGGCATCCTGAACCATCAGACCAGCGGCATGCCTCATACGCTGGAGGGGAAGATTGTCCGGCTCTCGGACAAAATCGCCTATATCCATCACGACATGGACGATGCGGTGCGGGCCGGCATCCTGAAGGAGGGCGACGTGCCCAGGGAAATACGGGATGTGATCGGCAGCACGCCCAGCGACCGGTTCGACCATTTCATCCATGACATCGTGAATGCCAGCATGGGGAAGAACGACATCTGCATGTCGGAGGAGACCCATCTGGCCATGACGCAGATGCGGGCGTTCATGTTCGAGCATGTGTATGAGAATCCTGTGGCCAAGAGCGAGGAGACCAAGGCGGAACGGCTGATGGAGACGCTCTATCTGCATTTTCTCCATCATATCGACAGCCTGCCGGAGGAGTTCAGGAACCTTTTGAATCAGGGGGAGCCCAGGGAGCAGGTGGTGTGCGATTATGTGGGAGCCATGACGGACCGCTATGCCATTGCCGTCTATGACGACATATACATACCGAAGTCGTGGATGGGCTGATGGGATCCGGTTCCGGTGAGAGATGGAGGCACAGATGTACTATTCGGAGGAGATTGTGGAGGAGGTCAGGGCGAGGAACGATATCGTGGAGGTGGTCTCGGGATACGTGAGACTGCAGAAAAAGGGCAGCCGCTATTGGGGGCTCTGCCCTTTCCACAACGAGAAATCGGCATCCTTCTCCGTGAACGGCGATATACAGGTATTCCACTGCTTCGGCTGCGGTGCGGGTGGAAATGTGTACACCTTTGTGATGAACTATGAGAACTATTCCTTCCCGGAGGCAGTGAAGATGCTTGCGGAGCGGGCCGGTGTGGCGCTTCCCGAGGAGAGCGGGTCCGAGGGCGCCAGGCAGCGGGAGAACAGGCGCGCCAGGCTTCTGGAGGTCAACAAGGCGGCGGCGAAATTCTTCTATTATCAGCTGCGCAGCCCCCACGGGGAGATTGGATACCGGTATCTGAAAAAGAGGGAGCTTTCCGATGAGACCATGCACAGATTCGGCCTGGGCTTCGCGGGGAAAAACGGGGCATATCTGGTGCAGTATCTGCGGGAGAAGGGCTTTGAGGACGAGCTGATACAGGAGGCGGGCCTGGCCAGCCATTCCGAGAAATACGGCCTGAACAGCCAGTTCTGGAACCGGGTCATGTATCCGATTCAGGACATCAACAACCGGGTCATCGGCTTCGGCGGCCGGGTAATGGGGGACGGGGAGCCCAAATACCTGAATTCGCCGGAGACGCCTGTGTTCGACAAGAGGCGCAATCTCTATGGCCTGAACTACGCCAGAAAGGCCAGGAGCGGCAGCATCATTCTCTGCGAGGGCTATATGGATGTCATCGCCATGCATCAGGCGGGCTTCACCCAGGCGGTGGCCTCTCTGGGGACTGCCTTTACGGCGGAGCAGGCGGCCTTGCTCAGGCGCTATACGGAGACGGTGCTGCTGGCCTATGACAGCGACGGCGCGGGTGTAAAGGCGGCGCTGCGGGCCATCGGTATCCTGCGGGAGGCCGGGCTTACAGGCAAAGTCATCAACATGCAGCCCTACAAGGATCCGGACGAATTCATGAAGGGGCTGGGGAGGGAGGCCTTTGAGGAACGGATTCGCCAGGCGGAGAACAGCTTCTTCTTCGAAGTCCGGATACTACAGGGACAGTTCGACATGGACGACCCGGAGGAGAAGACCAGGTTCCACAGGGAGATCGCGAAGAAGCTATGCGAATTTTCCGAGGATGTGGAGAGGGACAACTATCTCCAGGCAGTGGCCGAAAAGTACTATATCGGCATCGACAACCTGCGCAGGCTGGTATCGAGCTACGCCAGGGGCACCGGCCTGGCGAAGCCCATAGACCGCCCCAAATCAGGCATCCAGAAGAAAAAGGGGCCTGAGGAGGGCGCCAGGCAGTCCCAGAGGCTCCTGATTACATGGATCAGCGCCGAGCCCGGCCTCTATGGCAGGATCAAAAAATACATCTCGGCAGAGGACTTTACGGTGGAAATCTACCGCAGGGTGGCGGAGCGGCTTTTTTCGGAGCTGGAGGAGGGCCGGGCCAATCCTGCGGGCATCATCAGTATGTTCGAGGACGGCGAGGAGCAGAAGGAGGCAGCGGCACTTTTCTCCGCGATACTGCCGCAGTTGGATTCGAAGCAGGAGAGGGAGAAAGCCTTTCAGGAGATTCTGCTCTCCGTGAAAAAGAACAGCTATGAGCACTACATCTCCCACATGGGGGCGGACATGGGCGCGCTGGCCAAGGCAATCGAGGGTAAGAAAGCGCTGGAAGAGCTGGCGGGAACGCATATTTCCTTAGATTAAGGTAAAGATATTGGTAACTTTCTACAGTTACGACCGGCAAGGCATCTATAGCAAATCAAAAAGGGAAAGGACTTCCCGAGGAAGGATGGAATTACTACAATGGATGAAAACATACGGGCAAAGTTTGAAGAGAAGGTGAAAGAGCTCCTCAACATGGCCAAAAAGAAGAAGAATGTGCTGGAATATCAGGAAATCAGCGACTTTTTTGCGGACATGCCTCTGGAGGAGGAGCAGTTCGAGAAGATTCTGGATGCCCTGGAGCAGAATAATGTGGACGTGCTGCGCATCACGGAGGACGAGACCGACGTGGAGGAGATTATCTTGTCGGAAGAGGACGATGTGGATGTGGAGAATCTGGATCTGTCCATCCCGGACGGTATCAGCCTGGAGGATCCTGTGCGCATGTACTTAAAGGAGATCGGCAAGGTGCCCCTATTGTCCGCCGAGGAGGAGATTGAGCTGGCCAAGCGGATGGAGCTGGGGGACGAGGACGCGAAGAAGCGGCTGGCCGAGGCCAACTTACGCCTGGTGGTCAGCATCGCCAAGCGGTATGTGGGCCGGGGCATGCTCTTCTTGGATCTGATTCAGGAGGGGAATCTGGGGCTGATTAAGGCTGTGGAAAAGTTCGACTACCGTAAGGGCTATAAATTCTCCACCTACGCCACATGGTGGATCAGGCAGGCTATCACCAGGGCCATAGCGGACCAGGCCAGGACTATCCGGATTCCGGTGCATATGGTGGAGACAATCAACAAGCTGATCCGGGTGAGCAGGCAGCTCCTTCAGGAGCTTGGCAGGGAGCCGACCCCCGAGGAGATAGCGGAGGAGATGAGCATGCCCGCAGATCGGGTGCGGGAGATCCTGAAGATTAGCCAGGAGCCGGTGTCCATGGAGACGCCGATCGGCGAGGAGGAGGACAGCCATCTGGGAGACTTCATCGAGGACGACAAGGTGCCGGTGCCTGCGGACGCGGCGGCGTTCACCCTGCTGAAGGAGTCCCTGGTGGAGGTGTTGGGCACCCTCACGGAGAGGGAGCAGAAAGTCCTGCGCCTGCGGTTCGGCCTGGACGATGGCCGGGCCCGGACTCTGGAAGAGGTGGGAAAGGAATTCAATGTGACCCGCGAGCGCATCCGCCAGATTGAGGCGAAGGCGCTGAGGAAGCTGCGCCACCCCAGCCGCAGCAGAAAGCTGAAGGACTATCTGGACTGATGGAGAGAAATGCGCGGGCGGGCCGGGCGGCCCTGTCGGGGCGGCTGCGGATGCTGGCCGATATGGTGACCCCGGGAAGCAGACTGGCGGACGTGGGCTGCGACCATGCTTTTCTGTCCATCTATCTGGTGCAGGCCGGAATCTGTCCCAGCGCGCTGGCCATGGACGTGCGCAGAGGGCCGCTGGCGGGGGCGAAGCAGCATGTGGAGGAATACGGGCTTGGGGACTACATAACTTTGCGCCTGTCGGACGGTCTGGAGGCGTATAGGGCGGGAGAGGCCGACTCGCTGGTGTGCGCCGGCATGGGCGGCAGGCTCATGGAGCGGATTCTGGGGGAGGGGATGGACCAGGCTAAGAGCCTGGGGGAGCTGATTTTGCAGCCCCAGTCGGAACTGCCGCGGTTTAGGGCTTTCCTGCGGGAGGCGGGCTTTCAGGTGACGCAGGAGAGGGCCGTCCGCGAGGACGGGAAGTATTACTTTGCCATGAAAGCCCGGCCTGTGGAAGGCAACCCGGGGGCCTGCGGCAGGCCGGGGGACAGGACGGATGGATTTGGGCTGTATGACCTGTTCGGGGAACATTTGTTAAAGCAAAGGGATCAGGTGCTTTTCTCCTACCTGCGGCAGCGAGGGAGCTATCTGGAGCGGCTTGCGGCATCGCTGGCGAGGGCGGACTCGCGAAAGGCCGGAGGGCGGTCAGAGGAGGTACGGGAGGAGCTGGCGCGGATAGAGGAGGCTCTTGGCTATTACAGCAGCATAGAATGACAGAAGGGAAGGGTGGATATGGTTACAGTTACGATTCATGGAGAGCACAAGCAGGTAGAGCAGGGAACCACGTTCGAGGCCATCGCGGCGGAATACCAGAAGGAATATGACGGCACCATCGCTTTGGTAAGCGCCAACGGCAAGATTCGGGAGCTTTTTAAGAAGGTTACCAGGGACTGCGAGATAGAATTCTTCACCTTGAAGGACAGCGTCGGGCATAAATCCTATATCCGCGCCGCCAAGATGCTGTTTTTGAAGAGCATGAGCGATGTGTTCGGGGCCGATGCCGCCCAGAAGACCTGCGTGGAATTCTCCATAGGCCGGGGGCTTTATATCAATACCCTGGGAACGGTGGAGGCCACGCAGGAGAATGCACGGCGAATCAAGGACAGGATGGGGGAGCTGGTGGAGGCGGGGACGCCTTTCCTGAAGAGATCCTATCCGCTGGATGAGGCGATAGAGCTTTTCCGGAGGAAAGGCATGGAGGACAAGGTGAAGCTGTTCCGCTTCCGTATGGGCTCCACGGTGAATGTGTACGAAATGGAAGGCTATTATGATTACTATTACGGATACATGCTCCCCAACGCGGGGTACATCAGGTGGTATGACGTAATTTCCTACGAGGAGGGATTCATGCTGGTGCTCCCTTCTGAGTCCAGGCCCACGACACTGGAGCCCTTCACGGAGAGCAGGAAACTGTTCGACACCATGGAGAGCGCAAAGAGCTGGGGCAGGACGGCGGGAATCGAGACCGTGGGGGATCTGAATGAGCAGATTTGCCGCGGCTCCGTCAGCGACCTGATTCTGGTGCAGGAGGCCAAGCAGGAGCGGATGATCGGGGAGATAGCGAAGGACATCGCCAGCAGGGAGAACGTGAAGTTCGTCATGATCGCGGGGCCTTCCTCCTCGGGCAAGACAAGCTTCTCCCACAGGCTCTCCATCCAGCTGCGCACTCTGGGCAAGGTGCCCCATCCGATTGCGCTGGACAATTATTTTGTGAACAGGGAGCAGACGCCCAGGGACGAAAAGGGGGACTACAATTTCGAATGCCTGGAGGCCATAGACGTGAAGCTCTTCAACGAGAACATGGTGAAGCTCCTGGCCGGGGAGCGGGTGGAGCTTCCGGCATTTAATTTCAAGATAGGGCAGCGGGAGTACAGGGGAGATTATCTGGAGCTTGGAGAAGAGGACATACTCGTCATCGAAGGGATTCACGGGCTCAATGAGAAGATGTCATACGCCCTGCCGGAGGAGAGCAAATATAAAATCTACATCAGCGCCCTGACCACCCTGAACATAGACGCCCACAACCGCATCCCTACCACGGACGGCAGGCTGCTGCGCAGGATGGTCCGGGATGCCCGCACCAGGGGCTCCAGCGCCCAGCGCACCATTCAGATGTGGCCCTCCGTGCGCAGGGGCGAGGAGGAGAATATCTTCCCCTTCCAGGAGGAGGCGGATGCCATGTTCAACTCGGCGCTTGTCTATGAGCTGGCCATGCTGAAGACCTTCGCGGAGCCCTTGCTGTTCCAGATTCACAAGGGGGAGCCGGAGTATTACGAGGCCAAGCGGCTGCTGAAGTTCTTGGATTACTTCCTGGGCGTACCCAGCGAGAGCCTGCCGAACAATTCCATCTGCAGGGAGTTCGTGGGAGGCAGCTGCTTCAATGTCTGAGCCGCTTCTTTGGCCGCCGCCGGATTTTGCTCTTGTAATTTCGGGCGGCTGCCGTTATAATAGATTTCGGATAATAGAATCTGT
>CAJUFO010000007.1:19437-89177 GCA_910585615.1 uncultured Acetatifactor sp.
TTTTGATTCTATTATAGATTTTGGATAATAGAATCTGTTTTTGATTCTATTATAGATTTTGGATAATAGAATCTGTTTTTGATTCTATTATAGGAAACGGTGAGTAGGATAAATAATCGCAGGTCCCCGGAGGCTTCCGTGGGCTTGAGGAAAGTCCGGGCTTCATAGGGCAGGATGCCGGATAACGTCCGGTGGAGGCGACTCCAAGGCCAGTGCAACAGAAATAAACAGCAGGGGATCGGCAGTGGCCTGATTCTCTGTAATGGTGGAAAGGCAGTGTAAGAGACTACCGTCCGCCCGGCAACGGGCGGAGCCATGTAAACCCCATCCGAAGCAAGACCAGAACGAGGGCTATAGGCTTGCCCGGCCTGCTCTCAGGTAGGTCGCTGGACGCGGCTGGCGACAGCCGTGCTAGATAGATGATTATTCCGTACCTTTGGTACGCGACAGAACCCGGCTTATCGTCCTGCTCACCTTTTCCTCTTGTATTTCCCCGGATTTTCCGAAATGTTGGGAATCCATTGAAAATATCCCGAAATTATGATAGAATGGATAACAATCGTAGGCTTGTCAGACAGGAGGAAGCGGTAGAAGAATGGAACAGTATAAACAGGAATTTATCGAATTTATGGTGGATAGCAATGTGCTCAAATTCGGCTCGTTTACACTAAAGAGCGGCAGGCAGTCCCCCTTTTTCATGAATGCGGGCTCTTATGTGACTGGGACGCAGCTGCGGCGGCTGGGCGGGTACTACGCCAGGGCCATCCATGAGGAGTACGGGGACGACTTCGATATTCTGTTCGGACCGGCCTACAAGGGGATTCCCCTGGGCGTGGCCACAGCCATGGCCTACAGCGAGCTCTATGGAAAGGACGTGCGCTACTGCTCCAACCGCAAGGAGGCCAAGGATCATGGAGAGGCGGGCATTCTGCTGGGAAGCGGCATGAAGGATGGCGACAGAGTCGTAATCATCGAGGACGTGACCACCTCCGGGAAATCCATCGAGGAGACCTATCCCATTATCATGGCACAGGCGAAGGTGGAGATCAGAGGGCTGATGGTATCCCTGAACCGCATGGAGAAGGGGGCATCGGGGAGCGTGAGCGCGCTGGAGGAGATTGAGGGGCGCTATGGCTTTCGGACGGCGGCCATCGTGACCATGAAAGAAGTGGTGGAGCATCTCTGCAACAGGCCGTACAAAGGACGGATTTATATCGACGATGCCACAAAGGCGGCGATAGATGCCTATTATGAGACATATGGGGCGCAGGAGGCGCGGACATGAGGCCGCGGGGGAAAGAAGGGAGCGGATATATGAGCGAGAGAGTATATAAGGTGATGAAAGGAGCGGGTGTGACCAGCATTACCATGGGTGTGATTTCGCTGGTGGTGGGGGTCGTGTCGGGAATTCTGCTGATCATCAGTGGGGCGAAGCTGATTGCGGGCAAGTCCAAAATTATATTCTAGGTGAGGAGCGACTGGCGGGCATTTCCTAAGAGGGGGCAGAACTTTCTGGGGAATGCCCTTTCGGATTTCTATGAAAAAAAGAAAAGGATTTATTTTTACAGATAAAAAGCATTCCAACCGAGCCGTCATGGCTACGGTCCTGGGCGTCATCAGCCTGGCCTCCCTGGGCATCATGATATTCCTCTCCTACAAAAACGGCGGGAAGGTGGGAGCCGGATTCGGGGCGGGGGCTCTGCTCGCGGCGCTCTATTCCACCGTCGGGCTGATTCTGGGACTCGTGACGGTGCAGGAAAAGGAGTATTACAGGTTTTTCACTGTTCTGGGAATCGTGCTGAACCTGCTGGCCCTGGTGGGCATCGGGCTCATCGTATATGCGGGAGGTAGTCTGGAATGAGCAACGGGGAGATTCTGGCGGAGCGGTACGGGCTGGTGCTGGAGAGGATTCGGGGGATTCCCGGGGAGAAGGTGGGGGATGAGAGGCTGGAGGCCTACTTTTCCTTCTGCGCCAGGTTCCTGCTGATGATAGACGATACCGTGGAGTTCCTGGCCCGAAGCGGCCCGGAGAAAGCGGGGCTCGCAGAGCTTGCGGCCCGGAATCGGGCGCTATACGCCGATATCCTGCCCGGCCATTACGGGGAAAGCTACGGGAATCCCTCCTATGCGGTGAGGGAGCTCGGCGAGGAGCTGGGTGCGCTGCTTTCCGCCCTGTATGCAGAGCTGCGCAGCCTGATCGGCTTCGTCTACGAGGGGAGGCTGGAGGAGCTGGTGATCCGCATGGAGCTGTTCGTGGAAATCTACGCATCCTTTGTATATGCGGCGGATCAGGGGAGGAGACCCTCCGCCGGGGAGGTGCGGGAGGCCATTTACTGGTTCGCGGGCGACTATGCCGAGGCGGCCGCCCTGCGCAGGCTGGAGGGGCAGGTGGAGGAGGACGGCTTCGGGCTGCGGAAGATTATGGAGAGTGACCTGACGGATTTGCGGTATCTGTACGGCTATGGGGAGTACGTCGGCCCCGAACAGCTGGAGAGGGCCAGGCATCTGGCAGAGTTGCCGCAGGAATCCATTGCTGCCATGGCCGGTGACTGGATGAAAAAGTGCTTGGGAGGCATGGAGGCGGCAGGCGGGAACCTGTCCGGGAAGGGAATCCTGACCCTGGGCTTTCGGCTGGGCTCAGAGAGGGTCTTGCGCTGTGCCGTGGCGTATTTTGAGCGGATGGGAATCAGGTGCGCCTGTCCCAGAGCGGCCTGCAGCGTCCTGGACGACAGGGGAGCCGGCAGGAGCGTGGACAAGGGCTTCTGCGGCGGCATCCCGAACCCGCAGTTTGAATGCGACCACAGGGCCGACAAGGCCATATTCCTCGATAAGAATTACGTGAACCGGAAGCTGGAGGCCGCCAGGGCCGCCTGCGAGCGCTGGAGGGAGCGGCTGAAGGTCTGGGCGGGGCCTGCAATTCCGAAGTGCGCGGAGGCGCAGAATCCTCAGCTGGTTCCCTGCGGGGACGCGATTGGGCTGTCCGGGGAGCAGAAGAGGCTTTGGACGGAATATGAATCCAGGGCCGGCGCGCTGCTTCGGGAATATATGCCGGTGCCCGAGAGGGCCTTTCGGGGATAAAAAGCGGCCGATAGGAAGCATTTTAGAAAAAATGGTTGCATAGGCGGTCATTCTTTAGTAAACTGGAGAATAGAGAAAGTAGGGCCACAGGCCGGAGGAGGCGTTTTATGGGAGAGATACAGGATAAAAAAGTCGGCATGCCTAAGGTGGGCATTGTGATGGGAAGCGATTCCGACATGCCCGTGATGGCGAAGGCAGCGGATATTCTGGAGGAGCTGGGCGTCGCCTATGAGATGGCAATCATCAGCGCCCACAGGGAGCCGGATGTATTTTTCGAGTATGCGAAGGGCGCGGAGGAAAAGGGGTTCAAGGTAATCATCGCGGGAGCGGGCATGGCGGCCCATCTGCCGGGCATGTGTGCGGCGATTTTCCCCATGCCGGTCATCGGCATACCCATGCATACCACCTCATTGGGCGGTAGGGATTCCCTGTACTCCATCGTACAGATGCCATCCGGCATCCCGGTGGCCACGGTGGCCATAAACGGAGGAGCCAACGCGGGGCTACTGGCGGCGAAAATCCTGGCCACTTCGGACGATGCCCTGCTGCAGAGGCTGAAGGGCTACAGCGCCAAGCTGAAAAGCCAGGTGGAGGCCAAGGACGCAAGGCTTAAGGAGGAGGGCTATAAGGCCTATCTGGAAGGACAGAAAAAATAAGGCGTTATAGGAGGCGAAAGATGGATTACAAAAAGGCGGGAGTGGATATTGAGGCAGGCTATCGGTCCGTGGAGCTGATGAAGGGGGATGTAAAGGCTACTATGCGCCCGGAGGTGCTGGGGGGCATAGGCGGCTTTTCCGGCGCGTTCTCCATGGAGGCCGTGAAGGGGATGGAGAAGCCTGTGCTGCTGTCCGGCACGGACGGCGTGGGCACCAAGCTGAAGCTGGCGTTCCTTATGGATAAGCATGACACAATCGGCATCGACTGCGTGGCCATGTGCGTGAACGATGTGGCCTGCGCCGGAGGCGAGCCGCTGTTCTTCCTGGATTACATCGCCTGCGGCAGGAATGTCCCGGAGAAAATCGCCGCAATCGTAAAGGGAGTGGCGGAAGGGTGCAGGCAGGCCGGGGCGGCGCTGATCGGCGGCGAGACCGCGGAGCATCCGGGCATGATGCCCCAGGAGGAGTACGATTTGGCGGGCTTTGCGGTAGGGCTGGCGGATGAGAGAGATTTGATCACCGGGGAGCAGATAAGGGAGGGGGATGTGCTTATCGGCATAGCGTCCTCCGGTGTACATTCCAACGGCTTCTCTCTGGTGCGCAAGGTGTTCGAGATGACAAAGGAAAGCCTGGACACCTACTACGAGGAGCTGGGCGGCACGCTGGGGGAGACATTGCTGACGCCTACGAAGATCTATGTGAAGGCCCTGCGGGCCATAAAGGACGCAGGTGTGCGGATAAAGGGCTGCAGCCATATCACAGGCGGCGGCTTCTATGAGAACATCCCCAGGATGCTGCCGGAGGGCATACGGGCCGTGGTGGAGAAGGGCAGCTATGAGGTGCCCGCCATCTTCCGTCTCCTTGCGAAGAAAGGGGATATCGAAGAGCGGATGATGTACAATACCTATAACATGGGCTTAGGCATGGTGCTGGCGGTATCGCCCCAGGATAAGGACGCGTGCCTGGAGGCCATCCAGGGGGCGGGCGAGACTCCTTATGTGGTGGGCAGATGCATGGCCGGAGAAAAGGGAGTGGACATATGCTGAAGATTGTAGTGTGCGTGTCCGGGGGAGGCACCAATCTCCAGGCCATCCTGGACGCCATCGACAGCGGGAGGATCACCAATACCCAGGTGCTGGCGGTGATCAGCAACAATGCCGGGGCCAAGGCGCTGGAGCGGGCAAGGGACCATGGGATAGAGGCAAGAGCGCTCTCCCCCAGGAAATATCCTGACAGGGAGGCGTTCAACCAGGCTTTTACGGAGGAGATGGAGAAGCTTTCCCCGGATCTGATCGTGCTGGCCGGATTTCTGGTGCGGATTCCGCCCCAGATGGTGGCGGCTTTCAGCGGCAGGATCGTCAACATCCACCCCTCCCTGATCCCCTCTTTCTGCGGTGTGGGGTATTACGGGCTGAAGGTGCATGAGAAAGCGCTGGAGCGGGGCGTGAAGGTCACCGGGGCCACGGTGCATTTCGTCAATGATGGGATGGACGAGGGGCCGATCATCGCCCAGAAGGCAGTGGATGTGGAGGAGGGCGATACGCCGGAGACTCTGCAGCGGCGGGTGATGGAGCAGGCGGAATGGATTCTGCTCCCCCAGGCGATAGACGACATAGCGAACGACAGAATACATATCATCGACAACAAGGCCATGAGGCGGAAATGAGGGGCATCCGGGGCAGGAACAGGAGGCTCCCAGGTCGAAGGGCTTTAAGGATATAGGAAAGAGGTGCGGCATGAGAGTTTTGATTATTGGCGCAGGAGGAAGGGAGCATGCAATCGCCGCAGCGATGAAGAAGAGCCCCAGAGTGGACGCGCTCTTCTGTGTCCCGGGCAATGCGGGCATCGCTGGAATCGCGGAATGCGAACCCTCCATTGGCGTGATGGAGTTTGACAGAATCGTCTCCTATGCGAAGGAGAAGGCCATAGATTTGGTGTTCGTGGCGCCGGACGACCCCCTGGCGGCAGGGCTGGTGGACCGATTGGAGTCCGCGGGCTTTCGGGTGTTCGGCCCCAGGAAGGACGCGGCCATCCTGGAGGGCAGCAAGGCGTTCTCCAAGGATCTGATGAAGAAATACCACATCCCCACGGCGGCCTATGAGACTTTCGACGATGCGAAAGAGGCGTCAGCGTATCTGGAGCATGCCTCCATGCCCATCGTCCTCAAGGCCGACGGGCTGGCCCTGGGAAAGGGCGTGCTGATCTGCAATACCCTGGAGGAGGCAAAAGCGGGCGTAAAGGAGATTATGGAGGATAAGCATTTCGGCGAAGCGGGAAACCGGATGGTGGTGGAGGAATTCCTCACGGGCAGGGAGGTGTCCGTGCTGGCTTTCGTGGACGGCAGGACGGTAAAGACCATGACCTCCGCCCAGGATCACAAGCGGGCCGGGGACGGGGACCAGGGGCCCAATACCGGCGGCATGGGCTGCTTCTCGCCCAGTCCTTTCTATACGAAAGAGGTGGACGAATATTGCCGCAGATATATCTATCAGCCCACGGTGGATGCCATGGCGGCAGAGGGCAGGGAGTTCAAGGGCGTCATCTTCTTCGGATTGATCCTGACCCCCCAGGGGCCCAAGGTGCTGGAGTACAATGCCAGGTTCGGCGATCCCGAGACGCAGGTGGTGCTGTGCAGGATGAAGAACGACATCCTGGACGTGGTGGACGCGTGCATCGACGGCAAGCTGGATAAAATAGAGTTAGAGTTCGAGGACAATGCGGCCGTGTGCGTGGTGCTGGCATCTGAGGGCTATCCGGTCTCCTATGAAAAAGGCTTTGAAATCACAGGCCTGGAGCGGTTCGACGGGGAGAGCGGCTGCTATTGCTTCCATGCCGGGAGCAAGCTGGACGAGGCAGGCCGGATCGTCACGAACGGAGGGCGCGTGCTGGGGGTGACGGCCAAGGCGGATACCCTGGCGCAGGCCCGCAGGAAGGCTTATGAGGCCACAGAATGGGTAAGCTTTGCCAATAAGTACATGCGGCATGACATCGGCAAGGCCATCGATGAGGCCTGAGGGCAAGGCTACAGGGAAATAGAACGGATAGAAGGAATGGAGGTGTTTACATATGAGTGTTCTGGGAACGTTGGAGGCGTACAATATTCCGCGGGTATGTAAGGAATGCGGCGGTGTGATGGTGTTCAAGGGAGTAGGAGAGTACCACTGTGAGGACTGTGGAGCCGTGGATTATGACGACTATGGAAAGGTGAGGTGCTACATCGAGGAGAACAAAGGAGCTACAGCGGCTCAGATAGAGCAGGCAATAGGAGTGTCCCAGCGCACGGTGAGGCGTCTCTTGAAGGACGGCAGGATAGAGATAACGGAAGGGTCCAAGGTGTTCCTGCGCTGTGAGTTATGCGGCAAGCAGATTCGTTCCGGACAGTATTGCCCGGAATGCGAGATCAAGGTGCACCGGAACCTGGAAGAGAAGCAGAGGGAGATGCTGCATAAGGCGACCCAGGGCTTTGGATTGGAGCAGAAGTCCGAGGAGGGCCAGCGGAGATTCACCAGAGACAATTAAATGCAAGGAGAAGAAGACACATGAGAAGAGCAAACGAACTGAGAAGGAGACTGCTGGGAGGCGTTTTGGCGTTCGCTTTGGCTATCGGCATATTCGCGGCGGGATTCTGCGGGACTCCGCTGACAGGCCATGCCGCAGGGCAGGCAAAGGTGACGGCTTCAACTGGCGCCAAGATTCGGGAGAGCGCGGATACCGCCAGCACCATGGTGGGCGGCGCGGAGAAGGATAAGGTGCTCACCGTCCTGGGACAGACCCAGGGGGCGGACGGCTATACATGGTATCAGGTGCAGGTGAACGATACCACCACCGGCTATGTCCGTTCCGACCTGGTGGAGGTGTCGGGGGACATCCCTGCCGGCGGGACAGAGGGAGGCGAAGGAGAGGGCGGAGGCGAGAGCGCGCCGCCTGTGGAGGTGACCCAGGTGAACCCTGTCAGCGCCTCGGTGTCGGGAGAGGGAGTGGAAATCCGTGACACAGCTTCCCTGTCGGGACAGGTGCTGGGGACGGTGCCCGATGCCACGGCGATCACCGTGACAGGCTATGTGACGGATGCGGACAATGTCAATTGGTATCAGGTAAACTGTATCTTGGGCGAGACCCAGATAGACGGCTTCCTGCTGTCGGATAACTGCGCTTTGTCGGCCGATTTGACGCCTCTGGGGCAGGAGTCCCCGGAGACGCCGGAGGAGCCGGAGCCCACGGTTGCACCGGAACCAAATCCCTATGAGCTTGTAGAGAAGAACGGAAGATGGCTGATCGTGGACACTGTGAACGACCCCGGTAACGGCTATCCTGTGGATCAGCTCTTCGAGAACGTGGATAAGAACGCCCAGCTATACCGCGACAGTGAAGCAAAGGTGAAGGACCAGAAGATTGTCATCATCGTGCTGGTATTCCTGCTGGTGGCCGCGGTGGCAGGCATCGCTTTCCTTGTGTTCAAGATTCGCGATATGACGGACTCCGCGTACTTCAGCGAGGTGGAGAACGAGACATTGCGCAGAAAGAAGGCCTCCGGCGGTGAGGACGGCCAGGGGGGCCAGAGCAGGCAGAAACCGGCCATGCATACGGTCGGCCCTAAGGAGCAGCAGCCCAGAGCGGCGGGAGCCAGGCCGGCGGGAAGCGGCCAGCGTCCCGCTGGAGCGTCAGGCCAGAGGTCGGCGGCACCGGCAGGCCAGAGGTCAGCGGCGGACAGTGCCCAGGGTCAGCGCCCCGCCAGCCGCAGCAGTGCCCAGCGCCCGGTGCAGGGCGCGCGTCCGGCAGGCGCTCCACAGGGGCAGGGCGTACGCTCCGCAGGCGCCGTTCAGGGGACGCGCGCCGCGGGCACCCAGGGCTCACGCCCGGCGCCGACTGCCGGGCAGCGTATCGCCGGAGGAGATCAGCGCAGTGCGGGAAGCGGCCAGCGCCCGGCGGGCGTTCAGGGCCAGCGTCCTGTGGGGACCCAGGGAGCCAGGAGGCCGGAAGGGGCTTCCGGCAGGGCGCCCCAGGGAGCAAGACCGGGCCAGGCCAGCCAGAAAGCCCAGCCGAAGAACTTTATGGCGGATGACGATGAGTTTGAATTCGAATACCTGAATTATGACGGGGACGATGAATAGACAGTGTTATAGAGGAATCTGGAACAGGGAATATTCCGAAAGGGTACTCCCTGTTTCCGTGTGGGGGTTTCTAAAAAACCTCTAAAATTTCCTTTTCTTTGGTTGACAGCGCCCTGAGGCTGCTTTATGATAAACGGAGAATTGGAGGAAAAGCATTTCGGCGTAAGGAGGCGTTCATGATTATTGAAATCGATTTCAACAGTGAAGAAGCATTGTATCTGCAGCTGTGCAACCAGATTATCATGGGCATAGCCACCTCGCGTTTCAGAGAGGGGGATCCGCTGCCCAGCGTCCGTCAGCTGGCAGATTCCATTGGGATTAATATGCACACGGTGAACAAGGCCTATACTGTCTTGAAGCAGGAGGGATACGTGAAGGTGGACCGCAGGAGAGGCGCGGTGATTGCCATAGATGTGGACCGTGTGGAGACGCTTGAGGCACTGAAGAAGGAGCTGCAGGTGATTCTGGCGAAGGGAAGCTGCAAAAACATCTCAAAAGAAGAGATTCATGAACTGATTGAAGAGATTTATGAGGATTACGCGTAACAAAGAAAACAAAGAATTGTTCCAATTCTTGGGAAAAGAGGAAGGATATGGGATCACAGTTTACAGACAGGGCGCAGGAGGCGTTGGCTCACGCGTCCAAATTTGCCAGCCGTTTAAAACAGGGATATGTGGGGACAGAGCATATCCTGGCAGGTCTGCTGAAGGAAGAGAATGGTGTGGCTCATAAGGTCCTGACGGACAACAATGTGGAGCTGCAGCAGGTCCTGGATATGATCAGGGAGCTGATCGCCTTTGACGGCGGCGTAGGATTGAAAGAGCGGGGCGGCTATTCCCCCAGGGCCAGGAAAATCCTGGAGGAGGCTCACAGGCAGGCGGAGCGGTTCGGCCAGAAAGAGACCGGCACGGAGCATCTGCTGCTGGCCATCATCCGGGAGGGCGAGAACGTGGCGGTACGGCTCCTGAACACCATCGGGGCCAATATCCAGAAGCTGTACGCGGATACGCTGATCGCCATGGGACAGGACGGCAATCTCTATAAGGAAGATTTGGGCAGGCGCATGTCCGGCAGGGGCCGCCCCTCCACCCTGGACCAGTACAGCAGGGACCTCACGGACCTGGCCAGGGAGGGGATGCTGGATCCCGTCATCGGCAGGGAGGAGGAAATCCGCCGGCTGATCCAGATTCTGAGCCGCCGCAGCAAGAACAATCCCTGCCTGATCGGAGAGCCGGGCGTGGGCAAGACAGCCGTGGTGGAGGGCCTGGCCCAGCGCATCGTGGAGGGGAAAGTTCCCGCCACCGTCCGGGGCAAGCGGCTTTTGACCCTGGACCTCTCCGGCATGGTAGCGGGGAGCAAGTACCGGGGCGAATTCGAGGAGCGCATCAAGCGGGTCATCCGGGAGGTGATTGAAGACGGGAATGTCATCCTGTTCATGGACGAATTGCACACCCTGATCGGCGCCGGTGGCGCGGAAGGGGCAATCGACGCCTCCAATATCCTCAAGCCCTCCTTGGCCAGAGGCGAGCTGCAGATGATTGGAGCCACCACCATCGTGGAGTACCGGAAATATATCGAGAAGGACGCCGCCTTGGAGAGGCGGTTCCAGCCGGTGAACGTGGAGGAGCCCACGGAGGAGGAGGCCATCCGCATCCTGGAGGGCATCAAGGGAAAATACGAGGAGCACCACAAGGTGACGATTACGCCGGAGGCCGTGAACGCGGCGGTACGGCTTTCCAACCGTTATATCAACGACAGGAACCTGCCGGACAAGGCCATCGACCTGATAGATGAGGCCGCGGCCAGCGCCAGGCTGAAGTCCGTGGACATGCCGGATAAGCAGAAGGACCTTCTGGAGGAAATCCGCAAGATGGACCAGCAGATTGAGCGCTCCATCCGCATGGAGGCCTTCTCCCAGGCGGTGGAGATTAAGAGCAAGCAGGATGAAATGGTCAAGAAGTTCCAGCGGGCCAAGAAGCGCATGGAGAGCCAGGATGGCAATAAGAAATATGCCATCGGCGAGGACGAGATTGCGGAAGTGGTGGCCATGTGGACCAAGATTCCGGTGCAGAAGCTGGCCCAGAAGGAGAGCGACAGGCTATTGAAGCTGGAGAGCATCCTCCACAGGCGGGTCATCGGCCAGGAGGAGGCGGTGGTGGCCGTGGCCAGGGCCATGCGCAGAGGCCGCGTAGGCTTGAAGGATCCCAAGCGCCCCATCGGCTCCTTCCTGTTCCTGGGCCCCACCGGCGTGGGCAAGACAGAGCTGTCCAAGGCCCTGGCGGAGGCCATGTTCGGCACCGAGGAGGCGATCATCCGCGTGGACATGTCCGAGTATATGGAGGGGCATTCCGTGTCCAAGATGATAGGCTCCCCGCCGGGCTACGTGGGCTTTGACGAGGGCGGGCAGCTCTCCGAGAAGGTCAGGCGCAACCCCTATTCCGTGGTGCTCTTCGACGAGATCGAGAAGGCCCACCCGGACGTGTTCAACATCCTGCTGCAGATTCTGGACGACGGCCATATCACGGATTCCAAGGGCAGGAAGGTGAGCTTCAAGAACACCGTGCTGATCATGACCTCCAACGCAGGGGCCCAGCGGATCGTGGATCCCAAGAACCTGGGCTTCGCCGCCGTCAGCGACGCGAAGCGGGACTATGAGCGCATGAAGTCCGGAGTCATGGAAGAGGTGAAGCGCAGCTTCAAGCCGGAGTTCATCAACAGGATAGACGACATCATTGTCTTCCATCAGCTGAACCAGGAGAACATGAAGGACATCGTCGGGCTGCTCTCCGCGAACCTCCATGACCGCTGCCTGGCCCAGATGGATATCAGGCTGACATTGACGAGCGCCTTGAAGGAGCATCTGGTGGAGAAGTATTCCGATGCCAAGATGGGCGCCAGGCCTTTGAAGCGGGCCATCCAGTCCGTGGTGGAGGACGCACTGGCGGAGGAGATTCTCCTAAAGCGGGTGCAGCCGGGAGACGCGGTGTCCGCAGGCTTCAAGAACGGGAAGGTCTGCTTTACAGTTAAGGCGTAAAAATTTCTGAAAAATCTTGTAGAAAAAGACCGCGGATTATATTATACTAAGAATAGGAAGCTGTTCGCGGCTCCCCGGCGGGAGCGTGAACCGAGACAGAATACGATAAAATGCAGGAGGGTTTAGACATGGCAGTGGTGGAGGAGTTGATTCGCAGCGAATCGGACGGCGCTATCAGTTTCGGCAATCATAAACTGGAGAAGAAGGCCAAGGTGGAGGACTATCAGCATGCGGGGGATTTGCTGAAGGTGAAGACTTACAGGGAGATTACCAAGCTGGAGAAGAACGGCTCCTTCCTCTATGAATCCGTGCCGGGCACGAGCGTCCTGGAATTCACGGAAAAGCCGGACGGCGTGGAATTCGTGGTAGAGGGGGACGAGGACGCCCAGATTACAGTAGGTCTGTCGGACGATACTGCCTATGAGGTCTTCGTAGGCGGAGAGAGCATCGGGGCCATCAAGACGCATTTCGGCGGCAAGCTGTCCTTAAGCGTGGAGCTGGAGACGGCTGGCGAGGTTCCCGTGAAGATCGTGCAGATTTAAGGGCGCGGAAGGGATATGGCAAAGGCGAAGACATCCAATGTTTTTTTCTGCAGCAGCTGCGGGTACGAATCCGCCAAATGGATGGGACAGTGCCCCGGCTGCAGGGAATGGAATACTTTTGTGGAGGGGCCCGTCGGCAGGGCTCCCCATGGGGGCGGCTTCGGCGCGTCTGCCGACAGGCTGCGCAGGGCCGCCCCCACTGTATTGTCCCAGGTCACTGTCCGGGAGGAGGACAGGCTGGTCACCGGCATCGGAGAGCTGGACAGGGTCCTGGGGGGCGGCATCGTGCAGGGGTCGCTGACGCTGGTGGGAGGAGACCCGGGAATCGGGAAATCCACCCTTCTCCTGCAGGTCTGCCGCAACCTGTCCAGGCAGGGCAGGACGGTGCTCTACATATCGGGGGAGGAATCCCTGGTCCAGATCAAGATGCGGGCGGACAGGATCGGGGAGTTCTCCGAGAAGATGCTGCTGCTGTGCGAGACGAACCTGGCGGACATAGCGGAGATTATCCGCTCCGACCCGCCGGAGGCTGTGGTCATCGATTCCATCCAGACCATGTACAATGAGAACGTGTCCGCCGCGCCGGGCGCAGTGTCCCAGGTAAGGGAATCCACGGCCGTCCTGCTGCAGCTTGCCAAGGGCCTGGGGGTGTCGGTGCTCATCGTGGGCCATGTGACCAAGGAGGGCACGGTGGCGGGTCCCAGGGTGCTGGAGCACATGGTGGACGCGGTGCTGTACTTCGAGGGGGACGGACATGCCTCCTACCGCATCCTGCGGGGGGTGAAGAACCGCTTCGGCTCCACCAACGAGATCGGTGTCTTTGAGATGCGCCAGGCGGGGCTGTCGGAGGTGCCCAACGCCTCGGAATATATGCTGAACGGCAGGCCGGAGAATGCCAGCGGTTCCGTGGTGGCGGCCACCTGCGAGGGCACCAGGCCGCTTCTGGTGGAGATTCAGGCGCTGGTGTGCCACAGCAATTTCGGCATTCCCCGCAGGCAGACCACGGGGACGGACTTCAACAGGGTGAACCTTCTGATGGCAGTGCTGGAGAAGCGCTCCGGCGTGCAGCTCGCCCCCTGCGACGCCTATGTGAACATCACCGGCGGCTTGAAGGTGCTGGAGCCGGCCATGGACTTAGGAATCGTGATAGCCATCCTGTCAAGCTTCCACAACAGGGTCCTCAGCCCGAAGCTGGTGGCCTTCGGCGAGGTGGGCCTAAGCGGCGAGGTCAGAGGGGTGAGCATGGCGAAACAGCGGGTGGCGGAGGCTGAGAAGCTGGGCTTCGAGATCTGCCTCCTGCCCGCCGTGTGCGCGGAGGAATGCGGCCGGGGCGGCGGAATGAAGATCATAGGGGTGAAGACTGTACAGGACGTGATAGACAGGCTTTTTTGAAGGCTTCCCCGGGAAGCCTTCTTTCATATACGGATTTATGAGGGGATACAGGATGGAAAAAAGAGTAAACTTAAGGCTGGAGCCGAATTCAAAGGTGTTCATGTCCCTGCTGAAATCAGCGCTCTATGTTCTGCTGCTGCCCATGCTGATCAGCATCGCCCTGGCGGCCATGTTCCTCATGAACATGGAGAAGGAAGCGGAAGGCTTCCGGAGCGTGGCGCTAGAGCAGCTTACCGGCGAGGTGAACCAGGAGTTCTGGTCCGCGTACCAGCTGATCAACCGGGTGAAGAATTCGGAGCTGATCGTCTCCTACGCCAAATCAAAGGAACGGGACTACTGGACAGAATACCAGATTCACAAATATATGAGCAAGGTGCTGGTGGGCACCAATCTGGAGACGGCCTATCTGTATTTTCCCCAGTACGAAATGGTGTTTTCCGTGACTGGGGGGGTAGAGAGCGGCTATTTCCATGAGCTGAATTACGGAGGCTCCTTCGAGGAATGGCAGGAAGCGCTGAAAAGCAGATGGAACGGGAAGTCCGTCCAGCTATCGGGGAAGTCTGGGGAGCGCCGCAACCTGATCGTCAGCAGCGTCCTCAATAGCGGGAAACAGGATTCCCCTGTGACAATCGCCGTACAGATACGGAATGAGTACATGGATCAGATGGCCGCCAATCTCCAGTTAGAGGAGCATGACAAGCTATTGATCTACAACTCCAATGGAATCATTGGCAGCAGCTTCGATGCCGATGCCCAGAAGGAACTGGCGGAGCTGCTCCAGGCCGCAGGCTGGCGGGACGGGGATCGGGTCAGCTTCGGCGGCATCACTTATGCGGTGAGAATTCGGTATTCCAGCCAGTACGGCCTCACCTTCGTCTATGCCTCCCCCAAGGACATGCCGCATTCTTCCTTTGTGTTCGTCAGGGTCTACTCCGCGGTGGCGTTGGGCTTGTGCATCGTGCTCTCCATCCTGCTGTGCCTGGCTTTGACCAACCGAAACTACAGCCCCATCAAGCGCATCTTCGGCCTGTTCAGGGAGGCCGGGAACGAGGACAGGGCGGTCGTCGAGGACTATGATAAGATGGAGCGCTATATCAATGACTACATCGCCAGAAACCAAAAGCTCCAGAGCACCGTCAAGCGGTACGAGGAGGATTACCGGAAAATCTATCTGGAGAAAATCCTGTATGGCAGGATTCCCTACAGAGAGGGCATAGAGGAGGGCGGGCGGCTGTACGGCCTGGGGCTGGACGCTCCCTGGTTCGCCGTGGTCCTCTATGAGCTGGCCGAGACCTCGGAGGAGGGGCTCTTCGGGATGCCCGAGGAGGCCGGGGTGGAGGTGCTCAGGGACTCTCTGGGCGCCTACATAGAGGAAAAGATGGAATACGTTGCCCGTTTCTACATCATTGAGGAGCAGAACGGCTGCATAGCCGTCCTCAACGGAGAGGCGGCGGACGCGAAGGAATTCGGCGACAGGATTCGCCGGGACAATGCCGCAGTCCTGGAGGAGATGGAGGTTCAGGAGGAAATCTGCTGCGAAGCTTATGTCAGCGATGGACTGGAGGGACTGGCCCGGCTGCAGGAGGGCTATGAGCAGCTGCGGCAGCGGCAGAAAGAGAGCGAGATTCAGGAGGTGGAGCGGGGGCAGTCAGGCTCCGAGAACTGCCTGCGCATCGACAGAATCATCGAAGCCGTGCGGAGGGTGCTTTCCGACCCCGATTTGTCCGTGGCGGGGCTTGCCGACCGCTTTGCCGTATCCCCCTCCCATCTGTCCCGGTTCTTCAAGCAACAGATGGGCGTGGGCCTACTGGACTATATCCACCGCTGCAGGATCGACGAGGCTAAGACCCTGATGAAGGACAATCCCGCCATCCGTGTGAAAGAGGTGGCGGACAGGACAGGCTTCTACAATGTGTCGGCTTTCATCCGCGTATTCAAAAAAATAGAGCACATGACGCCGGGCCAATACAGGGAAAAGGTTTGAAAATATAATATTTTCACTATCATATTGCACAAAATAAACATTCTATATCAGAAAATGAATATTTGGAGAAAAAACAGCACAAATGAGAGATTTAGAATGTTGAAAAAGTGATATTTTTATACAAATAATCGTTATATACAAAAACATCCTTCGTAAACTATAATGACATTATGTACAAAGTACATTGTGCACAAAGTCGACTCAGGCTACGTAGCGCAAGAAAAGCAAGAAAAGGAGGATGTAAGATGAAGAGTAAAAAGGTTATTTCATTATTGCTGACGACAGCGTTGACTGCAGGTCTCCTGGCGGGCTGTGGCGGCTCGGGCGATTCCGGAAGCGGAAGCTCCGGTGCGGATTCAAAGTCTGCGGAAGAGTCCAGCGCGGAAGAAGCTTCCGGGGAAGCGCCGGAGGGGTCTTCTGAGGAAGTGGAGAGCGGCGGCGATGAAGGCGGCAGCGCCGAGGGAGAGGCCAAGTATCCCAGAGACGAGAACGGCTATCCAGACCTGGGCGGCGAGACCATCAGCATCTGGTTCGCCATGACCACCGAGAACTCGGGTGCAGTATCTACCGACATGGGCGACTACGAGGCAATCAAGGCCCTGGAAGAGAAATTCAATGTGAATTTCGAGTTCATCCACCCGCCTGTGGGGCAGGAGAGCGAGAACTTCAATATCATGATGTCTGACGAGAAGCTGCCGGATATGATTTTCTGCCGCGGCATCGACAGGTTCTATCCTGGCGGCGTGGAGATGGCTTATGCGGACGGTGTCCTGTACGACTACACGGACGACATCAACGCGGTGGACACGCCGAACTTCTATAATATGATCAGCAGCGATCCCTTCCTGATGAAGGCAGTGACCGACGACGAGGGCAGGATTATCCGCCTGGGCGCCAAAATCTGCGGCAGCGAGGAAGCTGACCTGAACTTCATCGGGCCCATCATCAGAAGCGATTACCTGGCGGCCGCCAATATGGAGGTTCCCCAGACCATCGATGACTGGACCGCCATGCTGCAGGCCATGAAGGACAATGGGGTAGAGTATCCCCTTGCCCTCGACAAGGACCAGCTGATCTACACGTCCAATATCTTTGCGGGCGCATACGGCGTCTCCGGCAACAGCTATTTCGTCAAGGAGGACGGCACCGTGGGATTCGGCCCTTACGAGGATGCCTACAAGGATTTCCTCACCCAGATGCACGAGTGGTATGAGGCGGGCTTCATCAATCCCGACTTCGCCAGCCAGGATACGGATTCCATCATGTCCATGGCAGCCGGAGACAGGATCGGATCTACGCTGATCCATCTGTATACATACGGCGTGACCTACTTTGTGACCACCGAGGGAGAGAATCCGGATAAGGTGATGGTGGCGGCTCCCATGCCTGTGCTGAACGCGGGCGATGCCAGGAACCTGAGGAGCAGCAGCAGATCCCTTGGCGATTATAAGTACATTACCGCCGATGCCGAGAACAAGGATGCCTGCATCGCCCTGCTGGATGCCCTGTACCTGGAGGACATCGACCTGATGATGGCCAACGGCATCGAGGGCGTAGGCTACAACATGGAAGACGGCGCGCCGGTACAGGTGCCTTTGAGCGCTGATGCCAGCAAGGAAGTTCGTCTGGGAAGCTGCCCTCAGCAGTGGCATGCTTATGAGGATACGGACCTGAACTACATTCTTACCAAGAAGTACAACAAGGGCTGCCAGGACGAGGCTCTGGAGCTGTGGAAGACCGAGGGTACCTCCGGATCCATCTCCAACTTCATCATGTACAACACCGAGGAGTCCGAGACCAGGAGCACCTACAACAGTGACGTGGCTACTGCCGTAGAGGAGTGGGTCATGAAGTTCATCACAGGCCAGGAGCCCATCGACAAGTTCGATGAATTCCGGGAGATCCTGAAGAACGAGGGACATATTGAAGAACTGATAGCAATCCAGCAGAGCGCTATGGATCGTTACGGCGCAAGGTAGCAGGACGAAAAGGGCATCTGCGGGTGCAGGGCACCTGAAGGTGCCCTTTTCCGTTTCTGAAGGACAGGAGGGGTGTATGAAAGCTGCGAAGGTCAATAACGGAAGGTTGGAAAGAGAGAAATTCTCGGTCAGGCTGAAAAGGGATTTCAGATCCAACAAATATATCTATATCATGCTCCTGCCGGTGGTGGTGTATCTGCTCATTTTCAGCTATGCTCCCATGTACGGCATTGTCATAGCGTTCAAGAACTATAAGCCCAGGCTGGGAATTCTGGAGAGCCCCTGGGTGGGGATGAAATATTTCAAGGAATTCACGTCCTCCATGTACTTCGGCAGGACTCTGAAGAATACGCTGGCCCTCAGCGGACTGAACCTGCTGTTCGGGTTCATGGCGCCCATCATCTTCGCGGTGCTGCTGAACGAGATCCGCAATATGAGGTTTAAGAAGCTGGTGCAGACCATCACCTATCTGCCCCACTTCATCACCACGGTCATCATCGCCAGCCTGATTCTGGTATTCACCAACAGCGACGGCTTCATCACACAGATTGTGAACGGCATCACCGGGCATACCGGGAGCCTGATTGGGGACAAGAACTGCTTCAGGGCGATTTACGTGATATCCGATATCTGGCAGGGCTTTGGATGGGGTTCCATCGTCTACCTGGCCACCATCGCCGGAATCAGCCCGGAACTGTATGAGGCCGCCAGGATCGACGGGGCCAACAAGTTTCGGCAGATCTGGCACGTGACGCTGCCCGGCATGCGGCCTACGATTGTCACCATGTTCATCCTGGCAATGGGCGGCCTGATGAGCATTGGCTGGGAAAAGGCTTTCCTGCTGCAGACGCCGCTGACCTATGAGACTTCGGACATCATTTCTACCTTTGTATATCGGAAAGGTTTCGAGGATGCCAACTACAGCTACTCCACCGCGGTGGGCCTGTTCAATTCCGTCATCAACCTGATTCTGGTGACGACGGCCAACAGGTTGAGCCGGAAGTTCAACGAGACGAGTCTGTGGTGACGGAGAGGCACGAAGGCGCACGAGAGGAACTTTCATGAGGTGTGGGCCGAAGAGGCTTTCCCCTTTAGTGCCATCGCGCAGCGATTTAAATTAGGAGGGTGAATGATGAAGGAAGAAAATGACAAGAGGATGATAATCGGCACCGGGGAGAAGATTTTCCTGGTGGTCAATAATCTCATCATGGTGTTCCTGATGGTGATTACGCTCTACCCGCTGCTCTACGTGCTGTTCTGTTCCCTGAGCGATCCCGTAGAGCTGGGGAAGGTGTCAGGACTCATGATCAGGCCTGCGGGCTTCAGTCTGCGGGGCTACAAGGCGGTTCTTGATTCTGATAATATATGGACGGGATTTCGAAATACTATATTTTATGTGATTGTGGGGACATCCTGCAGCATGGCAATTACCATCGTAGGAGCCTATGCAATCGCGAAGAAGAACTTCATGCTGAAGAAACCTGTGATGCTGTTCATCATCTTCACCATGTATTTCGGCGGCGGCATGATTCCTACCTTCCTGGTGGTGCAGGGCCTGCATCTGACCAATACGGTCTGGGCCATGATTGTGCCCGGGATGTTGAGTGTCTACAATATGATTGTGCTGCGGACCTCCTTCCAGTCGGTGCCGGAGAGTCTGTACGAGTCAGCGGCGTTGGACGGGGCCAACGACTTCACCATGCTGACGAAGATTACGCTGCCCTTGTCCAAGGCGGCCCTGGCCACCATCACCCTGTTCTACGCAGTGGGGAAATGGGGCGAGTGGTATCCGGCGCTGGTGTACCTACAGAAGCGCAGGGACCTCTATCCCCTGCAGATGTTCCTGCGGGAGCTCCTGGTGAAGCAGGAGGACATGGAGACCTTGCTTGCCAACAATGTAGGGCAGGACGCCGAGGCCTATCTGTTGAAGGAAATCATCAAATACGCCACAATCATCGTGACCACAGTGCCCATTCTGGTGGTATACCCTTTCCTCCAGAAATATTTCGTGAAAGGCGTGTTGGTAGGATCCGTGAAGGGATAGCCAAGGACAGACGAATGGGTTGAATATGTCAGGGAAACTTGTACCGGGGCTTCGGCTCCGGTATAGATATAAAAACAGAAAAACAGAAAAATAATGAAAAAAATTTGTTGACAAAACTTGTTTCTCATTGTATACTAACAAAGTCGGCAGCGCAGACAGGCTGTACGGGAGTTATAAATATGGCGAGATAGCTCAGTTGGCTAGAGCATGCGGTTCATACCCGCAGTGTCGAGGGTTCAAATCCCCCTCTCGCTACTAGAAAGAATGCTCGGAAATGAAAATTTTCGGCATTCTTTTTAAATGCGCATCACGTTGCACGCGGGGCCGCATGTGGCCCATAATGTACTATATGGAATGGAAGGCTTTCCGGAGGAGAAAAATATGGTTATCAGACGTGGGGAAGAAAGGGATCTGATAGGAATAGGCAGGCTGCTGGGACAGGTTCTGGCGGTGCACCACGACGGAAGGCCGGATTTGTTCAAGGGCGACACGAAAAAGTATACAGACGAGGAGCTTCTGGCTATTTTATGCGATGACGCAAGGCCCGTATTCGTTGCGGTAGATGAGAACGAATATGTAATGGGCTATGCGTTCTGCGTATTTCAACAGCATTTTAACGACAACATATTGACGGATATCAGGACATTGTATATCGATGATTTATGTGTGGATGAGAGCTTAAGAGGGAAGCATATAGGCAGGAGCCTGTATGAGCATGTGCTGGAGTTTGCCAGAAGAGAGGGCTGCTATAACCTGACATTGAATGTATGGGAGTGCAATCAGGGTGCGAAGAGATTCTATGAAGGCTGCGGGCTGGTGCCCCAGAAGACCGGAATGGAGAAGATACTGTAGGCAGCGCAAATTTTCAGCGTAGATTTGAGGAAAGGAAAGTCAGGTAGGTTCAGAATGAACGAATGGAACAATGCGCCGACGGAGGGACTGTCGGCGGAGCAGGAGCTGACGGAGCGTCAGGATGAGGCGGCAGGGACACAGGAGGCTGCAAAGGCAGAAGAGCGGACAGAGGCAGCGCAGACGGCCGGAGAGACCGATTGGAATGCGGCAGAGGAGCCGGCGGAGAGCAGGGAAAGCTCCATGGCCGGACAGGAGGAAGCCGTCGGGCAGGAAGACATGGAAGAAGAGCCGGGGACGGCCGCGGCGTCAGAGACGGCAGAAGCGGCTGACGGGAACGATGAGGTCCCGGAGCCGGGAGAAGTGACGGAGGGGGACGATGAACCCCGGGAAGCGGAGGAGCCGGAGGTGTCCCAGGGGGATAAGACGGACGAATCTGAGGAAACGGAAGAGACCGACGAGTGGGAGGCGGAAGAGCGCTCTGCAAAGGTCGAGGAGACAGAAGAGACAATGGAGACAATAGCGGCTGCGCCGGAAGAGGGCGCAGAGGGCGTGAAGCCGCAGACACGGACAGACGGCAACGAGGGAGAGGCCGCGGATTCCGCCAGCCTGGCCTCCATCGAGCCCCTTTTGGACGAGCGCATCGTGCGGGCCGTGCGGGAGATGGGCTTCGAGAAGCTGACGCCCATCCAGGTGCAGGCCATCCCCTATCTGCTGGACGGCGAGGACATCATTGGACAGGCCCAGACAGGCACGGGCAAGACGGCGGCTTTCGCCATCCCCGCCCTGCAGAAGATTGATCCTGACCTGCGCAAGCTCCAGACCATCATCCTCTGCCCCACTAGGGAGCTTGCTATGCAGGCCGCGGAGGAGATTCGCAACATCGCCAAATTCATGCACGGCATCAAGGTACTGCCCGTCTACGGCGGACAGGACATCAGCAAGCAGATTAGGGGGCTGAAGGACGTGCAGATTGTGGTGGGCACTCCGGGCCGCGTGATGGATCATATGCGCCGCCGTACCATCAAGCTTGACTACGTGAACATGGTGGTGCTGGACGAGGCGGACGAGATGCTGGACATGGGCTTCCGGGAGGACATGGAGCTGATACTGGGCGAGATTCCCAATGCCCATCAGACCGCCCTGTTCTCCGCTACCATGCCCCAGCCCATCCTGGAGATTGCCAACCGGTTCCAGAAGGACGCCAGGCTGGTGCGGGTGGCGGCAAAGGAGCTGACGATTCCTTTGGTGTCCCAGAGATACTATAGAGTAAAGAGCCATGACAAGGATGCGGCATGTATCCGTCTGCTGGAGTATTATCAGCCCAAGCTGTGTCTGATTTTCTGTAATACGAAGATTAAGGTGGACGAGGTGTCCGAGCTGCTGAAGAAGGCGGAGTTCCGGGCCGAGGGGCTTCATGGGGACATGTCCCAGCACCAGAGGGACGTGGCCATGAACCATTTCCGGAACGGCAGCACCAATATCCTGATTGCCACGGACGTGGCGGCCAGGGGCATCGATGTGGACAATGTGGAGGTGGTCATCAATTATGACCTGCCTCAGGACAATGAATATTATGTGCACCGCATCGGCCGGACGGGCCGGGCGGGGAAGACGGGACGGTCTTTCACCTTTGTCAGCGGCAGGGAGCTTTTCCGTCTCCGCCAGATAGAGCGGTTCTGCCATACCACTATCGAGGAGAGGGAGCTTCCCAATGCCTCCAAAGTGATGAAGGCCAAGGCGGAGAAATACCTGAACCGTTCCTGGGAGCTGCACGGCCGGGACGATATCGACTTGATGAAGAGCTATGTGGAGCGGAAGATGGAGGAAGAGGGGTGCGATGCCCTGGACCTGGCTGCCGCCATGCTGAAATATCATATCGGGGACCTGGGGCCGGAGATAGAAGTGGATGATTACGAGGCCCGGGGCGGTCGGGGAGACCGCGGAAGAGGCAGGGGCCGCAGGAGAGGCGGACGTGACGAGGAGCGCCGTGGTCGGGAGGAAGGCCGCGAGGGCCGCAGGAGACGCGACCGGGACGAGGAGAGAGAGAATCGCAGAAGGCGCGGGCGTGACGAGGAACGCGAGGAGCGCAGGAGCCGTGAGCGCGATGAGGAGCGTGAGAGCCGCCGCAGACGCGACCGGGACGAAGACCGTGAGGAGCACGACAGCCGTCAGGGCTTCGGCCATGATGGAGAACGTGACAGCCGTCAGGGCTTCGGCCATGATGGGGAACGTGACAGCCGCCAGGGCTTCGGCCATGATGGGGAACGTGACAGCCAGAAGGGCTTCCAGGGAGCTCAGGAACGGGAAGACGGCAGAAGCTTTGAGTGGGGCGAAAACCGCGACAGCCGCCGTAGGCGCGACCGTGACGAAGACCGTGAAGAGCGCGACAGCCGTAGGAGACGCGACCGCGACGAAGGGCATGAAGACCGCGATAGCCGCCGAAGCCGTGGCGAGGAGCGGGGAGACCGTGAGAACCGCGGGCGGTTTAGCTGGTCGGAGGAGCGCGACAGCCGTCGCCGTGGTCGTGACGAGGACCGTGACAGCCGCAGAAAGCGCGACCGTGAGGACGACCGTGACAGCCGCAGCAGACGCGGCCGTGAGGAGAGCCGTGACGACCGCGGAAGACGCGGCCGTGACAATGACCGTGATGCCCGCCGTGGCCGCGAGCGTAATGAAGAGCGGATTCACGGGAGGTTCGAGCGGGAGAGCAGCCGTGACAGCCGCCGCCGTGGAAGAGACGAGGAGCGTGACAGCCGTAGGAAGCGGGATCGTGAGGAGAGCCGCCCCTCTAGGCTGCGTGATGTCAGGATGGATGGCAGCGACAGGGGACTTGCGTTCTCCTTTCCCAAAAAGAAGAGGAAATAAGACAGGATGAGAATCGGAACGGGATATGATGTGCACAGGCTTGTCCCGGACAGGGACTTGATGATCGGCGGCGTGAGGATACCCTATGAGAAGGGGCTGTTGGGCCATTCGGATGCGGATGTGCTGCTCCACGCCGTCATGGACGCCCTGCTGGGGGCGGCGGCGCTGGGGGACATCGGGAAGCATTTTCCGGACAGCGACCCTGCTTACAAGGGGATTTCTTCCCTGACGCTTCTGGAGAAGGTGGGGAATCTGCTTGGGGAGAAGGGCTTTGTGGTGGAGAACATCGACTCCACCATCATCGCCCAGGCTCCTAAGATGCGGCCCTATATCGATACCATGCGGGAGAACATCGCCGGGGCCCTGGGGGTGGAGATCGATTTCGTCAGCGTGAAGGCCACCACGGAGGAAGGGATGGGCTTCACGGGAGCGGGTGAGGGGATTTCGGCCCAGGCCGTGTGCCTGCTGACCAGCCCCTTTGACCTGACGGCCCAGCAGATTGCAGGAGGCTGTGAGGGGTGCAGCGGCTGCCGGAAGGCATAGGCGGGGATTTTTCGGGCTCTTTTTCACAAAAGCATTGACAGAACCGGTTTTTTTGCATATTCTGTTTAAGTAGGAAATATAGGATGGAAATGCTGAGAACGGAGAGAGTACTTTTCGGACGACAGGGCTGTGATATACATCCCGCTGGTCGCGCCAGAATGTCAGAGAGGGGCTGTTCATTTGGGACAGGAGCGTTCCAAAGAGCTGGAAGCGGTCCTCATCGGCGGAAAAGGAAGTGCATCCGGGAGCAGGTCCGCTGAGAGGGCAGGCATAGCCGTGGATTCGGATGGCGAGGGCCGGGCCAGGTAGGCGGACACGTAGGCGCGCGTTAAGCGTATGGAGTGGAAGGCTTGTTCAGCCTTTAAGTAGAGTGGGACCGCGGATATATCCGTCTCTAAGGAGAGGGATTTTCCGCGGTTTTATTTGTGCGGGAGGGAGTTCCGGGAGGCAGTAGGATGCCTGTCAGGAAATTTGGGGGGCTGCAGCGTCGGTTTTAGGGAGTTCGGGAACAGGATTGGTTCGGGAGGGGAGGGCTTGCATGGGAATCATCGGCAATATTACGGAGGAGATTCGGATTATCAGGGAGCGGGATCCGGCTATTCATTCTTCTATGGAGGTTTTTCTGTATCCCAGCTTCAAGGTGATGATTCACTATCGGATTGCCCACAGGTTGTATGAGAAAGGGCATTATTTCTGGGCCAGGTGGGTGTCCCAGAGGGGCGTGCGTAAGACCGGAATTGAGATTCATCCCGGCGCGAAGATTGGGAAGGGGTTCTTTATTGACCACGGAAATGGCGTCATTATCGGAGAGACAACCATTATCGGGGACAATGTGACCCTGTACCAGGGAGTGACCCTGGGCGGCACCGGCAAGGAGCACGGCAAGCGCCATCCCACCATTGGCAACAATGTGATGATCAGCGCGGGGGCGAAGGTTCTGGGATCCTTTACCATCGGGGACAATTCCAAGATAGGCGCGGGGAGTGTGGTCCTGAGCGAGGTGCCCCCCTGTTCCACGGTGGTGGGCGTGCCGGGACGGGTGGTGAAGCGGGGCAATATGGCCCTGCCCCAGGAGACCCTGAACCAGACCGATCTGCCGGATCCGATTAAGGAGGACATCGCGAACTTGCAGCATGCCAACTCGGAGATGGTGAACCGCATCCTGGAGCTGGAGCAGCAGATAAAGGAGCTGAGGGGAAAGCCCATTGGATAGATACGATTTGGAGCCTGCCCCAGGGCGGGCGGAGAGGAGAAAAATGGAGAACAGGTTAAGAATCTACAACACGCTCACCAGAAAGGTGGAGCAGTTCATTCCCAATGAGGAGGGAAAGGTGGCCATGTATACCTGCGGCCCCACCGTGTACCATTTTGCGCACATCGGGAACCTGAGAAGCTATATCATGGAGGATCTGCTGGAGAAGACTTTACGGTATATGGGCTATGACGTGAAGCGGGTCATGAACATCACGGACGTGGGGCATCTGTCCAGCGACGCGGACACCGGCGAGGACAAGATGCTCAAGGGCGCGAAGCGGGAGCACAAGACGGTGATGGAGATTGCGAAGTTCTACACGGATGCTTTTTTCGCCGACTGCGCAGACCTGAACATCAAGACCCCGGACGTGGTGGAGCCTGCCACGAACTGCATTTCTGAGTTCATCCGGATGATAGAGGGGCTCATGGAGAAGGGCTACGCCTATGAGAGCGGCGGGAACATCTATTTTGACACCTCCAAACTGAAAGAGTATTATGTGCTCTCCAACCACAGCGAGGAGGAGTTGCTGGTGGGCGTGCGGGACGACGTGGACGAGGATGGGAACAAGAGGAACAAGACGGATTTCGTGCTTTGGTTCACCAAGTCCAAGTTCGAGGATCAGGAGCTGAAGTGGGAGAGCCCCTGGGGGCTGGGGTATCCCGGTTGGCACATCGAGTGCTCCTGCATCTCCGTGAAGCATCTGGGCGAGTACATGGACATCCACTGCGGCGGCGTGGACAATATCTTCCCTCATCACACCAACGAGATTGCCCAGAGCGAGGCCTATCTGGGGCATAAATGGTGCAATTACTGGTTCCATGTGCACCATCTCAACGATAAGGCGGGCAAGATGAGCAAGTCCAAAGGGGAGTTCCTCACCGTGTCCCTGCTGAAGGAAAAAGGGTACGACCCCAGGGTGTACCGCCTGTACTGCCTCCAGTCCCATTACCGCAAGCCCCTGGAATTCTCCTTTGAGGCCCTGGACAATGCAGGCGCGGCATTTGAGAAGCTGACCAAGCGCATCGGGAGCCTCTCGAAGGACGGGGGCGCGGTGGAGCCGGAGAAGTTCGATGCATGGAAGGCCCGCTTCCAGGCAGTGCTCTGCGATGACCTGAATTCTTCCATGGCGCTGACGGTGCTCTACGACATGCTGAAGGAGGATATGTCCGATGCCACCAAATATGCCCTTGCGGAGGATTTCGACAAGGTGCTGTCCCTGGATTTGACCACGGCCTATGCGCAAAGGCAGGCCGGGAACGGGGTGGACGCGGAGCTGGAGGCCTATGTCCTGGAGAGAATCGAGGAGCGCAAGGCCGCGAAGAAAGCCAGGGATTTTGCCAGGGCAGACGAAATCCGGGCCCAGCTTCTGGAGAAGGGAATTGTTCTGGAGGACACCCGCGAGGGTGTGAAATGGAAGAAAGCATGACGGAGGAGCAGCGCATACGACAGGAGATTTGCCGGGAGGCGGATTCCTTCGACGAGGAGCCGAAGGGAAGCGCGCCAGAACCCGGCGCATCGGCTGAGGAGCCGAAGGAAAGCGCGCCAGGATCTGGCGCATCCGGCCAGGAGTCAAAGGAAGGCGCGCCAACAACAGGCTCTTCCGGCATAGATGCGGGAAAATGCAAAAAGACGCCGGAGGGAGCCCGGGCCGGCGGGACTTGCCCGCAAAACCTTCTGGAGATGATAACGGATACATTCCCGGGAAAGCGCCAGGACATCCGCTCCTATTCCGCCTTGTCCCTGGCCTATATCGGGGACGTGGTCTACGACCTGATCATCCGCACGGTGGTGGTGTCCCGGGCCAACCGCCCCGTGAACGACTTGCACCGGATTACGGTGCGGTATGTCAGCGCAGGAGCCCAGTCCAAAATCGTACAGGCTTTGGCGGGCAGCTTCACGGAGGAAGAGGAAGCGGTATACCGCAGAGGAAAGAATTCAAAACCGCACACGACTGCCAAGAACGCCAGTGTGGCGGATTACATGAAGGCCACCGGTTTCGAGGCGGTGCTGGGATATCTCTATCTGACGGGGGATATGGAGCGGGCGCTGTATCTGGTGAAAAAGGGCATTCAGCTTACAGGTCTGGAGCTATGAGCCGGTGGGGGACGGGCATCTGCCCGAAAGAAGCCCCGGGGACAGCGAAGGACGGGAAGCGGACAGAAGACAGGACACAGGGAACCGGAACAGGATAAAAAGCGCTAAAGCGCGCAGAGAGGTATAGACATGAGATACGAGGAATTTACCATAGAGGGAAGGAACGCGGTGAGGGAAGCGTTCCGCTCCGGCAAGGTCATAGACAAGCTCTATGTCCAGGACGGCTGCCAGGACGGGCCCGTGGTGGCCATCAAGAAAGAGGCGAAAAAGCATGACACCATCATTCGGTATGTGACCAGGGAACGGCTGGATCAGATGTCCGGCACGGGAAAGCACCAGGGGGTCATCGCCATGGCCGCGGCCTATGAGTACGCCACGGTGCAGGACATCCTCCAGGCGGCGAAGGCGAAGCAGGAGCCGCCCTTTGTCATCCTGCTGGACAATATCGAGGATCCCCACAACCTGGGCGCGATCATCCGCACGGCCAACCTGGCGGGCGCCCACGGCGTCATCATCCCCAAGAACCGGGCCGTGGGGCTGACGGCGGGGGTGGCCAGGGCCTCCGCGGGGGCGCTGAACTATACCCCTGTGGCAAAAGTCACCAACCTGGCCAAGACTATCGAGGAACTGAAGAAGCAGGGCCTGTGGTTCGTCTGTGCGGACATGGGCGGCACTTCCATGTATGAGCTGGACATGAAGGGGCCTATCGGGCTGGTCATCGGAAGCGAGGGCGAGGGCGTAGGGCGGCTGGTGAAGGAGAAGTGCGACATGGTGGCCGCAATCCCCATGAAGGGGGACATCGACTCCCTGAACGCCTCGGTGGCAGCCGGGGTGCTGGCCTATGAGATCCTGCGCCAGCGGAGCATAGGATGAAGAGGGTGCGAAGCACACCTCTTTAGGGTGCGAAGCACACCTCTTTAGGGTGCTCTGCATATCTTTTTGGGGTGGCTGAGGCGGAGGGGATTGAGAGATGGGTGAAAGGTATGAGGGTTATCAGCAGTACAGCGACGGGGAGCTGATCGACCGCCTGCGGGGGGGAGAGGCTCCGATTATGGACTATATATGCGACAAATACAAGAACTTGGTGCGCAGCAAGGCTAAGTCCATGTTCATCCTGGGGGCAGACAATGAGGATTTGATTCAGGAGGGCATGATCGGGCTGTTCAAGGCGGTGCGGGACTACGACACAGGCCGGGACGCCAGCTTCAGCACCTTTGCGGAGCTGTGCATCAGCCGCCAGATGTATACGGCGGTGCAGGCTTCCAAGCGCAAGAAGCATGTGCCGCTGAACACTTATGTGCCCCTGGACGGAGAGGACACCGGGGATGACAGGGAGAGCCCGCGTCTGGCAGAGCTTCTGGCGGATAGGACCAAGCTGAATCCGGAGGAGATGTTCCTGGACAAGGAGAGGGTAGCCTATCTGGAGAAGACCATCGAGGAGGAGCTGAGCGATTTTGAGAAACAGGTACTGGACTTATATATGACCGGCATGAGCTACGGCCAGATCGCCAAGGTGCTGGGCAGGGATGAGAAGGCCACGGACAATGCCCTGCAGAGGCTGAAGGCGAAGATCAAGAAAATTTTGTAAAAGGGTAAAAATCATGAAGAAGCATGGGCACAGGATAGTCATGGCCCTGGCTGTGGCGGCATTCGCGGGGCTGCTCATATGGATGGGGAAGCAGCCCATGCCGGGATGCTATATCACGCAGTATGCGGATGCCACAGGTCTGCAGGCCATGTTCTATACCATAGAAAACGATGACGGGAGCCTGATTGTGATAGACGGCGGAAATGTGGGGAATGAGGATTATGTCAGGTCCGTGATAGAGAAGAAGGGCGGGCATGTAGACGCCTGGTTCCTGACCCATCCCCATCCTGACCACATCGGCGTCTTTAATATGCTCTGGGAGGAGATGCAGGGGGACATCGATGTGGTCTATGCGCCGGAGATCGATTATCTGACCTACAGGGACAGGGCCTATGAGTGGGATGGCTTCGATGGCTTCGAGACGTTCCTGGAACTTATGTCGGAAACGGACAAGGTGGCATATCTCCATACAGGGGATGAGCTGGAGGCGGGAGGCCTGCGGTTCGAAATACTCCACGCCTGCGGGGACGATGTCTACGAGAACAGCAGGGACATCGGCAATGACAGCGGCCTGATGATTATGGTCACGAATCAGGAGGAGAGTATGCTTTTCTGCGCGGACGTGGGTATCAATATGTCGGAAATCATTGTGGCTGAGCATGGCCATGAGCTGAAATGCGACTATATTCAGATGAGCCACCATGGAAACGGCGGACTGTCTGAGGAGTTCTACAGACTGGCATCTCCCGGCACGGCTTTCTTCGACGCGCCGGAATGGCTGATGAACCCCGGGGAGGGGGAAAGCTATACCACACCGGCCAACAGGCAGCTGATGGAGAGCCTGGGGGCAGAGGTGTATTATTACAGGACTGCGCCCAATCAGATTAGGCTGAGATAAAGGTAAGGAAGATTCGGGCGGAATGGAAAATCTGCGGACAGCGGTTCCCGGGCAGGGGCCGCTGCTTTATTTTTTTTTAAGATTATGAATAGATTTCTTCTATTGACTTTAAAAGGGCAGGGGCATATAATCAAGCACGGAAAAACCGACCGGCTGGTCAGAATGCAAGAAGAAGTTCTATGCTCGGCAAAGCGAATAGTATTCGCTTGCGAACAAGTTCGCCTTGCTCGCCGGTCTCGCAGCGCGAAAAATATATTCGCGCAGAAGAATGCCCGAAGTGCGGGCATTCTTCCGGAAACTGAGCGCTCCATGATTAGGAGGTATGATATGATTTCGAAATTCAGTGTGCGGAAGCCTTATACGGTGTTGGTGGGGGTGGTGTTGGCTATTGTTTTGGGGGTGGTGTCTTTTACCAGGATGACCACGGATCTGTTGCCTAGCATTAGTCTTCCTTATGTCATTGTCATGACGACTTATCCGGGGGCTAGTCCGGAGACTGTGGAGATGGCTGTGACCCAGCCGGTGGAGGCTTCCATGGCTACGGTTAGCAATATCGAGAGCATCAGTTCTGTTTCCAATGAGAATTATTCCATGGTGATACTGGAGTTTGCCCAGACTGCGGATATGAATGCGGTTTCGCTGGAGATTCGGGAGAGTCTGGATCAGATTAAGAGCTATTGGGACGATTCTATCGGGAATCCTATTATCATGAAGCTGAATCCTGATATGCTGCCGGTGATGATTGCGGCGGTGGGCGTGGAGGGCATGGACAATGCCCGGATCAGTACATATGTCCAGGATCAGGTCATGCCGGAACTGGAGAGCATTGAGGGCGTGGCCAGCGTCAGTGCCACGGGGCTGCTGGAGGAGAGCGTGAACGTCATCATCCGCCAGGACAAGGTGGATGCCGTCAACGAGAAGATATTCGCCGCCATCGACGACAAGATGAAGGATGCGGAAGAGGAGCTGGCAGACGGACGGAAGGAACTGGAGGACGGCAAGGCGGAGCTGGCGGACGGGCGGAAAGAGCTGCTGGACGGACAAAGGGAACTGGCAAACGGCAGGAAGGAGCTGGAGGACGGCAGGGCAGAGCTAGAGAACGGCAAGGCGGAGCTGGCAAACCAGCAGGAGGCAATCAGCAATCAGCTGGCGGTGCAGAAGAGCTCCCTGCTGACGGCCAAGGCCCAATTGGAAGAGATGCAGACCAACCTGGCTACTGCCAAGCAGCTGAATGACGGGCTGCAGCAGATGGCTTCCAGTCTTGGCCCGATTCAGGAAAACCGGGGGGAACTGGAGCGGCTGCAAGGTGGCGGCTATACGGCCAGATATACGGAATACATGGCCACATGGGGGGAGTCCCTGGGGACGCTGGTGGGAATCCTGCAGGAGGGCGGCATGGACGAGCAATCGCTTGGGGCGATTGTCGCGGCATTGGAAGCCATGTCCGGGGCCAGGAACAATATCGAACAGCTGCGCCAGGAATTTGTGGGAAATGGCGCTTTGGAGCTGCTGGCATCCACGGACGAGCAGATGGCCCAGATCATCAATGCCGCCCTGGCGCTGGATTCCTGGTGTCCCGGGATAGATGTGGAGATTCCGTCGGATGCCCTATCTAATCCGGATGCGCTGAAGGAAATCATCCAGCGACTGCAGGAGTCCGTGCAGAACCTGCAGGAGAACGCCCAAGCGCTGGCGACTACCGTGGGCACGGCTTTGGGGGCCTGCGAGATGGCGGCGGGGCGGATGCTTTCGCCCCAGGTCTGTGAGCTGCTGGAGCAGTACGAAGGCATGCAGACGGCCCTGACGGCTCTGACGAACGGCCTTGGCTATGAGGGCTATGTAGCTCAGATTGACGCCATCCTGGCCAGCCAGAACGTCACCGACCTGTCCAAGGCCATAGAGGACATCAATGCCGGGCTGGCGGCCATCGAGAAGGGCCAGATGACTGCGGCCATCGAATTCGCCAACGGCAAGGCCACCATTACCATGGGAGAGTACCAGCTGGAGCTGGCGGAGTCCCAGCTGGACAGCGGAGAGGAGCAGATCAAGAGCGGCTTAGAGCAGATGGACGATGCGGAAAAGCAGTTGGAAGATGCCGAGAAGCAGCTGGAAGACGGCGAGGAGCAGCTTGAGGAGGCGAGAGAGGATGCCAAGGACCAGGCGGACATGACGGATAAGCTCACCGTGGACACCATCAAGGGGCTGCTCACCGCCCAGAACTTCTCCATGCCTGCGGGTTACGTGACGGAGGAGGGCATCAGCTACATGGTGCGGGTGGGCGACAAGCCCTCCACCGTGGAGGAGCTCCAGGAGTTGCCCTTGATGGATTTGCATATGGACGGCGTGCCCGTGATTACCCTGGGGGATGTGGCGGATGTGTTCTACACGGACAATTCCGGGGAAATCTATGCCAATGTGGACGGCAGCGCCGGGGTCATGCTGACCATACAGAAGCAGACGGGGTATTCCACCGGCCAGGTGTCGGACCGGCTGGCTGAGCGCTTCGGGGAGATGATGGCGGAGAATGCGGATTTGTCCCTGATTACTTTGATGGACCAGGGCATCTACATCGACCTGGTGATGGACTCCATCATAAACAATATCCTCTTCGGCGCGGTGCTGGCCATATTGATCCTGATCGTATTCCTGAAGGACTTAAGGCCCACCATGGTGGTGGCGTTCTCCATCCCTGTGAGCCTGGTGACAGCCATCGTGTGCATGTACTTCAGCGGCGTGACCCTGAACATCATCTCTCTGTCGGGGCTGGCCCTGGGCATCGGCATGCTGGTTGACAACTCAATCGTAGTCATAGAGAACATCTACCGCATGCGCAGCGAGGGGCGTTCTGTGCAGGAGGCGGCGATAGAAGGGGCCGGAGAGGTGGCCGGAGCCATCCTGGCCTCCACCCTGACCACAGTGTGTGTGTTCCTGCCCATTGTGTTCACGGAGGGGATTACCAGGCAGTTGTTTGTGGACATGGGCCTGACCATCGCTTATTCCCTGCTGGCAAGCCTTCTGATTGCCCTGACGGTGGTTCCGGCCATGTCCTCCAAGCTCCTGGTGAGGACGAAGGAACAGAAGGAGGGAAAGATCTTCGGCGGCCTGGCGCGGGGCTATGAAAAGCTGCTTCGTGGCGCCCTGCGGGTGAAGCCCCTGGTGTTCATCCTGACCTTGGGGCTGCTGGCAGGCAGCGTGGCCCTGGCCTTTACCAACGGCACGGCCTTCATGTCGGATATGGACTCCACCCAGTTGACGGTGAACGTGGCTCTGGCGGAGGATGCTACGTTGGAGGAGACCGGAGAGGTCACGGACCAGGTGGTGGAGGCGATCCGCTCCATCGAGGACGTGTCCAATGTGGGCGCCATGACCAGCAGCTCCAACATGGCCCTGCTGGGGGGCGGGGGCAGCAGCACCAACAGCGCCTCGGTCTATGTGGTGACGAGAGAAGACAAGACCATGAGCAATGAGGAGATTGCCCGCGTCATTAAGGAGAAGACGGCAGAGTTGGAGGCCGAAATCACCGTGGACACCTCCAGCATGGACATGAGCGCCATGGGCGGAAGCGGCATCGTGGTGCAGGTGCGGGGGCGTGACCTGGATACCCTGCGGCGCATCGCCGAGGAAGTGGCCGCCATCGTGGAGAGCGTGGAGGGCACGGCCGAGGTCAGTAACGGGCTGGAGGACGCAGACGAAGAGCTGCGGATTATCATCGACCGGGACGAGGCGGTGCACTACGGCCTTACCGTGGCACAGGTGTTCACCCAGCTTTCCGCCAGACTGGCGGAGGCCAGCAGCGCCACCACATTGGTGGCGGACGAAAAAGACTACAATGTGTACGTCATGAACGGAAATGACATCGAACTGACCAGGGAGCTGGTGAAAGCCCTGGAGATAGACGGCACCAACGAGGAGGGGGAGAGCGTGAAGGTACCTCTGTCCGACATTGCATCCTTTGAGATGACGGAGGCACTTTCCTCCATCAGCCGGGCGGACCAGACCAGGTACATTTCCATCTCCGCGGCCATCGCCGAGGGCTACAACGTGGGCCTGGTGGCCGGGGACGTGGAGGAGAAGCTGGCGGACTATGAGATGCCCGCGGGCTATCAGCTGGTGTTCTCCGGGGAGAACGAGACCATCCAGGACGCCATGGAGCAGATGGTGCTGATGCTGATACTGGCCGTGGTGTTCATGTACCTGATCATGGTGGCCCAGTTCCAGTCGCTGCTGTCGCCCTTCATCATCCTGTTCACCATCCCCCTGGCCTTTACGGGAGGCTTCCTGGGGCTGTATGTCAGCGGCAGCGAGGTCAGCGTCATCGCCATGATCGGCTTCGTCATGCTGGCCGGGGTCATCGTGAACAACGGCATCGTCATCATTGACTATATGAACCAGCTGCGGGAGGGCGGAATGGAGAAGCGGGAGGCGATCCTCACCGCGGGCCGCACCAGGCTGCGTCCGGTGCTGATGACCGCCCTGACTACCATATTGGCCCTGTCCACCATGGTGTTCAGCAAGGACATGGGCTCCGAGATGGCCAGGCCCATGGCTGTGGTCACCATCGGCGGACTGACCTACGGCACGTTGCTGACGCTGGTGGTCATCCCCTGTATCTATGACGTGTTCATAAGAGACAGGAAACGAGGGAACGGGGAATTGACGGAGAGGGATTGACGGTTCTGCGTGAAAAAAAGTCGGGCGGCGGCCGGGGGCACAGGAAGTGCACCAGGCTGTCGCCTGCTTTGCCGGTATGGCCGGGAAAAGAAGCCCAAAAAGTAGGTATGACTGGGGGGAAGGAGAGAGCGGAAACATGGGAAGGATTACGGGACTGGAGGAAATCGGGCATGTGCCGCCGAAGGTGCGGCAGATGTATGAGGCGGTGATACAGCTGCTGGAGGAGGGCATGGACATGGAAGACATCCGTGTCTCCACCATCACGGAGCGGGCCGGAATCGGCAAGGGGACGGCCTATGAATACTTCGACACGAAGGATGAAATCGTGGCCTGTGCCGTGGTCAGCCAGATTCGGTGGATGTTCGGCTGGCTGGAGGAGCAGCTGGAGGCAAAGGCGGATTTTGGAGAACAGCTGGATTTCCTGCTGGACATGGTGGAGAAAAAGGGGCACTGCAGCCACGGTTTCCTGCGGTTCGTCCATGCCATGACCAGCAACTCCGAGTTCAACCGGATGGTCCGGGAGAAGATGAACGCGGAGGAGTTCGCGGCGTACCGCCCGATGAACGTGTTCGGGCGGATCCTGCGGCAGGGGGTGGAGCGGGGGGCGATTCGCAGGGACTTGCCCATCGAATACATGATACACTGCGTCTTTTCCCATCTGCTGTCCTATATGATGGAGATTGCCACAAAGGACTGCTTTCGGATGGACGCGCAGTCGCTGCGGCCTTTTGTGTACCGGGGAATCATGGGGGAGCTTTGTGTGGGGACAGGCCCCTGATAATGGAAGTTTACGAATGCTTCCCGCCATTTTTAGATTTAAATTAGAAAGTAGACACAGTTTGAACACATTTCCCCTGTAATATATATATCAGATAGTTGATGAACTCACTATCTCCCCCCTCATAAGAAAATAGTAAAAGGGTCTCGGTGGAAGCCGGGGCCCTTTTACACATGCGCCCGGAGTACGCACGTTCTATGACACCGCTTTGCTACTTCTCAGAGCGGGGGATGAAAGGGAGGACTCTTTTTTTCTGTTCTGGCGTAGGAATATATGTCCTTGCTCCAGATAGAATTCCTGCTGCTCCTCTGTCAGCGAGCGGAAGATATGGAGCAGAAGTTCTTCTCTGTGGGAAGCTTCTGCGAGAGGAGCTTTTGTCTTGGCAGGGTGATCTAACAGGTAATCCGTAGTCACTTGAAAAAAGTCGGCAATCCGAATCAGCGTATTATAGTCAGGCTCCCGGGTTCCCTGTACATAATTCCCCAGAGCGGAAGAAGAGAGGGCCAGAGCCTCTGCCAGCTGTCTCTGCGTCATACCGTGCAAATCCAGTAATTCTTTTAAAATATCACCGAGTCTCATATCTGTCCTCCCTAGTTTTATTCCTCTATTTTAGCTTTCTAATCTGATTATTTCCCAAGAATACACAAAATGTGTTATAACAAATCAAAAAGAATTGACACAACACAAAATGTGTTATAACATAATAGGCAGATTCGATTGAAAAGAGGTCGTTGTCATGATAGGGATAGGAAGCAGGGTTGGACATCTGACGGTGGAGGAACCTAGCGGACAGCGGAAATCGGGATATATTGTCTGGCGTTGCCGTTGTGACTGCGGAGGTGAGATTTTGCTGGATACCCGCTGCCTTCAGAGAGGAACCGTGAGGGACTGTGGGTGCAGAACTGTCGTGGGGCCGGGGCAGAGGGATATCACGGGGATGCGCTTCGGTAAGCTTACGGCAGTCGCTCCCACAGAGGAACGGGGCAGGGGAGGCAACACGATGTGGCATTGCCGTTGCGACTGCGGAGGCGAAATCAAGGCGGAGCTGCGACAGCTAGTGTCAGGTATGCGCAAAAGCTGCGGCTGCCTGAGCCACCCACCCCTGAAGGACTTGATCGGGAAACGGTTCGGACATCTGACAGTTATGGCATATGCCGGAAAGCGGGCCGGGATGCACCGGTGGAAATGCCGCTGTGACTGCGGAAGGGAAACGGTAGTGGGCCAGACGCTTCTACAGAACGGAAAGACGAAGAGCTGCGGCTGTGTTCAGGCAAGCATTTATAAAGAGAATCTGAAGCTGATGGAGGGAACCTCCGTGACGATACTGCGGTCCATAAAAAGCGGGCGTCTGATTAAGACCAATACCAGCGGATACAATGGCGTCTATTACAACAGCAGGCGGGAACGGTGGGTCGCCCAGATTACTTTTCAGGGAAAAACCAAGTATCTTGGTTCATTCAAGCTGCTGGAGGACGCAGTGAAGGCCAGACAGCGGGGCGAAGAGGTATACGATGAATTCCTTAAGCGCATCGAAGGAAATGAAGCGGCAGAAAAGGAATAGCAAGGGGCGGACACCCGGCAAAGATAGGTGGAAATAAAGATGGTGGTATTGCTGATAGGCGGCGGCAGCGCATTGATGAATGCGATGATCGATAAGCTGAATAAGAACGGGCACCGGGTCTATCTACTGACAGGGCAGAGGGAGGGGCGCTCTTCTTATAGGCATGTATTTGAAAAGTACGATTTTCCATATGACAGCGGGAGCATCAAGGAGGTTCTGGAGAGTGTCAAGCCGGACGTGACGGTGTTCACCGGCGCGTTCGATACGAACTTCGACTGGGCGCAGGCGGGACAGGAGACAGTGCGGTATACCGCAGGGCTCATGAATATCCTGTCTGCATTTAATATATTGAAAAGTGGAAGGTTTTTCTATTTCTCTTCTCAGGAGGTGTATCGGGATTCCCATATTGAAAATGTGACGGAGGGGGAAGCGGCGTTTCCCAGTGGCTTCAAAGCGATGGCGCTGTCCCAGGGAGAGGAAATGTGTGCCAACTACCGAAGGGTGCAAGGCATGGAAGCCTTCATACTGCGGTTCGACCATCTGTACTGGGTGCCGGAAAAGGGGGAGGAGGAGAACAATCCCTGCTACAGGATGTGCCTGGAAGCCCTGAAGACGGGAAAGATTCCTGCCAACAGCAGAAGGGCTTTTTCCATGATTTACCTGAACGACGCTGTGGAGCTGGCCTATCAGCTTATGTGTGCGGAAGCGCCGAAGCACGCCTGCTATCATATCTCATCCTCGGAAGAAATCGGGGAGACGGAGCTTGCGGAGAAGATTCGGGAGGAGATGGGATCCGACATCGAGGTCGTGGACAATACCGTGGGTATGGGCAATCGTCTGGTTCTGTCCAATGAGAGATACGAGCAGGAGTTCGGGCTGCAGATATTCAATCATTATGACGCGGGCGTCAAAAAAGTGGCCTCCTATATGAAGCGGCACAGTGCGGCTTTTCTGGCAGAGGACGACGAGGGCGGCGGGCTGGCGGTGAAGGCGTGGAACAGTACCCGCAAGATTTTCAGGGCAGTATTTCCGTTTTTGGAGAATCTGGTCTGTTTCATCCCGTTCTTTATGCTGAACAACAGAGCGGTGGACAGCCGTTTTTTTGCCCGTCTGGATTTCTATCTGCTGTACGTGCTGCTGTTCGCGGTCGTCTATGGGCAGCAGCAGGCCGTCTTCTCAGGCCTTCTCGCGGTGGCGGGCTTCTGCTTCAGGCAGATGTATGACCGCAGCGGGTTCGAGGTGCTGCTGGATTACAATACATATGTATGGATGGCGCAGCTGTTCATCGTGGGGCTGGTGGTAGGATATCTGCACGATCGGCTCAGGCTTGTCAGGAATGAGAGCAGGGCAAAGGTCCAATATCTGAACGGACAGCTGAAGGACATCGAGGACATCAATGACAGCAATGTCCGGATGAAGCATAATTTCGAGAGCCAGGTGGTGAACCATAAGGACAGCCTGGGGAAGATATACGAGATTTCTTCCTCTCTGGAGCAGTACGGGCCGGAGGAAGTGCTCTTTTATGCGGCGCAGGTGCTCTCCAGACTGATGGACTGTGAGGACGTGGCGGTGTATACAGTGGCGAACGGCGATTATGCCAGACTTTTTTCGGCCACCTCCAGGGATGCCAGAAAGCTGGGGAATTCTATCAAATATACCGACATGGAGGATATGTACGGAGAGCTGAAGGAGCATAGGGTCTATGTCAACAGGAACATGGCGGAGAAGATGCCCATGATGGCTGGCGCCGTGTATTCGGAGGAGAACATGCAATTGATTCTGATGCTGTGGGGCATTCCCTGGGAGCGCATGACGCTGGGAGAGGCCAACCGGCTGACCATCGTGGGCGCTCTGATCCAGAATGCGGTGGTCCGCGCCAACCGTTATCTGGAAGCGCTTAAGAACAGGCGTTACGTGCAAGGGACCAACGTGCTGGACGAGGAGGCTTTCGCCCAGCTGGTGAAGGCGTTCTCCGATGCCTGCGGGAAGGGGCTGACAGAGTATGTGCTGCTGGAGATCCTTGCCGAGGGAAAAGATTATGAGAAAGTGGCCGACACATTGGGCGGCGCGATCCGCCAGACGGATTATCTGGGGATTTTAGAGGGAGGGAAGCTGTATGCCCTTCTGTCCAATACAAACAGGGAAAATGTGGGAGGAATCGTGGAAAGGTTTAAAAGCGCCGGCTATGACAGCCGGGTGGAGGAGGCGGAATTATGATTCTGGCAAGGGATGAGCGCATCTTCCTGATCATTCTCGCTGTGAACCTGGTCGTCGCTCTCGTCTATCTTCTGGGAGGGATTTTATTTGTGGTGCCTGTCCAGGCGGAGGATGAGGAGGAGAAGGAGGTTCTGCACGATAACAGGAGGACATATCTTCTGCGTTTTTTCGTGATGCTGTTGTGCCCGGTCATCGGCCCCCTGTTCTTTTTCATCAGTCATGTGTTTTATCTTCTCGTCTTCTGGAAGAACGTCGATCTGGGAGATGTCATATTCAGCAAGGAGCGGGTAAAGGTACGCACAAAGGCGGACGAAGAGCGGGAGCGTGACATCATACCGCTGGAGGAAGCCGTTCTGGTCAATGAGAAAAAGAATCTCAGGCTGGTGATGATGAATGTGCTCAGGGAGGACATCCGAAATTCGCTGGCTTCTATCACGCTGGCGCTGGACAGCGAGGATTCGGAGGCGTCCCACTATGCGGCGGCGGTTCTGTCCGACGAGCTGAATAAGTTCCGCCTCAATGTACAGAAGCTGTGGAAACAGATCCAGGAGGAGCCGGATCGGACAGAGTATGAGGAGATGCTGCTTGATTATATGGACAATATACTGAAGCAGCATATTTTTTCGTCCTATGAACAGCGCAAGTTCGTGGATGTCATGGAGCAGGCAGCGGAGCTGCTCTACGGGAGGGAGCCGTCCAAGTTTACCATAGATAGATATGAGGAGGTCTGCCTGCGGACTCTGGAAGTAAAGGATTATGAACATTCTGAGAAATGGTGCCTGCGGATGGCGGAACAGTTTCAGGAGGAGCTGCCTTCTTATACCTGCAGGCTGAAGCTCTATTTCGCCAGACAGGACAGAGAGGTGTTTTTCGAGACTTTGGATGCCCTGAAGAAGTCTAATGTGATAATTGACAGCGAGACGCTGGAGCTGATTCGGGTGTTTGGCTGAGGAGGTGTCATTTCGGAATGGATTTGCTTTATTGGGCATGTGAATACGGGAAAGTATTTTTGGCCTATCTGTTTCTTATGTTTATTTGGCCGTCCGTGGTTTTTAGCAAACATTTAGAGGGGAAGGATAAGATATATCGGTTTGGTTTTTGCGTCACAGTGCAGATTGTGATTGCGAATTCGGCTGTATTGATGTTGGGGTTGTTCCATATTCTGAACCGTTGGATTGTGATATTGATGTTCTATGGTACATTTGGGGCAAGCTTATTCAGGAAGATTAAGCCGCAGCAGTGGCGCAATGGATTTGATGAGCTTTATAGGCTTGTGACAAAAACATATGGGCTGAGACTGTTTCTATATCGCAAGCTTAAAAAATTCGTCCGCCGGACGGAAGATACCTTTCTCAGATTTAGAGATAGAAACCGGGCCCGTCTTCCGGAATACGCAATGCTTGGCGTTATTGTCTTATATGGAATGATTTATTTCTCCTATGGAGTATTTCAGGATTTCAATTATGGTTCCGGCGACATGTATGTCCATCACCAGTGGATCGACGGACTGCTGGAAGGAAGAATCTTTAGTGACGGGGTATATCCGGAGGCGATGCATTGCTTTCTATATTGTATCCATGTCCTGTTTGGAATCAGGCTGTACAATTGCATATTGCTTCTGGCAGGAATCCATGTGTTGGTTTTTTTGATTGCCGTATACGCCTTTTTGCGGGAAGTCTTTGCGTGGAAATATGTGCCGTTTTTTGTCTTAATGCTATTCCTTACATTGGATGTGATGTGCGTCCAGGAAGTGTACGGCATGTCAAGGCTGCAATGGACGATACCGCAGGAATTTGGTATGTATACACAGTTTTTATGTGCGGTATTCCTGATACGTTATCTGAGAAGTGCCCGCACGGTCATAGAGAAAGGCAGGCTGGGTAAATTTATTTGGAATGAGAATCTGCTTTTATTTACGCTTTCATTGACAGCCTCCATTTCCATCCACTTTTATATTACGATTATGGCCTTTTTGTTGTGCTTTTCTTTCTCCGTATTTTTTATGAGGAAAATATTCGCAAAGCAGCGCTTCTTCCCCTTGGCGACTGCTTGCATCTGTGGTTTTTTGATTTCAGTGATACCGATGGCGGGGGCGCTTGCATCGGGAATCCCCTTTCAGGGCTCCATTCACTGGGCGGTCAGCGTCATGGATAACGAGGATTCTGAAAATGAAAACGATGGGGGAGTAATGCGGGAAGCACCGCCGGAGGAAGAGGGACAGGCAGCTCTGAAAGATGGAGATGCTTCTATCCGTGAGAAGCTGGAAGGGGTAGTTTCTGCTTTATATTGGCAAGGATATGCGTATCTATATGGGGAGGAGAGGGCCGACTGGATTGTTGGATTCACCGGGCTTGCCGTTGTTTTGTGGCTTATCTGCAGAGGGATAGGGCTGCTGCGGGGGAAAAAATATTTTGAAACGTATCCCCCCGTTGTCACAGCATCGGTTTTGTTCATGATCGTATATGTTTCTCCTGAACTGGGCGTCCCTCAACTGATAGCCGGTTCGAGGATATGTACTACAGAGCGAATATTATTACTTGCTGTCATGGCAATGCCGGTAGATATGATTTTTACATTGCTGAGGCCGCTGTGCGCAGATTTGGCCCTGCAGATGCTGTCTTTTGGGGTGGGAGCCGGAATATGCCTTTTTACGGTCATAACGGGGAACTATCATGGGTACTTGTATTGTGAGCTGTCACGGTATAATGCGGCAGTGAAGGTCACAGATTCCATTATCAATCGTTTCCCTCAGGACAGCTATACGATTGTTTCAAGCACGAATGAATTATATCAGGTGAGCCAGCATGGATACCATGAAGAATTATTGACATTTCTGCAGGAAATAGAGGAAGGAGAGTATAAGCTGCCTACAGAGTATGTTTTTATCTATGTCGAGAAGAAGCCGCTTCAATACGGACAGAGTCATTTTTTCAACGGGCCAGCATGGCTGGGGGATGAGAGATATGTAGCTCTTTATAGAGGGAATGCGTACAGTCAGTGCCCTGAAGTAAGCGCTTCATATATATCGGCGGAGGATGCGCGGAGAGAGATACAGTTTTATGAACGGCCTTCTTTGTCCTATGGGAATTTGGAGAGCCACACTATTCTGGAATCCAAGGCGTACCTCTGGTGCCAGAATTTTAAGAATTTGTTTCCTTTGGAAATGTGTACCTATTACGAGGATGAAGATTTCGTCTGTTACTATTTCAAACAGAACCCATATGCATCGTACGATCTGGCGATAGATGGCTGGAATCGGACGGAGGGAGTGGAATGGCCAAGAATTCCGTGAGGAACAGACAGCAAGCAGGGGCTGCCAGCCAAGGAGGATGACATGATATCACGCCGGAATTTTTTCTCTATTGTCACTTTGATGCTCGTTCTATTGTTTTTGGTCATGGCTACCAATGATCTAAAGGACAGGTGGAATGACTATGCTGTAAATACTTATACAGAGACAGCGGAGAAATATCCTTCTAAAGTCCGTTTCCCATGGAGCTCCGGAACGGAAAAAGCAGAGGAAGATGCTGTGGCGGAGGAAGGAAATAGTTCCTTTTCACGCGGCACTGTAGTCCTGATTGGGGACAGCGAGAGTATTTACGGAAAAACAGTGGGAGAGTGGGCCGCCTATTCCAGACGTAAAATGATCGAGCATCCTTCTCTGAAGTCTTATGTGGAAGCTGAGGATCCGGAAGGCGGGCCTGGGATGCTGGTGATCGACTCTGGCTGTATAGACTGGAATCGGGAAGAGGAGGTTCAGTTCCTGAGGCAGTGCGTGGAGCAGGGAACCAATCTGGTCTTCTGTACGCTTCCCGATGTGTCTGTCATAAAGGACAGCCGACAGGTGAGGGATTTGCTGGGGATTCGGGAGGTGCGCCAGGAGGAGGCGGCTGCCGCAGGCCTCCATCTCTACAGCGGGTTCCTGCTGGGAGGGGAAAGGGTCTATCTGCCGGAGGAGAGGACAGCGGAAGGAGAGGAAGAAGAGGCTGTCTTCCCGGGAGAAGTCAATGGGGCGGGGAAACCGGTTTTTCCCTGGTATCTCCTCACCTCAGGAACAAAGGTATACATGAAGGGCATACCGGAGGAGGAATCCGTGGACACGGAGGAGTATCCTGTCCTGATCTGGAGGAAGAGCTTCGGCACGGCATATGTGTTCGCGGTGAACGGGGGTTATATGAAGGGGGTTGAAGGAATAGGCATTTTGTCCGCAATGTCGGCGGAGATGCATCCCTACGAGATATATCCGGTGATAAATGCGCAGAACATGATTCTTGTGGGCTATCCCAGCCTGGCCGACGAGAACAGGGCGGAGATGGACCGCTTATACGGCAAGTCCTTAAAGGACCTATATCAGGAGAGCATATGGACGAATGTAAGGATGGTTATGGACCGATACCAGTACAAGGCTACCTGTATGGTGACGCCCCAGTATGATTATTCAGACCAGGCGCTGCCGGAGGGAGAACAGATTGAATATTATCTGAAAATATTCAATGAAGCCTCAGCGGAGGTGGGGCTGTCCGGGAGGAGCGTGTCTGACACGCCCATTGAGAGGAAGCTGGAGGAGGACGGGGAATTTATCAGAGAGGCAGTGGAAACCTATCAGTTTTCTTCCTTTTATGCGGGTAAGCTGTCGGAAGACGAGATAGAGAAAGCGCTGAAGACGGATCTGCTGTCTTCTGTCATGACGGTGGTCAAAGAATATGAGGATGGAGACAGCGGAATAGTTGAGGCTCTGTCAGAATCCGTCATCGCACAGACCGCCTTTGACATCGGCTTTGACTATACTTACAGGGGGGACTTCCTGGCAAGGTGTCTGGAGACGGCGCTGGGCTACCTGAGCATTTCCTACGATATGGAACGGGTGGCATATCCGAAGGGCGAGGAAGACACATGGGAGAAGCTTTCTGTGGATTTCGGGACTACGGTTGATACCTTCGGACGTCTATTTCAGGAGTTCGACAGGACCACGGTGTCGGAAAGTGATTTCCGTATCTGGAGATTCCTTACGCTGCGCTATCGTGACAGCCGGAAAGGGGATACCATTGAGGTACAGGTGACAGGGGAGGAGGCAGAGAAATATTTTATCCTGCGGACCCACAATGAGACGGTCAGCCAGATGGAGGGCGGCAGCTGGAAGCGGCTGGAAGAGGGCGCATATCTGATCAGGGCTGACGAGAAGGAAATCCTGATAACGCTGGAACCGGCTGGCGGGCTGTATCTGCAGTAAATTGTGAAAGGGTACATAGATGAAGATTTGTATGATTGTGGAGGGGTGCTATCCATATGTAGTAGGCGGCGTATCCTCGTGGGTGCACAAATTTATCCAGTCCTTCCCGAAGTCGGAGTTTGTCCTCCTGACCATCGTAAGCGACCGTTCCATAAGCGGAAAATTCTTGTATCAGCTGCCGGAGAACGTGACGGAGGTCCATGAACTGTATCTGCAGGACGTGGACTGGAACCGGAAGGGATGGCACAGGGCCAGACTGAGCCGGGAGGAGTATAGGGCGCTGAGAAGTCTGGTGATGAATCAGAAGGTGAAATGGGAGGTGCTGTTCAATCTGTTCCAGAACAGCGGGATTTCGCTGGATTGGCTGCTGATGGGGCAGGATTTTATGAATATCGTGAGGGAATATTACGATTTACTGTATAGCCAGCAGGTCTTTTCCGACTTTCTGTGGACCATGCGGTCCCTGTATCTGCCCTTGCTGTTCACATTAAAGATGAAGATTCCAAAGGCAGACCTGTATCACTGCGTGGCCACCGGCTATGCAGGAGTGCTTGGAAGCATGGGAAAGACCCTCTATGGCGGCCGGCTGCTGATCTCGGAGCATGGCATCTATACCAGAGAGAGGGAGGAAGAGCTGCTTCGGGCCGACTGGGTGAGAGGAAGCTTTAAAAGCATATGGATTGAGCAGTTCCGGAAGATGTCGAACCTTGCATATGAGAAGGCGGATTTGGTCACCAGTCTTTATGGGCATGCCAGAGAGCTACAGGTGGAGCTGGGATGTCCCATGGAAAAGACCATAGTGACACCCAATGGGATTGACGTGGATTCTCTGGGGAATCTTCCGGATAGGACTGAAGAGGACGAGGGGAGAATCAATATCGGCGCTATCCTGCGGGTGACTCCTATCAAGGATATCAAGACCATGATTCAGGCTTTCAGCTTCGCAAGGGAGAGGGATTCCCGGCTGAGGCTGTGGATTATGGGCTCGTGGGAGGAGGACGAGACGTATGCGGAGGAATGCCTCGAACAGACACAGGCGCTGGGGCTTGCCGAAGATGTGGTCTTTACCGGCAGGATCAATGTGCGGGATTATCTGGGGAGGATGGACATGACCATTCTGACCAGCATCAGCGAGGGTCAGCCACTGACGATTCTTGAGAGCTTTGCGGCCCATAAGCCGGTAATCGCCACGGATGTGGGAAATTGCCATGGCCTGATCTGCGGGGAGAAGGATGATTTTGGAGCGGCTGGCATCGTCACCCACATCATGAACGTGGACGAGATAGCACAGGCTATGGTGGACATGGCCCGCGACAGCGAAATGCGCCGTCGGATGGGAGAGAACGGCTATCGGAGAGTGGCCTCCGGCTATCGGATAGACCAGATGCGGAAAGCTTACTGGGAGATTTATAAGGATTTTGCGGAAAGCATGCGCGTTGCATGGGAGGAAGAGCCGTCCGTAAAAAAGAATGCTGAGAAAGGATAAGTCAGATGGCAGGAATAGGCATCAAGCTCAATAAGATATTTGAAAGAAATACCATCGCATCGAATCTGGCCGGATTTGCCTATAGTACCATGTCCACGGTGACTCCTATGTTTGTGGTCATATTGAACGTGGTGCTGATGGAGTATTTTCTGGATTTCGGCTCACTGGGCCTTGTGGAGAGGGAGCTTTTCTCCTGCACGGTGTTATATACTTTTATATTCGCGCTGTTGACGGCATCCCCCTTCAACTCTGTGCTGTCAAAGTATATGTCTGATGTCATCTATGAGGAGCGGTATGAGGATATCCGCCCCTGCTATTACATGGGGCTGTTCATGAATGTGGCATTGAGCAGCCTGATTGGGATACCCTTCTGCCTATGGGAGCATTTTGTGGGTAAGGTGGATGTCTTCTATACCTTTACGGGATACTGCTGTTACATATCTCTGGTGCTGGTGTTTTATTCCATGATTTATCTCTCCATTGCGAAGAAGTACCAGAAGCTGTCGTTTTTTTTCACTATCGGTATGGTGTGGTCCTTCGTGTTCGCGCTGTTTTTAAGGCATATCATGCTGTGGGGAATCAGGGAAAGCATGCTGTTTTCCCTGATGACAGGTTTTTTCCTCATAGCCTTTTTGGAGATGGCGGTGATCAAGAGGTATTTTACGAAGAACAGCAACCGCTATAAGTCCGTGCTCCGGTATTTTGGAAGGTACTGGCAGCTGATCCTTGCGAATTTCCTATACATTCTGGGGCTGTATGTCCATAATTTCGTGTTCTGGAACACGGACATGAAGCTTGTAGTGGCTAAGACCTTCGTCTGCAACCAGCCCTATGACATGGCTACCTGCCTCGCTATGTTCACTAATATATCCGCTACGGTCATTTTCATTACCAGAGTGGAGATGCATTTCCATGACAAGTATAAAAAATATTCGGAGGCTGTCATCGGCGGAAGGGGAGCCGACATCGACAGCGCCAAGAAGGAAATGTTCCGCCAGCTGGCCAATGAGCTGATGAATCTGGCGAGGATTCAGTTTATCATAACGGTGGTGGTGTATCTGATCGCGGTGGTGCTTCTTCCGTCCTTTGGAATATCAAACCTGACTATGAGGATTTATCCTTGTCTGACGGTGGGGTACTTTATCGTGTTCATCATGTATGCGGAAATCATTTTTTTGTACTATTTCAACGATTTGGGAGGCGTCCTTCTGACATCGCTGGTATTCTGTCTCGTGACGTTTCTGGGCAGCATTTTTGCGACGGATCTGTCGGAGCTATGGTACGGCGCGGGGCTAGTCATGGGAGCCTTCGCAGGGTGGACCGTCGCGTATTTCAGGCTGCGCCGTATGGAGAGGCGGCTGGATGTGCATATATTCTGCAAAGGCTCGCTGCTGAAGCCGGGAATGGGGACAAAGCCGCCTGCGAAGGTGTATGACAGGAATGCGAAGACCGCGGAGCAACGGTAGGGACTGTAGGACGTGAAGGCTGTAGAGCGGCTACAGGAGCAGAACGGAAAGGAGAGCGGGGAGATGGAAGGCACAGCCCTGAGAATTGGGATTATCATAGTCGGAGTCGTACTCATCGCAGTCAGTGTGTGGATGAACTCTTTTAAGAAACTCGTGGTGAACCATGCGGTGATTTGGGCGTTTGCCGGAGCGATCATGGTTCTGGTGGGGGCGGTTCCCGTTTTTTCAGGCTGGATGAGCCGGCTTGCGCCGGGTACGGGGCTGGCCTTTTTCTGCATGGTCATTCTGGCTCTGGTGGTTGAGATGCAGAACAGCGTGGCCATTTCGCAGATGACCATGAAGAACAGGGAGCTGGCCATGCATGTGGCCCTCCTGAATCAGGAGAACGAACACATCATGGAAGAGCTTGAGGAGATGAGGCGGGCTGAAGACGATGCATATGAAAAAGATGGATGCTATGAAACTTCGGAAGGATTCGGGACAGAGGGTTAGAGGGTATGTGCCGGGGGAAGGGCAGGATGAGGAAAAAGGAGTTGCTGATTATCATACCGACATATAACGAAGAAAAGAATATAGGAGGGGTATTGGCACAGCTGGAGCAGACAGAGTGCGGCACTGCGGCAGATATCCTTGTGATAAACGATGCTTCTACGGATGCCACCAACTGGATCGTGAAGCAGATGCAGTATCCTCTGGTCTCCCAGCTCTACAATATGGGGTATGGATGCGCGCTGCAGACGGGATACAAATACGCGGTTCGCCGGGGATATAAATACGTGATTCAGATGGACGGCGACGGACAGCACGATGTGTGCAACATTCCGGTAATCTATCGGAAGCTGAAGGAGGCGGATGGGGAGGGCCGTTTTCCGGATATCGTGCTGGGAACCAGGTTTCGGGAGGACAGCGCCGCTTTTCCGGTATCCCGGCCAAAGAAGCTGGTCTATTCCTTGTTCCGCCGGCTCATTTATATGATAACGGGAGAAAAGATATCGGATCCGACTACCGGGCTGCAGGGCCTGAGCAGGAAAGCGTTCCTTTTTTATTCTAAATACAATAAGTTCGATGACAGATATCCGGATGCGAATATGCTGATTCTGATGCTGCTGGTCAAATTCAGAGTAGTGGAGATACCCGCCGTGATGCACAGCAGGACGGCCGGGAAAAGCATGCATTCCGGGCTGAGGCCCTTCTGGTACATGCTCAGGGTCATCTACAGCATGATGATCATATTGATTCAGGTGAAGCTGTTGAAAATGGATGTGGGAGTGGGGCTGAAGAGCGTGGATAAGATATAGGCAGCAGGATTTAAAGAGGAATATATTCTGACATGAGTTTAGGAATGCTTTTCAGGTTTTTTAGATTTAAATTAGAATATGGACACAACATGGACACATTTCCCCTGTAATATGTATATCAGATAGTTGATGAACTCACTATCTCCCCCCTCATAAGAAATAGTAAAAGGGTCTCGGTGCAAGCCGGGGCCCTTTTACATTGGATAAAGGGGGGAGGCAAAAAAAGCTTGCATTAATGTCCGGCATATAATAGAATAGGCTTAAACAGATTTTCTAAGACATCGATTCTGAAAGTCAAGAAAGCAATTCATGGAAATCGGAAAATTCCCGCTGTCAATTTCGAGATACAAGACACGGATGAAGGAGACGTACAGGTATGCCAGATTTTCATTTCATGAAAAAGGAACCAATCTATGAGGGCTGGTCTGATGACCGGAAATACTGCGCCACCGAGGAGCCGGAGGAAGGATGTGTCCGGGGAGCGAAATACTTCCTCCGCATCTCCCCCATGTCCCAGTATGACAGGAAGCAGGCTGAATTCCGTATGATGGAGAAGGCGGCGGCCCTGGGCATCCCCATATGCAGGCCCCTGGCTTTCGGGATTTGTGAGGAGGGCGTCTATTCGGTTCAGAGCTGGATTGAGGGGATTGGGGCGGAGGAAGCGGTGCCGGCCCTGCCGGACAGCAGACAGTACGCTTACGGACTGGAGGCCGGGCGTATCCTTCGCAGGCTGCATGCCATCCCCCTGCCGGAGAAGCGGGGAGAGGGGACTGCCCTGGAGGACTGGGAGACGCGTTTCAACCGGAAGATGGACACAAAAATCCGGAAATACAGGGAATGCCCCTTACATTATCCCGGGGGAGAGGCTTTCATCCGGTATATCGGGGAAAACCGCCATCTGCTGAAAGGCAGGCCCCAGACCTGTCAGCACGGGGATTACCACATCGGGAACATGATGCTGGACGAAAGCGGACAGCTTTATGTAATCGATTTCAACCGGTTCGACATCGGGGATCCCTGGGAGGAGTTCAACCGCATCGTATGGTGCGCCCAGGCCTCTCCGCTCTTCGCGTCCGGCATGGTGAACGGGTACTTTGAGGGCCATGTCCCGGAGGAATTCTGGAGACTCCTCGCCCTCTATATCTCCAGCAATACCCTGTCCTCCATATACTGGGCTGTTTCCTTCGGGCAGAAGGAGATAGACACCATGCTCAGCCAGGCGGCGGAGGTGCTCCGGTGGTATGACGGCATGCGCAGCGTCGTGCCGTCCTGGTATTTCCAGGGATATCATCTGCAATACATAGACGGGATACCGTACAAGCTGAAAAGCCCCTTCGATTTTTCCTTCCTCCGTAAATACGGCAGGGCGTTTCAGGTATATGATGACCAGGACTCCGGCAATATCTGTTTCGGGACCGAGAGAGACGGGGAGCGATATTTCGTAAAGTTCGCCGGAGCTCCCACGGACCGGGGCACGGGCACGGCCCGGGAGGCTGTGGAGCGGCTGCGGCAGGCCTGGCCTGTCTACAGGGATCTGCGGCATGGGAACCTGATTGAGTTGGTGGAGGCGGAAGAAATCGGAGGCGGGTTCGCGCTGGTGTTCCGCTGGGCCCCGGGGGACTGCATGGGCAGAATGTACCCGGCGGCCCACCGGAGGTTCATGGCGCTTCCCACGGAGAACCGGCTGCAGGTGTTCGGAGACATCCTGGACTTCCTGGAACATACGGCTTCCGGGGGATACGTGGCCATCGATTTCTACGATGGCAGCATCCTATATGACTTTGATAAGGGAAAGACCACAATCTGTGACATAGACTTTTTCCGGAGACAGCCCTGCGTCAATGACATGGGGCGGATGTGGGGGAGCTCCAGGTTCCAGGCCCCGGAGGAATACCGGCTGGGGGCGGAGATTGACGAGGTGACCAATGTCTATACCGCGGGGGCGTTCGCTTTTGCGCTGTTTGGCGGATATGGGCGCACCCCGGAGAGCTGGGAGCTGTGGGAGGGGCTTTTCGCCGTGGCCGCGAAAGCGGTGGAGGCGGACAGGAGCCTGCGCCAGCACTCTATCCGGCAGTTCAGGGAAGAGTGGGACAGTGCGCTTTTGAAAAAACAGAAAGGAGAAGACACAAATGAAGACAAAATGCGGATTGGATTGCAGTGAATGCGGAAGCAAGGAATGCGGCGGATGCACGGAGACGAATGGGCGTCCCTTCGGGGGAAGCTGCATGCTGGCGCTGTGCTGCGATGAAAAGGGGTGCGACAACTGCGGCAGAGCCTTTGAAGCGCCCTGCAGGCTGAAGGAGGAGCTGATTGCGGAGTTCAATGCCCTGGGGATTGAAGACATGGAGGAGATCACCGACCTTTATGCGTTGAACGGGGCCTTCGTCAATCTGGCCTATACGCTTCCGGGCGGCCAGGAGATACGGTTCTGGGACGATGGCAGGGTATACCTGGGGAACCAGGTCCACAAGAAGGGGAGCGACAGATGCTACGGGCTCACGGCGGACGAGAGCTACCTGCTGGTATGCGAGTACGGCGAGGGCGGCTCGGACGCCGAGATTGTTGTATACAGGAGACGGAAAAAGGGTTGAATAAGGTTCCCAGGCCCGGAGGAAGTGGACATTGGCTGACGGAAGTCAAGGGACATGGCAGGGAAGCCTCGGCAGAGGGAGGAAGAGTGGCTGCCGCATCAGGGAAATATGTTTTCCTGATGCGGCAGCCATATCCGGTCAAAGGGGGCTACGGCCTCACGGGGCAGAAGTCGAAGCCCTTGTCCAGCTCCTGGGACAGCCGCACCAAAAATGTGCTGAGCAGCCGGACGCAGTCCTCGATGTCCTTCCAGCTGCCGACCTCCACGGAGCTGTGCATGTACCGCAGCGGGATGGAGACCAGGGCCATGGGGATGCCCTCATCGGCCTGGTTCACCGTGTCACCGTCCGTACCCGTGCGGCCTCCGGCGATTTCCCACTGTACCTTCATATCCAGCTCCTCCGCCACCTGCTTCAGCAGGGCGTTCATGGGCTTGTTCACCGCAGAACCCATGCACAGTACCGGCCCGCCGCCCAGTTTCACCTCTCCGGTGTCATTGGGATTGGTGCCGGGGGCATCGCTGGCCCAAGTCACGTCCACGGCGATGCAGCAGTGGGGCTTCAAGCGCGCGGCGGCATGGTAAGCGCCCCGGCCTGTGGTCTCCTCCCCTGTGGTGGTGGCGGCGTAGATGCCGGCGGAAGCCCCCTGGGCGGCGGCTTCCCTGGCGGCCTCCAGCACCACGAAGGCTCCGGTGCGGTCGTCCAGGGCACGGCAGGTGAAGCAGTCGTTCATCAGCTCCCTGACGGGCACGTCCGCGCAGACCATATCGCCCACGGCCACTGCTGCGGCAGCCTCTTCTTTAGAAGCAGCCCCGATGTCCACCAGCAGATCGGAGACCTCGATTTTCTCCTTTTTCACCAGGTCGGAGGAGGTGGCGATGATGCCGTTCACCTTGCTGCCCTCATGCCAGACCTGCACCGGCGAGCCTATGTACAGCCTGGGGCTGACGCCGCCGGCTTTGGCCAGGTGGAGGCGGCCCGAGTCGTCGATATGGGTGACGATGAAACCGATTTCGTCGATATGCCCGCACAACAGCACCCTGTGGGCGGCCTCCGGGTTCACGATGGAGACGGCATTGCCGCTGGGATCGGTGAGCTGGGTATGGGCGAACGCCTTGCCGTAGGCAAGGGCCTTTTGCTGGATAGCCTCCTCGTATCCGCTGACGGACGGGGTGGAGAGCAGATCTTTCAGGAATTCTCTGTTCATATGCAGTCCTCTTTTCTCTGATAAAATGTCACAGTGTCCTTCTGTGTTCTACATTGTAACACAGAGGGCGGATATTGGCAATGGATGGAAAATCGGCATCGGCGCATTGACGGTGAATGTCTGGTTACATATTCGAACGGTACAGAGGCGGTTTTGAAGCAACGGATTTCAGAACCACCTTTTTGTGGCTGAAGTGGCGGAAAGAAAAAACATGAAATTTTAGAATGAATAAACTTTTTATGATACGCAAGCGTCTAATAAGTAAAAGCATAGAAAGGAAGATATCGACAAAATCCGGGGGCTGGGATTAGGGGCAGACAATTATCTGGTAAAACGTTTCAGCCCTACGGAGCTGGTGGCCAGGGTGAAATCCCATATCTACATTCATAACCTGCTTTCTATAACAGAGAAAGAGGAGCAGCAGGAGACGGAGATTGCCTATCGGAACCTGCCCTGCCCAAGTCAAGGAGAGTCTATCTGGATAAAAAGGAAGTGGTTCTGGTCAACAAGGAAAGAATCAGCTCATTGAGACGGTATGGGGAGCAGGATACCAGTTTCGGATTGACTGAGACCAAACGAAAAGGAGAGGTGGTTTTATTGGTTAGAAACTTACAGAATTTTACACGCATTTTACATAAATTATCTTTTAGATTTTACATGAATCGGATACCATTTGCTATAAGAAAATTCTTTAGGGGGATTATAGTCAAATGGATTTTTTCGGATTGCTGACAATGATTGGCGGGCTGGCGTTATTTTTATATGGGATGAAAACGATGGGGGATGCCCTGTCCAAGATGGCAGGCGGCAGGCTGGAGCAGGTACTGGAGCGTATGACGAATAATCCTGTGAAGGCCGTTCTGCTTGGGGCAGGCGTGACAGCGGTGATCCAGTCTTCTTCTGCTACAACGGTTATGGTAGTGGGGTTTGTCAATTCCGGTATTATGAAGCTGTCACAGGCGGTCGGCGTGATTATGGGTGCCAATATCGGTACGACAGCTACTTCGTGGATTCTAAGCCTTTCCGGTATCGAAAGCGGGAATTTCTTTATAAAACTTTTGAAACCCTCGTCTTTTTCCCCGATATTGGCGCTTATCGGCGTAGTACTGGTGATGTTTATTAAAAATACAAAAAAGAATGATGTGGGAACGATTCTGATTGGGTTTGCAGTGCTTATGTTTGGAATGGATACCATGAGCGGCGCTGTAAAGCCGCTTGCAGACGTACCGGAATTTACCTCGCTTTTTACGGCATTTGAAAACCCTCTTTTAGGTATGATAGTTGGAGCCATTTTAACTGCAGTAATCCAGAGCTCTTCCGCTTCTGTCGGTATTTTGCAGGCGATGTGCGCCACCGGAAGCATATCGGTGGGGGCGGCGCTTCCAGTGATCATGGGGCAGAATATCGGAACCTGTGTCACAGCTCTGATTTCCGGTGTCGGGGCAAACAGGAATGCAAGAAGGGCGTCTTTGGTACATCTTTATTTTAACCTGATAGGCACAGTTGTGTTTATGGCAGTATTTTATGCAATGAATCATTTTATGCAATTCGCTTTTTTGTCGGATACGGCAAACGGCGCAGTCATTGCAGTGATACACAGCGTGTTTAATATGGCCTCAACAATCGTGCTGTTTCCTGTTTCCGGGTTGCTGGTAAAACTTGCTTATTTTACCATTCCGCAGTCAGAGGACGAAACACTGGAAACGTCAGGAAAAGTACTGGACGAAAGGTTTTTGGAAAGGCCTGCATTTGCGGTTGCGCAATGTAAAAATGCGGTGTGCGATATGGCGCAGCTTATCTTAAAGGCAATGAATTTATGTGTATTCATACAGGAAAAATATGATGAAAATGCAGTGCAGGCAATTATGGAAATTGAGCAGGAGGTAGATGTCAGAGAAGATGAGTTATCGTCCTATCTGGCAAAGCTTTCCATAAAGCCGCTCTCTGAACGGGACAGTAAAACCATCAATAAATACAGCAGGTGCATTACGGATTTTGAAAGGATATCCGATTATGCTAAGGGCATCGCATTCGCGCAAAAGAAGCTGTATAAGGGCAAAGAAAAATTTTCAAGGAAAGCGGCAGCCGAAGCCGGGATGATTTATGAGGCAACCCTCGAAACCGTTGAATGTACGGTTTCCGGTTTTATACACGGGGACAAAGAGATGGCGTTCCGCATTGATCCGCTTGCCGATGTGATCAGCCGGGTAAAAAAGGAAATCCGAAAGAACCATAGCAGGAGACTGGAAAAGGGGGAGTGCTCCGTGGAACTCGGCATGGCGCTTACAGATATGGTCACTTCCCTGGAGCGCATCGCAAAACATTGTTCCAACATAGCGGAAGCACAGACGGCATCCGAAACAGATCAGCATGCATTACATCAATATGCAAGGAATGTCAAAGAAAGGGACGAGTTGTATAAGGAACTGCTTGAAAGATATACAGAAAAGTATTCTTTAAAAAAGCTTGAGGAAACATAAATTATCGGTATAATGTAACTATACAGAGGAGGCTCTGCAAATGGGACGCAGATAGTTGCCGTTAATGTGATTTATTCCTTTTTGCCTTAGCGCTTATGAGTTGGTATCTTTTGTAAAGAATTTCCTGCATTTCAATTTTATAAAAAGTGAGTATGAACTAATATTTCAGAAAAAGGAAGTAAGTGTTTATGTCGTTAATCTATATTTTGGAAGATGATAAAAATATTCAGGAAATAGAACGTTATGCCATAAAGGGAAACGGATATGATGTGTGTGCGTTTGATGACGCAGGGGCTTTTGACAGGGGAATGCAGGAAAGGAAGCCGGATTTACTGCTTCTTGATATCATGCTGCCAGGGGAGGACGGACTGTCTGTACTGAAAAGGCTCCGCTCAGATAATGATACAAAAGAACTGCCAGTCATACTTGTGACAGCGAAAGATTCAGAAATAGATACCGTCAGGGGACTTGACCTGGGGGCTGATGACTACATCACAAAACCGTTTGGCGTGATGGAGCTTATGTCTCGCATCAAGGCGATTATGCGACGTGTCAAACCAACGAGCGATGATGTGGTCTTAAAATACAAAAATATATATCTGGATCGGGACAGGCGGATCTGCTTTGTGGATGAAGAAAACGTGGAACTGACGTACAAGGAATATGAGCTGCTTCGGCTGTTTCTTTGCAATCTAGGTATTGTACTGACAAGGGAAATCATCATGGAAACGGTTTGGGGGACGGATTTTGCAGGAGAAAGCAGAACCATCGACATGCATATCAAAACACTCCGCAAAAAGCTGAAAGAAGCGGGCAGCCTGATTATTACTGTGAGGAATGTGGGGTATAAGCTGGAATGAGGCAGAAAATAAACAGACGGTTCACCGTCATCGCACTTTTTTCCGTTGTGGTTACCACGGTTGTTATGACCGCGGTGTTTTATTCACAGTTAAAAAAACAGGTTTTTTCTGATTTGGCAGTTGTGGCAGATTTACTGATTGACGAAGGCTCCTTTGCGCAAAAGACAGACAATCTAAGAATTACATTGATAGATACAGACGGTAAGGTTTTGTTCGACTCCACGGTAGACGGGCAGTCGCTTGCCAACCATTTGGACAGGCCGGAAATTGCGGAGGCCCTTTCTTCCGGAATCGGTATGGGGATAAGGAAGTCGGATACCCTGTCGGAGAGTGTATTTTATTATGCGAAAAAACTGGATAACGGGCATATACTCAGAGTAGGTAAGGAGACGCACAGCGTTGTGGCTGTTCTTTTGTCTGCCCTTCCAATGGTGTTGGCAACGGCGCTTCTTCTTGCGGTCATCTGTCTGATGGTGTCGCACTACCTTACTTCTGCCATTGTGAAACCGATAGAAGAAATGGCAGGGGATATGGAACATATTGATGAGGGAAAAAGTTATCCGGAGCTAATTCCGTTTACAAGAAAAATCCGTTTGCAGCATGAGGAAATCTTGTCTGCCGCAAATATAAGGCAGGAATTTACCGCCAATGTAAGCCACGAATTAAAAACCCCTCTTGCGGCTATATCAGGTTACGCAGAGCTGATGGAAGCAGGGCTTGTAGATGAAAAAGAGATACAGCGCTTTTCGGGAGAAATCCGAAAAAGCGCTGCAAGGTTGCTTACTCTGATTAATGACATTATTAAGCTTTCACAATTGGATGCAGGAAATGCAAAAGATATTTTTGATGTGGTGAATTTGGCGGAAATTACAAAAGAAAGTGTGGAGATGCTTTCTTTTGGAGCGGCGAAAAATGGCATTGACGTAGTGTATGAAGGAGATGACAGGGCGGATGTCCATATCGGAAAGGAACTTGCACAGGAACTTGCCTACAATTTGATTGAAAACGGCATCCGGTATAACAAACCGGGCGGCAAAGTGATTGCAAAAGTGCAAAAAGAGGGAACGCAGATTATTTTTTCGGTGGAGGATACCGGTATCGGCATTCCGCCGGAGCATCAGGAGAGAATTTTTGAGCGCTTTTACCGGGTGGATAAGAGTAGGTCGAAGGAACTTGGAGGCACGGGCCTTGGGCTTGCGATTGTAAAGCATATCTGTAACCTGACAGATGCAGATGTGAATCTGATGAGTAAGCCGGGGGGCGGAACGAAAATTGTTATTGTCTGGGGCAGGGGCAATGCTTAAAAATGTGAGACAAAATCATGTGGGAAAACTTATATGAAAATTTAAAAAATGACTCAGTGATAAGGGAGCATGATTACATTAGGCAGTATTCAGCGTTATGCAGTATAATTTTAATATTCCGTCTAATTTGGATGATCCGAAGATCAAGGACGATCTTCTTATCATAAAGAATGATAACCAGCATGAAATGGAAGTTTCCATGAAAGAAGTGCTGGACATTCTGGAAGACAATGTATGATGGAGGGAGGTGTGCAAAATGGTAATTGGCAGAGTTTCAGGCAGCATGGAGGCTTTAGCTACAGCGGTTAATCCTCATAAAGAAGCAGTGGAGCTGGTGGAACAACAGATGGATGAGCTGGCAGATGATCTTGTTCGAGATACCTATGAAACAACAATGAAGCCGGATGATTATGTTTATCCGAGTGAGAACTATAATGATATTATGAAAGTCAGTGCTGGAGAACATTCTTCATCATCGAACAATAACCGTCAGCCTCAATAAAAGATTGATTGCAAAGCTGTTTACTATAAAAGTCCCTATGCCATTCTAGCACCGCGAGTGTTTTTGCGCTTCCTATGCGCAAAAACGGAGACAGCTGTGCGCCAAAATGAGCTTCTCTTGCTCATTTTGTGTGCATCACCTAAACTCTCAGACTTTCAGGTATGGTGGTGCGGCTGGCTGCATGGGAGTTTAGGAATCATCTTGCAATAGATGCGCGAAAGCAATATGGAAAAGATGTGGTATTTTACTATAATCTGCGCTAAATATCTAATATTCTGTGCCAAACAGTAAAGTATTTAGCGCGGATTATACTATGAGGAGGCGATAAATATATTCGCTTTTGCTATGATGCGTTCCAGGAGACAAGGCAGGAGATAAATGCCAATGTCAGGGCTGTGGAAATGCAGGAATGCTTTCAAGCTTGATACCCCGTTGCTTGCAGCGGGGTATTTGATTGGGTAAATCTGCAAATTCCCGTAAAATCAAACGCTGTTCACCAGAACTGTCCCCGATGGTGTCGTAACTTGCGTTTTCCTACACTCAACTTACACGGCCATATCGGCTGAAACAATGTCAGAGAGTACCATGAGAAAACTCTCTGTTCCCACGCTCTCGAAACTGTGGTACAATAGAGGAGCCGAAAACCATACCATCATTTACGGAGGCGCAAATGAAAATCTTAGGGAGGGACAGTATGGCAGATAGGAACACGCCGCAACTGGAAACAGAAAGGCTGATATTGAGAAAATTCACGGAAAATGATATGGAAGCGCTGTACCTGATACTGAGGGACAAAGAGGTCAACGCTTTTCTGCCCTGGTTCCCTTTGAAAAGCATTGAGGAAGCGAAAGCCTTCTTTGAAGCAAGGTATGCGGTAGAGTATGATAAGCCCCAGGCCTACGCCTATGCCATCTGCCTGAAGGAGGACAACTATCCGATTGGCTACATAAAGGTGGATATGGACGAAAGCCATGACTTTGGCTACGGGCTTCGGAAGGAGTTCTGGCACCGGGGAATCGTCACGGAAGCCGGGAAAGCTGTCATAGCGCAGGTAAGGAGAGATGGCCTTCCCTATATCACGGCGACCCATGACGTCAACAATCCCCGCAGCGGCGGGGTCATGAGACAGCTGGGGATGAAATATCAGTATTCCTATGAGGAACAATGGCAGCCGAAGGATTCTTTAGTTACCTTCCGGCTGTATCAGATGAATTTCGATGAAAAAGACAGAAGTGTCTTCGGAAAATATTGGGAAGAGTCTGGCGTGCATTTTGTGGAGGCAGGGATTTAGCTATTAGAAACAGGGAACAGCGAATTGGTTTTTGATAGTAGTGGAATGCGGCATATAGCAAAGCCTTGGTATAATAGTAATTGACAATTGTTCCCGAACCAAGCTTTGCTGCCGGGAGACAGAGGCAGTTGACGCAGAGCATAGTTTAAGAGACAAAGGAGGAACAGAAATTGACCACGGAAACCATAAAAGACTACATATCCATCTTGCGCGAGGAGCTGGTTCCCGCCACGGGCTGCACGGAGCCTATCGCCCTGGCCTATGCCGCCGCAAGGCTGCGGGACATCCTGGGGGCAGCGCCGGAGGAAATTCGGGCCGAAATCTCCGGCAACATCATCAAGAACGTCAAGAGCGTGGTGGTGCCCAACACCGGAGGCAGGAAGGGCATTCCAGCCGCCATCGCCGCCGGCGTGGTGGCCGGGGATGCGGCAAAAGTCCTCCAGGTCATCGCCAGGGTTTCCGTAGAGAGACAGGGAGAGATCGCCTCCTATGCCCAAAGCGTCCCCATGGAGATTGTCTGTGCCGACACCGCCAGGCTGCTGGACATCCGGCTCATAGGCCGAGCCGGGGAACATACCGCTTTGGTACACATAGCCAACAGCCACAGCAACATCGTTCGGGAGGAGAGAGACGGGGAAGTCCTGCTTCAGCGTCCCCTCACCGATTCCTCCGAGGACAGCCTGACGGACAAGAGCGTGCTGAACGTGGCGGACATCCTGGAGTTTGCTGACAAGGTAGACCTGGAGGAGGTAGCGCCGCTGCTGGGCCAGCAGGTGGACTGCAACACCGCCATCGCAAGGGAGGGGCTGAAGAACAGCTGGGGAGCCAACATCGGCTCCGTGCTGCTGACGGACTATTCCGATGACATCAAGACGGAGGCCAAGGCCTGGGCCGCCGCAGGAAGCGACGCCCGGATGAGCGGATGCGAGCTGCCGGTGGTGATTCTGTCCGGCTCCGGCAACCAGGGCATCACGGCCTCGGTGCCTGTGGTGCGTTACGCCATGCACCTGGGGGCAGACCGGGAGAAGCTCTACCGGGCCCTGCTGGTCAGCGACCTGGTGACTATCCATCAGAAAAGCGGCATCGGCCGCCTCTCCGCCTACTGCGGCGCGGTCAGCGCCGGGGTGGGAGCCGGGGCGGGAATCGCCTATTTGCTGGACGGCAGCTACGAGGCCATCGCCCATACCATCGTCAATGCCGTGGCCATCATCAGCGGAACCATCTGCGACGGGGCCAAACCCTCCTGCGCCGCCAAGATTGCCGCCAGCGTGGACGCGGGAATCCTGGGCTACCATATGTACAGGAACCATCAGGAGTTCAAGAGCGGGGACGGCATCGTCACCAAGGGAGTGGACAACACCATCGCCAACGTGGGCATCCTGGCCAGCCAGGGCATGCGGGAGACAGACCAGACCATACTGTCCATCATGACGGAGAGATGCGTCTGAGCAGGCCTGCAGAGCCGGGTAAGCTATGCAGCCTCCCTGCGGGGGGCGCTTCTCGCTCCCCCTGGGCGGTGTGGTAAATACAATTTTGATATAAGCGACAGCGTGCAAAACTCTGAACTGCCCGGCCATGAAGCACATGTTCCTTGCCTGCCCAATGGAAAATAGAAGCAGCGATTATAGGCATGCTTTGGAAAAGCACTTTGGGCTGAGATAGAGCATAGGGAATATAACAGAACTGCCTATTCATAAAAATTTCAGACATTTCCCACTTTCTTAATCCCGCCAATCATTGACACCTCCGCCCACATATGCTAATATACTTCAAAAATGAACTATCTAAAAATGAAGAGTCCAGCAAGGAGGTGCCCATGCGAAAAAAAGTCAGCATAGAATTTGCCCACAATTTCTTCCAGGCCTACTGCATCCATTGCAGAGCCTTCTGCCGGGAGCTGCGCATGCCCCAGACCGCTTTCGATATCCTGATGTTTCTGGCCAACAATCCAAACTACAACACGGCCAAGGACATCGTGGAGCTAAGGGGGCTGAAGGCCAACCTGGTCTCCGTGAACGTAGAGCGCCTGGTGCAGGAGGGATACCTGGACAGGCAGGACTTCCCCGGGGACAGGCGCAAGACAGTCCTCGTGTGTACCGAAAAGGCCCGGCCTGTGGTCAAAAAAGGGCAGGAGCTCCAGAGCAGCTTCTCCGAAGCGATTTTCCGGGATGTGGATCCGGACGCCCGGGAGAATTTCTATCGGGTGATGGAGACGGTGGAGAGGAACCTGAATCAAATCTTGAAAGGAAGCGAATGATATGGAATGGTTATTAATGCTTGCAGTCACCTTTTTTGCCGGAATGGGGGCAGGCCTTGGCACTGGCTTCGCGGGAATGAGCGCCGCGGCGGTGATCAGCCCCATGCTCATCACCTTCCTGGACATGGATCCCTATATGGCGGTGGGCATCGCATTGTCCTCGGACGTACTGGCCAGCGCAGTATCCGCTTATACCTATGGGAAGAATAAGAATCTGGATATCAAAAACGGCCTGATTATGATGGCCAGCGTCCTGGCCTTCACCGTGGTGGGCAGCTACGTGGCCAGCCTGGTGAAGCCCGCCACCATGGGCACCTTCTCCGTGTTCATGACGTTCCTCCTGGGCATCAAGTTCATCGTGAAGCCTGTGATGACCACGAAGGAGTCCATGGGGGGCGTATCCGCGAAAAAGCGCACAGTCCAGTCCCTGGTATGCGGCGTGGTGATCGGCTTCATCTGCGGCTTCATAGGCGCGGGAGGCGGCATGATGATGCTCCTGATTCTCACCTCAGTGCTGGGCTATGAGCTGAAGACGGCCGTGGGGACCAGCGTGTTCATCATGACCTTCACCGCCCTAACCGGGGCCGTGTCCCACTTTGCCATCGGCAGCCTGCCGGACTGGCGGATTTGGGGGCTGTGCGTCCTGTTCACCTTCCTCTGGGCCCGGATTGCCGCCGTCTTCGCCAACAAGGCCGCGCCTAAGACATTGAACCGGGCCACGGGAATCATTCTGGTGGTATTGGGAATCGTGATTATGCTGTTCGCTTTCCTGAAATAGACGAAAGAAAGGAGTCACCCATGAAAGAAGTAAAGTCACCCAAAAAACCGTTGATTTATTACTATGGAATCGCGCTTCTCGTCATCTTCCTCTTCAACATGCTGGTATCCCCTCTGCTCATGCAGGGGCAGATTATGGAGGTGGACTACGGCACCTTCATGAAGATGACGGAGGAAAAGGCCATCGGCAGAGTCCAGATGGACAGCTCCGAAATTATCTTCACGGACAAGGAGAACACCCAGGTCTACAGCACGGGCATCATGTACGACCCCGACCTGACCCAGAGGCTCTACGATGCCGGAGCCGTCTTCGCCAAGGACATCGAGCGGCCTACCTCACCGTTGCTGAGCATCTTCCTCTCCGCCGTGCTGCCCATGCTGATTTTCATCCTGCTAGGCCAGTACCTGAGCCGGAAGCTGACGGAGAAGGCCGGCGGCCCCAACGCCATGATGTTCGGCATGGGCAAGAGCAACGCCAAGGTCTACGTCCAGTCCACCGAGGGCATCCACTTCGACGACGTAGCCGGGGAGGACGAGGCCAAGGAGAGCCTGGCGGAAATCGTGGACTACCTCCACAATCCCCAGAAATACACGGACGTAGGCGCCTCCATGCCAAAGGGCCTGCTGCTGGTGGGGCCTCCCGGCACCGGCAAGACCATGCTGGCCAAGGCCGTGGCCGGGGAGGCGGGCGTGCCCTTCTTCTCCATGTCCGGCTCCGAATTCGTGGAAATGTTCGTAGGCATGGGAGCTTCCAAGGTCCGCGACCTCTTCAAACAGGCCAAGGAGAAAGCCCCCTGCATCGTCTTCATCGATGAGATAGACGCCATCGGCAAGAAGCGCGACGGCCAGGTGGGCGGCAACGATGAGCGGGAGCAGACCCTGAACCAGCTCCTCACGGAGATGGACGGCTTCGAGGGCAATAACGGCGTCATCATCCTGGCCGCCACCAACCGCCCTGAATCCCTGGATCCCGCCCTCACCAGGCCCGGCCGCTTCGACAGGCGGGTGCCCGTGGAGCTCCCTGACCTGGCTGGCCGGGAGGCCATCCTGAAAGTCCATGCCAGGAAGATCAAGCTGGCCGATGACGTGGACTTCCACACCATCGCCCGCATGGCCTCCGGCACCTCCGGGGCGGAGCTGGCCAACATCGTCAACGAAGCCGCCCTCCGGGCCGTGCGGAGCGGCCGCACCGTGGTCTGCCAGGCGGATCTGGAGGAGAGCATAGAGGTGGTCATCGCCGGCTACCAGAAAAAGAACGCCATCCTCTCCGATGCCGAGAAAAAGGTGGTCGCCTACCACGAAATAGGCCACGCCCTGGTGGCGGCCATGCAGAGCCACTCTGCCCCTGTGCAGAAGATTACCATCATCCCCCGCACCTCCGGTGCCCTGGGCTACACCATGCAGGTGGAGCAAAACGACAAGGTGCTCATGACTAGGCAGGAGATAGAGAACAAAATCGCCACCTTTACCGGAGGCCGCGCCGCGGAGGAGATTGTCTTCGGGGAGATTACCACCGGGGCCTCCAACGACATCGAGCAGGCCACCAGGCTGGCCCGGGCCATGATTACCCGCTACGGCATGAGCGAGAAGTTCGACATGGTGGCCATGGAGACCGTCACCAACCAGTACCTGGGCGGGGACACGTCTCTAATGTGCTCCGCGGACACCCAGAAGGAAATCGACAGACAGGTGGTGGAGCTGGTGAAGGGGCAGCATGAGAAGGCCAGGAAGATATTGACGGAAAACCGTTCAAAATTGGACGAACTGGCCGGGTTCCTATATGAGAAGGAGACCATCACCGGGGAGGAGTTCATGGACATCCTGGGACGGAAGGGGAGCAGAAGCACGGGGGTGGCTTATCAGGGAAAGGACGGTGCTGACAAATGAAGAAATATTCCGGATTCGTATGGATGGAGCTGATTGTGGGGGCGCTGCTGATATTGCTGGGCATCTTCACCTTCCTGCGCCCCGGCAGCCTACTGACAGGCATAGTGGTAGTTTACGGCCTCATTGCGGTCATCACGGGAGTGGAGGACATCCTAATCTTCATCCGACTGGAAAAATACACCGGCTTGGGGCCTTACGCATCCCTGATTTCCGGCATTTTGAGTGTCATGTGCGGCTGCATGCTCCTGCTATACCCGGGCGCGGGCAAGTGGATCATGTCCCTGCTGTTCCCCATCTGGTTCATGGCCCATTGCATCTCCAGGCTGAGCCATGGGTACATAATGCGCATGGCAGGGCGGAGATTTTTCTACTATTTTTCGCTGGCTGTGAACATTGCCGGGTTGGTGCTGGGCTTTTTGATGTTCTTCAACCCCCTGCTCACCTTCATGACCATGCGTTTCATGGGATACGTGGTGGCCGTGTACCTGATTCTGCTTGGAATCGACAGCATCGCGGCGGCCCTGGGCAGGCGGGATTCCAGATAGGGCGGTTCCGGATAGGCCAGGTGGATGGGCCAGATGCCACTTTGACAGGGGCTGATGACTGTACAATAATATCCGCGTCATGGGGCTGGAAGGCATGCTGAACAGAGACATCGACGGGCTCTTTGACGGAATCTGCGGGAGCGAGAAGAGCAGGAATGCGATATATGTGAGAAGGACCGTGCTGCAGAGAATCATCCTCAATCTGTGCAATCTGCTGATCTATGCCTATGCCGGTATGCAGGCCTGGCTGGGGATCATCACCATCGGCAGCGTGGTCGCATATGCGTCCAGCATGGAGCTGTTCGCGGGGGCCGTGGCCAGGCTCGCCGTCACGATGGGACATCTGAAGACCGCGGCCCTGTACGCCGCGGGGCTGGGCACATGCGTCGGAAAGGATTATGACGAGGGGGGAGTCGCCTTCTCCGGAGTGGAGCGGCAGAAGCTGGCGATTGCCCGGGCAATCTACAAGGACGCGCCCTTTGTCATAATGGACGAACCCACGGCGGCACTGGACCCGAAGGCGGAGACGGAGGTGTTCGAGGGCTTTGACGGGATGGTGGGCCACAAGACGGCCATCTACATCTCGCACCGCCTGGCCTCCTGCAGGTTCTGCGAGGACATTCTGGTATTTGACAGGGGGAAGGTCGTACAGCACGGAACCCATGAGGAGCTGGAAAAGCAGGAAGGGCTGTACAGGGAGCTCTGGAACGCGCAGGCACAGTATTACGCGTGATGAGGGGAATCTTTATGGATGGTCGATTCATGGACTGCCGATTCGCGGGCTCAGGGAGCCTGCCTTTCGTTAGCCGCCTCGTACAGCCGCCGATAGGCCTCCCGGCGGCTGCCCTCCAGGGCCTCTGCCAGCTTGTGTTCCACCGCCGGATCCTCCAGCCGTCCCGTCAGAAGCGGAGAGAACCGCTTCCCGCCCAGCCGGATGGCTTCCCGGACGGCTTCTGGGAAGGTTTTTTTCATGCCGGTATACCGATGAGTGGTATAGGTGACATTGTCCAGCCAGTCCATGAGCCCGATGATGTCCACCATCTGTCTGCAGGGGCATTCCAGCCGGACATAGGAATCAGGGTATCCCCCGGAGCCGTCATACCAGGCGTGATGTCCCAGGGCGACGGGGGCATAAGGGCGGGTGGATGGCTGCCTGGACAGGCGGTCTTCCCCTATCTGGGTGTGCAGACTGGCCAGCTCGTATTCTTCCTCGAACCATTGTCTGGCGGTCAGGGAATACAGATTGGGGAAACTGATTTTGCCCGTGTCGTGGAACAGGCCGGCTTTTATGGCATAATCCGATACGGCGTATTCTTTTTGCCGGAAATCCGTTATTTCCCGGATGGAATCCATGTCGTCGAAGAAGCCGGGTTCCTCCTCCAGGACAATCCGGCAGAAAGCGGCGGCCGTCCTGCCCACGGTATGGGAATGGACATACATTTCCGGCAGAAAGCGCACCAGGAGCCTCTGCAGGAGGTCGCCGTAGGAGAGTCCGCTTCCGGTCTCCACGAACCCGATCGTCATCTGCCGCAGAGCGAAGAACAGGGTTTCGTTTTCGGCGGGCTGTGGAAAGCGCTCCGCATAGTCGGTGGCGCGCCGGTAAAGGCTGTCCAGATATTCCCTGCGCTCCGGAACCTTCTCCGGATTCTCCTGCAGGAAATTGCAGTAGAACGCGGGAAGGGATATCATGGCGTAGATGCCATCCGAGGAGTAGTCGTCATCCTCCGCCCGGTCCATGAGAAGCTCCATCCTGCCTAGCAGGCCGTCCAGCGAATCCAGGCCGCAGTAATAGTTGATGGAATCATAGGAGAAGGAGATTCTGGCAGGGGGCCGTTCCCCCCGCTCCTGGGCCTGGGCCAGCTGTGTCTGGTAGACGATGTAGACCGATTCCATGACGGCGGCGATGTCCTGGGGGGTCATGGCCCGCTCCCTGCTGCGGGAGAGGCTGGCCACCATCTGCAGATGGGTCATGTAGATATACCGGTTCCAGGGCAGCTCGGGAGCCTTTTCCTGATACTCTTTGTCCTGCATGATCTTCAGGGTGTATTTCACCATCTGAATCTTCTCGCTAGGGGACTTGAACTGTCCCAGAGCCACATTGGCCCTGGAGCGCAGGATGTACCCTTTCGTCCCGCTGTCCTCTATCTCGTCGAAATACTTCAGATAAGCGGCGGCCTCCATGAAGCACAGGCGCATTCTCGAGGTGTAGCCGTCCGCTGCGCCCTCCAGCCCCATGAGCTTGGTGCAGAGACAGTTGTAGCCCATTCCCAGCCAGTATAGCTGGCGTATCATGTCATTCCGGCTCTTTTGTAGCCTGGACCTGCTCAGCAGCGCCCGGTAGATTTGGCGGAACAGCCCCACGTCCAGCTCGCTGCGGCCATCGAACAGGGCTGCGGCGAATTCCTCCAGCTCAACGAGCTGCGCGTCCCCCGCCTCGAACAGGCGGTCCAGCAGAGGGAACAGATTCTCCCGCAGGAGGCTCATGTTCCGCGCTACGACCTGCTCCATCCTGGCCCGGCGCTGGCGCTGTCCCTCCAGATAGGCCTCGAAGCACGGCGCGTCCTGGCCCCTATGCACGGACAGCAGGGAGATTTCTTTTAAGTTTGCGATATATTCTTCCTGATATGGCTGCATGGCTTAACCCTTTTCTTTCATGGAATGATTTTCATCCGTTTCCTTTAGCTGTCGGTGCAGGATTTCCTGCAGCCGCTCCATGCTCACGGGCTTGGCCAGGTGCTCGTTCATGCCGGCTTCCCTGGCGGTGCGGATGTCCTCAACGAAGGCGTTGGCGGTCATCGCCACGATCCAGACCTTCTCCGCGTCCGCCCTGGGCAGGGTGCGGATATGCATGGTGGCCTCGTATCCGTTCATGACCGGCATCTGGACATCCATGAAGATCAGGTCATAATAGCCTTCCGGGGAGGCCTGGAACTTTTCCAGGGCCATGGCCCCGTTGTCCGCCACCTCCGCGTGCACCCCGTTGCAGGAGAGCATCTCCAGGGCAATCTCCTGGTTCAGCTCATTGTCCTCCACCAGAAGCACATGACGGCGGCTGTAGTCCGCAATGTTGACGACAGTGTCGTCTTCGTGCTCCCTGCCGCTCTCCGTCAGCTTTGCCAGGGTGTCCAGCAGCCTGCTTTTGAACAGGGGGCAGGGCACGAAGGCGCTGACGCCTGCCCGGGTGGCGCGGTATTCCAGCTGCGCCCAGTCGGCTTCGGATATGAGCAGGATGGGGAAGTCCGGGCCTGCGGACTGCCGCACATGGGACGCCAGGTTCAGCACGGGCATATCCTCCAGCTCCTGGCCCAGGAACAGGGCGCAGGGCATGCGGCCCTCGCTCTGGGCCTGGGTCAGGCAGGCCACGGCGTCCAGGGCGCTCTTCACCCGGGTGAAAAGGATGCCCTCGCCCTCCAGGCATGCCGCCAGCTTTTCCGCCCTGCCGTCCATGCCTTCGGCTATGAGCACGGTCTTTCCCGCAAGCCTTTCATAGGAGCTGCGGGACTGGGGCATGGGAGTCAGGGGGAGCTGCACCCGGAAGCGGCTGCCGGCGCCTTCCTGGCTCTCCACCTCTATCCGGCCGCCCATGCGGTCTATCAGGCTCTTCACGATGGACATGCCAAGGCCTGTGCCCTCGATTTTGCTCATGGTGGAATTGTTGGCCCGCTCAAAGGGCAGGAAGATACGGCTGAGGAATTCCTGGCTCATGCCCAGCCCATTGTCCTGGCAGACGAAATCCAGCCACAGCCCCTCCCCCTTCTCCCCGGCAGGGTCGGGGGCAGCGTACTGGGAGATGGAGACCAGGATTTCGCCCCGGTCCGGAGTGTATTTGATGGCGTTTCCGATGATGTTGACCAGGATCTGGCGCAGCCGCAGGGAATCGCCGCAGAGATTTTCTTCCCGGATCAGGCCGATATCCAGCTTCAGCACATGGCCCTTCTGGGCCGCCTGGGGGCGCACGATGACAGCCACGTCATGGATCAGGTCCGCCAGGGAGAACAGCTCGTCGTTCAGGCTCATCCGCCCGCTGTCGATACGGGAGATGTCCAGCACATCGTTCACCAGGCTCATGAGGTGGGAGGAGGCGGTCTGTATCTTGCGCAGGCAGTCCTGCACCCTGGCCTTTTCATCGATGTGGGACAGGGCGATGGAGGTCATGCCCGCGATGGCGTTCATGGGGGTGCGGATGTCGTGGGACATGTTGGAGAGGAAGACGCTCTTGGCCTGGTTCGCCGCCTCCGCGGCGCTCAGGGCTTCCTCCAGCTGCTGGTTCATCCGCAGCAGCTCGGCCTCGCTCTTCAAGCGACTGTCCTTTGTGTTCAGAACCCACAGCTGGTGGTCTGCGTCCAGCGCAACGGATGTGCCCTCCAGGGAGGCGGGCACCGGCTTTGGGGCAGGGACGGACAACAGATCCTCCGCGGACAGACCGGTCAGGTCACAGGCGGCCCTGTCCGCGTACAGGATCCTGAAAGGCCTGTCTGTGCCTGATTCTACGATAAGATATCCTTTTTGGGCGTCCGTGCCGATTTTCTTCCCTGTATCCATCCCCATACTCCTTTTCACAAAGCCTTTGCCGATTCTTTCCTTCTATTGTATATTGTACGTTTCCGTCGATGGTTTGTCAACTTTCTTATGCCGCCGGGGACCGTTTCCGTGCCCTGATGGTCTCGGGATTTTCATGGAAAATGCGCACGAAAACACCTCGCGGCGGCACCGAGTGAACGGTACCCCCTGATGAACGTTCGATGCTGTGCCCGGAGAGAGGTATGGGGCGGCACAATTGGCAGACGTCTTCCGGCAATCCGGCGAATGCCGCTTCCAGAGGCCGTTTCCCGCCAGGAAAGGCGGTTTTTTTCGGCAGTTTGTAGGCAAAACGTCAAATTTCTTGTCCATAATGCCCATCCTGCCCGTCAAAAATCACTTTGGGAAATTGAAAAGAGCGAAATTATGATGGATGAAGAGACTGTCGGGATGAGAATTTCATCGTTCTGACACTTGATAGATATGCAATCCTGAGTATAATGGAAATCGTTAGATGGGGGGAGCGCTGCTCAAGGCTTTTTGAAAGCAGGAGATACTGCCTTGCAATGATTGGGGCAGATATTATTGCAGATGGCTGCGGCAGGACATGCAGATGACTGCCGTTAGACATAGATTAACAAAAAGGAGAGACATAATTATGAAAAAAAGAATCGTAACAGCAGTAATCGCAACAGCAATGGCATTTGCCATGACCGCGTGTGGCGGCGGTACCAATGGGGAATCAGGCGCTTCGGAGTCCTCTGTAGAGAGCACGGTGGAGTCCACAGTAGAATCTACTACAGAGTCTTCTGAGTCCGTGGAATCCTCTGAGGATGCAGAGTCCACGGAATCCTCCGAGGGCGCAGAGGGTGCAGAGTCCACCGAATCCTCCGAGGGCGCAG
>CAJUFO010000008.1 GCA_910585615.1 uncultured Acetatifactor sp.
CCATAAAATGGGAGGTTTTTTTACGAAATATTTTTTGAGCGTCAAAGCTGTTGCAAACCCTACGGGATTATGCGATAATGGACTCATCGGAAAACTTACGAAGGAGCCAATGCCATGTATACGATCAAATCCCAAAAAGACAATGTGCTTTTGTCATTCACGGTTCTCGTGCTCCTGCTGTCGGCGGCCAGGCTTGTGGCAGCGTTCTATCTGATGGCGGAGATGGAGTCGCTTGGCAGCGCGGTAGGACTCGTAGCTCTCTATGGCATCGTTCTGCTGGGCAGTATCTTTCTGCTGATCCGGCTCATACGGACGCGCAGGCACAAGCTCGCCCTCCATGCAAACTACTGCGTCTATGCGCCTCTCTTCGGTGCGCCAAGGAACCTGTCCTACAGCGACCTGGACAGGCTGGACATGGGCGGGAGAACCTATATCCTCTACGCAAAAGACGGAAAGAAACTTGTGACATTCGATGATTTCCACATGGAGAATGCCCACGAAATCATCTCATTCCTGAAGCAGAAGGGCGTCAGGACACAGATTTAAGGACGGAGGGACCCAGAATGGCCTTTGACGGCGTGACCATAGCAAATGTGGTATCGGAACTGAAAAGAGAGCTCATGGGCGGGCGGCTCTATAAAATCGCCCAGCCCGAGCCGGACGAGCTGCTGCTCACTGTCAAGCAGCCGGACGGCACAAAGAAACTGTTGATTTCCGCCCAGGCTTCCCTGCCCCTGCTCTACCTGACGAGCACAGGCAAGCCCAGCCCCATGACGGCGCCGGGCTTCTGCATGCTCCTGCGCAAGCATCTGCAGAACGGCCGCATCATCGGCATATCCCAGCCGGGGCTGGAGCGCATCGTCCATATCGATATCGAGCATCTGGACGAGATGGGGGATCTGCGCCGGAAGACCCTGATTGTGGAAATCATGGGGAAGCACAGCAATATCATCTTCTGTGACTGCGACGGCACGATCATCGACAGCATCAAACATGTATCCGCCGCTGTCAGCTCCCTGCGCCAGGTACTGCCGGGGAAGCCCTATTTCATTGCCGCCACCCAGGACAAACTGGATGCCCTGACTGCCGACCGGGAGGCATTCCAGGATGTGCTTTCCGGAAAGCCCCAGGCTGTCTTTAAAGCCCTCTATGGCAGCTTTACCGGCATTTCTCCCATTCTGGCACAGGAACTGTGCTATGAGGCGGGCATTGACGGAGACCTCCCCACCGCGGCGCTGACCGACTCGGATTACGGGCATCTGTTCGATGCGTTTGCCCGCATGGTCCACGCCGTCCGGGAGGAGGACTTCTCCCCCAACATCGCTTACGCAGGTGGCAGTCCGGTAGAATTCAGCGCGCTCCCTCTGACGATGTATGGATTTGAGAGGACGGATATGGATGCTTCCGCCCGGGACTATACAATCGCCTACAGCTCCATGTCCGCCCTGCTGGAGCATTACTATGCGGAGAAGAACATACTCACCCATATCCGCCAGAAATCCGCGGATCTGCGCCGGATTGTGCAGACCGCCCTGGAGCGGAACGTGAAGAAATACGACCTGCAGCTGCGCCAGATGAAAGACACTGAAAAGAGGGACACCTACCGCGTCTACGGCGAGCTGCTGAATACCTACGGCTACAGCGCCGAGCCCGGGGCGAAATCCTTCCAGGCCCTGAACTACTATACCGGCGAGACAGTGGCCATCCCCTTGGATTCCACGCTCTCCGCCATGGAGAACGCTCAGAGGTATTTCGACAAATACGGCAAGATGAAGCGCACCTACGAGGCCCTGTCCCAGTTGACCGAAGAAGTGAAGGCGGAGATTCAGCATCTGGAATCCATCTCCAACGCGCTGGACATCGCCCTGTACGAGGAGGACCTGGCCCAAATCAAGGAGGAGCTCACCCTAAGCGGCTACATCCGCCGCAAAGCCGGGAGCCGCGCCAAAAAGCAGAAGATTGCCAGCAGGCCCTTCCACTACTTGAGCAGCGACGGCTTCCATATGTATGTGGGGAAGAATAATTTCCAGAACGATGAGCTGACCTTTAAAGTCGCCACGGGCAACGACTGGTGGTTCCACGCCAAGCAGATCCCCGGCTCCCATGTAGTGGTAAAGGTGGACAATGCCCAGGAGCTGCCCGACCGCACCTTTGAGGAGGCGGCGCGCCTGGCGGCCTACTATTCTAAGGGCAGAGGGCAGGAGAAAGTGGAGATTGACTACATCCAGAAAAAGCATGTGAAGAAGCCAAATGGCGCAAAGCCCGGCTTCGTGGTCTACTATACGAATTACTCCATGGCGATTGACAGCGACATCTCCGGTATAGAGCTGATAAACGAATAGGGCGGATTCCTCCGCCCTGTTCCCTTTCCCGTCATTTCATCAGCTTACATCTCTTCGCCAGCTTCACCAGAACATACCCCTTCGGGAATCCCCGCAGCTCCTTCTCCGACAGCCCTCTGAACAGAAGCAGCATGACAAAATAGACACAGACCGCGATGCAGATTGCGATTACCACGGAGATTTTCGGGGAGGCCGTCAACATCAGCAGCCCCTCATACACCGCCCAGGCGATTCCGCCCATGCAGACTGAGGACAGCCCGGGAATCAGGAAGGTCTTCACGATTTCCTGCCTGTAGCCCACGGCCCTGCGCACCGCAATCTGGTTCAGCACGCAGAGACATATCGCATACAGAGTGTTTGCAATCACGATTGCATACAAATCTAAATCCGTATAAAGCAGCAACAGGATGGCGGAGGCAGTCTGCAGCGCTAGAGCCACCCCTGCATTGACGATCGGTATGCTCACCCTGCCCAGCCCCTGCAGAATCTGTCCCGTCAGCGTGGACAGGGAGATGAAGATGATAGACAAGGACAGGGCCATCAGCAGCCCAGTGGCCAGGTTCTCTTCTTCCATGGTATTGCGGAAGAGCAGCCCCGTCACAGGCCGGGCCAGCACGCACAGGCCCACGGCACAGGGGATGGAGATGACCATAGTGCTCTTGATGGACAGGCCTATCTTCTCCCGGGCCCCCTCATAATCCGCCGATGCAGTCAGCTGGGCCACCACGGGAATCATGGCCGCGGCCATGGCCATGGCAAAGGCGGTCGGAATGTTCGATATGGTGATGGGCTGGGTCTGGAAGACGCCCCAGCGGGCGCTCAGCGCCAGTTCATCCACCTCCTTCCAGGCAGGGAGGAGCTTCAGATATATGCTGTTGTTCACCGCGCTTCCCATATTGTAAACCGCACTGCTTAAGATAAAAGGCGTCACCACCATGGTAATCATCTTGAAGACGGATCCATAAGATTCCACGTTCCTGTGCCTGTCGCCTGCAATCCGCTTTTTGATGATGCTCCGGTTCAGCCCATAGACGCCCGCCACGAACAGCAGCGCTACCAGCACGCCGGCCCCGGTTCCCGTGGCGCTGCCGATGGCCCCGTACACGGCCCGCTCCACCTGTCCGGCCTGGTCGGCAGGCATCTCCAGGCCGCCCATCTGGCTCTTTATCAGCAGATAGGCCACGCCGATGCTCACCGCGGCATTGGAGATTTGCTCCAGAATTTGGGATACCGAGGTCTGCATCATGCTCTCATGGGCCTGGAAATAGCCCCTCAGCACCCCCAGGATGCCGTAGATGAATACCGTAGGGGCGAAGGTCCGCAGCACCGGGACCGCATTCTCCGACACGAACATCCCTGCGCCGAAGTACAGCACCAGGCTGGCCACGCCCCCCACCGCCAGCACATAGCCGATGGCTCCCAGGAAAATCCGGTGGGCATTGCGGTACTCCTTTACGGCCAGCTTCTGGGCAATGACCTTGGACATTGCGGAGGGGATGCTGTAAGAGGACACCATCAAAATAATCGTATAATAATTATACGCTGAGTTATAGTATCCCATCCCCAGCGCCCCCACGATATTGTACAAAGGGCTCCTGTAAAGGAGCCCGATGATTCTGCTAATAATCCCGGCTGCCGCCAGAATCCCCGCCTGCACGATGAAATCGTTGGTTCTTTCTTTCCTACCCGACATATCCTTAACCTATCAGCCAATCGTACATTTCCTGATACTTCCTGGCAGATACATGCCAGGAGAAATCCGCTGCCATGGCCCTGTCGACCAGCTTGTTCCATTCACGCTTCTTATCATAATAGATATGCTCCGCATACCGGATTGTATTCAGCATTTCATGGGCATTGTAATTGGTAAAGCTAAAGCCGGTGCCGGTGCTTTCGTACTCATTGTAGGGCTGAACCGTATCCTTCAGGCCGCCTGTCTCCCGGACGATGGGGATGGTCCCGTAGCGCAGCGCCATGAGCTGGCTTAAGCCGCAGGGCTCGAACAGGGAGGGCATGAGGAACGCGTCGCAGGAAGCGTAAATCTTGTGGGACAGAGGATCGGAATAGTAGATATTGGCCGACACCTTGTCGCTGTACTTCCAGTCGAAATGGCGGAACATGTTCTCGTAGCGGGGATCGCCGGTCCCCAGCACCACCAGCTGGATATCATCCTGGCAGAGCTCATCCATGATGTATGCGATTAGGTCGAAGCCCTTCTGGTCCGTGAGCCTGGACACCACGCCGATCATCATCTTCTTATCGTTCTGGGCCAGCCCCAGCTCCTGCTGCAGGGCGCGCTTATTCTTTACCTTCTCCTTGCGGAAGTTCACTGCGTTGTAAGGGTTCACGATATGCTGGTCTGTCTCCGGGTTGAAGTCCGCATAGTCGATGCCGTTGACGATGCCCCTAAGGTCTCCGCTGCGCGCCCGCAGCAGGCCGTCTAAGCCCTCGCCATAGAAAGGGGTCTTGATTTCCTCCGCGTAGGTGTCGCTGACCGTAGTCACCGCATCCGCGTAGACGATGCCACCCTTTAAGAGGTTGGCGTCCTTGTAGGCCTCCAGCTTGTCCGCGGCGAAGAAGTAATCCGACAGGCCGGTGATGCTGCGCACGGTCTTGATATCCCACTTCCCCTGGAACTTCAGGTTATGGATGGTGATGACGGACTTCATGCTGCTGAAGAACTCCCCGCCCCGGAACCGCTCTTTCATATAGACCGGAATCAGGCCTGTCTGCCAGTCATGGCAGTGCACCACATCCGGCCGGAAGTCCACTACGGGCAGCGCAGAGAGCACCGCCTTGGAGAAGTACGCGTAGCGCTCAATCTCCCACCTGGGGTCGTCCGTGTAGACCTTGTCCCCGCTGAAGTAGTATTCGTTATCGATAAAGTAATAGTGTACGCCCTCTTCCTCTGCCTCGAAGATTCCCACATAGACGCTCTTCCAGTTGAAGTCCATGTAGAAATGGGTCACATATCTCATCTTGTCCTTCATCTGCTGCTTCATGCAGGCGTACTTCGGAATCATGACCCTTACGTCAAAATACTGCTTGTCGATACATTTCGGCAGGGATCCCACTACATCGGCCAGGCCGCCGGTCTTGATAAAAGGGACTCCCTCCGATGCCGCAAAAAGAATTTTTTTCATCGGAAAACCTCCACTGTTATAGTTGCTTTAAAAACCCCAGTTTCATTATACAACAATATCCGTTCAGTGGAAAGCCTTTTCTCACCAACATTCCCAAAAATATCCTATTTCGTCCGGTAGGAGAGCCTTATCCTGTCCGCAATCAGGGCGATGAATTCCGAATTCGTGGGTTTCCCCTTGCCAGTGTCGATGGTATAGCCGAAGAGCGCGTCCAGCGTCTCCATCTTCCCTCTGCTCCAGGCCACCTCTATGGCATGGCGGATGGCCCGCTCCACACGGCTGGGCGTAGTCTGGAACCGCTTCGCTATGGTGGGATAGAGAATCTTGGTGATGGAGCTGATCATGGCCGGATCGTCCACGGACATCATGATGGCCTCCCTCAGATACTGGTATCCTTTGATATGTGCAGGGACTCCTATCTCATGTATCATATCCGTCACATCCTGTTCCAGATTCCGCAGCACCTCCGGTGTCTTCGGCAGCTCCTGCGGCGCGTTCTTGTTGACAGGGCCTTTTCCGGATGGCACCGTAATCATAATCTGGAATTCTTTGTCCCCATTCATCAAATCGCCCAGAATCCTGTATATCTTCTCGTTGTCCTTTGTAGCTGTGATGTTCAGCTGTTCCATTTCCTACCTCCTCGCGAAATTTCGTGGACTTTTTTTGTTCTCGCGTTACAAATTGTCTAAATTCGTCCTTTCCCATTATAAAAGAGAACCCTTTGTTACAGCAACCGATATTCATCGCAATATTCGGAAGAACGTGTAAAATATATGCAATATAACAGCTATCTCAACGGCGTTTTCCAAAAAGAAATCAAAAAATCCATAATAATTATAATTTCCGAAATTGTTTTGTTATTCCGATAAAATCCGACTTTTTAATTTGTGCTTGACAGCTTGGCAATAGAAAGGGCACAATAAGAGTGTATAAAAAATTGCAGTGATTTCAGGGAAGAGCGCGTGACATGAAACAAATCAATGAAGACATCAGACAGCAGCATTTCAGGCAGGTCTATCTCCTGTACGGTCAGGAACGGTATCTGCGCAGACAATATCGGGACAAGCTCCAAAAGGCACTCTGCCAGGAGGGGGACACCATGAACACCCATTTCTTCGAGGGCAAGGACGTATCGGTGGAGGAAATCGTGGATCTGGCGGAGACCCTGCCTTTTTTTGCCGACAGACGTACCATATTCATCACGGACAGCGGCCTGTTCAAGTCCGGCGGGGAGAAAATGGCGGAATATCTGTCGAATCCCAGCGAGTCCGCCTACTTCGTCTTCACGGAGAGCGAGGTGGACAAGCGCAGCAAGCTGTACAAGGCCGTCCAGAGCAAGGGCTACGCGGCGGAATTCGCCGAGCAGGATGAGCGCACCCTGGCGCGCTGGGCGGCAGGCATCCTGGGCAGGGAGAATCTGCGAATCACGGAAAACACGGTACAGCTCTTCCTAGGAAAGACCGGCACGGATATGGAGAACATCCAGATGGAGCTGGAGAAGCTCATCTGCTACTGCATGGGGCGGGAGGTGGTCACGGAAGAAGACGTGGAGGCGGTGTGCACCGTGCGCATCTCAAACCATATCTTCGACATGATAAATGCCATCGCCGCCGGGCAGCAGAGGCAGGCCCTGGAGCTGTACTATGACCTGCTGGCCCTGAAGGAGCCGCCCATGCGCATCCTGTTCCTCATAGCCAGGCAGTGCAACATGCTGCTCCAGGTGAAGGAGCTCGCCGCAAAGGGGTTCGACAGCCGGACGATTGCTTCCAAAATCGGCGTGCCGCCCTTTGTGGCCGGAAAATACTTAGGCCAGGCAGCGAAATTCAGGCCCGCCGCCCTGCGAGGCGCCGTGGAGAAATGCGTGGAGGCCGAGGAGGCCGTGAAGACCGGGCGGCTGAACGACAGGATGAGCGTAGAGATATTGATATTGTCGGTGCTGCAGCCATGAATCGCAATGTCATAAAGGGGCTGCCGTGTATGTACGGCAGCCCCTTTTCCTTTCATTTTCCTGTCATCTTCCATCTCAATCCTTCAGCATCAGATTGCGGAAGTACTGGATGGTAAAATCGATTCCCTTCTCGCCCAGCTCTCCCGACCAGTTGGCGGAGTGGGGCTCAATGCTCAGGCACTTGTCGTAGCCCTTGGCGTAGAGGATGGCCAGGAACGCGCCCCAGTTGGTCTGATCCAGGCCCGCAGGGGGATCGTCGTAGCGCTCGCCTCCTATAATCAGGGAGCCCTTCAGGTGGACATGGAGGAAACGGTCGCCCCAGTCCTTGGTCTCCTGCAGGTAGTCCCCGCCCGCGTAGATGCAGTGGGAGGGATCGTACTTGATGTACAAGTCCTTTAAGTATCCCATGATGACGGTGTACGCCATGGGGTCGCAGACGAAGTTGTTCCAGCGGCAGTTGTACACCGCTATCTTCACGCCCTTCTCCGCGCCGTGGGCAATCAGCTTCTCGAAATAGGAGATGGCCAGCCCGCAGTTCTCATAGTAGGACAGCTCCTCCACCAGGTTGCAGCCGGTGATGTACACGCCGCACTCCAGCTTTGCCGCCGCGTCGATCAGCTTATATTCCAGTTCCAGCTCCTCTTCGCGGATGCCGTCCCTGCAGATTCGGTCGCTGCCCCATCTGCCTACGGCGCCGATGGGCATCTGGTACTTTACGCTCCTGTCACGGATGGCGTCCACATTGTCCAGGAATTCCTGGGCCCTGTCGTTCACGTCCAGCTCGATGAAGGCCATACCGCGCTCTTTCGCGCTCTGGAAATCCTTCTCCTCGAACCATGCTATTCTTCCAAGCTTCATACGATTTGCCTTTCTGCTCTCTGCTAAAAATATCAATCAAAAAATACGGGCTTCCCGCTCTTGCCGGATTCATAGATTGCCTCCAGAATCTGGGTCACGACCATGGCCTGCCTAGGCTCCACGGTCAGGGGCTCGCCGTTCACGATGGCATTGTAGAACACCCTCTGCTCCACGTCCTCGGGCGCTTCCGAAATCCCGTCATAGAACGCTGCTCCGCCGGCTGCCAGGGCGGGCTTCTCCACACACTGTTTGCCATACTTGACGCTGTTGATGCGAAGGCCGTCCAGCATGTCGGCCCCTGCCTTGGTGCCGCACAGGGAGGTCTTGGCCTCATTGGTGTCCAGGCTGTTCAGCGCCCAGGAGGACTCCAGGACGATGGTGGCGCCATTCTTCATCTTGATGAAGCCGAAGGCGGAATCCTCTACGGTATAGATCTCCGGATCCCAGTCGCCCCAGGCATTGCCGGTATCGCCCTTCTGGTCCGCAAGCTTGCGGTACACGGAGCCCACCACCATCTCAGGCTCATAGTTCTCCATCATCCACAGGGTCAAATCCAGCGCATGGGTGCCGATGTCAATCAACGGCCCGCCGCCCTGCTTCTCCGCATCCAGGAACACGCCCCAGGTGGGAACGGCTCTCCTGCGGATGGCATGGGCCTTGGCATAGTAGATTTCTCCCAGGTCACCGTTCTGGATCGCTTTCTTCAGGTAAGCAGAGTCCCCGCGATAGCGGCTCTGATAGCCGATGGTAAGGACTTTGCCGGTGCGCTCGGCGGTCTCCACCATCTGCCTGGCCTCGGCGTAGGTCTTGGCCATGGGCTTCTCGCACATGACGTTCTTCCCCGCTTCCATGGCGGCGATGCTCACGGGGGCATGTACGCTGTTGGGGGTCAGCACGTACACGGCCTCGATGTCTTCCTTCAGCAGGTCATTGTAATCGGTGTACACCTTGGAGTCCTCTGTGCCGTACTCCTCCTTGGCCTTCTGGGCCCTTTCCTCAATCAGGTCGCAGAACGCCACGAACTCGAAGTTCCCGTTCCGCTTCATTGCGGGGAGATGCTTTCCGTTGGCGATCCCGCCGCAGCCTACGATTCCTACTCTTAATTTCCTCATGCTCTTAAGTCCTCCTTGTTTTATGCTCCGCGCCTGTTCCTGCCCGTTCTGCATCCGAGCAGGCAGGCGCTTCCTCTCTGCCTTCTGCCGTATCTGTCCCGGCCTTTTTGCAAGGCATCCGGCCTTCCCGGTTCTGACGGCGGTAAGTTCTGCCCCGACCAAACCGGATTCCTGGGGCCGATTCCCTTATGCGTCCAGAATCCCCTTCAGATACGCCGCGCTCTTTGCCATGTTCTCCATAGGCTCCCCGTAAGGGTGGTCGTCCTGCTCCACCACCAGCCACTTCGTGCCGCATTCTTCGGCTTTCCTGACGATGGCGGCATTGTCCTGCTCGCCTTCTCCCAGGGCGTATTGCTCCACTTCCCCGCCGTTCCTACGGAAATCCTTCATATGCACCACGGGGCAGCGGCCCTTGTACTTCTCCAGATAGGCCACCGGATCCACCCCGCCCACGTTCACCCAGCAGGTGTCCTGCTCTGTCTGCAGCCACCTGGCATCCACCGCCCCGAACAGCTCGTCCAGAAAATAGGTGCCCTTGTCCGTCTTTCCGAACTCGAAGTCATGATTGTGGTACATCAACACGATTCCATGCGCCTCGCAGCAGGCCGCCAGCTTCTCGATGAACCGGCAGGTCTCCTGGAACCTGGCGCCGCCGTAGTGGCATTCCATGGGCATGCCGGGAATCCCGATGTATTTACAGCCTATGGTCTCATAGGCCTTTACCATACCCCCCATGTCCTCCTGAAAGGGCTCCAGCCCCACATGGGCGCTGATACCTATAAGTCCCGCTTCCGCCAGGCAGTCCCGCACCGTCTCCGGGCTTAAGCCATACAATCCTGCCAGCTCCACGCCCTCATAACCGCATTCCCTCAGAGCCTTCATGGTCCCTGCAAAGTCCTTTTCCGCCGCCTCCCGCACGGAATATACCTGTGCGGCGATCCCCATCTTTTCCATCTGAATCAATCACCATGCCTTTCCCGCTCTTATATGGCCTCTTTGACGATTTCCCCGGTCTCCGCCGATTTATGGATTGCCTCCATCAGCTTCATGACCCGCATCACCTCCGGCAGGCGGATCAGGCTCTCCTCCCTGCCCTCCATGACGGCCATCACATTATAATAAAAGTCCCGCACATCGCTCTTGACCTTGGGCAGCTCCTCGGTGAAGATGCTGTCATCCCTCCTGGGGGCCATGGTCTTGGTCAGGCCCGCGGCGGTGATCACAGGGGCCACGTCCTTCTCGTCCACGCCGGAGGCCCGCACAATTTTCCCGTTCAGGGCCCAGTCCTCGATGACGGCCGTGCCGTCCGCCCCCATCACGTACCACCTGGGAAGGGAGACAAAATTGCTGGTGCCCACCTCTACCAAAGCGGTGACGCCGTTCTCAAAGGCAATCTCCGTATAGAAGCCGTCGTCCACAAGTTGGTTGGTCACATGGGTCTCCACCCCGTATACGCTCTTTATGGGCACATGGGCGAACATCTGCAGCAGCTGATCCAAGAGGTGCACGCCCCAGTCCAGGATCATGCCGCCGCCATGTTCCTTCTCCTGCCTCCAGTCTCCGGGGATGCCCCTGGAGCCGTGTACCCTGGATTCGATACGGAACAGCTCGCCCAGCTTCCCCTCCTCCAGTATCTTCTTCACCGTCAGGTAATCTTCGTCCCAGCGTCTGTTCTGATGGACCGTGAGGAAACGTCCTGTCCGCTCCGACGCGTCTATCATCTCCTGGAGATCCGCGGAGCTTAAGGTGATGGGCTTCTCGCTAATCACGTTCTTCCCGGCCTCCATGGCGGCAATCGCCACGGGCTTATGTACATCGTTGGGCGTGGCAATCAGCACCAGGTCCGTCTGCGGATCCGCCAGCAGGTCTTCCAGGCTGCCGTACACATGGAGCCCCTTCTCCCGGGCGGCATAGTCACGCCTCTCCTCCTTGATGTCCCAGATGCCGGCAATCTCCAGGCCCTCAATGGTCTGAATCTCATCATAATGCCAGCCCGCCATCCCTCCAAAGCCTACGATGGCCATTTTATGCTTCATGTTGCTACCTCCTGCCTGTCACGGCATCCTGTCTCTATATAACTTGGTGCAAGTCCGGAAGAATGCCCGCACTTTGGGCATTCTTCCATGTGAGACTGGCTTGCAAAGCGAATTTCATTCGCTTGCGAGCCTAGATTTTCAAGCGCCTTGCCCTTGGCGCTTTGGGCTGTGTATTTTACAGCCTTAGAAAATCTTCTCACATTAGGCCCAATACATAGCGCCCCGGTCCTCGTATATCAATACATTCTTCAGGAAGCTGATTGCCTTCTCCAGCCCCTCCCTGCCGGACATGAGGCCGTCCTCGTGCTCGATGCTGATGGCGTAGTCATAGCCTGCCATGCGCAGCTCGGAGACGATGTTCCTCCAGTACTCCTCGCCGTTGCCATAGCCCACCGTGCGGAAGATCCAGGACCTCTCCAGCTCCTCCCCGTAATGGGTGGTGTCCAGCACGCCGTTAACGGCAGTGTTCCTGGAATCCACCTTGGTATCCTTGGCATGGAAATGGAAGATGGCGCCCTCCTTTCCAAGCTCCCGGATGGCAGTGCAGGGATCCATCCCCTGCCAAATCAGATGGCTGGGATCGAAGTTCGCGCCGATTTCGGGCCCTACCTCCCTGCGAATCCGCAACATGGTCCTGGTATTGTAGACACAGAAGCCGGGATGCAGCTCAAAGGCGATCTTCGACACCCCATGGGCCTTGGCGAACTCCACCTTCTTCTTCCAGTAGGGAACCAGCACCTCGTTCCACTGGTACTCCAGAATCTGGCTGAAGTCATCCGGCCAAGGGCAGGTGACCCAGTTGGGCGTCCTGTCCTCTTTGCTGCCGCCGGGGCATCCCGAGAAAGTGTTCACCACGGGCACATGCAGCTTCTCCGCCAGCAGTATGGCGTTGTCGAAATCCCTCTCGAAGCTCTCCGCCACGGCCGGATCCGGATGCACCATGTTGCCGTGGCTGCTCAGGGCGCTGATCTCCAGATGGTATTTGTCCAGCGTCTCCGTGAACTTCTCCCGCTTCCCCTCGTCGGCCAGAAGCTCCGCAGCGTCGCAGTGGGCCTTGCCGGGGAAGCCGCCGCAGCCGATCTCCACCATCTGCACGCCCCTCTCCGCCAGGAACTTACACGCCTGGTCAAAGGGCAGGTCTCCCAGCGCTACCGTCAATGTTCCTAATTTCATGATATCTCCTCCGTTTCCTTTATGCATTCTACCGAGGAATGCGATTTCTCATTTTAATCTGATTATAAAAAAAGACAGCAGAAGAAGAAAGATTCTTTCTGCTGTTTATACATACGATTCTGCTGTTTATTTTTTCAGGATCTCCGAGGGTGCACAGCCGTAATACCGTCTGAACTGCCGCCCGAAATGGTTGTAGTCCGTGAACCCCACGCTGTCCGCAATCTCCACCACCGTGCCCTCCTTCCTCTTGAGCAGGTTCATGGCCTTCTTCATGCGGACCTCGTTCATATATTGGAGCGGCGGCATTCCCATGCTCTCCTTGAACAGATGGTTGAACCTGTCCTCGCTTAAGTGGATGATGTCTGCCAGCTCCCTGTTGCTGATCTGCTTGGTGTAGTTGGACTGGATGTAGTCCAGCACGGTGTTGAGTCTCTCCAAGCGTCTCTTTCTGCTATCGCTCTCCCGTTCCGTGAGCACCTCCGCGGCGTATTCCCGGGCCAGGTGGACGATTAGGTGGAGCAGCTCCCCCTTGCAGATCAGGCGGTAACCAATCCTCTGCTCGCTGTATTCCTTCTGGATGGCGGACATGATGGCGTCTATGGTCTCGTCCCGCTCCACCAGGGACTGGAAGATTACGTTCTTGTCTGCCAGCTCCTTGTAGAAATCCCCCATGTCGAATATGATGACCAGCACCCGCATGTGGGTCCCGTCGCAGTAGCCCGCATGGAGCTCATTGCTGTTGACCACCACCAGGTTCCCCTCCCCGGCCAGAATCTCCCTCTGCCCCAGCCGCAGGGTGGTCTTCCCCTCCAGCACGTAGTGGAGCTCAATATGCTCATGCCAATGCTGGGTGAAGTACCAGACCTTCTTGCCCACATCGTTGACGAACATCTGCACCGGAAACTCCGAGTCGCTGATAATCTTCTGTTCATACAATTCCAAAGACTGCATAAATCTCCCCTTTTATTCCCGCCCCAATTCAATCCTCAAAAATCCCCTTTCCACGCTGCTTCCTCACATGGAAGTTAGTTATATTATATTACAAATCCGGGATTATTGCAAAGCTTTCCGGTAACGCGAAGAAATGCGGACGGAAAAGCAGCGCATCCGGTCACCGCGGCGGCTCCGCGCAAAAGGCCGATACCCGAACCCCGCCATGGGAAAAGTCTACCGTAATCGCGCCATACCGCGCCGTCTGGGCAATCACGGTGCCGGATTCCTCCAGCCGCTCCAGCAGCTCGGCATGGGGATGGCCGTAGCGGTTGTTCCTGCCGCTTGATATTACGGTGAGTCTGGGCGAAAGACGCTCCAGCAGCTCCTTTGGCGTGGAATTCTTCGACCCGTGATGGGCGGCTTTTAAAACGCTGATATCCCTGATATCCTTGGCATCCAGCTCCTTCTGCAGGGCCGCCTCCCCCTCGTTCTGCACGTCCCCGGTCAGGAGCAGCGTCCATTCTGGCGCCTTCCCCTCCCTGCCCTGGACATCCCCGGCGCTTTCCCAAAACTCCACATAGAAGCATTCCGAGTAGGCATTGACATCCTCCGTGCCAAGGCCCTCGCCGGGGTGGAGGCAGGTGAAGTCCGCGCTGCCGCAGCCAAAGCTCATCCCGGCCCTGAGATACCCTACAGGCACAGGGCTGGCCTGGGAGGCCTGCTCCGCAGCAGCAGCCAGTTCTCCCAACTGCTCCTGTCTGGCATCCTCCCGAATAGCGGGAAGCAGCAGCTGACCTACGGTGATATTGTTCTCACCGCCCATCTCAAACAGCTCCACTGCGCCGTTCACATGATCCGCATCCGGGTGGGACAGGAAGACGGCATCGATATTCCGTATCCCCTCATGCTTCAGATAGGGAATCAGCAGATACTTCCCTACGCCGCTGCGGCTGCTGCTGCCGCAGTCGAAGAGGAAGTTCTCCCCGGAGGCCGTCCGCACCAGGATGCAGTCCCCCTGTCCCACGTCCAGGAATGTGACGCTGTTTTCCGGAGCCGGGCGGAGGGCAAAGAGCAGGACGGCCGCCGCCAGGGCGCAAGGCTCCACAGGCCATCTCTTCATCCTCCCGGACATCCCGCCTGCCCTGCCCACCACAGCACCATCCGGCTCCTGTAGGCATGCCTTTTTCCGGTTCCCCACCGTCCCCGGCACGCCATCCATCCGGTTCCCCGCCATCCCCGGCCTGCTCTCTATCCGGTTTCCTGCTATCCCCGGCACGCCATCCATCCGGCTTCCCGCCATCCCCGGCCTGCCATCCTCCTTCCGCCGTCCCCACTCCACAGTCAGCCCCATGCGCTCCGCCTCCTCCTTCCGCTTCCTATGTCCCCTCACCAGAACCACCCCCGCCAGCAGCAGGTAATAAACCACAATCTGCCACACCCTCGGGCAGCCGGGATTCCAGGTGTGGAAGGGCAGCCTGTCAAAGCAGCCGCAGACAAATTCATAGGATTGCAGGATAATATAATCGATACCGCCCAGTACGCCCAGCCCCGGCACCAGCATGGCCAGCAGCCCCGTAATCATCATGGGCTTCATCAGAGGTAAGACAAAGAGATTCAAGAACACAGAATACACCGGAACCTCATAGTAGAACCACAGCTGGATGGGCAGCGTGGTCAGGGTGATGGACAGGCTGGCCATGGCGGACTGAAACAACCCTCTCCCCAGCCCCCGGCAGCCCTCCCCCAGCGCCGCGCCTATCTCCCCTGCAAGCCCCTGCACTTCAAGGGGGTGCCCCTGCGCCCCGAGGGATTTCCCCTGCGTCCCAAGGGGGCGCTTCTGCACCTCGAGGGATTTCCCCTGTACCTTAAAGGGATTCCCCTGTACCTTAAGAGGATTCCCCCGCATCCCAAGGAGCTGACTGTGCATCCGTTCCACCAGGCTCCCACCGGTCGCCTTCCAGCCCTTCCCAGCAGGCTTCGAAGGCTTCCGCCCGGGCGAAGGCGCCAGCACAGGGCTCACCACGCCCAGGCCCAGCACGGAGGAGAAGGAGAGCAGGAATCCGCTGCTTTGCAGGTAGTACGGATTCCACGCCACCATCACCGCCCCCATGACTCCCAAAGCCGTCAGCATGTCATATGTCCGGCCCGCCACTTCCCCGAACATCCGGATCAGGTACATCCCGATGGCCCGGCAGGCGGACACGCTGAATCCCGTCATGCCGCCATACAAAAGCAGCAGCACGCTGCCTCCCACAGCCGCCGGGCAGATGGGCAGGCCAATCCTGCGCAGCAGCCTGTAGACAGTCATGCCGATGATGGTGATGTGCAGAGAGGAGATGGACAGGATGTGCAGGATGCCGTTCCTCTTGTACAGATCCTTCAGCTCGCTGTCCAAGTCCTTCTTGTCCCCCAAAAGCAAAGCGCTCATCACAGCCGCCTCCTTCCCCGGGAAAATCCGGTACAGCCGCTCCTTCAGCAGACATTTCAGTTCATACAGGCCGTTGCGCACAGGCCACCAATCCTCCCCGCACGCCTTCATCTGTGCCTTCCGCAGCTTCCCGCCGATTGAGAGCGTCCTGTAATAGACCGCCGCGTCGAATTCCCCCGGATTGGTGGCATGGGAATAGGGCGCAAAGATACCCTGAACCGCCACTGTCCTCCCCAGAGGGATGTCCGCCTCCCCCTGCATCTCACATATAAAGTTTTCCGCACATGGAATTCCCTGCCCCGAAACCCCGGCAGACTGCCCGGGGGCATTCGAATCATATATGACTACAGATTTTAGATAAATAGATGTCTCATCCTTTTGGTACACCTGTCCCGCAATCAGCAGCTCCTGTGCCGCCTCCAGCTCCTTCGCGCTCACATAGCCAGGCGGCACATCCTCCGCCCCTCCGGCTCCCAGCCGGAGGGCGGCGATGACTACCAGGAACAGGGCCGCCAGGAACAATGGCCGTTTCATGGATTGATTCCCCCTTATACCCCGTCAAAATCCTCTCTGTCCATACAACTCCCGTCCGTGCATTTTCTGCCCGGCAGCTTCAATGCAGCTTCCGCTCCGTGCGCTTTATGGTGAAGACGATGGCTATCCCCGCGATGGCCGCCATCAGCAGATAGGACTGGAGCATGGGTACGAAGTTGTAGCTCTCTCCCTTCCACACGATGTAGAAATCCCGGTTGATATAGGTCACCGGCAGGAGCTTTGCCACCGTCTGCACGGCCGGAGGCATATTGTCATAGCTGATGCCCATCATGCCGCTGAGAACCATCATCCCGAAATACAGCAGCATGGTCACGCAGTAGGTCAGCGAGAATTTCCGCAGCAGGGATGAAATGGCATGGGACAGGCAGAACAGGATCACGCTGAAGCTGAAGATGCACACCAGGTACAGCAGGCCTCCCGAAAGCGTGGGCGCCTTCAAATCCACTGCCGCATATCCCACCCCGAAATAGACCAGGAAGGCCAGAATCATGAATATAATCTCCGACAGGATGCGGTTGCAGATGGACACTCCAGCCCTGATGCCGAACAGCTCCATCCGCTGGGGGATGCCCTTCTCCATCTCCTGGGCATTGGACACTCCATAGCCCATGAAAATGGTGGCCATGGGAATCAGGGCCCCGATTCCCAGGAAGACGGAGGTATTGGCCTCCTCCAGCATGGCGCGGCCGGCCACCTGGCTCATCACGGCCCGGGTGATGATAATCATCATCAGCACCGGCATGCCCACGCCGAAGATATGCACATAGGGATTCCCGATGACCTTGCGGAATTCAAATCCCAGCATCTGGAACGATACGGTCTTCCGTTTATGATTATTCTGCATCAGAGTTCCCTCCTTTCGCGGCCTTGGCGTTCGTATAGAGGATTTCGATGTCATTGTTGCTCCGCTTGTAATTGACATCGTTCTCCTGAAGAAGATCCGTAATCTTCCGCTCCGTCTCCGCGCTCTCGCAGGACAAGGCTATAAGATGGGCCGGAGCCGCCAGCCTGCGGAAGCCGGACAGCAGCTTTTCGTTCTCCTCGCAGTGGTTCACTACAATCACCGCCCTGCCGCAGTACTTCCGGAACAGTTCCTCCTTCGGGCCGTAGTCCAGCACGAGCCCCCTGTCCAGTATCAGCAGCTTTTGGGCCAGTTGGTCCAGCTCCTCATAATAATGGGATACCATCAGAAAGCTCTCCCGCTTCCCCCGGTACCACTCCACCAGCTTCTCCACCAGCCTCTGCCTGGTCTCGAAGTCCAGCCCGGATGTGACCTCATCGTAAAAGGTCAGGGCCGCCTCCTGCATCATGACCATGATGATGGTGAACCGCTGCTTCTGTCCGCCGGAAAGCTTGGAATACTTCTTCCGCAGACAGTCCCCGAACTCAAAAAAGGCAATCAGCTCCTGAAGCTTCCTGTCCCGGGCGATTCTCGTCCCCAGAACCGCCTCCATGATATGCCTCACCGGCATGGCATCCGTGTACTCGTTGAACTGCATGTGCACCGCCATCTCCTCCGGCCTCAGCCCTGTCCGAATCACCCCCTGATAGGGCACCAGCCCCAAAATGGACTTCAGCAGCGTCGTCTTCCCTGCGCCGTTGGAACCGATCACGCCCACCCGGTCGCCCTCCTCGATCTGTATGGGGGAGTCGATGGACAGGGCCGTGTCCGCCCCGTAGCGCACTGTCAGATTTTCAATGGATAACAGCATACGATACATCTCCCTTCTTCTGCAGGATTCAAGCCGTCCTGCATAAAGCCATCATAGCAGATCCGGATGAATTTGGAATGAAGAGCGTATGAAACTTCCTGATTTCACTGCAATTCCCTCCCGGCAGGAAAAATCAGCAGGGTCACCACGCTGTCCTCCCCGTTCCGCACCTCAAGGCGGGCCTCCAGCTTCTTCGCGTAATAGGACGCGATATACAGCCCCAGCCCATGGCTGTGCAGCCCTGCGCTGTCCGCCTGGTGGCTGCCGGTGACAAAGGGTTCGAAGACGTGGGGCATGAGCCCGTCGGGAATGGTCACACCGAAATTCTCGATCAGGATTCCCCTCTCCTGCCCCTCCTCCCGCAGTTCAATCCGGATGAGTCCCCCCTCAGGCGTATACCGCACCGCGTTGGACAGCAGATTGTCCAGTATCCGGGCCGCCATGGCCTCGTCCGTATCCGCCAGAAGCTCCAAGTCCGCCGGAGCCTCCACATGAATCCCCCTGTCCGCCACCGCCACCTGATAGGACTGCAGCCGCTCCGCCAGCACCTGCCCCACATCCGTCCTCCGGATGCTCATGTCCCGGGCGCAGTGGTTCAGGTACAGGATGTCCTCCACCATCTTGCGCATGGACAGGAGCTGCTCCTTCACCCTGGGCAGATAGGCTTTCGTGTCCTTATATCTGCCCACCTCGTTCAGCATACCGTCCACCAGAAGCAGCGCTGCGGCGATGGGGGTCTTGAGCTGATGGGAGGAGGAGCGCAGGAAGATTTCCTGACGCTCGTTCTCCTCCGCCAGCTCCCTGTTCTTCTCCTCCAGCTCCATATAGCTCTCCCTGATCTGCTGGTAGAAATCGTCCAGGGTCTCCCCCAGCTCCCGCACCTCGTCCCCCGTCTCCGTCCCCTTCCACGCCAGCCGCTCCACGGAGAAATCCTTCCTGTGCTTCATCTCCTCCGCGTGCCGCACCAACTCCAGGATAGGGCGCACGATGCCCCTGGAATACATGCCGGAGAACAGCACCGTCAGCAGGACGATTACGGCCCCCAGCATGGGAAGGCTCTGCAGCACCACAGGGCGGATTTCGTCCGCCCCGGGCGTCACCGCCGGTAAAATAGAAAAAACAATCCGTTTTTCCGTCTTTTCCATGGCCACATAGTTGGTATACCGGTCCCCCAGGACCTGCACCCCGGCCTCTATGACCACATAGCCATCGGAATAGGTATGGACCCTTACGGATTCATTGGAAAATTCATCCTCGATGTCCCTCTGATAGCGCAGCCGGACACCCACAGGCAGGTTTCCCCCCTGCCCGGTCTCCGCCAGGATCTCCCCCAGCTCCTCCAGGTTCTTCCCCAGCTCCTCCCACAGCTCCTCCGAGTCCTCCGCCCCGGCATCCCAGGCCTTGAAAAGTCCCTCCCGGCATCTGTCCAGGACTTCCCGCAGCCTTTGATCCCGGAGCCTGACCTCCGCCGAAAAGGCCTTGCCCGTCAGCAGCACATAGTCCCCGCTAACGGGAATCTCCACGGAAAAGCAGGCCGTCGGGTTCCGCACCCGCACCGCCTCGTAGGTGCCGCACTCCATGTAAGCCCTGTGCTGCGCCAGGACGGAGCGGAGGTTCTGCTCGCACACATAGTCCACATACAGGGATGGCAGCATGCATATGAAATATCCCACCAGAAACACCAGCAGCCCCACCGCCAGCGCCATGCTGTACAGCAGGTTCTTCCGTCCCAGACCCATGACAACGCCTCCCCTTCAATGGCCCTCCGCGGCATTCTGCTCCGCGGCCCTGTCGAATTGATAGCCCACGCCGATCACGGTCCTGATGCAGGGGACGGGAAGCTTTTTGCGCAGATTCTTCACATGGGCATCGATGATTCTGTCGTTTCCGATGTAATCCTCATTGAAGATGCTGAGGATCAGCTGCTCCCTGGTAAAGACCCTGTTCGGCTGGCTCATCAGCGTATGCAGCAGCAGATATTCGCTGAGCGTCAGGGGCAGCTTCTCTCCCCGGTAATAGGCGCAGTACGCCTCCTCCCGCAGCACCAGGCCCCGGCCCCTCTCTGCCCCGCCCCCCGCGGTGCGCCGCAGGATGGTCTCCATCCTCTTAAGCAGGATGATGGGGGACACCGGCTTGATGACGTAATCGTCCGCATACAGGTTGAAAGCCTTCACCTGGGTCTGCTCGTCCTCCAGCGCGGTCAGCATGATGGCCGCCGTCTTCTTCCGGTTCTCCTGGATATACCGCAGCACCTCGAAGCCGTCCGCCCCGGGCACGCAGATGTCCAGCACCGCTATGTCGAACTCCTGCTCCCGCAGAAGGTCTATGGCCGCGTCTCCCCGCTCCACCCCGGTCACCTGGTATCCGGACATGGACATATATTCCGTCAGGACCTCCCGGATCGTGGGCTCGTCCTCCAGAAACAAGACTCTGTACGCCGTCTCCTTCATCTGCGTCTACCTCCCCCCGGATTCCGCCCGGGAACCGTCTATTCTATTTACTATTTTACCGCTGTGATATGAATTTCATATGAAGATTGTGTGAGAAAAACCGTCTTACGTGAAAATGAGAATCAATTCTCCGGAGTCGTGACGATATCCAGGTTCCGCTCGTAGGCAGAGGAAGAGAAAGAGGCGGGCACCTCCCCGTTGATCAGAATCTGCACCTTGTTGATATTGCTCAGCTCCACCAGGGAATTGACGATAGAATAGATAGATACATCCGTTGATACGTTATTCACCACATTCAGGAAGTTCTCGTCCAGATTCACATAGCAGACTCCGTCCTTGGTCATGACATTGACAATCTTGGTGCCGGGGTTGATGGAAGGGTACAGCCCCTCTATCTGGCCGCTGGGCCCCGCGATCAGCTCCTCCACCACGAAGCGCTCCATGGGCGTATTGGTGGAATAATGCTTCTCCCGGTAAGCGGCGATCAGCTCCGTGCCGCTCTCCCCGGCGAAATAGAGTTTCACCTTCGCCAGCTCGTAGGTATTGATCTCATTGCCGTCATTGTCGATGAACTGATCCGCGTTCATCCAGCCGATCACATTCCCCTTCCTGTCGGAGAGCTGGTTCCCCTCCACGGTTATCATCACCAGGTTCACGTCCGGAAGCTGGGTCAGGGTGCGCACCACCGCCGCCCGCACCAGCACCTCCGTCATCGCGGGCAGGTCGTTGTAGGCGGCGTCCACATCGATGGACAGATTTCCCTCCTCCAGCTTCGTCCCCAGCACCTTGAAGCCCATGTTCAGGGGCGCTTTGTATTCCAGCATCTCCGGGCTGGTGGACAGACAGTCCATGAGTTCCTGCAGCCGCGCGGATTCCTCCTCAGCCTGCATCTCCACCTCATGCATCTCCACCTTTGTCTCCGAATTGCTCACATAATAGACCTTCATCCGGTCTGTCTCTTCCGCATCCTCCCGCCCGCAGGCAGCGAGCAGCAATAGGCACATCCACGCCAGCAGGCACCCTGTTATTTTCTTCATTCCGCCACTTCCTATCCTCCCAGAAAACTTACCCTTTTTCCAAAGCCGCGCTGCCGGCCGTATACGTCAGGGGGATCTTCACCGTGAAGCTGGTCCCCTCTCCCTCGATGCTGGACACGGTGATGCTGCCCCTGTGCATCAGGACGGAGCTCTTCGTGATGGCCAGCCCCAGCCCTGTGCCTCCGATTTCCCTGGAATGGGATTTGTCCACTCTGTAGAACCGTTCAAAAATATGCGCCAAAGCGTCCTCCGGAATTCCCAGCCCGGAATCACTGACCCGGAAGATGAAGTACTGGTGATCCGCATCCAGCTCCACCCTCACCCGGCCGTGCTCCTTATTGTACTTGATGGCATTCTCCACCAGATTGGTCATGATCAGGGTCATCTTCACCTCGTCCACCTCAGCCACCACAGAACGCATGCTCTCGAAGACCACCTCCACATCCTTTTTCCTGGCGATGGGGCGCAGCCGCTTCAAGATCAGCTCCACCAGGTCGTTCATGTCCAGCGAGGCGATGTTCAGCTCCTGGGCCTTCTTGTCCATCTTCACCAGGGCCAGGAGATCCGTGATGATCTGGTTCTCCCGGTCTATCTCCGAGGCGATGTCCTCCAGGAATTCCCGGTACAGCTCCGCCGGAGCGTCCCTCTGGGCCAGCAGGGAGTCCGCCAGCACCTTGATGGCAGCCATGGGAGTCTTGAGCTCATGGGACACGTTCTCCACGAACTCCTGCCTGGAATTGTCCAGGGCCCGCATGCGCTTCAGCAGCTGGTTGAAGGCCTCCACGATATGGTCCGTCTCCGCGTAGCCCGGCACGGAAATGCTCTCCTCCCTGTACCCGGCCTTCACCTCGCTGATGGCCTGGGACACCCGGCTGAAGGGCCTGGTCATCACCACGGACAGCACGATCGCCATGGCCGTGATGATCACGATCATCAGGCTCTCCAGAATCAGCGCCTTGCGCCCCAGCACCTCCATGTTCGTCATAATGGACTCGTTGGAGATGCTGGTCAGCATCACCGCGATGATCTCCCCGGTATCGCTGCTGGCATCCGTGATGAGCGTCGTCATCTCGATATAGCCGTGCTCCCTGTCATAATTGCTCGTGACCTGCCCCTGGAAGCACTTGATCACCTCCTCGGAGATGATGGTCTTCCCTTCGCTGAGCCCGTAGGTGTCCTTCAGCACCTTCAGGCCGGAGTCTATGATCATGACCCGGCCCTCGTACAGGTTCGATATCATTTCCAGCTCCGCGTCGATCACGTCCCTGGACACGCTGCTGGTATAGCCTTCCGGCTTTGTATTGAAATAATTATTGCTGATCAGATGATTCCCCACAATCATCAATTGGTTCTGGACTGTAGAAATGCGCTGCTGTACAGAGCGCTCCTCATAGTTGCCCAGGATTCCGTATCGCATGATGACGCTGGGCACGAATCCCGCCACCAGCACCACCAGGAAGATACGCGTCTGCAGGCTGCGCAAAGAAAGAAATGCTCTCAGCTCTCCGAATATTTTTGCCACCATTTTCCCTACTCCGGTTCCGGTCAAGTTACATGCCCACGCTCAAATCTGGAAGTAGTAGCCCACGCCCCACTTCGTATGCACATACCTGGGCTCGCTGGGGTTGGGCTCTATCTTCTCCCGAAGCCTCCTGACATGCACGTCCACCGTGCGCACGTCCCCGGGGTAATCCGCGCCCCAGACCAGGTGCAGCAGGTTCTCCCGGCTGTACACCTTGTCCGGATTGGCCATCAGGAGCTCCAACAGCTCGAATTCCTTGGCCGTAAGCCCGATCTCCCGACCGGCGATGAAGGCCCGCCTGCCCTCGCAGTCCAGCCGCATGTCCCCATGCTCCACGGTCTTCGAGGCAGCCGCCTCCCCCATGATGCGCTTGGGCTCCATGCGGCGCATAATCGCCTTGATGCGGGCCTTTACCTCCAGGATGTTGAAGGGCTTGGTGATATAATCGTCGGCGCCGTACTCCAGCCCCAGGATCTTGTCCATGTCCTCGCCCTTGGCCGTGAGCATGACGATGGGGACGCTGGAGAACTCGCGAATCTGCTGGCAGACCTCGAAGCCGGTGAGCTTTGGCAGCATCACGTCCAGCAGGATGATGTCGTACTGATTGGCCCGGGCGTATTCCAGGGCTTCCTCCCCGTCATAGGCGCAGTCCACCTGCATGTCGTCCTGCTCTAAGCTGAATCGGATTCCTTTCACGATCAGCTTCTCGTCGTCTACCACCAATGCCCTCTTTTTCGCCATGTCGCTCCCCTGCCGTTTCTGATTTCTATTTTACCGTTATCTTGTCTTTTATCTTTTCGTATGCCGCCGTCTTGATGCCGGATACCTTCATGATGTCCTCGCAAGCCTGGAACCCGCCGTTGGCCTCTCTGTAGGAGATGATATCCCGGGCCCTGCTCTCCCCGATTCCCGGCAGCGTGCAAAGCGCCGCCGCGTCGGCGGTGTTGATGTTCACCAGGCCCGATGCGCTGTCGGACTGGGCCTGGGGCTCCTCCACGGCCTCGCCCTCCTTTGGGAAATACAGCTTCTGGCCGTCCGACACCCAGTCCGCCAGGTTCACGGCCTCCCGCCCGGCCTCGGCCCCAAAGCCGCCGGCCGCCTCCAGCGCATCCTCCACACGGCTTCCCTGGGGGATCTCCACCACGCCGGGATTCGCCACAGCGCCGCACACATAGACACGAATCGTCGTATCCCGAGCTTCAGAAGCGGTTTCGCCCGAAGCTGCGGACTGCGCCGCGGTTCCCGCCTGTCCCGATGCCTGGGACGCCTCCTGCTCCTCTTCCGCCGGGACGTCCGCCGCCTCCTTCGTCTCCCCGATGAGAATCGCCGTGCCCTTATCGCCGCAACCGCAGCACAACAACGCGCATGCCGTTATCAGGCATACGATTCCAAGATACCTTTTTTTCATCATAGTCCCTTTCCTTTCCAGATTCTCGTCTGATTTTCGAAAAGGGATTGCCTCTCTATGCTGACTCTTTTTATTGTATAGGAAAGCTTTGGTTTTTACAAGTGGCTTTCAGAAATCTTCGTGAAAATATTATAGGAAAAACATATGTACAAGGAAGTACCCGGAAGAATGCCCGCACTTCGGGCATTCTTCCGGGTGAAACATAGATTTTCTTAGCGGACGTATTTAGGCCGCTTAGAAAATCTTTTCATACTTTCCATTTGAAGATGATGATGCCGGCCACCGCCACTGCCATCCCGATGGCCTTGCGCCACTCCCAGGGCTGCCTCTCCACGCCGAACCATCCAAACAGCTCGATTACATAAGCCACCGCCAGCTGTGCCACCACAATCAGCATCACCGCCCTGGCAGGCCCCAGCATGTCCATGCTCTTGATGACGGTATAGGTGATGAAAGCGCCGATTGCGCCGCCCAGCAGCATGTATTTGGGCTCCACCCGGAACACCTGCAGCAAATTGCTCCTGTCCGTGCAGGCCCAGGCGCCGAGACAGACCGCCAGCGCCGACAACTGCACAAAGGCGCTGGCCGTCCAGATGCTGGATGCCTTTGTGACCTGTGTGTTGAACACGCCCTGTATGCTCATCAGCGCCCCGGAAATCAATGCAATAAAAAATCCAATCATGGGTTCCACCTTTCTTTTCCTGCTTTCCCTTACAGTGTCTCCCATGATTGGAAAAATATGCGCCTTTTACCTGGAGGCGTCAATCTGCAGCTGTATCTGCGCCGCCAGCTCCTGCACCAGCGCCGTCACGTCCGCCCCGTTCCATACCTTGGAGAACAGGCTCTCCAGCTGCACCCAGAAATTTCCCGTCTCCATCATCTTCGGCAGAGGGATGCTGTCCCCGTAAGCCTGCCGGAAAATCTGCAGGCCGGGTTCGTCCTCCTCCGTCCCCAGCTTAGCGGGCGCTTTCCCCGTCCTGTCGTACAGGGTCCCGGCACATTCCCCTGCCAAATAGGCCGCAAAGCGGTTGGCCAGCGCCTGGTTCCGGGAATAGCTGTTCACCGCCACGGCAGTGGTGACGGACATTGTGCGGCTCTTCAGCTCCCCGCTCACCTGGGGCAGCACGGCTATCCCGTAGTCAAATCCGATTTCCCCGTTCTCCTTCGCCTGGGCCAGCCTGGCCGCCGCGTCCGTGGTGGCGATGGTGAACACCAGCTTCCCCTGGCAAAAATCCTCTATGACGGTCTCGTAGTCCACCTTGTCGGACTCTATGGAAAAGAACTGGTTCAGGGCCTTATAGACCTCCAGGCACTGAATCGTCTCCTGATTGGCGATATTTATCAGCGAGCTGTCGTCCCCCGCGTCCCCTCCTACAATCATATAGTTCCCCACAATCCAGTAGTTGTAGAAGATGTCCGACACATCCCATTTCATGACGCCCTCCACGCCCTCGGGCACATCGAAGGTATCCGCAATGTGCAGAATGTCGTCCACCGTAGCGGGCACCGCGCTCTGGAAATACTCCTCCGTCTTCTGGGCCAGCAGCGTCTCGTCCACCTGGATCCCGGAGGAATCCTCCCCCGGATTCTCCTCCGCCTCGCCGGCCTCCAGAAGCTCCTTCGTGGCGCTCTGGGAGGCCCATTCGTGCAGATAGGTCTCATTGTACAGCAGCGCGCTGGTCTCAAAGCAGAGGGGATACGCCACCCGCATCCCCTGATAGGTCACCGCCGAAAGGGCAGCCCGGGGGAAATTCGCCTCGTTGCAGATTCCCTCCAGATCCTGCACCTGGGTGGCCAGGCCTGCCAGATAGGCCTTCTCCAGGGAATCGTGGCCGATCAGGTAGGCGTCCGGCACCTGAAGGTCACCGGCAGAGGCCTGGCTGATCGCCTCCAGGTACTCGCCCTCCGAGGTCAGCACGGGAATGACCCGCACGCCCTCCCGCTCGCCGAAGGACACGGCGGCGCTGCTCAAGAAATTCGTCATCCCTTCATCGGAATACCAGAAATAAATGGTCTCTTTGTCGCTCCCCCATGTCATGGGGACTCCTGTCTCCTCCGCGTCTGACGCGGCAAAGGTGCTTCCGTATAAAACGGCCGTCCCCATGACCAGCACGGCCGCCACTGCGGTCAGTCTCTTTTTCAGATGCATAGCAAACTCCTACTGTACTATCGGCATCGTGCCTGCCTTACTCCGCTTCGGGCGGCTCAATGCAGCTCTCCAATATCTCTATCATCTCGTCCACGTTTTCCTTCGAGATGATCAGGGGCGGCACGAAACGAAGGGTGTCCGCGCCCGCGTTGATCAATAGCAATCCGTTCTCCAGGGCGCGCTCAATCACCTCCCGCACAGGGCAGTCGAATACCAGGCCCTGCATAAGGCCCGTTCCCCGCCTCTCTGTAATGCAGTCGTATTTCTCCTTGAGTTCCTCCAGGCGCTTCTCCAGATAGGGCGCTACCTCCCTCACATTCTCTATTATATGGTTCTCCTCGAATAAATCAAGCACTTTTTCCACTGCGGCGCAGGCCAGGGGGTTGCCGCCGTAGGTGGTCCCGTGGTCTCCCGCCGCCAGGGAATTCGCCGCCACCTTCTCCGTCATCAGGAACGCCCCCACGGGCACGCCGCAGCCCAGGGCCTTGGCAGTGGTCATGATGTCAGGCTTCACGCCGTAGCGCTGCCAGGCGAACATATGGCCTGTCCTGCCCATGCCGCACTGAATCTCGTCCAGTATCAGCAGGATGTCCTTTTCTTCGCAGAGGGCCTTTACACCTTTCAGGAATTCCTCGGTGGCAGGCACCAGGCCGCCCTCGCCCTGGACAGTCTCCAGGATGATTGCGCACGTCTTGTCGTTTATCAGTTCCTCTACGCTGGCCAGGTCGTTCATCCGGGCGAATCTGACGTTCCCGATCATGGGTTCGAAGGGCTCGCGGTACTTGGGGGTGCCGGTGACGGACAGAGCTCCGAAGGTCCTGCCGTGGAAGGAATGCTCCATGGCTATGATCTCATGGTCCGTGCCGCCGTCCTTTTGATATGCGTACTTGCGGGCAGCCTTGATGGCCCCTTCGACAGCCTCCGCGCCGGAATTGGTGAAGAACACCCTGTCCATGCCGGAGACCTCCTTCAGCTTCTTCGCCGCCCGGATAGCGGGCATGTTGTAGTAGTAGTTGGAGGTGTGGATCACCTTGTCGATCTGGCTTTTTAAGGCGTCATTGTAGTCCTTATTGCCGTACCCTAAGGCGAACACGGCGATGCCGGACACGAAGTCCAGGTACTTGATGCCGTCGGTGTCGTACAGATAGACGCCCTTTCCCTTCTCAATGATTATCTGGTAGCGGTTATAGGTGTGGAGCAGGGACTGCTCCGCCTCCTCGATGTATTCCTGCATGTTCATAGTCATTCTCTCCTTATTACAATCCCGTTATGCGCAGTGTGCGCCTCTCTTTGTACCTTGCGTGCCGTGCTTCAGTCAGGCTCATTCGATTCCTTAGTCCGCCTCTTCATCGTCTATGATGGCTGTGCCGATGCCCTGCTTGGTAAAGATTTCCAGGAGCAGGCAGTGGGGAATCCGTCCGTCCAGGATGTGGACGCGGCTCACGCCGTTTCGCACGGCCAGCGTGCAGTTGTTGAGCTTGGGCAGCATGCCGCCGCCGATATAGCCGCTTGCCACCAGCTCCTCGGCCTCGGAAGCCGTAATCCTGGAGATAAAGCCCTTTTTCTCCTTGAAGTCCTTATAGATGCCCTCGATGTCCGTCAGGAAGGCCAGCTTCTCCGCCTTCACCGCCTTTGCGATGGCGCAGGCCGCATCGTCCGCGTTGATGTTGTAGGTCTGGAAATTGCTGTCCAGGCCGATGGGGGCTACGATAGGCAGGAAATCTTTTTCCAGTAAATCGTAGAGCACCTTGGGGTTCACACCGGTAATCTCCCCCACGAAGCCGATGTCCTGGCCGTCGGAATATTTCTTCTCCACCTGGAGCAGGCCGCCGTCCTTGCCGCTGACGCCCACGGCCTTCACGCCCAGCTCCTGCACCATGGTGACCAGGTCCTTGTTCACCTTGTTGAGCACCATCTCCGCGATCTCCATGGTCTCTTCGTCGGTGACCCGCAGACCGTTCACGAAGGTGGATTCCTTGCCTACTTTCCCCACCCAGCGGCTGATCTCCTTGCCTCCGCCGTGGACAATGATGGGCTTGAAGCCCACCAGCTTTAAGAGGGTCACGTCCTTGATGACGTTTTTCTGCAGTTCCTCATTGCTCATGGCGCTGCCGCCGTATTTCACGACGATGATTTTGCGGTTGAACCGCTGGATGTAGGGCAGGGCCTCGATGAGGACTTCGGCTTTCTGAAGTACTTTCTCCATGTCTTTTTCCATGGGTATCGCTTCCTTTCTGGGTGCAAATTTCTTTTTTCTGTTTTCAAAAATCAGGCAATCAATATGGCGTATTTATCTCCACTGTTTTCCGCATTCCCGTCGGACTGGAATGAAAGCCAAATTTCTCATAAAATGGTTCTTTTCCCGCCACTGCCGTCAAGCCCACATCGACTTTCGTACCCGGGACAGCGGTGCGCTCGATATGTTCCAGAAGCCGCTCTACTATACTCTTCCCAATACCTTTTCCCTGATATTCGGGCAGGACGATAATTTCCTGTAAATACCAGTACATTGCCCCGTCACCTACAAGTCTTCCCATTCCAACGACTTTTCCATCACATATCGCGGATACATTGAACAATCCATTCTCAAGCGCTTTTTCAACCTGCGGCAATGGTCTTTCAAGGAAGCCCGTCGCTACCTTCAGCCGGATAAAATCTTCTGCTTTCAGCACATTTTCTGCCAGCTCAAACCGTATGCTTCCCATATGGCTCTATCCTCCGTGAATCCGGGCGTGCCATTCCTATCAACTCCTGTAATCCGCATTGATTTTCACATAATCGTAGCTCAAGTCGCAGCCCCAGGCAGTGGCTTCTGCGTCTCCCATATGCATGTCCACCAGGGCGGTGACCTCCGGATCGGACAGGATTTTCGTGGCCTCCTCTTCGCTGTATTCACAGGCCACGCCGTCTCCGTAGATATGTATCTGCCCGCTTCGGCTCCGGAAATACAGGTCTACGTTTTCCGGGTCGAACTTCGCGCCGGAATAGCCCAGGGCACAGAGAATCCTGCCCCAGTTGGCATCGTGGCCGAAGATGGCTGCCTTGGTCAAGGAGGAGCAGATGACGGATTTCGCCAGAATCCTGGCATCCTCCTTGGTGGCCGCGCCGATGACTTTCGTCTCGAACAGGGCCGTAGCGCCCTCTCCGTCCCCTGCCATTTTCTTCGCCAGATAGGTGGTGACGAAGCCCAGGGCCTGGCAGAAGGCAGTGTAATCCGGGCCCTCGGCCGCAATCTCCGCATTGCCAGCAAGGCCGTTGGCCAGAATCAGCAGGGTGTCGTTGGTGCTGGTGTCGCCGTCCACGGATATCATGTTGAAGGAATCCGCCACATCGGCCCGCAGGGCTTTCTGAAGCATCTCCTTTGAGATGCGTGCGTCCGTAGTCAGGAAGCCCAGCATGGTGCACATGTTGGGGTGGATCATGCCGGAGCCCTTGCACATGCCGCCCAGGGTGACGGTTTTCCCGCTTATCTTAAACGTTACAGCGATCTCCTTGGGCACGGTGTCCGTGGTCATGATGGCCCTGGCCGCGTCCATGCCGGCCTGCAGGCCCTCCGCCTTTGTCTCCGCCAGCTTCCGGATGCCCGCCTTTAATCTATCCAGGGGCAGTTGCATGCCGATGACTCCGGTGGATGCCACCAGCACGGAATCCCCGGGAATCCCCAGCAGTTCGCCTGCACAATCGGCCTCCGCCCGGCAGCAGTCCATCCCCTGCTTTCCGGTGCAGGCGTTGGCGATGCCGGAGTTGACTACGACTGCCTGGGCATAAGGGGATTCCTCCACGATTTTCCTGTCCCAGATGACCGGAGCCGCTTTCACCACGTTCACAGTGAAAGTCCCTGCCGCCACGCAGGGCACAGTGCTGTAGATTAGCGCCATGTCCTTTCTGTTCTGATATTTTATGGCCGCTTCCACGCCTGCCGCCTGGAAGCCCTTCGCCGCGGTGATGCCGCCTTCTATCTGTTTCATGCATGTACCTCCCTGGGTGCTTTCTCATCTATGTCCTCGTCTGCCTACGGCAGGCATGGATTCGGTATTCTTCCCGAAAAATGCCGCTATGCTATGTACTGCAAAAGTTGCTTTTTCCAGGTCGTAAATCACCGCATCCTGAATGCTGCCCAGGATAAACGGCGAATGGGACGATAGATTTTCTGCTCACCGGTTAAACGCCGTAATATTCGCCTCGTTCAGCGTAAAATCGTAATAATTCAAATCCTCCCGCCTGGTCCAGCCGATGCGCTTCCAGAACGCGTTCCCCACATCGTTGGCCGTGAAGGCGATCAGGCTGACCTTGTTGATATGCTCCGCCTTCAGGGCGTTCATGCAGTAGACCACCATGGCCTTGCCGATGCCCATCCTGCGCCAGTCCTCTCTCACGCACACATGGTACAGACAGCCCCTCCTGCCGTCATGGCCGCAGAGTATCCCGCCCACAATCTCGCCCTCCCCGCTCATGGCCACCACGCTGGCGTCGGGATTGCGCTCCAGGAAGCGCTCCACGCCCTCCCTGGAATCGTCTATGCTGCGCATGCCGAAGCCCCGGATGGTCTTCCACAGGGCATAGAGCCCCTGGTAATCTTCTATTGTCATGGTCTTAATCGTAAACGTTTTATCGTTCATTTTTTCTTTTTCCTGTCTTTCTCGATTGTATGGCTCGGATTCACGTGTCATCCTGGGATTCCCCTGCTCTCCACGCCGTCCAGGACGCCTCCCATCTCCCGGCATCCCCCACAGGCTTTACCAGTATACACCGTTTCCGCTGAAAGGACAATGCTTTTTTGTCATGAAGTTCATACCGTAAAATCGATGTCATATCTGGTTCCATGATGGTACAGCACGCCCTCCGTCAGGCGCACCCGCAGGAGGCAGGTGTTCGGATCCTCCTCATTGGTGTGCCCGTTGTCATACCACTCGGCGAAGACTGTCCTGACCTTTGCCATGATCTCCGCATTGCGCTCCGCCTTGACATGCCCCAGGTTCTCTCCCATGCCCTGGGCCGTGAACCAGTCGCCGCAGACCGCCACTGACGGGTTCTTCCCGATATGCCGCATCTTGTTGGAAAGGGCATAGGTGACCACATAGAACGCCCCATCCTCGTAATAGCCGTTCACAGTCCGCACATAGGGCTTCCCATCCTCCACCGTGGCCAGCGCCAGCAGGCTGTCGCAGCCGAACCTTTCGTCCATAATCCGCGCCGTCTCTTCCGTAAGCTTCTCTCCCATTTTCCGCTCCTCCCATCTCCTGAAAACCGTTTTCTGAAAGCTGATGCCCTTAAACATAGGCTTATCAGCCTCCCCACATGTCCGCGCTGCCGAGCCTCCTACATAAAGTACTGGCATTTGTCCAGATAAAACGCCTGCTCCTTTTGCAGCAGTTCAATCAATTTATCCAGCCGCTCCCGGTATTCCTTTAAGGCTTCCAGATATTCATCCCTGTTGGCATCCTCAATCACCGCCGATATGATTCCGCCTTTCAGGCATTCCCTGAACAGAATCAGCCTGCTTCCCTCAATCTTATTTGAATTGTAGGCAAGCAGGCGCTAGGTGTACGCATATACTCCCGAGCGGTCGAACTTCGCCCGCTCGATTCTGAATCTCTCTAAAAGGAAATTGAGGAACTCCTGATTTCCACGCCCCTCCATCGCGCCACCTCTATTCTCTTCTTTCTATCGTCTGAAACTATACGGCAAATCGCAAACCTTCTTCGCCCTTCTACGGAAAACAGGGCACCAGCTCCAGCCCCTGGCTCTCCTCCAGTCCGAACAGCAGGTTCATGTTCTGCACCGCCTGCCCCGCCGCGCCCTTCACCAGATTGTCCAAAGCCCCCATCATGATGATGCGCCCGGTACGCTGGTCTATGACGAAATTAATGTCCACATAATTGCTGCCCTCCACCCATTTCGTCTCCGGGCAGACGCCTTTCTCCAGTACCCGCACAAATCTCTCCCGCGCATAATATCTATCATAGACTGCCCGGATCTCCTCATAGGTGGGCAGCGCGCCGTCCGCGCGCCTGTTCAGCTTCGCGTACTCCGTCACCAGGATGCCCCGGTTCATGGGGACCAGATGGGGCGTGAAATTTATCATAATCCCACGGTTCGCCGCATACCCTAACTGCTCCTCGATCTCCGGCGTATGGCGATGGCCTGCCACCCCGTAGGCCTTGATGTTCTCGTTCACCTCGCAGAACAGGTTGGGCACCTTGGCCCCCCGCCCCGCCCCGGAAGTCCCGGACTTCGCGTCCACGATCAGTGTGTCCACGTCAATCAGCCCCTCCTTCACCAGGGGGTACGCCGTGAGGATGGAGCAAGTTGTATAGCAGCCCGGATTGGCCACCAGCCTGGTCTCGGCTGTTATCTGGTTCCGGTTCAGCTCGCACAGCCCGTAGACGGCTTCCGGGATGAACTGGGGGGACTTGTGCTCTATCCCATACCATTTCTCATACACCGCCACGTCCTTGATTCGGTAATCCGCGGACAGGTCTACAATCTTTGCCTTATTCAATATCCCCTCCGTCAAGAGCCCCGCCAGATATCCCTGGGGCGTCGCCGTGAAGATTACGTCCGCCTGCTCCGCCAGCTCCTCCAGGTCGTCGTCCCTGCACACGTCCTCCACGATCCGGAACATGTTCTGGTATACCTCATGATATCTTTTGTCTATATAGCTGCGGGAGCCGTACCATACGATTTCCGCCTCCCTGTGGCCCATCAGTATCCGCACCAGTTCGCTGCCCGCGTACCCTGTGGCCCCTATTATCCCTGCTTTGATCATCTTCCTGCACCTCCATGGTAAGTATAGCACATTTTGTATAAATGTCCACTTCTTTTTTGTTTTTATGCAATTTTCTATAAAATAGCGCATATTTATGCACCTATCATGCTCTCCCCGCCCTTTCGGGCGTTCTATCCAAAAAATGGCGAATTCATGTTGACGATATGCTTTATTATAAGGTATAATCAATGCTGTTATCAAGATATTTATAAAATATATATGTTATATGAAAGGAAGGCTGCTGCATGAGGCAATTTTTCGGAATGAGCAATCGCGGGGATCTGTCGGAAGCGGTCCGCAATCTGGACAGCCCGCAGTTCATCATGCTTCTTTCAAACAATGCCCAGTTCGAGGAGCATGTGAAAGCCCTTGAGAAGCTTTACCCTGGCATCCCCAGCATCGGATGCATCGGAATGAGCTATGACACCAGGGTAGTGGAAAACGGTGTGGGCATCATCGCTTTTTCAGGAGGGGTCAGCGCTACGGCCAATGTGCTGGAGCAGGTATCCGTCATGCCGGTGAAGTATATAGACCGGCTGGAGGCGGACATCAGGAAGATAAACGGATCCAAGCAGGACACCGTATGCATCGATTTCTGCAGCGGAAACGATGCCTGTGTCCTGACTACGCTCTATACGTCATTGCGGAGCCGGGGCATCCAGCTTGTGGGAGGCACGGGGGACGGCGGGAAGGTGTCCGCCAACGGCAAAGTCTATGAGGATTCGGCGGCCTACGCCCTGGTGCGCAACCAGAACGGCCGCGTCAAGACTTATAAGGAGAACATCTACCACCAGATGGGCAATTACCGCTTCATCGCCTCCAATACGGACCGGGCCAATTACATCCTCGGCTCCCTGAACGGGAATCCGGCCAAGCAGGTATACCAGAGCATCCTGCATGTGACGGATCAGCAGATTTTGACCCAGACCTTCAAGAATCCCTTCGGCAAGCTCAACGGGGACGACACCTGTATCGTCTCTATCAAGGAAGTCAACGGGAATTCCCTGGCCTGCTTCCGGCAGGTGAACGACTCCGATGTGCTGGTCCTCCTGGAGCTGGGAGATTATCGGGCCATCGTGGACAAGACCATAGCGGACATCTGCCGGGACTTCCCCAAGCGCTCCGCCGTCTTCTCCGTGAACTGCCTGTTCCGCTACAAGCTGTTCACCGAGCAGCGCTACATGGCCACCTACCTGCAGGAAATGGCAAAGCTTGGCAGCCACGCGGGCCTGGTGGGCTATGGGGAGCATTACAACAATCAGTTCGTGAACCAGTCCATGACCTGCGTGGTATTTGAATGACCGTGAAAAGCCATCGGACACTTGACGGAATTGAAATCAGGAGGGTACATAATGTTGTTTTCAAAGAAAGGACATCCAAAGAACGGGCAGGTGCGCCATGATGAAAAAAGCCTCTATCCCGTGCTGCATGTAACGGACTGCCTGAAGGGCTATCAGAAGGATCTGGCCAAAAAGGAAGTGGAATCCCTGTTCGAGCTGAGCATGATCGGCAACTCCTTCAGCAGCGTATTGGCTGAGGCCGACCATTTCCAGGAACAGCTCCAGGACTTCGGACAGTCCTTCGCCAGCATCAATCAGGCCGCGGGGCAGTTCGACCAGGTGCGGACGGACATCACCCAGACCGTGTCTGAAGCCCAGGGCATGGTGGAGGAGCTGAAAGCCACTTCCGCGAAGGTGCAGCAGACCTACGCCGATATGGAGAATACCTTCGCCTATCTGCAGACAGCGGTGAAGAGCATCCAGCAGTGCATGGGCAAGATCGTGTCCATCGCGGACGAGACCAATATCCTGGCCATAAACGCCTCCATCGAGGCGGCCAGGGCCGGAGAACAGGGCAAGGGCTTCGCCGTGGTGGCGGAAAAGGTCCGGGAACTGGCCAAGGAGATTAAGGAGCTCACCGACGACGTGGACACCGGCATCCACGATGTGGAATCGGGGGCGAACCAGCTCAACTCCAGCATCCTGGCGTCCCAGTCGGCTCTGGACCAGGGTTTCGGCATCGTGAACGGCACCTCCGAATCCTTCCAGCAGATCAGCACCGTGGCGGAGGGCACCTCCTCCGTGCAGGCAGAGATTTCCGGCGTCATAGGCGACTCCCAGAGCGCGCTGCAGGAGCTCTGCCAGTTTTTCGACAGGATAAAGCTCCAGAACCAGGAGGTCATAAAGCATATCAGCCGTGCCAGCAATCTGGGCACCACCAAGAGCGCCATGTTCGAGGACATCGACAATATGCTCTCCCAGATCCCGCCCATCATCAAGGATACGGATCCCAGGAGAGACTGAGACCGCCAGCGCTCGGAATCTTTGCCGGACAGGAACCTTCAATGGCACACGAGAGGAACTTTCATGGGTACATTTTCGAATGAAAGTTCCTTTTTTAACTGTACATCGAACAGGCTTTATGCTTTAGCGCTGTGGCGCAGCGAATCAGATGGGAGGGGCACATGCATATCCTGATCATAGAGGACGATACGGAATTCCGCCAGGAGCTGGCAGAGCTCCTACAAGGCTCCCTGTACCGCGTCACGGCGCTGGCACGGTTCGATCATATCGCCGGACAGGTCTCCTCCCTCTCGCCGGACCTCATCCTGCTGGATTTGAACCTCCCGGGGCAGTCCGGCTTCGATGTGTGCGCCGAGATCCGCAAATCCTCGGATGTGCCTGTCATCTTCGTCACAGGGCGGTCGGATGCCTCGGACGAAGTCACGGCCCTGTTGCAGGGCGGGGACGACTATATCACGAAGCCCTTCCCGCCCGCCGTCCTGCTGGCCCATATCACCGCCGTGCTGAAGCGGGCGGGCAAAGGGGAGGAGCCGATTCTGGAGCATCGGGGCGCGGCGCTGGATCTGGCCAGAGGCTGCATCCGCTACCGGGGCACAAGCGCGGAACTGACCAAAAACGAGCTGAAGATATTGGCCTGCCTGTTCCGGCACAAGGGGCGAATCGTGTCCCGCACGGAGCTGGTGGAATACCTGTGGGACAATGCCGTCTTCCTGGACGACAATGCCCTGAGCATCCATGTCACCCGCATCCGGGGAAAGCTGGAGGGGCTGGGGCTGTCTGATTTCATCCGGACGAAACGGGGAATGGGGTACATGATATGAAATTCGCGGATTACTGCAAGGACAGGCTTTTGCTGCTGATGCTCCACGGCATCTGCATGATGCTGCTTTCGGCTTTTCTGACTGCCACGGCTTATCCGGCAGGCTGCTGCTACATCATCCTCCTCACCTGGCTAATCCTCCTCACCGCCTGGTTCCTCACGGAATTCTTTCGCAGAAAGCGCTACTTTAAACAGGTGCAGGCAATCCTGGAGCAGGCCGACCAGAAATACCTGCTGGGCGAACTGATGCCCGCCTCCTTCCGGCTGGAGGACAGGCTTTACCGGGACATAATCCGAAAGTCCAACAAGTCCGTCATCGAACGGATCCGCTCCATGGAGGATGCCGGACAGGAGTACCGGGAATACATCGAAAGCTGGGTGCATGAGATAAAGGCTCCCATAGCGGACATCTATCTGCTCTGCGAGAAGCGAAAGGACGATAGCGCCCGGCGCATCCTGGCCGAAAACCGTCGGACGGAGCGCTATGTGGACATGGCCCTCTTCTATGCCCGCTCGGATCAGGTGTACAAGGATTACCTCATCAAAGAGGCCACTCTGCAGCAGACCGCGGAGGAGGTTCTGCAGAAGAATAAATATGCCCTCATCGAAAACCGCATGCGGGCCAGCGTCCATTGCCCGGACACGGTCTATACCGATGCCAAATGGATCGCCTTCATCCTGGAACAGCTCATCCTGAACGCCGTGAAATACAGGCGGGACACGGAGCCTGTGCTGCGAATCTCCACCAGCCGGGCAGGGCGCAATGTCCTCTTGGCGGTAGAGGACAATGGCTGCGGCATCCCCCAAGAGGAGCTTCCCAGAATCTTCGACAAGGGCTTCACCGGCACCAACGGCAGAGGCGGCGCCAAAGCCACAGGCATGGGACTGTATCTGTGCCGGAAGCTCTGCGGGAAGCTGGGGATACAGATTCGGGCAGAATCGGCGGCGGGCTTAGGGACGCGGATCTCTCTGGAATTCCCGGTCAGCGATTATCTCTCCGGCTTTTCCCTGTCAACTAAATCACACAAGGCATGATTTCTCCCTGTCTTTCGATATTGAAAGGTTCCCGCAAGGAAAACCCATACCATATCCTCCCCCTATCTGCTATACTAAGGAATAGACCCTGGGCAGACCCTCTCCCCAGGGCCGAAAGGAGGATTCAGACAATGGAGCGATCCTATATCCAGGTATGCGATGTGGAAAAATATTACGGCAGCGGCACGGCTGTGGCCAAGGCCATCGACCGGGTCAGTTTCCGTGTGGACAGGGGCGAGTTCGTAGGGGTCATGGGGGCCTCAGGCTCCGGCAAGACCACGCTGCTGAACATGCTGTCCACCATCGACAGCGTCACCGCCGGGCATATCTATTACGAAACTGTAGACATCACGGAGCTGTCCGAAGACAAGCTGTCGGAATTCCGTAAGGAAAACCTGGGCTTCGTCTTCCAGGAGTACAATCTGCTGGACACCCTCACCATTGAGGAGAATATCCTGCTGGCCTTGAGCCTGCACCAGCGGGAAAAAGGGGAGGTTCTGTCCCGCTGCCGGGAAATGCTGGATCTCCTGGGGATAGACGATGTCCGGGACAAATTCCCCTACCAGGTCTCCGGCGGCCAGAAGCAGCGCTGCGCCTGCGCCAGGGCTCTGGTGAACCGCCCTAAGCTGCTTCTGGCGGACGAGCCCACGGGGGCGCTGGACTCCCGCTCCGCCCAGACCCTGCTGGAGACCTTCACGGACATGAACAGTCGGCTTGAGGCCACGATCTTCATGGTGACCCACGACGCTTTCTCCGCCAGCTACTGCGGGCGAATCCTGTTCTTAAAGGACGGGCAGATCTTCCATGAGCTGCGCCGGGGCGGAAAGAACCGCCGTGAATTTCTGAACGAAATCCTGGACGTGCTGTCCCTGACAGGAGGTGATTTGTCCGATGCTCGGTAAGCTTGCCCTGCGCAACGTGATGCGCTCCGCCAGGGATTATCTGGTGTACTTCCTGACCATGACGGTGGTGTCGGCTATCATGTTCGCCTTCCATTCCCTGCTCTTCTCCAGAGAAATTCAGCAGCTGTTCGATATGGCCGTCATCTTCGCGGCTCTGGTGGGCATGGCCACCTTCTTCGTGGTTCTGATCGTGGCGTGGCTGATCAACTACATGGTCCGTTTCATCCTGGAGAAAAGGAGCCGGGAGTTCGGCATCTATCTGCTGATCGGCATGAAGAAGAAGGAAATCTCCCGTCTGTACATGCGGGAGAGCCTGCTGCTGGGGGCCGCCGCCTTTGCCGGAGGTCTGGCTCTGGGCATGCTGCTACAGCAGATTCTGCTGGCAATCCTGTATAGTATGATCATGATGGAATACCGTCCCAGGCTGGAATGGAGCGCTGGATGCCTTATCACCACGGCCGCCTGCTATGGCGGATGCTACCTGCTGGCCCTTCTTCGGTGCAGAGGCAAGTTCCGGAGGATGAACATCCATGCCCTGATAAGCAGCCAGAAACAGAACGAGGAGATCCGGGAGTCCCACGAGCGGGCGAAGCGCTGGCTGCTGCCCCTCTCCGGCGTATTTCTCCTGGTCTTTGCGCTGTTCCTGTTCTTCTTCAAGGCATGGGATGTCCCTGTAATCCTGGGCTTCCTCCTGGGGCTGGTGGTGACGATCTATGTCTTTTACACCGGCGTGGCGGCCTGGGTCATCTGCTACATCCGCCGAAAGGGGAAGGGGATATTCAAGGGGCAGAACCTGTTCCTGCTGCGGCAGTTCTCCTCCAAGCTGAAGACCCTGCGGTTCACTTTGGGCACCCTGACCTCCCTGTTCGTCCTGGCGCTGCTGGGTTGTGCCATCGCTTTGATGTTCAATGACTACCAGAACCAGACCTTGCTGGACAAATGGCCCTTCGACGTGATGGTCTTCAGCAGCGACACCCGGGACGCCTTTCAGGAGGAGCTGGAGGTGCTGAACCGGGAATGCGGCGTGAAGGAGACTTTAATCTACGATATCCGTCAGAACGGGACCGACACAGTGAACGCGTGGCTATACTCCCACTTAAAGACCTTTGACGGGGCGTACACCAGTGCGGACGGCAGCCTGGACCGGGAGGCGCTGGGCAGGGACGAGATTTGGGCCTATTATGAGTATGACACTTATCTGGCCCTGTCCGACTACAACCGCCTCCGGGAGATGGCGGGGCTGCTGCCTGTGGAATTGGAGGAGGGGGAGTTTTTGCTGCATCTGAAGGAGCGGGTCTGGGACGAGACCGGAGATTTCACCGGGGAGCTGGAGATTCGGGTGGATTCGGGTTCCGGAGAGCCGGGGGGCAGCGCGGAGCCGGGTTCCAGGATTGCGGAGCACTCCACACGTCTCCGTCCCGCGGGCGTCTATACGGAGCCCCTCTCCCAGGACGGCCACAATGGCGCGGATTATCTGCTCATCGTCTCTGACCGGACGGCAGAGCGCATGACCCCCTACTACCGACTGCTCACGGCCAATCTGGAGGGCCGCGCCCCTGATGACCTGCTGCAGAAGCTGGACGCCCTCCCCTCCGGGGACAGCAGCATGGACTTCGGCGGCCATCGCGAAAACACGGACATGGCCTGCGGAACGGACAATATCGTGGTATATGTGGTCACGAACATCGTCAGGGACAACCTGATTCCGGAGGTGAAGTTCATGCTGTCCTCCATCATCTTCGCTCTGGTCTACATCGGCCTGGTGTTCGTCTGTGTAGCGCTGACGGTGCTGTCCGTGCAGCAGCTCTCGGATTCCGCCAAGTACCGGTTCCGCTACCAGGTGCTGCACCAGATCGGGCTGAGCCACCGGGAGATTTCCAGGGTCATCCTGAAGCAATTGGCAGGCTTCTACCTCTGCCCCATCCTGTTCGCGGCGCTGATCAGCGGGACAATGGCGGTGTATCTGGGCTGGAAGTTCAATGTCCACACCGGCACCCACACTATGGCCGCTGGCTATTTCGGGCTGGCCTTCCTATTGTTCCTGTGCGTGTACGCCGTGTATTTCGTGGTGACTTATGTGGGCTTTCTGCGGAATGCCCTGACGAAAGCATAAGACAGAGCCTGTGCGGGGACCACATGTCTGCGGGAATTTCCCTCAGAACAACATCAGCATGGTCCCCGCCACGATCAGCGCAAGCCCCAGACCGGATTGAAACGACAGCCGCTCCCGGAACACAATCCGGGAAAAGGCCACCGTCACCAGGATGCTGAGCTTGTCGATAGGGACGACCACGCTGGCGGGGCCCTCCTGGAGCGCTTTGTAGTAGCACAGCCAGGAACCGCCGGTGGCAAGCCCGGACAGGCAGATAAATCCAAACTCTCCCCGGGGGATTTCCTTTACGGTCTTCTGCTTTCCGGTGGCGAAGACCATCACCCAGGCCATAATCAGCACCACACCGGTGCGGATAGCCGTGCCCAGGTTGGACTCCACGCCGGTGATGCCGATTTTCCCCAGGATGGAGGTAAGGCTGGCGAACACTGCAGAGCCTGCCGCATAGAGAAACCATCCCTTCCCCTTCGCCCCGTCCTGTGCCTGGCCAGGCTTTTCCTTTCCTTCCTTCTTCTCAATCATCAGGTATGTGCCCACCGCAATCAGCGCCACTCCCGCCGCCTTCACCACGCTAATGGTCTCATGCAGGAAAATAAAGGCCAGGAGGATGGTCAGCACGGTACTGGATTTGTCGATGGGAACCACCTTGTTGATGTCCCCAATCTGCAGCGCCCTAAAATAGCACAGCCAGGACGCCCCGGTGGCAAGCCCCGACAAAATCAGGAACAGGAGCGTCCGCCCCCCTATCTGCCCTATCTGGGATCCGGAGCCCACCACCAGCACCATGATCCAAGCAAAAAGCAGCACCACAATCGTCCGTACCGCCGTGGCCACATTGGAGTCCGTCCTGCGGATGCCGCACTTGGCCAGGATGGACGTGGCTCCGGCGAACACAGCCGAGCCGCATGCATACAATATCCACATAATAGTCTTCTACACCCTTTCTGGTTTGCCGAATCAAGCTTGCAACGCTGCAGAGCAGTATTTGACCCTCGCGGCATTCGCCAACTGGCCGTGCAAGCACGGCCGCTTGACTCATTGCTCGCGGGAATAAATCCGTCCAGTCAACTGCCTCTCCTAGGGCACCAGCAATCCCCTTCCCTTACAGCAGCGGCGCCGCCGCCTTCAGCAGCACTCCCGCCAGCTTCATGGTCCATTTCTCTTTCCGTACCGTCTCCGGCGTCACCTGGCGGCTCTTGGAGAACATGTCCCGGAAGTCGGCCTCGATGTCTGCGATACAGTCTGTACCATGCATATAGGTGGCGCACTCAAAGTGATGGTAGAGGCTGCGGTAGTCCAGGTTGATCGTCCCCACCACCGCCTCCTTCCCGTCGCAGCAGAATACCTTGGCGTGGACGAAGCCGGGGGTGTACTCGTAGATTTTCACCCCGGATGCCAGCAGGGATCTGTAATGGGTCTTGGCCAACGCATAGGGAATCCGCTTGTCCGGGATGCCCGGCAGGATCAATGCCACCTCCACGCCCCGCTCCGCCGCGAATTTCAGGGCAGTCTCCATCTCCCCGTCCAGTATCAGGTAGGGCGTCATGATATGGACATAGCGCCTGGCCCGGTTCAGGATGTCCATGTAGACCCGCTCGCCCAGCTTGTCATCGTCCAGGGGCCAGTCCCCGTAGGGCACCACATACCCTTTCACATTCCCCTTGGGCTGCTCCCCGGGCTGAACTTCGGATTGCTCCCCGGGCTGAACTTTGGGCTGAGCTTCAGGTTGAATTTCGGACTGCCCAGGGAGCTGCCCTCCGGGCATGGCAGGATAAGCCAGGCTCTTCCCGAATTCCAGCTCTCTTTCGTCCATGTTCCACATCTGCAGGAACATCAGGGTAAAGCTCTTCACCGCCTCCCCCTTCAGCATGACGGCAGTGTCCTTCCAATGACCGAAACGCTGCACCTGGTTGATATATTCGTCAGCCAGGTTGACGCCGCCATTGAATGCGGTGTGGCCGTCAATCACCAGAATCTTGCGGTGGTCCCTGTAGTTGTAATGGGTGGAGATGAAGGGGGACACCGGCGCGAACACCTTGCACCGGATGCCCAGCTTCCGCAGGAGCTTCAGATACTTGTGGGGCAGCAGCGCGAACTCGCAGGTGCCGTCGTACATCACCCGCACGTCCACGCCCTCACCAGCCTTGCGGGCAAGAATCTCCAGTACCTCACCCCACATCATCCCCTCCGCGATGATAAAATATTCCAGATAGATGAAATGCTTTGCCCCCTCAAGCTGCCGCAGCAGCTCCGCGAACTTGTCCTCCCCCAGAGGGAAGTAAGTGACTTCAGTCCTGTGGTACACCGGGTGACAGCCGCTGCGCTGCATGTAGCGCACCAGGGCCGCGGATCCCGAATCCTCTTCCTCCAGGCTCCGGTACACTTCCTCCGACTGTGGGATGCTGTCCTTCGTCATGGCAATGATATGGCTGAAACGGGCTTTCAGCGCCCGGTGCCCGATGTCCATCCTCGTATAGAAATACAGCAGCGCCCCGAACACCGGGGTCAGCATCACCACCACCAGCCAGGTGATCTTGGCTGTGGGGTCCAGGCGGCAGTTCAGGAGATACAGCACCATGACCACGGTGAACACGGCCATGCCGCTGATGAGATGAGGCCGGAACTCCCGGAACCACTGATAGGCGCTGACCAAAAACAGCACCTGCGCCGCCAATAGAATCACAAAGAGGCCCATGCGGCTGAACACCGCATGAAGGATGCCGTTCTGCCCTTTCTTCAGCAGACGGATTCCCATGCTCCGGCTGTCATCATTTCGTATCTCCATTTTTCTCCTCCTGTAAGGCGTGCCGCCTGCCGCTGCCACAGATCCCGCTCGTCAGCCCGGCTTTCGCTCCGCAGACTTCCCGTCATGCCACCCCCTTTCAGTATAGCCCCGGACTACCCGCATTGCAACCCTCGCGGAGAAATCTTTCCGTAAAGGTTTCCGTAAAAGCGATAAGTCATCCCTTCACGGAACCAATCATCACGCCCTTCACAAAGTATTTCTGGATAAAAGGATTAATGCACAGCACCGGCACAGTGGACACGATGATGATGCTGTATTTCAAAGTCTGGGCCAGATGCATCTTTGCCTCTGTCGCCGCTGCGTCCAGTCCCTGTATATCATTTAGGGCCATCTTGTTGGACATCAGTATATCCCTCAGGAATGACTGCAAAGGCATATACTCCTGCTTATTGATGTAAATCAATGCGGTGCAGAAATCGTTCCAATGGCTTACTGCATAATATATTTCTTATCTGGCAGACAATTTCCATGTAAGCATCACTTATATGAGTTATCTGTTCAAAAAGGAGATTGGGGAGAATTTTTCGGACTATGTCCGGGCGCTGCGCCTGGAAAAAGCCAGGGCGCTGCTCCTTACTACGGATATGGCGATTGACGATATCAGCCTGGCAGTGGGGTATGCCAATACCTCCAGCTTCCGTCGGAAGTTTAAGCAGACTACGGGGATGACGCCATCGAAGCCGCGCAGCCCCAGCCAGTCATAAAAATGATGGCTCACCTGCAATCTATCGTGCCTATACGATACATTTAATTTACCTGTAAATCATCGTACTGCCAGGCTAATCGGAAAGCTTAGAACTAAACAGGGAATGCCCGCCGGACATTCCCTTACTTTCGCAATCTCTTGCAATTTTTATCTTTGCAACTCTTTATTGATCCACGCTGTAATTGGGCGCTTCCTTCGTGATATGGATGTCGTGAGGATGGCTCTCCTTTAAGGAGGCGGCGGATATCTTCACGAACCTGCCGTTCTCCTGGAGTTCCGGGATATTGTGGGCCCCGCAGTAGCCCATACCGGAGCGCAGGCCGCCCAGGAGCTGGAACACGGTGTCCTCCACCGCCCCCTTGTAGGCCACCCGGCCCTCCACGCCTTCGGGCACCAGCTTCTTGGCGTTCTCCTGGAAATATCTGTCCTTGCTGCCGTTCTCCATGGCCGCGATGGATCCCATGCCGCGGTAGACCTTGTACTTCCTGCCCTGGAACAGCTCGTAGTCCCCGGGGCTCTCCTCGCAGCCCGCGAACATGCTGCCCATCATGCACACGCTTCCGCCTGCGGCGATGGCCTTGGTGATGTCCCCGGAATACTTGATGCCGCCGTCCGCGATGATGGGCACGCCGTACTGCCTGGCCACCTCATAGCAGTTCATGATGGCCGTGATCTGGGGCACGCCGATTCCGGCCACTACCCTGGTCGTACAGATGGAGCCCGGGCCGATGCCCACCTTGACGGCATCCGCGCCGCTCTCAATCAAATCCTTCGCCCCCTCCGCCGTGGCCACGTTCCCCGCGATGACCTGGAGCTCGGGATACTTCTCCTTTATCATCTTCAGGCAGTTCAGCACGTTGGCGGAATGTCCGTGGGCGCTGTCCAGCACGATCACGTCCACCTTGGCGTCCACCAAAGCGGCCACACGCTCCAGCACATTGGCGGTGATGCCTACGCCTGCGCCGCACAATAGTCTTCCCTGGGCATCCTTTGCCGCCAGGGGGTATTTTATGGCTTTCTCGATGTCTTTGATGGTGATGAGGCCTTTCAGATTGAAGTCCTTGTCCACGATGGGAAGCTTCTCCTTCCTGGCCTTTGCCAGAATCTGCTTCGCCTCCTCCAGCGTGATGTCCTCATGGGCTGTGATCAGGCCCTCGCTGGTCATGGATTCCTTGATTTTCTTCGTGAAGTCTGTCTCGAATTTCAGGTCGCGGTTGGTGATGATGCCCACCAGCTTGCGCCCCTCTGTGACGGGCACGCCGGAGATGCGGAATTTTGCCATCAGTGCGTCGGCATCCCCCAGCGTATGTTCGGGAGTCAGGGAAAACGGATCCGTGATGACGCCGTTCTCAGAACGCTTTACCTTGTCCACCTCCTCGGCCTGGGCCTCGATGGACATGTTCTTGTGGATGATGCCTATGCCGCCCTGTCTGGCCATGGCGATGGCCATGCGGTGCTCGGTCACCGTGTCCATCCCCGCGCTCATCATGGGGATGTTCAGCCTGATTTTCTTCGTCAGCCATGTGCCCAGCTCCACCTGGTTCGGCACCACCTGCGAATACGCAGGCACCAGCAGCACGTCGTCAAAGGTTATGCCCTCTCCGATAATCTGTCCCATACTCTCCTCCTATTCACGTTTGCGCAAAAGCCCGGGCCGCCGCCATGGCCTGCCGACTCCTTCCCGGGCTCCTGCTTTCTTCCGTAGCCTACAGTTATGATTCAAATGAGTTTACCAAAATTTTACACGGATGTCAATAAGCTTAATCGGAAAAAACCTTTCTGGGGGCTACATTTTTCATCAGCTTGATCATCTCCTCGGAGGGGCTTAGCATAATCTTCTCGCCGCCCTCGTAGAACATCAGATAACGCTTGTCCGGCTGCAGCTCCTCGCCGATGCTGTAGTCCTTCTGCTTGTTCACGTTGCGGTTCCTGAAATTGTCCAAGTGGTAGCTCTTGATGGGCGCCAGGATCTCTATCCTGTCCAGCTGGTACGTTGCCACCCTCTTGCGCCTGGTCTTGTTCATAATCTTGTCCACCACCAGCTCCTTGTCCAGGTAGAGGTACTCGTATTCCAGGTCCGTGAACATCTTCACGAAATAGGCCCCTACCCCGAACAGAATCGCCCCGATGAAAGCGAACAGCATCAGAGGCGGCAGCACGAATATGGCCAGCACGCAGACCACCGTCAGCGCGGTCAGCACAAAACCGCCTATCTTGCCCAATACGGAGGGCTTCGCCTTTACCAAACATTCCACATAAGCGTCACTCATTTTACATCGTCCTTCCTTTGTCTTGATTTTCTGGTGCCAATTCCTATTTATCATAATAAACTATCTTCCGCTAACTTGCAAGACAGTTTCACGGCAGTTTTTCATCCCGGCGGTTTTTTATCATTTTTTTAGAATCTTGTAACAATAGATGCATTGACAATCCCGCATGGAAAGTATTATGATTTGGAGGGTATACTGTAGACCGCCAGGATTTACAGTGGTGTCCCCGGGAAAGTACCTGGCTGGCGGTCTGCAGTCGGGTCGCACTGCAAATTTAACCGGTGCGCAGTATAAAATACAGGCGGCAAGATGATGCCTGCACACAGGAAAGGTGGACTAGCCATGCCGGTAATGGATGAATTCAGAGAAGAGCGGGAAGCGCTGAAGCACGGTACCCCGAAACAGAAGTTCCGATATTTCCTCGACTACTATAAATGGCATGTGGTGGCAGCGGTGGCGATCATCGTCTTCGCCGCCTCCATGATTTACAATATGGCGACCAGGAAGGAGATGGCATTCTCCGTCTCCCTGGTCAATGCCTTCGACATCGGCACCGGGGAGGAGCAACTGGCCTCCTTCGCCGAATACGCAGGCATCGACACAGAGGAGTTCGATGTCATGGCCGATTCCAGCATGCAGATAGATTACACCTCCACGGACCAGAACACCGCCGCCTCCCTCCAGAAGCTGATGGTGCTGGTGGCGGCGGGGGAAATCGATGCCCTCCTGTCGGACGAGGCCGTCATAGAGCAGTACGCCTATAGCGAAACCTTCTACGACCTCAGGGAGGTGCTTACAGCCCAGCAGCTGGAGGCATATGAGCCCTATTTCTTCTACATGGATCAGGCTGTGGCGGAGGCTATCAGCGAAGCCCAGATGGATCCGGATTATGACTCCAATGCCATGCCGGAGCGCCCGGATCCCAGAAAACCGGAAGCCATGGAGCAGCCCGTTCCCGTGGGCATCTGCCTGGGAGAGGCAAAGGCCCTGAATGAGACCTATGTCTTCCTGGGCGGGGAAGGCATCCTGGCAGTACCCGCCACCAGCCCCCATCTGGAGACAGTGTCCCAGTATGTGGACTTCCTCCTACAATAGCCCTTAGACAATAGAATCCTCCCTTGGATTCTATTGTAGCCTATTGTAGCCCTTTGACCATGCAGCCACTCCCCTCAAAGACAGATCAGGACAGCCATCGTAGAGACCGGCTGTCCTTTTTCATGTCAAGCTATATGGTGCCTTCTAAGACAGCAGCTCTCGAAGCAGCGCTTCCACGGTGACCGGATCCGCCTTGCCCTTCATAGCCTTCATGGTCTGGCCCACCAGGAAGCCTATGGCCCTGCCCTTTCCGCCCCGATAGTCCTGGACGGACTTAGGGTTGGCGGCGATGACCTCCTCCACCACCCTGCGCAGTGCATCCGTGTCGCTGACCATCTTCAGCCCCTTCTCCTCCACATACGCCTCCGGGTCTATGTCCTGTTCGAACATCAGCTCAAAGACCTCCTTGGCCACGGTGGAGTTGACGGCCTTACTCTCAGCCAGGGCGATGAGCTTTGCCAGGTGCTCCGGGGAGAAGCGGATGTCCTCCGGATCCAGTTCCCTCTCTTTTAACAGCCGCAGGGTCTCCACCATGAGCCAGTTGGACACCTTTTTGGGCTGGGCCCCCAGGGCCACGGTGGCCTCGAAGATGTCCGCCATAGATTTGGAACCGGTGATGATCTCAATGTCGTAGTCCGGGATGCCGTACTCGGCCTTATACCTATCCATCTTTTCCGTGCGGAATTCCGGCTGTCTGGCGCGGATCTCCTCCAGGAAGGCGTCATCGATGCTCACGGGCACCAGGTCGGGATCCGGGAAGTAGCGGTAGTCCTGGGCGTCCTCCTTGGAGCGCATGGCGTAGGATGTACCTTTCAAATCGTCCCAGCGCCTGGTCTCCTGCACCACGGCTTTCCCGGATTCCAGCAGGTCTATCTGGCGGTTCCTCTCTCCCTCTATGGCCCTGGCTATGGCATGGAAGGAGTTCAGGTTCTTCATCTCGGTGCGGGTGCCGTAATGGGCTGAACCCAGCTCCCGGACGGACAGGTTCACATCCGCCCGCATGGAGCCCTCCTGGAGCTTGCAGTCGCTGGCTCCCAGGTATTGGATGATGAGGCGCAGCTTTTCCAGGTAGGAGATGACCTCTTCCGCGCTCCTCATGTCCGGCTCGGACACGATTTCGATCAGGGGCACGCCGGAGCGGTTGTAGTCCACCAGGGTGCAGTCCTCCCACTCGTCATGAATCAGCTTCCCGGCGTCCTCCTCCATGTGGATTTCATGGATACCTATGCGCTTCTTCCCGGGCGTAGAGGCTTTTTCGCCCTCCAATCCCTCCTCCACGTCTATCTCCACATAGCCGTCCCGGCAAATGGGGAGATAGAGCTGGGAAATCTGGTAGTTCTGGGGGTTGTCGGGGTAAAAGTAGTTCTTCCTGTCGAACTTGCAGTATCTTGTGATCTGGCAGTTGGTGGCCAGCCCCACCGCCACCGCGTGCTCCAGCACTTTCCGGTTGAGCACGGGCAGGGAGCCGGGCATGCCTGTACACACCGGGCAGGTATGGGAATTGGGCTTGCCGCCGAACGCCGTGGAGCATCCGCAGAAAATCTTGGTCTTGGTGGCAAGCTCCACATGTACCTCCAAGCCGATGACAGTTTCGTAATCTTTCGCCATTGCCGTCCCTCCTTCTTCCGGTTCAGCAGCCGTCCGTCTGGTGCCTCACCCCTGTCCGTCCTTTCTGAACTGCTCATAGCTGTACGCCGCCCGCAGTATCTTCTCCTCCTGGAAGCAGTCGCCGATCAGCTGCAGACCGATGGGCAGGCCATTCCCGTCCTCGCCGCAGGGGACGCTGATGGCGGGCAGCCCCGCCAGGTTCACGGATATGGTGTAGATATCCCCCAGGTACATCTTCAACGGGTCGTCCAGGCTCTCACCCAGTCTGGGCGCGGTGGTGGGCGCTACAGGCCCCAGGATGCAGTCATATCGGGCGTAGGCTCTGTCGAAGGCCTTTTTTATCATGGCCTTCACCTGCAGGGCTTTCAGGTAATAGGCATCATAATAACCGGAGCTTAATACAAAGCTGCCCAGCATGATGCGGCGCTTCACCTCCGGGCCGAAGCCTTCGGAACGGGTCTGCTTGTACATCCGGTGCAGCTCCTGCGCATCGTTGGCCCGGTAGCCGTACTTGATTCCATCGAAGCGCTCCAGGTTGGAGCTGGCCTCCGCCGCGGCGATGGTGTAATAGGCGGGGATGGCGTATTCCACCAGGCTTAAGTCGAACTCCTCCACCAGAGCGCCCTTCCCGCGAAGAAGCTCCGCCGCCGCCATGACGCTGTGCCGCACATCCTCCGAAAGCCCGGGGCCGAAATAGTCCCTGGGGATGCCGATCCGCATGCCCGCCACATCCTTTTTCAGGGCGGAGGTAAAGTTGGTGTCCTTCCTATAGAGATAGGTGGAGTCCCTTCTGTCCGGCACGATGCCTTCGGGGCTCCCTCCGCCCTCCCCGGACATATCCCGGGAAACGGCTTCCCCCTGCCCCGGGCGCGGTCCCGCCCCCGCAAGTATCTCCAGCGCCGCGGCGCAGTCCTCCACCGTCCGGCCCAGTGGCCCTATCTGATCCAGGGAGGAGCCGTAGGCCACCAGACCAAAGCGGGACACGGTGCCGTAGGTGGGCTTCATGCCCACCACGCCGCAGTGGGAGGCGGGCTGCCTGATGGAGCCGCCGGTGTCGGAGCCTACTGCGAAGAAGCACTCCCCCGCCGCCACTGCCGCCGCGGAGCCGCCGGAGGAGCCGCCGGGCACATGCTCCGTATTCCGTGGGTTGCGGGTGGCACCGTAGGCCGAGGTCTCCGTGGTGGAGCCCATGGCGAATTCGTCCATGTTGGTCTTGCCGATGACCACCGCCCCGGCCCGCTCCAGGTTCCGGAGCGCCTCCGCCGTATAGGTGGGAACGAAATTCCCCAGCATCCGGGAGGCGCAGGTGGTCGGCATCCCCGCCGTGCACAGATTGTCCTTGACGGCCACGGGGACTCCCGCCAGGGGGCCTGCCAGCTCTCCCGCCTGGATGCGCCGCTGGGCTTCCACAGCCCGCTCCAGGGCCTTTTCCTTATCAATCGTAATGTAGCAGTGCAGCTCGTCCTCCTTCTCCTCTATCCGGCGAAGGACCGCCTCCATGGCCTCTACGGCCGTAGCCTTTCCCGCCTGGATGGCGGCTCCCAGTTCCACTGCTGAAAGAGTTAAAAGTTCCATATTCCACCTCGTTTCCTGCCCTGATCCGTCAATGGGACATGACATTGGGCACCGCGAACATGTCGCCCTTCCTGGCGGGGGCGTTGCGCAGCATCTCTTCGCTGCCGTCGCCGCCTGTGACCTCGTCCTCCCGGAACACGTTCTCCACTGCGAAGGCATGGGACATGGGCTCCACCCCTGTGGTGTCCAGCTCATTGAGCTTGTCGATATAGTCCAGCATCCTGCCAATGTCCTTCTTCGCCTGTTCCCGCTCCTCCTCGGAGAGCAAGAGTTTGGCCAGGATTCCCACGTATTCTATGGTCTCATCGCTTATGATATTCGCCATAACATCTCCTCTTCCTTATAATACTGTGCAAGTCCGGAAGAATACACAAGCGAAGCATCTTCGCTTGTGTATTCTTCCATGCGAGAACGGATTGCAAAGCGAACTCGTTCGCTTGCAATCCTAGAAGTTCTTAGCCTACGTCTTTTGTAGGCTTAGAACTTCTTCTCACATTAGTCACGCACCTTTATGTGCACCTCCCGCAGCTGCTGCTCGGTGACCTCGCCGGGGGCGCTGCACATCAGATCCTGGGCGGAACCACTCATGGGGAAGGCTATGACCTCCCGGATGTTCTCCTCTCCTCGCAGCAGCATCAGCATCCGGTCGATGCCAGGCGCCATGCCCGCGTGGGGCGGCGCGCCGAACTGGAAGGCCTGATAGAGAGCACCGAATTTCTTCTTCAGGGTCTTCTCGTCGTATCCCGCTATCTCAAAGGCCTTCACCATGACGTTCATGTCGTGGTTGCGCACGGCTCCGCTGGAGAGCTCCACGCCGTTGCACACGATGTCGTACTGGTAGGCCAGGATGTCCAGGGGATTTTGGGTCTCCAGGGCCTCCAGCCCGCCCTGGGGCATGGAGAAGGGGTTGTGGGTGAAGCCGATCTCCTTTGTGTCCGGGTCGCGCTCATACATGGGGAAGTCGTTCACATAGCAGAACCGGAAGGCGTTCTCCTCCGTGAGTCCCAGCTTCTCCCCCAGCTCCAGGCGAATCTTCCCGGCGTAGTAGTTGGCCCGCTCTTCCTTGTCCGCGATGAAGAAGATGGTGTCCCCGGCCCGGAGGCCTGCCAGCTCCCGCAGCAGGTCTTTACGCTCCGCCGGGATGAACTTATCGATAGGCCCCTTATAGGAGAAATCCTCCGCCACCTCCAGGTAACCCAGCCCTGCCATCCCTAAGGAGACTGCGAACTGCAGGAGCTTCTCGTGGAAGCCCTTGCTCATCCCGGTCTGCACCTTGATGGCCCGCACCGTCCTGCCCAGGAAGGGCTTGAAGGTGCACGCCTGGAAGAATTCCGTCACATCCAGAATCCGCAGGGGGTTGCGCAGGTCCGGTTTGTCCGTGCCGAACTCCACCATGGCCTGTCTATAGCTGATTACCGGGTAGGGGGCCTGGGTCACCGCCGCGCCCTCCGGGGCGAATCTCTCGAAGACCGCTGAGAGCACTTCCTCCCCGGCCCGGAACACGTCCTCCTGGGTGGCGAAGCTCATTTCGAAGTCCAGCTGGTAGAACTCGCCGGGGGAGCGGTCGGCCCGGGCGTCCTCGTCTCGGAAGCAGGGGGCTATCTGGAAATACCTGTCGATGCCGGACACCATCAGCAGCTGCTTGTACTGCTGGGGGGCCTGGGGCAGGGCGTAGAACTTCCCCTTGTATTTACGGGAGGGGACGATATAGTCCCTGGCACCCTCCGGGGACGAGGCGCTGAGGATGGGGGTCTGTATCTCCACGAAGCCCATCTGAGTCATCTTCTGCCTCAGGAAAGCGATCACCTCCGAACGGAATAAAATGTTGTCCCGGACCTTCGCGTTGCGCAGGTCCAGATAGCGGTAAATCAGGCGCACTTCCTCCCTGGTCTCCCTGGAGGTCATCACCTCAAAGGGGAGCTGGCGGTACACCTTGCCCAGGACCGTGATCTCCTTTGCCTCCAGCTCTATGGTCCCGGTGGGAAGTTTGGGGTTGTAGGTGTCTGCATCCCGCTTCTCCACGGGCCCCTGGATGCTGATGCAGGTCTCCTTGATCAGGCCCTTCAAAAGGCCCGGCCTGCGAATCACCACCTGGAGCACGCCGTACATGTCGCGCAGGTCGATGAAGGACACGCCTCCGTGGTCGCGGATGTTCTCGATCCATCCGGCCACACGGATGGTCTGTCCGATGTGCCGCTCTCCTATCTCTCCAACCGTAATGTCTCTGTAACAGTTCCTGTCTGTCATAATGGCTCCTTTCCCTGGCTCTCCGGACGCCTCCACGGCGTCTAGCGCGACTTGCCCGGGGCCCCTCCCCGTCTCCTGCCAATCTGAGCCCTTTCCTCCGCTCAGCTCTCCCGGACTGCGGCATCCTGCTTTTGCCCCATAATCCGTTCTCGGGACGAAAAAAAGCCCCGGACACAGTTTCCTGCATCCGGGACGAATAATCCGTGTATATCGATTATCCGCGGTACCACCCGCTTTGAACAGCCGCGCCTTCCATCAAAGGCGTACCCGGCCATTCCACTCTTACACTTAACGCGTGCGACAACGTGCTGCCCTAGCGTAGGGAAATCAACACCCTGACGTTCAGACAGCCTGCTCCGGAGTGTTCCCTGTAACGGTTCCCGCCGGCAGCGCTTTCAGTCGGTGACGCCGCCTTCCTGTTGCCTTTCCCGAAAAGAGTCTCCTTCATGGCATTTTTTGATATGACGTTATGCTACCACACTTTTTTGCGGTTTGCAAGCTTTTTTTCGGCAATCCACGGAAAGCCATCAAATCCATCCCCAAAGGATTGCCAGATATTCGCCGCAGAAATACATTCCTCTCAGGCTTATGAATGCCGCACCGTACCACAGGGGCCATGTCAGATTTTGCCTCTCCCGCAGTATCCTCCTCGTCAGAGACAGGATGGCACAGACGCACAGCACCAACGTGCCAAAGGAGGCCCTGTCCGGATAATGGGGCGAAAGGAAGAACGCCCCCCAAGAAAGCAGGGCGCAGAAAAGCACCAGGATAGTACGCCTGCCCGTATCCAGCTTCAGGACGCATTTGCTGACGAACAGCAGGGCCCCCAGCACCAGCAACACGGGGAAAAGGTATTCCATAGCTCCCTTGCCCTCCGCATAACTCCTCAAAAAAAGTTTCCACAGAGTTCCATACTGCTCCGCCTCTATCTGTGCGCTGCGCACAAAGTTGCCAGGCGCTGCGATGCACAGAATGCTGCCCGTCAGACAGGCCAGGCTGCCCAGCGCCATCCACGGCTTCAGCCCACGTCCTTCCCGTAATCCCAGAAAGATGACCACCAGACTCAGCACCCATACCGCCGGGCCCATGTTCTCGTTGCTCCAGCCCGCCAGAATGCCCAGGGGGACAATCCACAGCGTGATTCCAGACAGCTGTTTCTGGGACATCGCTTCCATTTCGCCGCTGGCAGGCCTTTGGGCCGCAGGATTGCCGGGATTCTCGCCGTTATTAACGCCGGTTTCTCTGTCACAGCCGACAGGGGAAGGCTTTTTGCTCTTTCCCCGCTTCACGGGGCCCGGCCAGAAGCTGCCCTCGTCAGGCAGTTCTCTTAGATAGCACCAGACGAACAGGAGTATGAACACCGTGATATACAGATAATTTGCCGCCCCCGCCTGCCAGAACATGCTCATGCGCCAGTTGGCGTTCAGGCCCAATACCATGCTGATGCCCGCAAAGAATGCGGGAAATCTGCGGTATTCCGACACAAGGCAGATCGTCCACCCCAACAGCAGCGTGAACAAAATGTTCAGCAAATCCGCCGCCAACTCTCCGGCCAGCAGCGTCAGCTGCAGAATGCCGTGGGTCATGCTCCTGCCGCCCCAGTTATTATAGTGCCATATCTGGCTTTTCACGATATCTGATATAGAAGCAATCGGCGTATCATCTGACAGCATAGTGGAATACCAGATGTCGTCCATCATGAACGGAATCGACCGATGGGTGACGAACATAACCAGGAGCAACAGCGCCATCATGCCTCCTGTCAATATCCACATGGTTTTCCGCCCTTTTTCCGTCATATCGCAAAATTCCTCCTCATCGCCCTGGCTGTTGTCAATCTCACAATGCCTTTATCCTGTCCACCGCTTCCACAGTATTCTCATAGCTGCCGAAAGCCGTCAGCCGGAAATATCCTTCGCCGCTGGGGCCGAAGCCTGAACCGGGCGTCCCCACTACATTGGCCCGCTCCAGCAGATGGTCGAAGAACGCCCAGCTGGTCATGCCCTCCGGGGTCTTCAGCCAGACATAGGGGGAATTTACCCCGCCGGACACGGTGTATCCCGCTTCCTTCAGACCATTGTAGATGTAATCCGCATTCTTCCGGTAATAGGCAATCTGCTCCGCAAGCTGTGCCTTTCCGGCCTCAGAATACACCGCCTCCCCGGCCCGCTGCACGATATAGGGCGCGCCGTTGTACTTTGTGCCGTGCCTCCTGGCCCACAGGGAATGGAGCAAAGTTCCGCCGCATTCCAGTTCCTTCGGCACTACGGTAAATCCCAGGCGCAATCCCGTGAATCCGGCATTCTTGGAGAAGGAGCGCAGCTCAATGGCGCAACCTTTCGCCCCCTGGCACTCGTAGATGCTGTGGGGCACGTCGTCTTGTGTAATGTACGCCTCATAGGCCGCGTCGTAGAGAATCACGGCCCCCACCTTCAGGGCATAGTCCACCCATTCCTGGAGCCGCGCCTTCGTCACCGCGGCGCCGGTGGGATTATTGGGGAAGCACAGGTAAATCAAATCCGGCGTCTCCTTCGGCAGCGCGGGCAGAAAGCCATTGTCCGCGGTGCAGGGCATGTAGATCACATCGCTCCATGTGCCCACGTCGGAATCGTAGTCCCCCGTCCTCCCGGCCATTACGTTAGAGTCCACGTACACCGGGTATACGGGGTCGCACACCGCGATGCGGCTGTCCGTGCTGAAAATCTCCTGGATATTGCCGGAGTCGCATTTCGCCCCGTCGGAGACGAAGATTTCGTCCGCGGCAATCTGGCAGCCCCGTAATCTGTAGTCATTTTCCGCAATGGCCTCCCGCAGGAACTCGTACCCTAAGTCCGGAGCATAGCCCTTGAAGGTCTCGGCCTTTCCCATCTCGTCCACGGCGCTGTGCAGGGAATCGATGATGGCCGGCGCTAGCGGCAGGGTCACGTCCCCTATCCCCAGGCGGATAATCTTCTTATCCGGGTGCAACCCGCTGTATTCCCGCACCTTCTTTCCTATCGTGGAAAACAGGTAGCTGCCCGGAAGCTTTAAATAATTGTCATTTATCTTTACCATTTCTTCTCCCCTTTACACACTTCCTTCAAAGACAGTTACGGCAGGCCCTGTCATGTAGACCAGGTTCGCCTCTCTGTCCCATTCGATGAACAGCTCGCCTCCTAACAGCTTAACCGTTACGTCACTGTCTGTCAAGTCATTTAATACCCCTGCCACGGCCACGGCGCAGCAGCCTGTGCCGCAGGCGAAGGTCTCGCCGCTGCCTCGCTCCCAGACCCGCATGAAGCAGCTCTTTCTGTTCAGAATCTCCACGAACTCCGTGTTGGTCCGGTTGGGGAACCTTCTGTGGTTCTCGAACAGCGGGCCTATCTGCTCCAGGGGCATCCCGGCCACGTCCCGGGCGAAGACCACCGCGTGGGGATTCCCCATGGACACACAGGTCATGCGGTATCCCCTGCCGCCCACGGAAATAGGCTCGTCCACCACTCTGTCCCCGACAGCGTCCACCGGAATCAGGACCGAATCCAGGATGGGGCTGCCCATGTTCACCCGCACCCGGGACACCCCTCCCCTGCCGCCATGGCTGCCGTCTTCCTCCACGGTGAGATCCAGGAATTTCACCTGTCCCGCGCTGACCACGCTGATATGCCTTTTGTCCGTAAGGCCCTTGTCGTAGACGAACTTCCCCACACAGCGGATGCCGTTGCCGCACATCTCCGACCGGGAGCCGTCCGCATTGTACATCTCCATCTCGAAATCGGCTTCCTGTGCCGGGTTGATGAAGATCAGCCCATCGCTCCCAATACCGAAATGTCTGTCGCTGAGTCTCCTTGCCAGCTCCGGCTTCTCGGAATCTGGAATGTGCTCCTCAAATCCATTTACATATATGTAGTCATTCCCGCAGCCCTGCATTTTCGTAAATCTCACAAATATCTCCATCTCCTTCCCAAAACACAATATATAGGTGCAAGTCTGGAAGAATGCCCGCACTTTGGGCATTCTTCCGCGTGAGAACCGGCGAGCAAAGCGAACTTGTTCGCAAGCCGAGCCTAGAAGTTCTTGGCGGACGTACTTTGGCCGCCTAGAACTTCTTCTCACGCTTTTACGCTTTCGTCATGGCCAGCACCATAGCCGCCGTCTCCACCAGGTTCGTCCCGCTGTCCATGCTACATTTCTGCAGGTACTTATGGGCCTCCTCCTCTGTCAGGTGGTTCCTGACCATCAGGATTTCCTTGGCCTCCTTCAGCAGCGCCTCTTCCTGGGCGCTCCGCACTTTAGGGGCCAGTCGCGCTTTGCGCCTGCGGCGGACTATGCCCTCCTCCATCATCCCCATGGTGCTCACCAGGTCGTTGACCTTAAGGGGCATGGACAGGCAGACGATGCCCTCCCCGCTGCACTGGCGCAGCAGCCTGTCCGAGGCCATCAGCAACATTTCGAACCCCTTCGGCAGGCATTCCCGCAGCTGGGAATACACCATATCCGCCAGCTTGTAGCTGCAGATGACGATGCCGTCCCCCAGCCCGTCCGCCTGGCTCATGACCTGGGCCCCGGTGGTACAGACGCCTGCCACCCGAAACCCGGCCCGCACCAGCACGTTCTTGATGCCCTTCGCATCCTCCTGCCTGGGCAATGCCACGATTATGTTCGTCAAGCGCCCTCACCTCCCCCCCGCCGCTCAGAAAATCTTTGCGCACTAAAAGCGATACAGATACTCCTGAATCTCCCATTCCGACACATGGGCCCGGTACTGCTGCCACTCCCGCTCCTTGGCGGCGATGTACTTCTCCGCCACATGGGGGCCCAGAACGTCCAGGATGAACCTGTCCTTCTTCAGCTCCTCCACGGCCTCTATCAGCGTCCCCGGCAGGCTCTCTATGCCCAGGTCATGCCGCTGTGCCTCCGTCATGGCATAGATGTTGCAGTCCACGCTCTTCGGCGGCTCGATACGGTTCGCGATGCCATCCAGCCCGGCCTGCAGGCACACCGCCAGCGTCAGGTAGGGATTGGCGGCGGAATCCGGGCTGCGCAGCTCTATCCTGGTGCTGCCGCCCCGCTCGGCGGGGATGCGGATCAGGGGGCTGCGGTTTCTGGTGCTCCAGGCGATGTAGACTGGCGCGTCATACCCGGGCACCAGCCGCTTGTAGGAGTTCACCAGCTGATTGGTGACGGCCGCCATGCCCTTGACATGGCGCATGATGCCCCCCATGAAATAGTAGGCCTCTTTGCTCAGCCCGTTTGCGTCGCTGGCGTCCTCGAAGAGGTTCCTGCCGTCCCTGTGCAGGGACATGTTGATGTGCATGCCGGAGCCGTTCACCCCGAACTTGGGCTTGGGCATGAAAGTAGCATGGAGGCCGTGGCGTTTGGCGATGGTGCGCACGGCCAGCTTGAATGTCATGATGTTGTCGGCCACGGCCAGCGCCTCGTCATAGCGCAGGTCGATTTCATGCTGGGCAGGCGCGATTTCATGGTGGGAGGCCTCGATGATCAGCCCCATGTCCTCCAGGGTCATGACAATCTCCCGCCTGGCGTTTTCCCCACCGTCCAGGGGGCCGATGTCGAAATAGCCCGCCTGCTCGTGGGTATTCGTGGTGGGCATGGCGTTCTCGTCCGTGTCGAAGAGGAAGAATTCGCACTCCGGCCCTACCTCAAAGGTATAGCCCATGTCCCGGGCCTGGCTGATGGCCCGCTTCAGCACCTGTCTGGGGTCGCCCTCGAAAGCCGTGCCGTCCGGCCGGTAGATGTCGCATATCATCCGGGCCACCTTGCCCTGCTGGGGCCGCCAGGGGAATATCTCCAGGGTGGAGAAATCCGGATGCAGGTACATGTCCGACTCCTCGATTCCCACAAAACCGTCAATGGCGGAGCCGTCGAACATGCACCTGTTGTCCAGGGCCTTTTCCAGCTGCTTGGCCGTGATGGCGATGTTCTTCAGATGGCCGAACATGTCCGTGAACTGCAGGCGGATGAACTCCACGTCCTCTTCCTCCGCCAGCCTCACGATGTCGTCCCTTGTGTAATCTTTCATAACCCAAAACCTCCTAATTAAGTCGCTGCGCGACGGCACTAAAATTGCCGCTTACGGCAATTGAGCAAAATCACTTCGGCGCCCACTTGGGAGAGCCAAATTTCATTCGATAGTGCTCTCATGAAGTTTGCTCTCGTGCGCCTCGCGACTTTACCGTCCTCGAAAAAAGCCAAAAAGGGCAGTCCTCCTACGCTGAGAACGCCCTTGTCCTACGCTCTATCATAACAACCAGCCCGCCGGTTGTCAATAATTTTTATAGGGAATAATTCCCCGTTTTCCCACATATCTATTATAAAGAAAATCTGACAAGATAAAATGCAAGGGGAAATAGGGATGAGTGCTAAAACAAAAATCGTCGTACTTCACATGAAAGAGCTGATTTATACCGCAATCTTCGCCGTGCTGGGCGTCCTGTTCATCGTGCTGCTGGCCATGATGTTCCTGCCGGGCAAGGATAAGGATAAGGGCGGGGAGCCTAAAATGGAGGATACCTCCGGCTCGGAGCCGGTGATGGCGGAAATCTCCTCCCTCTACATACCGGGCATCTACACAACGGAACTGGTGCTGGGCAGCGAGTCCCTGGACGTGGAAGTCATCGTGGATAAGGATTCCATCACATCCATCCGCCTGGTGGAAGTAAGCGATACCGTGGCCACCATGTATCCGCTGCTGCAGCCCACGCTGGATTCCATCTGTGAGCAGATCTACGCACAGCAGTCCCTGGAATCCGTCACTTATACTGCCGAGAGCAAGTACACCTCTCTGGTGCTGCTGGAGGCCATCCAGGCTTCCCTGGATAAGGCCGCGGCGCAGACGGATGCCACCGGAGCCGATGGGGAGTAGGGCCAGGGCTGCCGCCACAGGAGTGCTCCGTTTGGAAGAGGGGCTGTCATTTCCGGCAGCCTCTTTTTCTGAAATATCCGTCGAATCTTAACTAAATCATCTGTATGATATCCAACTGATTGCCGTGTTCTTTTATGATGTCCACCAAATCCCCGGTCTTCAGCCACACGGTGGCGGTATTGTCGTTGGGGTGGACTCCTATCAGGCCGGGGGATTCAGGAAATCCCTGTCAAGAAATGCGTCTACCAGCAGTTCTCCGTCATTCAGCATGCCAAAAGGCGTCACGAATCCGGGCTTCAGATTCATGACGGCCATGGAGGCCGGTATGTCCAGGCCGGAATGCGCCATCAGCTGAACATTTCCGTGAGATTGGCCTTGAAATAATTCAGGAACAGGTCCCTGCTCTCCCCGGAGAGCAGACGGATAATCTCCGCCTGACTGTCCCTGGGATATGTACATATGAATCTGACATATTGGAAGTATATGAGAGATGTATTTAAGCAGATTATAGCCATTTTTACAATTTCCCACAATAGATTTCCGTAATTTTTTTACGGTAAGTTTTATTATTATTGTTCTTGACATATGGGTAACTAGTTGCTATAATGAAATCGCACAACAAGCAACTAGTTGCCTATAAGGAGCGCTCACATGCATTTAGATGATTTGACCAGAAAATTCTCAGGCACCAGGGAAGACCAGGGCAAGGCAATCTTCAGCACCCTGTTCATCGCGGGGAACAGGCTGCAGACCCTGTTCGACAGCCATATACCGGAGCTGTCCCTGAAACAGTTCATGCTGCTGTCCATGGTCCGGCAGTCCGAAGAGCCTCTGACCTTTACCCAGCTAGGGAGCCTCCTGGGCTGTTCCAGGCAGAACATCAAGAAGCTGGCGGACGTCCTGGAGAAAAAGGGCTTCATCGCCCTCCGCCAGAGCCCCCGGGACACCAGGGCCATGTGCATCTGCCCCACCGGGAAAGCGGACGAGTATTTTCAGAAAGACTTTTCCCGGTACCGGGAAGAGCTGCGGTATCTCTTTGAGGTGTATGATGACGGAGAAGTGGAGACCCTGTACCGGCTGCTGACCAGGCTGTATGCCGGAATCGAGAACCTGGAGAGAGGTACTTGCCATGAGGAGCGGTAGATAGAGAAACGGCAATTGAGAACGCAATAGAAAATGCGCAAAAGGGAGGTTCTGACAGATGAACACAATCGTAATCTACAATTCCCAGACAGGATTTACGGAAAGGTACGCAAAGTGGATAGCGGAAGCGGCGGGTGCCCGCTGCCTGTCCTTATCGGAGGCAAAGAAGCGGAATCTGGAGAAATACGACGCAATCGTCTTCGGCAGCTGGGCCTGCGCGGGAGGCATCAGCAAGCTGGGCTGGTTCAAGGGGAACCTGGAACGATGGGCCGGCAGAAAGCTGATCGTGTTCTGCGTGGGCGCAAGCCCCATGGACAGCCCGGATATAGCCCCCGCCCTCAGGCAGAATTTCACGGAATCGGAACTCGCGAAAGTGAAAGCATTCTACTGCCCCGGCGGCCTGAACTATGAGAAAATGTCCGCTCCCTCCAGGCTCATGATGAAGATGTTCCGAAAGACCCTGCAGGCCAAAAGGGACAAGACAGAGGACCAGCGGGAAATGCTGAAAATAATTTCCGCTTCCTATGACATATCGGACAGGAAATATATCCAGCCAATCCTGGAATGCCTGAAAGATTAGGCTCATGGTCTTCGGGCGGGGCCTGCCTTATGCCGCAGGCATCCCCATATCATCCCCAAAAGTCGCAAGGTTACCCAAATCAGGAAAAACAACTGATATTTTACCCTCTTCTTCGTAGAAAACAGCCGGGTATACATAGTTCACAAATCGATACTCCTTTCCGGGAATCATCTCAGCCCCGGCCCAACCCCTCCGCCTCCGCCAGCCAGAGGCTTACGCTTGCGTCCGAGGGCATGCGCAGGTCCCCTCTGGGCGAAAGCGCCACGCTTCCCACCTTGGGCCCGTCCGGCAGGCAGGAACGCTTAAACTGCTGGGCGAAGAACCTCCTGTAAAAGGTCTTCAGCCATTTCAGGATTACAGCGTCCTCATACAGCCCTTTGAACGCCAGCTTCGCCACCCGGTACACCTTGGCCGGGGAGTAGCCGCAGCGCAGCATATAGTACAGGAAGAAATCATGCAGCTCATAAGGCCCCACATAGTCCTCCGTCCGCTGGGAGATTGCCCCATCCACCGGCGGCAGAAGCTCCGGGCTCACCGGCGTGTCAAGCACGTCTCTCAGCACATCTTCCAGCGCTTTGTCGTTACAGGTATCCGCATAATATTCCACCAGATGCCGCACCAGGGTCTTCGGCACCCCCGCGTTCACCCCATACATGGACATGTGATCCCCATTGTAGGTTGCCCAGCCCAGGGCCAGCTCGGACATGTCCCCTGTTCCGATCACAAGGCCTCCCACACGGTTCGCGATGTCCATCAGCACCTGGGTCCGCTCCCTGGCCTGGCCGTTCTCATAGGTCACGTCATGATTGGCCATGTCCTGGCCGATGTCCTCAAAATGCACCTGTACCGCCTCTTTGATGTCCACCTCCTCCAGCGTGGCCCCCAGCGTCCGGGCCAGCAGGCAGGCGTTCTCATAGGTCCTGTCCGTGGTGCCGAAGCAGGGCATGGTCACCGCCACGATTGCCCCCCTGTCCAGTCCCAGCATGTCGAATGTGCGCACGGTGACAAGCAGCGCCAGAGTGGAATCCAGCCCGCCGGAGATACCCAGCACCGCCGTCTTCGCCCCCGTATGCTCGTATCTCTTTTTCAGGCCGCAGGACTGGATGGACAGGATCTCCTCGCAGCGCCTCCTTCTCTTCTCCGCATCCCCCGGCACGAAAGGCAGGGCAGGGAAACTGCGCTGCAGATCCGTCTCCGCCACCTCCAGCCGGAAAGGCACCTTCACATAAGCGGCCTCCGGCTCCTTGCCGAAGGTTCCCATGCGCCGCCTGTCCGCCAGGAGCTTCCAGACGTCGATGTCGCCGTAGAGGGTCTCGCAGGTGAACCTCTTCACCTGGGCCAGGATCGTGCCGTTCTCCGCAATCAGGTTGTGCCCGCCGAACACCAGATCCTGGGTGGACTCCCCCTCCCCGGCGGAGGCGTACACATAGCCGCAGAGCAGACGGGCGCTTACGGATTTCACCAAAAGCTCCCGGTACTCGTCCTTGCCTATGGTCTCGTTGGAGGCGGACAGGTTGGCGATGACAGTGGCCCCTTTCAGGGCATGGTTCACCGCCGGGGCGTCCGCCACCCACAAATCCTCGCATATCTCGCAGCCCACGGTAAGGCCGTGGACAGTCTCGCAGGAAAACAGGATATTGGTGCCGAAAGGAACCGTTCTGCCCATGAAAGGAAAAGGCACAGGCTCCGCATTGCCCTCCGCGAAGTGCCTCCCCTCGTAGAATTCCGCATAGGAGGGGATATTGGCCTTGGGAATCATCCCCAGGATTTCCCCGTCCCGGAGCACGGCGGCCACATTGTAGAGCCTGCCCTCCCGCTCCAGGGGCAGCCCCACCATCACCAAAGCATCCTTCCCCCGGGTGCGTTCCGCGATGCACAGCAGCTGTGCGGAGGCCTCCCGCAACAGGATTTCCTGCAAAAACAGGTCCCCGCAGGTATATCCCGTGATGCACAGCTCCGGGAACACGATGATCTTCGCGCCATTTTTACAGGCTTCCTCCAGCCTCTCGCAGATGACCCCCGCATTGTAGGCCGGGTCGGCCACCCTGATTTTGGGCGTCACTGCCGCCACCTTGATGAATCCCTGCTCCATGCCATCCTCTCTTTCCCATCCGTTATTCCGTTTTCCGGCAGGTTTTTGTTAGTCTCCTCTAACTACGGTCTTCCCCCGACCGCTTTCACTGCCTGCCGCGCCCACTGCCTTACGGCAGCCTGCTCCTCCGATAGATTCCCTTCAGCTCTTCCACGCTGAACCTGTAATGGGTATTGCAGAAGTGGCAGTTCACCTCCACCTCCCGGCCCTCGCGGATCATGTCCTGAATCTCCTTCTTCCCCAGGCTGATCAGCACCTTCTCAATCCGCTCCTTGCTGCAGTTGCAGGAAAAGGCCACGGGACAGGTGTCCGTCACCTGGCAGTCCAGCCCCTCCAGAATCCGCCCCAGCATATGCTCCGGGGTGTCCCCCGCGTCCAGCATGGCTGTCACGGAGGTGATTCCCGAGAGGTTGCGCTCCAGCCTGTCAATCGTGGCGTCCTCCGCAAAGGGCATCAGCTGCACGATGAAGCCCCCCGCCTGCCTGACGGTATTGTCCCGCTCCATGAGCACTCCCAGGCCCACGGAGGAGGGCACCTGCTCGGAGGAGGCGAAATAATAGGTCAGATCCTCCGCTATCTCACCGGTCTGCAGTAAAGTCTGCCCAACATAGGGCTCCTTTAAACCCATGTCCCTGATGACGGAAAGAGTCCCCTGTCCCACAGCCCCCGCCACGTCCAGCTTGCCCAGGGCATTGGCGGGGAGGATCACGTCGGTCACATTGGCGTAGCCCTTCACGCCGCCTTTGGAATCCGCCGTCACCAAAAGGCCCTGCATGGGGCCGTCTCCCTTGATCTGCAGGGTCACCAGATCCTCCTCCCCCTTCTGCATTCTGCCCACCATGGCTCCTGCGCTTAGGAGCCGCCCCAGGGCCGCTGTCACCACCGGGCTTGTATCATGGGCCTGTCTTGCCGCCTCCACTGTCGTCTTCGTTGTGCAGGCGAAGGCCCTGACCTGCGCCCCCGCGGCGGTGGCCCGTACCAAATAATCTGCCATTTCACACCTCGTTTTCTATCGGAATCCCCCGTATGCGAATCCACATTTCCCTTCCTGCTGCGCCTCCTCAGGAAACCTTTGTCTCCGGCACTTTGGCCACCAGGTAGATTCTCTGGCTCTCAGGCCCGACAGCCTCCCTGGTGTCCACGTCCCTGGCCTCCACCACATCCATGCCAGCCTGCTCTATCAGGCTCCGCATCTGCTCCAGGGTATAGCCCCTCTGGTAATGGGTCTCCTGGAAGCGCCTGAACAGCTCCCCTTCCTCCCTGACGAAGACAGTCAGGTCGTATTCGTTGATCCCCTCTTCCACGTCATAGAAATTGTCCCAGATGAAGCTGCAGTCCTCTTTGGTTTCCGTGATGGTGGCATCGCCGATGACTTCCCTGTACTTGTAGTCCGTATTGAAGTCGAAGAGGAACACGCCGCCGGGGTAGAGGAACTTTTTCACCAGGGAAAATACGCCAAGCAGTTCCTCTTCCTCCAGAATATAGTTCACGGAATCGCAGACACACAGGACGGTGCCCACAGTACTGTAGAGATCCAGCTCCCGCATGTCTTGCTGCAGGTAGAGGATTTCGGAGCCGCTCCTCTCCTTCTTCTCCATGGCGGCGTTCAGCATGCTCCCGGAGGCGTCCACCCCTATCATGTCGTAGCCTTTCGCATACATCAGCTCCGTCAGCGTCCCGGTGCCGCAGCCTAAGTCCACCACCAGGTTGCGCTCGGACTCCAAAAGCCCCTCCACGTCCCGCTCCGGCTTCGACACGCCGTATTTCCGGATCAGGCCGTCTATACGCTCCGCCCATTCTTCATAGGGGACATTGTCCATGAACCGGTCGTAAACACTTGCAAAGTCCTGATAGATATCCATCCTTGCCTCCCCTTTCGTCTTCTGTAGTTCTCTGATACCGGAACAAGCCTGGCTTACCGCTGTTTCCTGCGCCCGTTCCGCTCCATGGCTGCCAGAGGGCTTCCGCATCCCTCCTGACATCGCCCGGTTCTAGAACAGCACCCCCAGCGCCCCCAGCAGCCCTGCGCTGGCCAGTCCCATGATGATGCCTGCCAGCACCACCCCGAACAGCACCGCGATCACGCTGGACTTGAAGTCCATATCCAGCAGGCTGGCCGCCAGAGTCCCTGTCCAGGCCCCGGTCCCGGGCAGCGGGATCCCCACGAAGAGCAGCAGCGCCACGAACAGGCCCCTGCCCGCCTTTTCCTTCAGCTTCTCCCCTCCCTTATGCCCTTTTTCCAGGCAGAAGGTGAAGAACTTCCCGATGACAGGCTTGTCTGCTCCCCACTCCAGGACCTTTCGGGCGAAGAGGTAAATGATGGGCACCGGGAGCATGTTCCCCAGGATACAGACGATGTAGCTGGGAATCACCGGCAGATCCATGCCCAGCGCAATCGGCACAGCCGCCCTCAGTTCGATCAGCGGCACCATGGAAACAAAAAACACAAACAGATATTTCTTCAGCATGACATTCTCCATTCTTTTCTATTTATTGATTCTACATTTCATCAAAAACGTCTTTTTGACACATAGTCCTTCAGGAAAGCCAGGAGCGTGTCCATCTCCTCCTCCGTTCCGATAGTGATGCGCAGGGAATCGGATATCCGCGGCTTGTTCCAGTAGCGCACGTAGATGTCCGCCTCCCGCAGGGCCTGGAAAATCTGCTGGGCCGGAATCGTCTCATGGGAGGCAAAGATGAAGTTCGCCTTCGAGTCCGGAAAGGTGAATCCCAGGGCCTTCAGCTCCCTCTTGACCCGCTCCCTGGTGGCCACGATCCTGGCCGTGATCGCCCTGAAATAGACATCGTCCCGCACCGCCTCCGCCCCCAGCAGCTGGGATGGCAGGTTCATGGTATAGGAATTGAAGGAGAACTTCACGTCATTCAGATACCCGATCAGCTTCTCGCTGCCGATGCAGAAGCCGATGCGCAGCCCTGCCATGGAGCGGGATTTGGAGAAGGTCTGCACCACCAGCAGGTTATCGTACTTCTCCACCAAAGGAAGCGCGCTCCTGCCCCCGAAGTCCACATAGGCCTCGTCCACCATCACCACCACGTCCCGGTTGGCCCGGACGATCCTCTCCACGGTCTCCAGGCTCTCGAAAAGCCCCGTGGGGGCGTTGGGATTGGGGAAGATTATGCCGCCGTTCGGCTGCCTGTAATCTTCCGGGCAGATGTGCCAGCATTCGTCCAGCGGATATGTCCTATACGGAATCCCGTGCAGCTTCGCCCATACGTCGTAGAAGGAATAGGTCACGTCCGGGAACAGGATGGGCCGTCTGCCGTTGAAAAAGGTCATGAACGCCATGGAGATCACATCGTCCGAGCCCACGCCCACGAACACCTGCCCGGGGCTCACATGGTAATATTCCGCCAGCGCGTCCACCAAAACCCGGGTATCCGGATCCGGGTACAGGCGCAGCGCGCCATAGTCCATCCGCTTCAGCAGCCGCTCCACCCCCGGCGCGGGGGGATAGGGGCATTCATTGGTGTTCAGCTTGATCATGCCCGGCTTGTTTGGCTGCTCTCCCGCCACATATGGCACTACTCTCCGTACATTTTGTTCCCAGCTCATCTTTTATCCTTCTTTCTATTCCGTTTCCTGACTTTCGCGCTTCCAGGCCATGCCGCCCCGCAATGCTTCCCCTCAGCGACCTCGAACGGGCACTGCCCGAGTCGAAGCCATTCGCCCGGTTTACGGGAAATTTCCCGCAGCCTTCCGCTTTTCGGGCATCCGGTAGTTCCTCACTGGCAGCCCTCTCTGCCGCGCAGCTCCTCCCGGTAGATATCAGCCTGCTCCGGGCAACCCAATGCCTCATAGCAGCGAATCAGCCCCTCCAGGCTCTCCTTCCCGCCAGACTGCAGGGCCAGTATGGGCCTGGTCTCGTAGACGGCATTGTAGTACCATATGGCGGCCTCCTCCCAGTCGGAAAGCCCCTCGTAGAAATGTCCCATCTCGCAGCAGATTTCCGAGCAGGCCTCCTCCGCTATTACTTTGGATGTGTATTTAAAGAAGCTCACAGTATCCCCGGCCAGCCTGGCCGCCCTGGCCGCCACGCAGCAGGACTGTGCCATCTCCTCGCCGTCCCGCTCATTGTCCGCCGCTGCCTCCAGGAAGACCGGTGCCGCCTGGGCGAAATCCTCCTCGTCCCCCGCTATCAGCAGCTCCCTGGCATACATGCCCAAAAGCCGCTTGGGGAGCCGGTATCCCTGCCGCCAATGTTTCTGGAAATTGGCCAGATCCCGCTTGGCATGGCTCTCCCCCGGCAGATGGGTGATGACGATATCGCTGTCGTATATCACCGGCTCCAGGCGCACCGTCTCATGGATAGGGGCCTCCCAGACGAAATCCCGTTTTCTTTTGAACAGTTTGGGCCGATACTCCTCATCGTAATTGTACACCGTGTTGAACTGCAGCTGATTGGCGTACTTCATCTGTACAATCTCCACCTCGGGGAGCAGCGTCTCCTTCAGCAGCCGGAACCGCTCCCGGTTCTCCGGGGACAATACTTCATCCGCGTCCGCAGAATATATATATTCCTGAGTGGCCCTGGAGAACACAAAATTCCTGGCGGCGCTGAAATCATCTGTCCAGGGGAAGTCGTAGACCTTCTCCGTATAGCGCCTTGCTATCTCCCTGGTGGCATCCGTGGAGCCCGTGTCCGCGATGACAATCTCGTCTACCAGGTCAGCCACACTGTCCAGGCACCTCTCCAGAATCTTTTCCTCATTTTTCACAATCATGCACAGGGAAATCGTAACCATCTTCCACATTCCTTTCGCTCCGCTCAAAGCGCAAAAGTCGCCCTTCCTGTATGAACCATGTCCATAATACCAAAAAGAACGTCCAGGCACAACCATTATTCGCCAAACAACAGGATAATTTCGGCAAAATCTGTTGAGATTTCCCGCCGGATATGGTAGAATGGGTTCTGACAGGAGGATTTCATCATGTTCATTGTATTAGGCGGAGGTTTGCTGATCATCATCATCGCGGTGGTCATATCGGTGGTATCCAGCGTGGTATCGGCTGTGGCGGCGGATGTGGACGACTCGGAGGATTGATTCCGCTGTCCCTTCCGGCACAGTCCGGAAACCGGCATCGCACAGACAAGGCCTGTGACTTTCCTGCGCAGAGGCGCGGGGCGTCACAGGCCTTTTGCTTTTGTACATCATCTGTCTCGTATATGCCTTGTCCTCAGCAACGCTGTATGCAAATCTTTCACTGTTTTACACTGCGCCGGGTTCATCCCTCTGCTCTACAGCATTCCCACAAGATACCCCTGTCTTCCATCCCGCAGGAACAACGGCACTGTCTCCAACGGCGCTTCCACGTCCAGCCACACGCCGCCCTCATAGACCTCCCCGGTCCCCGCATGGGTCCAGGAAGCGCCCTGGGGCAGATAGACCCTGCGGCCTTCCGCGCCCTCATGGCACACCGGCGCCACCAGAATGTCCGGCCCGTACAGGTAGGCATCCGTGATATCCCAGCATTCCTTGTCCTCCGGGAACTCATAGAACAGCGTCCGCATCACAGGGGAACCCTTTTCATGGGCCTGGCGCATCACCTCTCTGGTGTAATCCCGCATCCTCTCCCGGATGCCGATGAACTTCACCAGGATGGGGTAGGCCTCCTCCCCGAAGCTCCAGATTTCATTGTCCGCCCCTGTACATTCACGCTCCTCCCCCGCCCGGTTCACAATGGGCTGGTGGGGCTGTCTGCTTCCGTGGAGCCGCATCACCGGGCAGAATGTCCCGAACTGGAACCAGCGCACCAAAAGCTCCCGGAACCCGGAATCCTCGATGTTGCCCCCATGGAAGCCGCCGATGTCCGTAGTCCACCAGGGAATCCCGCAAATCCCCATGTGCAGTCCCGCGCATATCTGCCTGCGGAAGTCTTCGTAGGTGGACATGATGTCCCCTGACCACACCAAAGCGCCGTAGCGCTGGCTGCCTGCCCAGGCGCACCGGATCAGGTTCACCACGTCCCTCTGGCCCATCTCCTGCTGCCCCTCGTAGACCAGCCTGGCATATTCCCGAGGATAGATGTTCCCGGTCCGGGCCATGGGGCCCGCAGAGGAAGTGTACAGGTCGAAGTCGTATGTGCCGAACTCCGGCTCCGCCTCGTCCAGCCAGAAGGTCCGGATGCCCATGTCCGCATAGTTCTTCTTAAGCTTCTCCCAGACGTACTTCCTTGTCCGGGGATTGGTAGCATCCAGGAACAGGTTATTGCCATGGAAGATCATCTGCACGTCCACTCCCATATTGCTCTTCAGCAGCAGCCCCTTCTGCTTCATCTCCTCAAAGTTCTCGCTGCGCACATCCACCTGGGGCCAGACAGAGACCATCGTCTCTATCCCCATCTCGCGGAGCTCCTTTACCATGGCCTCCGGGTCGGGGAAGTATTCCGGGTCAAAGCGCCAGTCCCCGCAGCGGGGCCAGTGGTAGTAGTCGATGATCAGCACGTCCGGGGTGATCCCCCGCTCCTTGTACTCCCTGGCGATCCGGAGCACCTGCTCCTGGTTGTAATAGCGCAGCTTGCACTGCCAGAAGCCCAGGCCGTACTCCGGCATCATGGGGCTCTTCCCCGTGGCCAGGGCGTAAGCTTCCTCTATCTGGGCCGGGGTGTCCCCCGCCGTGATCCAGTAGTCCATCTGCATGGCAGACCGGGCCAGCCACTCCGTGGTATTGACGCCGAAGTGCACCTCCCCAACGGCAGCGTTGTGCCACAGAAAGCCGTAGCCCTTATCCGACAGGTAGAAGGGGATGCTGGCCTGGGAATTGCGGTGTGCCAGCTCCAGGTTGCAGCCCTTCAGGTTCATGATCTCCTGCTGGTACTGCCCCATGCCGTATATCTTCTCCTCCGGCGATGCCTCGAAGCTCACCTTCAGCTCATACTCCCCGCCCGGCAGGGGCCTGAAATGTCTGGCCTTCTTCTGCAGCGCACCTCCGTTGGAAATCTCCCGCAACAAAAGCTCGCCCCTCTGGTTGTAGAAACCGATCTGCAGAGCATGGCCCCAGCCGTTCACCCACAGCCTGGCCTTGATATTCCCGTTTGTAATCGATGCTTCCCATTCCCCGATGACAATGTCCGCCTCCGCAGGCTCCGGTTCCAGCAGCGCCACGCTGCCCTCCTCTACCTCCCCCGCAAAGACGGAGCGCACCCGCAGGCTGTCCTTCCCCCAGGGCGTCACCATGAGCGTCTCTCCGTTCTCCCTGTAAATCAAGCTGCCTTCCCTTACCTCAAAAAACTCCAACATATGCTACCCCTTTCCGCGCTGCTGCCATGTATTTTTCATAGCATAACACATTCCTATTTCCTCTTCAACCTTTTACGGCTCCTATCATCACGCCTTTCTCAAAATATTTTTGATTCATGGAGCATACCGGTCAGAGCCTGCATGCCTGGCAGCCGAAAGCCAAATGCCCGATGGCTCATGAACTGATGGTCTACGACCCTTCCCTGACCCTGAAAGAGGTGGCGGCAGCCTATGGGTTCTATGATGAAAACCATTTCAGCAAATGCTAAAGAAAGTCTTCGGGTGCCCGCCTGGCAGGAACCACAGAAAATAAACTGAACAGCTTCCGCTGACGGACTACGCCAGTCAGCGGAAGCTGCGGGAACTGCTTTTCAATTGTCTGTGTCAGCCATCTCCCAAATACGCTGTCCCGCCTTAGCGGCATTTTACGCGAAGGGATTCTCCGTGGGATACAGCACGCCCTTGGGCTGGTTGTAGTTCAGATCCTCCACCGGCACGCCGATGTACTTGAACACCTCGTACAGGGCCTTTCCGAAATGGCCGAAGGCCACCGCGCCGTGATGAGGGTAGTTCTTTTCAATCAATACATGGCGGTAGAAGCGCCCCATCTCAGGGATAGCGAACACGCCGATGCCGCCGAAGGACTTGGTGGCCACGGGCAGCACCTCGCCCTGGGCGATGTACGCGCGCAGCTTGTTGTCCGCGGTGGACTGCAGGCGGTAGAAGGTGATGTCGCCGGGGATGATGTCTCCCTCCAGGGTCCCCTGCGTCACTTCCTCGGGAAGGGCCCTGGCCATGATCATCTGGTACTTCATGCTGCAGGAGGACAGCTTCTTGGTATTGGTGTTGCCGCAGTGGAAGCCCATGAAGGTGTCGTTGTGGGTGTAGCTGAACTTACCGTTAATGGCATCCTCGTACATGTCGTCGGGCACGGTATTGTTGATATCCAGCAGCGTGACCGCGTCCTCGCTGACGCAGGTGCCGATGAACTCGCTCAGACACCCGTAGATATCCACTTCACAGGATACCGGAATACCCATGCCGGTGAGACGGCTGTTGACATAGCAGGGCACGAAACCGAACTGGGTCTGGAAAGCGGGCCAGCATTTTCCGGCGATGGCCACATACTTGCGATAGCCCTTGTGGGCCTCGATCCAGTCAAGCAGCGTCAGCTCGTACTGGGCCAGCTTGGGCAGGATTTCGGGCTTCTTGTTGCCCGCGCCCAGCTCCTCCTCCATCTCCTTCACCTTGGCGGGAATCCTCTCGTCTCCCTCATGCTTCTTGAAGGCCTCGAAGAGATCCAGCTCGGAATTCTCCTCGATTTCCACGCCCAGGTTGTAGAGCTGCTTGATGGGCGCGTTGCAGGCCAGGAAGTTCAGGGGCCTGGGGCCGAAGGAGATGATCTTCAGGCTGCTCAGTCCCACGATGGCCCTTGCGATGGGGATGAACTCGTGAATCCTGTCGGCGCACTCCGCCGCGGTGCCCACGGGATTCTCGGGTATGTATGCCTTCACGTTGCGCAGCTTCAGGTTATAGCTGGCGTTGAGCATGCCGCAGTAGGCATCGCCCCTGCCGCCCACCAGGTCGTTCTGGCTCTCCTCGGCAGCCGCGATGTACATGGCGGGGCCGTCGAAATGCTTGGCCAGAAGGGTCTCGGAGATTTCAGGGCCGAAGTTGCCCAGGTACACGCACAGGGCGTTGCAGCCGTTCTTCTGGATGTCCTCCAGGGCCTGCACCATGTGAATCTCGCTCTCCACGATGCACACGGGGCACTCGTAGATGGCGTCTGTGCCGTACTTGGCGGTGTAGGCCTCTATCAGGGCTTTCCTCCTGTTCACGGACAGGCTCTCGGGGAAGCAGTCGCGGCTCACGGCCACGATGCCGATTTTTACTTCAGGCAAATTGTTCATGTCAGAATCCTCCTCTGGAAATTTAATATTTGCTTCTGCTATATATTATAACTGTTTTGTCCATACTTTTCCACTATTTTTATCAATTATTAAAGCGTGGATTCCGGAACCAAAAAGGCGTAAAGCCCTGAGCCCTACACCCTGTTTTCTGGCGGCTATTCAGTTGAGGGAGGGTCGCTCCTTGATATAATCGATTTCCGGTACATCACAAAGCGCCTGGCGAAAGCTGGCAGAGATTTTCCCGGATAAAGGGCAATCCTATCCCTGAAGCCATAGAGCCTGCGACACGGATTCACAGGCCACAGAACAGAAAGGAATGGTCCTATATTTATGGAAGATAAAGCAAACGACACGAAACTGACAGCCGCTCTGGCGAAGAACACCCTGGACGAGATTCCCCGGCCAAAATCCTACGCGAAGGAAATCGCCGAGCAGGGCCGCCTCCACCGAGGCAAATCCCTTCAAAGCACCGTCCCGGAAGGCGGCGTACACGAAGCCGCCTGAACCGCAATCCCATCGATGCCATCCAGAACCGCCTGAAGCCCCCCCAAGCGCATCCCGGACATGATGGCGCACAAGAACCTCCCCTTCACCCGGAAGGCCAGCCGAATATATAATCAGCCGCCCCTCTCCCGGAAGAAAATCCAGATATGCAGCCTGTCATCCGTGTATTCCGCCGATATGCTCCCGCCCATCTGCTCCACCAGGCTCCTGGCGATCGCCAGCCCCAGCCCGGTGGACTTCCTGGCGGACTCCACAGTAAAAAAGCGGTCGAACAGCCTGCCCACCTGTATCTCGTCCAGCCCGGGGGCCCTGTTGGCAAAGACGATCTCCCCCGTGCTTTCCAGGGTGATCTCCAGATCGCCATCGCTGTACTTTACGGCGTTCTGCAGCAGGTTGGAGAATACCCTGGACAGGGCAGAGGCATCCAGCATCCTGACCACCTTCTCCCGGGGCATCCGTATCCTGGGGGTGATGTTCCGCTCCGTCAAGACGGTGTAGGCCGCCGCTATGCTCTCCTCCAGCACCTGGTTCAGGACCACGGGCTCCCCGGGCGCATTGTTCTCCCTGGAAAGCAGGACGGAGTACTGGAACAGCTCCTCCGTCATCGAAACCAGTAGCTGGGAACGGTTCCGGATGATATCGATATAACGTTTTGCAGCCTCCGATTTTTCCTCTTTTTCCAGCAGGTCCAGATAGCCGCAGATTGCGGTCAGGGGCGTCCTCAAATCATGGGAGAGATTCGTGACGGCGCCTTTCAGCTCCGCGTCCCCCTGGCAGAACCTGTGATGCTCCGCCCGGAGCCTGCGAAGCTGCTCATTGACGGCATCGGCCAGGCGTCGCATCTGCCTGTCCCTGCCGGAAATGCCGATCAGCGTGTTGGTGTCGGTGACAAGCCTGTCGGCAAAGCCGTCCGCAATCTCCCCCGCGGCCTTCCGCAGCATATGGATTTTGAAGAGCAGCCCCAGGATAAGCAGTACAAGGATGCCGATAAAGCTCCATAACCATACCATCATGACAATCCTCTCATTTCAATCTTTTACGTCCTTTTACTTCAAATCCCTTTTCCGGAACAGGGCACAGCCCGCGCCAGTGGCCAGCACGATGATTCCGAGGGAATACAGGGGAAGCCTTGGCGGATTTACTGCCGCCATGGTAGCACACTGGATGGCCTGCCCGCCGGGGTTGATGTCATATAAGGTCTGGACAATCTCCCGCTTCGTCCCCTCCAGGTATTTGGGGTTCGGCTCCTCGTAAGAGGACATTTCGCCATTCTCATCCAGGGAATAGCATACATGTGTCTTCGGTGCTTCCAGCATCTGGTTCAGCACCATCCCCACCATCCAGAAACCAAAGGCCAGCAGGATGCAAATCACAGCAGTAGCGGCCTTGTTCTGACAGACCATGGCGATGCAGGTGAAGATGGAGGAAAAAGCCACCGAAAGCAGCAGCATCGTCAGTGCCGTCAGCAAAACCATCTCCACTGGGGCAGTGAAGGTTCCCATCAGCGGCATCCCCACGCAAAGGTAAGGGAACAGGTACGCCCCGCACAGGACAAGTCCCACCACAGTAGAGACGACCGCGTTTGCCAGATAAATCTGCCACCGCCTGCCGCCTACGATGATCTTGTTCCGGATAGTTCCGTCATTGTACTCCGTGCCGATGAACAGGCTGCAGAACACCGCTATGATAATGCCTATAAACAGCGCGCAGGCAAAGAGCCCATTCTCTATGTTATCCGCGTAACCTGACTGTACGGCATCCATATGCAGATTCACCGGCATGAATACCCCCCAGGCCGCCATCAGGAGCAATCCGCCCCAAAAGACTTTGTTTTTCTTTAAACGCAGGAAATTTGCCGACAATATATTAGTCATTCTTCCGCCCTCCTATCAGGCTCATATAATAGCTCTCCAGGCTTTCGTTCCTCTCCTGCATGGAGATCACCTCGCAGTTCTGCTCCGCCAGGGCCAATGTCAGCCTGGATACAGCTACCTTTGCATACACATCCGCCTCCCTGTCGGAGAGGATGGTGTACTCCACATCCATGCCGTCCAGCACACGGGCCAGCGCCCCTGTATCCGTCACCTCCAGATGGATGCATTTCCGGCAGGCCTTCTCCAGGTCCGCCGCGCTGACCTCCTTCACCATCTGCCCCCTGTCGATGAAGCCGTAGTGGGTGGCCAGCCTGGACAGCTCGTCAAGGATGTGGCTGGAGATCAGGAAAGTGATCTGCCGCTCCCGGTTCAGCTTCAGGATCAGTTCCCGGATTTCGATGATCCCCTGGGGATCCAAGCCGTTCACCGGCTCGTCCAGCACCAGGAAATCCGGGGAGCCCACAAGGGCGATGGCGATTCCCAGCCTCTGGCGCATCCCCAGGGAAAAGTTCCTCGCCCTCTTGCCCCCGGTGTCCGCCAGCCCTACCAGCTTCAGGATATCCTCCATCCCCGCATAGGACGGAAGCCCCAGGATGCGGTACTGATGCTTTAGATTATCCTGAGCCGTCATGTCCAGGTAGATGGAGGGCGTCTCCACCACGGCCCCTATCCTTCTGCGGGACCGGAAAATATCCTTGTCCGTATCCTTCCTGCCGTACAGGGTGTAGCCCCCCGAGGTGGGGAACTGCAGCCCGCAGATCAGTCTGATCAATGTGGTCTTGCCCGCGCCGTTCTTGCCTACAAAGCCATAGATCGCCCCCTTGGGGACATTCATGGTCAACTGGTTCAGCGCTTTGAAATGCCTGTATTTCTTGGTCAGGCCATTCGTTTGCAGAACATACTCCATATGCACAACCTCCTGATTCCAATACCGCAGCTGCCAGGCCGGTTCCGGTTCCGGCAGCCGCTGTTTTATGAGATACTGCCATTCTATCCCCGGACAGTAAAGAAACCGGTAAAGGAAACAGTAAAGAAACGGTAAAGATTCATTCCCCGCGCATCTTAAAGCCGATCCCCCAGACTGCTTCGATGTAGTCTTTCCCCGTCGCCTCCCGCAGTTTTTTCCGCAGGTTGCTGACATGCATCTTCAGGGAGCTGTCCGTGCAGTCCGGCGTATCCCGGCTGATGCGCTCCAGCAGCAGGGACTTGGTCACCACCTGGGAAGGGTTGCCCATGAGGAGCTTCAAAATGGCGTACTCCGTCCTGGTCAGCCTTACTTCCGCGCTGCCCAGGCTGACCATGTGGGTATCCGTATTCAGCGTGATACCGCCAAATTCCAGGACAGGGGCCAGGGCCGCCCCGGAGGGCCTGCGCAGTTGTACGGAGATCCTGGCCAGAAGCTCCTTCATGGCGAAGGGCTTCGTCACATAATCCGCCGCGCCCCCCAGCAGCAGCTCCGCTTTCTTGTCGATGTCCACCTTGGCGCTCACCACGATCACGGGAATCCCCCTGGAATGCTCTGCTTCCATTATCCGCGGCAGCACCTCCTCGCCGTCCAGCCCCGGCAGCATCAGGTCCAGCAGAATGAGGTCTGGCCTGGCGCCGTCCAGCACCAGGAGGGCTTCCGTCCCGGAGTAGGCCCGGGAGACGCCGTAGCCCTCCCTGGCCAGCGCTTCCTCCAGCATGTTTCCGATGTGCATGTCGTCATCGATGATCAGAATATTTTTCGCCTGAGCATTTCCCATTTTTGTTCCGTCCCGTCTCTTTTTTCTATGGATTCCCTGCCTCAGGATGTCCCTCACTCCTGCCGCAGCCGCTCCACCGCGGTCTCTTTGGCGGCAAAATGATAGACAGCCAGAGGAATCGCCGCCCCCAGGGCCAGGTAGGCCAGCGCCAGCCCCAGGACAGGCCAGAGGTTCAGCCGGAAGGTGAAGAACCACAGGGTCCGGCCCAGCGCAATGTCAAGCACCCCGCCTGCCGCCAGCCCCAGGACCAGAGAGAGGGTCCCGGCCAGCAGGGCGTGGAGCATCCCTTCCGCCCCCAGCATCCGCTTTAGCTGCCCCCCGGTCATGCCCACCGCCTGGAGGACAGCCAACTCCTTCCTCCTGGCCAGGATGGAGGTCAGCTCTCCGTTTAGGAAGTTCAGCGCTCCCACCATGGCCAGCAGCCCGGAGAGGACTCCGCCCATGACCAGCACCGTGTTCCGGATTCCGGAGAAGGCCTGGTAATAGTCCTCCTTCCCCTCATAATCCAGATCCGGTGCGGTCCTCCCGGTATATTGGGCCAGGAAGTCCGCCAGCGCCTCCCCCTTCCCTTCCTTTCCGTCGCACAGATAGTTCAGGCAGAACGGGGCATTGCCGTCCCGTTTCAGGACATCCGCCGCCAGGACGAAGCCCGCGCCGCTGTAATACCGGCTGGTCATGGGCTCCGGCATGGTCACCAGGGCTGCCACGGTATAGGTCACGGTGCGGTATCGCTCCGCCGAGAGATAGTAGTCATCCGGGTTCATGACCTCCACCTCCTCAGCCGTCAGCTCCCTGCCGTCCTCCCAGGCGCGCGTGCACCAGTCCTCCTCATAGCGGACGGTGACGCTGTCCCCCAAAGCGGCGTAATGGCTGCCTGGAATCGGCTGTCCATAGTCGTCTGTCTGACAGACGGCCGCGACGGCATGCCCGGAGGGATCCGCCAGGGCCTCCAGGCTGCCCTCCAGGACGGTGAGCTGTTCCATGGGGAAAGCCTCCAGGCCGTAGAGCTGTGTGGGTTGGCTGTAGCCCCCGTCCGGCTGGCGCAGGCGTTCCATGCGCTTTCCCAGCGTCTCCTCCTCATAGATACCGCTCCAATGATAGCGGTAATATGATTCCGGCACAGCGGCGGAGACCCGCAGCTCCTGCCAGGTAATGCCTCCCTCCGCCACATAGCCGGTGGAAACGATCGCCTCCACGTCCCGCTGGGTCAGAGAGCCGTCCGCATAGCCCCGGCTTAAATAACCGGCATCCCCCACCACAAAGTCGCTGACTACAAAGCGCCGCAGGAATTTGTCCATGTCAAAGCCGCCGCCCAGGGCGAAGACCGTCTGGAACAGCACGGCCGCCAGGGCCAGGGAGAGCACGGTAAGCAGCGTCTTTTTCCGATTCCGGCCCAGATTTGCCGCCGCCATGCCAAAAGGCGTGCCGCCGCCTTTGACGTGTCTTTTCTTCTTCCGCAGGCCCCTGGCCCCGTCCGTATAACGGACAGCCTCCACCGGCGACACCTTGCCCGCCAGCCTCCCGGGCTTGCTGCAGGAGATGAATACGGTAAGAAGCGTAAATAAGGTCGCGAAAACGAATATCCGGCCGTCCGCGCTGATCTCGGAGATCCTGCCGTAGCCCAGATTTTGGAGCATGGGGGAAATCCAGGCCCCCAGGAGCCACCCCAGCGCCAGCCCTGCCGGAATGCCTCCCAGCGAGAGGGTAAAGGCCTGGCCCCGGACGATGCCCCGGATCTGCCCCGGCGTGGTGCCGATGGTCTTTAAGAGGCCGTAGAACCGGATGTCATTGGAGACGGAAATCTGGAAAATGTTGTAGATCACCAGATATCCCCCCAGCAGCACCACCAGCAGCAGAAAGCCCAGCGCCGCCAGCTCGGCGGCATCCCGACCCTCCATCGGCGAATTCAGGTAGCCCCAGTTCACGCCCAGATTCACGTATCCCTCCTCCCCCATGGACTCGCTCTGATAGCCGTGGTCGGCAAGAAGCTGCTGCAGCTCCTCCCGGATATGGGCGCCGGAGGAGAGGAACACGTTCAGCGACCAACTGCCGGAGAAATCGCTGTTCCCCTGAAATCCATGGCCGGAAAGGACGCTTTCCGCATACTCCTCCGACACACGGACATTGGCCGCCGTGCCGGCTGTGTCAAAGGCCCACCAGCCTGTGAGGGTGAAGGTATCTGTGACATCCTGCTGCCTGGCGGTTCCATGGCCCAGGGAAATGGTCAGGGGAACCTCCGCTCCCACCCTGGGCGCAATGCCCAGCAGCTCCAGCACCCGGCTGTCACAGGCGATTTCCTTTCCCGAGGCAGGCGGTCTGCCCTCGGCTACGGTGCAGAAGCTGTGTTCCGCATAATTTTCCTCCATATAGCTGACTTCCGTATACTGCTTGTCAAAGGGCGCCCCGGACAGCACGCCCACCCCTAACCGGGCGCCGCTTTCCCGAATCCGCCCGTCCGTGCGCAGCTCTTCCGTCTGGTCCTCGGTGAGGCGCTTGAAGCCCCCGTGGAAATCCCCGCCCACCTGGCGGAACGTATCCTGCTGCACCGTCTCCAGCACGGAACCGCCCATGGTCAGCATGGCGGTGAAGAGCATGGCTGTCATGGCGATGGCCGTCATGGCGATGATGTTGCGCCCGCCGGAGGCCTTCAGAATCTTCCGGGAAATCCTGCGCAGCGTCTTTCCATTCCTTACCCGTATCATCCCGCCACCTCCGATCCCTGCTCCCTCCGGGCCCTTCCCCCTTCCGGCCCGTGCCCCTTCCCGGCAGGGCTTCCCTGGATCCGCCCGTCCTCGATGCGGATTACCCTGTCCGCCAGTTGGGCGATCTCCTCGTTGTGGGTGATCATCACCATGGTCTGGGAATATTTCCGGCCGGTGACCTTCATCAGGCTCAGGACATCCTGGCTGGTCCGGGAGTCCAGGTTTCCCGTGGGCTCGTCCGCCAGCAGGATGGCAGGCTTTGTGGCCAGCGCCCGGGCGATGGCCACCCGCTGCTGCTGGCCGCCGGAGAGCTGGTTGGGGAGACTATCCAGCTTTTGCTCCAGGCCCAGCAGCTCTATGACCTGGCGGACGTAAGGCTCGTCCGGGCGCCCTCCGTCCAGTTGAATGGGCAGGACGATATTCTCCCACACCGACAGGACGGATACCAGGTTGTAGGCCTGGAACACGAAGCCGATCTTCCGTCGGCGGAAGATGGTGAGGGCCTCGTCCTTCATGGAGAAGATGTCCCTGCCCTCCACCTCCACCCTGCCCCCGGTGGGCCGGTCCAGTCCGCCGAGCATGTGCAGCAGCGTGGACTTGCCGGAGCCGGATGTGCCCACGATGGCGAGGAATTCCCCCGCCTGGACTTTCAGGTCCACCCCGTCCAGGGCCCGCACCTGGTTTTCTCCTGTGCCATAGTATTTCGTCAGTTCTCTGGTTTCCAATATGGTCATTTTACGCACCCTCCGAAAAAAGTATGTCCTTCTACGATTCCACTATAACAGAGGAATCTTTCCAGGGCCTTTCTGAAATCTGACAGAATAGTCATATTTCGGAGAGCGCTGTCAAAGCCCTGGGGAGGAATGCCGAGAACGTGTTCCCTTTTCCCGGAACGCTGCCCACCTTCACATAGCCTCCCTGCCCGGCCAGTATCTGCCGGGTGAGGTACAGGCCGATGCCGACTCCCTCCTGTTTCCAGGCGGCCGGAGCCCGGTAGAAACGTCCGAAGATCTTCGCGTGCTCCTCCTCCGGGATGGCAGGGCCCGTGTCGGCGATATCGATTCTGGAAAACAGTTCATAGCTTTGGCTGCGGACGGTGATGCAGCCCCCTTCCGGCGTGTATTTGACCGCATTGTCCAGCAGGTTGCACACAGCCTCCTCCGTCCACTTTTCATCGAACACCGCCGGGGCGGGAGCCAGCTCCAGGAGGATTGTGATCCCCTTCTCTGCCGCCAGGCTCCTGTACTGCCCCGCCGCCCTGGCCCCTATGGCGGACAGATCTCCCCGGGTGGGATGGGGCACCAGCAGCCCCGATTCCAGACGGGAGGATTGAATCAGCGCCTCGATCAGGCCCTGCAGCTTTTCCGTCTGCCGGATCAGCTCTGCCGTCAGGCTTCCGGCCCCTTCCGGCAGTTCCTGTTCCTCCAGAAGTTGGGCATAGAGCCGGATATTGGTCATGGGCGTCCGCGTCTGGTGGGATATGTCCGACAGGAGGCGGCCCAGCTTGTCCCGCTGCTCCTCCAGGCTCCGCAGAGAGGACTGGCTGGAAGACAGGTACCGGGCCAGCAGGGATTCCGTGGCAGAATGGATGTCCTCGTCAAAGCGCTCTTCCTGAAAGGAGCCTTCCATGGCGGCTTGAACCATCTTCTCCAAACGCAGGTTGGAGCGCCGGATCATGTGCCTGGCGCTGGCCACCGCTCCGATCCCTGTCACACAGCATACAGCGGCCAGCAGGATTAGCCATGCATTCATTTCGAACCCTCCCAAAGGAGCGCTCCCCAGACATACCCGATTCCGTAGACAGTCCGCAGCCACTGGGGCTGGGAGGGATTTTCCTCCAGCTTATCGCGCAGCCGTTTCACAGTCACCGACAGGGCGTTTTCCTCCACGAATTCCGCCCCTTCCGTCCAGACCCGGTCCAGCAGCGCCTCCCGCGGAACCACATGCCCCTGGTTCTCCACCAGCGCCCGGAGGAGCCGCTGCTCCGTTTTGCTCAGGTCAACGGGCCGTCCCTCCCTCCTGTAGTCCATCCGGGCAAAGTCGAACCGGAAAGGCCCCGCCTCCCAGACCTCCCTTCTGTCCGAATCCCTCCGCCGAAGCTGCGCGTTCACCCTGGCCCGCAGCACGGCCAAAGAGAAGGGCTTCGTGATATAGTCGTCCGCCCCTGCCTCCAGGCCGGTGACCTGGTCGATCTCCATATCGTTTGCGGTGAGGAGGATCACCGGGAGATCCGGGCGCAGGCCTTTGCTCTCCTGAAGCAGCTCCAGCCCGCTGCCGTCCGGAAGGTTCACGTCCAGAACCGCCAGCCGGAAATCCCCGGCGGCAAGGATCTCCCGCCCCTCCTTCAGGGTCCCGGCGCTGACAACCTTGCGCCGGGGGTCTGCCAGGGCCAGGGCAATGCCGCGGCACATGGCTTCATCGTCCTCCAGTAAAAAAATCGTATCCATACGCTCACCTTTCTCCATCATCGAACATCCGTTCTTGCTTGGCGCCATATTCCACCTGCGGAGCAGCCTCCGCGACAGTGCTATTTTACCATATTCCCCGGGGGCATGCAAAGAAATCTGTCCGCTAAAAATCCAAAATTATTCTGTTCTCAACCGCTCAACAATGCTCTGCTTTTCCAAGTTCTTGAAGCAGAGGAACGGGATGAGCACCGCAAAAGCCAGGAGGACAGGGGTGCAGATCATCAGCGGCATCAGGGTAAAATGGAAGGTGCTGAACTCATTGGCTGTCATGGCGCGGACACCGATCCCAACGGCCAGGGCGCTGACAAGATAAGAAACGATCAGCGTGATCGCCGCGTAATCCAGCCCCTCGCAAATCAGCATCTTCCGCAGCTGGCGCTTGGTCATGCCCACGGACTGAATCATGGCGAACTCTTTTTTGCGGGAAACAATGGCCGTGACCATGGAATTGATAAAGTTGAGCACGCCCACCAGGGCAATGATCACGCTGATGGTATTTCCCATGACTGCCGATGCCCGCGTTTCCGCCTCATACTGCTGTGTCATGGTTTTGCGGGATGTCACGGGCAGGCTGGTGTCAATGGTCTTGGTATATGCATCCAGCATCTCCTGTGCCGCGGGGATATGTTCGTCCTCCACATGGAAGAACAGTCTCCGCAGGGTATTCTCCGGCCACTGCTGCCGGAATGCCGAAGCTGGGATAATAAAGCTCATGGAGTGCCGATTCTGTACGCCGCCTTCGTAAGCGCCTTCCTCCACAGCCTGCAGCGGATATACAATGGCCATCACCGTGTAGGTACGATTTTCAAGCGCAATGCTGCTTCCCACGGCAGGGACGGGCAATACGGCCTTTCTCTCCGGGTCTGTGGAATCTATGGCAGGCCCAATGGCCAACACATAGTCGCCGCCGGCAAATTCTTCCGCATCATAGCTTCCGGAGAGCAGGTACCTGTCCTGGGTAATCGCATCCAGAGGGATGCCGTCCATTCCGTACAGTACGCCGACCGCTTCACGGGTCTCCATGGCGTTTTTTATCTGAGCAGGGCCGGAGGGGTCGTAAGTCGCCCAATCGTCCAGCATTTCCTGTGTATAGAAGGCGGCGATATTCTGCACGGTCTCATCGTCCAGCGTCAGTTCAAACTGATGAGAATATTGATGGCCAATGGCTTCCAGGCCGGCCAATCCTTCCACGGACGCCACCAGCTCGGCATTCAGGGTGGAGCCATGAGGGTCATATCCGCCAATATAGTCTGCGCTGCTGCTGTCGTCCAGCCGGAAGTCACTGATCGTCAGCTCAGACAGGTATTTCTCCATATCGAAAGCAGCATTCTTCGCGTAGAAACAGCTGAGCAGAACCAGCCCCAGGGTCAGAGAGCAGATTACGGTGACTGTCCGTTTTTTGTTGCGCCCCAGATTCGCCCAGGCCATTCCGGTAACGGAAGCGCCGTTCCGGGTGCGTTTGCTTTTCTTCCTGCCTGCGGTGGCGGCGTCGCTCATCCGCAGCGCTTCGATGGGAGAAACCTTACCGGCCAGCCTTGCCGGACGCAGGCAGGAGATCGTAACCGTCAGCCATGCAAAAAGGGCGGAGCCAAGGAAGATCACAGGGTGGGAGGAAACCACAGCCTTGCCCTCCAGCCGTCCCATCAGCACAGGAACCAGCACCATGCCCAGCAGCCAGCCCAGGAGAAGACCCAGGGGGATACCGATCGCGCACAGCCGGTTTGCCTGGCCGTAAATGAGCTTTTTGATCTGCTTTGTGGTGGTGCCCAGTGTCTTCAGCTTGCCATAGAACTGGATGTCGGCAGTGACGCTGATCTGAAAGATATTGTAAATGATCAGATAGCCGGCCAGGAACACCAGCGCCATGCCCAAGTACATGGGAAGGCTTTCCTGGGCTGCGGTAGCATTCATCTCCGGTGAATAGGCCAGATTCACGCCGTATTCCAAGTCTGTCAGTCCGGTGTCTGCCAAAATATTCTCCATGGTGGCCTCAATATCGCGGTCGCTGTGCAGGATTATTTGTGCGGTATGGAGTCCTAAAATGTCTGTTTTTTCGTCAGGCACATGATTGCCGATCATCTCATCCGCAAATTCCCGGCTTACCCAGGCCATGCTGGCATAGACAGATTCGTTGCCCTCCCAGAAACCACAGAGGGTAAAGGTGGAGACAGTCACCTCATCCTTTGCAAGATCCTTGCGCCATTCCAGCGTTACAGGCTCCCCCAGCTGGTGGGGAATGCCCAGGCGATCCAGGGTCAGCGTGTCCAGAGCGATCTCGTCTGCTGCCGTCGGCATTGTTCCGGCGGCAGGCATGGCAAAGGAATGCCTGGCATTGATGTCGCTGCTCCAGCGGATCTCAACCTGTTTGCCGCCCAGCTTTTTGTTTTGTGCGAGGCCAAGAACAAGGCTTTCTCCGGCTTCCGCCACGTCAGGGTGGTCGGCGATCAGGGAAAACTGCTCCAGGGTGATGTTCTTGAAGGATGCCTGGCCGTCATAACCGGTCTGCCGGAAGGTCATTTCCACCATGTTTCTGCTCATGCTCTGTGCCAGGGTAAAGAGGGTGGTGAACATGATTGCAGTCATTAAGATGGCCATCACCGCCACCAGGTTCCGGCCTTTATTTTTCTTAAAATTACGCTGGTTCAGCGTTTGAATTGGTTTGAATCCTGTTTTCATCCTGCCGCCCTCCCTATTGAGACACCATGCGGCCGTCCTCAATTCGGACGATTCTGTCTGCCATCTGTGCGATTTCGGGGTTGTGGGTGATCATCACGATTGTCTGGTTGAATTCTTTGCCGGTCATTTTCAGCAGACCGATCACATCGTCACTGGTTTTGGAGTCCAGGTTGCCCGTGGGTTCGTCCGCCAGGATAATGGCTGGCTTAGAGGCCAGCGCCCGGGCAATGGCCACTCTCTGCTGCTGTCCGCCGGAGAGATTGTTGGGCAGGCTGTCCAGCTTCTTCTCCAGGCCAAGCAGGCGGACAATCTCCATGATGAACGTTTCGTCCGGCCTGCGGCCATCCAGGGAGATGGGGAATACAATATTTTCCCAGACGCTGAGCACTGGCACCAGATTGTAATTCTGAAAAATGAAGCCGATATGGTTGCGCCGGAAAATGGTTGCCTGTTCGCTGTTCAGCTTTGCCAGTTCCGTATTTCCGATTTGGATACTGCCCTGGCTGGGGGTGTCCAGTCCGCCCAGCATATTCAGCAGCGTAGATTTGCCGGAGCCGGAGGTGCCGATGATGGCGGTGAACTTGCCGCGCTCGATCTCCAGATCTACACCGTCCAAAGCCTTGACCAAGGCTTCGCCCTTGCCGTAATATTTTTTAAGACCGGTAGCCTTTAAAATTGCTTCCATAGATATTTCCTCCTTGTGACCGGGAATCGGTTTCCCTTTTCTGATTCTATTCTATCAGTTCCATGTCACAGGGAAGGTACAACAAAGGTACAGTTTTGTACCTTTTAATCGAGTAGGGGAATGCTCTTCTCCCCTACCCGCTGCGCGGGGCGCGTGCAGCTTTCGCTGTTGATTTCCTTACCAAGAGTCTTGCGGAAGTCCGCTTTGCCTCCCTTGTGGCGTGGGCATACACATTCATGGTGGTACTCACGTCAGAGTGTCCCAAAAGGTCCTGCACATCTTTTGGCGCTGCGCCGTTTGACAGCAGTGTAAGGAACAAGTGGCTAAATGGGAAAAACTTATGGGGATGATAATCAAAAGCTAAATAAGGAAAGTGTGCTTGAGCGGTTGAGGAATCCGCCAAAGAAACCGCAGATTACCAACAACAAGGGACTCTTAAGGGAAAAGACAGAGAGGAGAGTATAACTTTTTGATGATGAACACCCCAAAATATGATATAATAGATTTGTAACTGATTATTTACAAGATCCGAAATGGGGTTGTTATGAAAACTTTGATATGGAATGGTTCTCCAAGAAAAAAGATAGATGAATAGAATTTTCGGAGTTGACTGGAAAATTATTAGATGTTGGGAGCAGACTTCAAACATTTTTTGCGCTAGGTTTTTTAGAAATGAAGAACCTATTGCAAAATCTAAGAAAGGAGCAGTTATATTAGTTGGGAACGAGAGGCACTTGTATTGGAATTACTGATACAAGAGGAATATTTTGAATGTGGAGATAAATTACATGAAAATACCCAAAATGATATTGTTTGATTATGGTCAGACGCTGATTGCAGAACAGAAATTTGACGGCGTAAAGAGAACAGAGAGGCTGTCTTACAGTATGCTACAAGAAATAAGTATCATTTGTCGGCAGAGCAGGTACAAGCTAAAGCAAATGAACTCAATCAGGAATTCGGGAGATTTGATCCTGAAAAAAGACACATATTTCAGATAGAGATACCCAATACCATGTTTACACCTTACCTTTATGACTCGCAGGGAATAGAGATTGCATTAAGCAACTCCGAAATTGATACCGTATTCTGGAATGCCGCTGCTCCGGGAATGCCTACAGCGGGTATCAAAGATTTTTTGGAATATTTGAAAAACAAAGGTATCCGCACAGGCGTAATCAGCAATATTTCTTATGCTTCTTCTGTGGTTGCAGAACGTATCAACAGACTGCTTCCGGAAAATTCTTTTGAATTTATCATTACCTCAAGCAATTATATCTTCCGTAAGCCAAACAAAAGAATATTCGATCTGGCTTTGGAAAAAGCCGGATTAGAGCCAGATGAAGTCTGGTATATCGGAGACCAGTATGAATGCGATGTAAAAGGCGCCTTAAATGCCGGTCTTCTGCCAATATGGTACATAGGGGCGATCGATCTGCCTTACACAGAAGATAAAAATATCTTGACGGTAAAGACCTGGAATGAAATAGAGCGGTACATGGGGGGATAGCGTGTGCAGAGAACAGAAAAATTTCTTTGTGTAATTGAAAACGGTAAATGGAATGTGATTATGAAATGAAAGGATCTTCTTATGGGAAAACTAAATGTTGACGGAACAGAGATACAAGTCTTGCAGATTGAAGAAGGCGATTATATCTCTTTAACGGATATGGTAAGGAAAATCGACAATGGATCTGCTTTGATAGAAAAATGGCTGCGCAACAAGAATACAATAGAATTTCTTGGAATATGGGAAGAAATGTATAATACAGACTTCAATGTTACCGCCTATGAAGAAATCATGTTGGAGGCAGGATTAAACCGTTTTATTATGTCGGTTAAGCAATGGGTATCCCGCACAAATTCAAAGGGGATCGTGGCAAAAGCGGGACGGTATGGCGGTACATACGCATATAAAGATATTGCGTTCGAGTTTGCAAGCTGGGTATCTCCGCAATTCAAATTATACCTTATCAAGGAATTTGAGCGGCTAAAGAAAGAAGAACAGGCTTTACTTGGATGGAGCGCCAAAAGGGAATTGGCAAAAATCAACTACCGGATACATACAGATGCCATTAAGGTCAATCTTATTCCGCCGGAACTTACGCCACAGCAAATCTCTGTTATTTACGCATCTGAAACTGATGTGCTGAATATGGCATTATTTGGTATGACAGCTAAACAATGGCGGGATAAGAACCCAGATAAAAAAGGCAATATCAGGGATTATGCGAGTATAAATGAATTGATATGCCTGTCAAATATGGAAAACATCAATGCAGTCCTGATTGAAGATGGGCTGAACCAGAAAGAACGCCTAATAAAACTCAATAAGATTGCAATACATCAGATGTTAATCTTGGAAGAACAGACTACAAAGATTTTGAAGTGATTTAATTCCCCCGAATTCGGGG
>CAJUFO010000009.1 GCA_910585615.1 uncultured Acetatifactor sp.
GCTTAGGGGTTGCTTTTACTATGGCAAAGTGGAGTTTACTTTGTCAATCAACCAAAAATTTTATGTCGCATTTTATGCATAATAGAAGGGGTATCGGTCATACTATTCCTTAGAGCAATCCTCGATAGCTCAATGGTAGAGCACTCGGCTGTTAACCGGGTTGTTGCAGGTTCGAGCCCTGCTCGGGGAGTGAGGCGTCGAGGAGACGCATTTACAGAGGGGCTGCCCATGGAGCCATTTCCTGACAGCCCCTCTATGTCTCAAATCTTTGTATCTGACGATTATGCTCCGGACATACAGCGGCATCTCAGTCCGACTGTCCATCTCCCCCTGCCGGGACAGATTTTCTCTGCCCCTCCAGAATCTCCTCCAGCGTCCTGGGCGTATAGTCCATGTAGTCGATCATGGCGCCGCAGTTGAACATCTGGCAGGGCTTGTCGTAGAGGGCCTCCATCTCGTACTTCACCCGCTCCATCATGTTCCACTCGAAGCTGATGTGGACATGGCCGTACAGATGGCACCAGCCGTAATAATGGCGGTTGAAGCAGGGGATGGGATAGTGGCTGAGCACTATGCCTTTCCCCTGGGGGAACGTCAGCTCTTTATAGTCCGCAATCTCCAGAAAGAGGGACTGGAACTCCCGGTTCTTCAGCAACCTCTTGTCGTGGTTCCCGACAATCAGATGCTTCTTCCCGTTCAGCGCCCGGAGGATTTCATTGGTTTTGGTGGCATTATGCCAGCTAATGTCCCCCAGGACGAACACCTCATCCTCCGGGCCCACCGCATTGTTCCAGTTCTCCGTCAGGGCCCTGTCGTGCTCCTCTATGGTCTTGAAAGGCCTGTTGTCAAAGGCCAGCGCGTTTTCATGCCCGAAATGGGTGTCCGCGATAAAGAAATATGCCACTGAAGCTTCCTCCTTCCGTTCTGCGGGACGCATCCTGCGGCTCCACAATCCGGCCGTCCTATGCCCCCAGAATATCGATTTGGCACATCCGCATGGTCTCCAGCGCAGCCTCGTGGGTCTTCGGGGTCACACCGGCGCAGCAGGCGGCATCCACGGAAACGCATGCCTCCGGGAAATGTGCTTTCAGCAGCAGCGCGTTGGACACCACGCAGATGTCCGTGCACAGTCCCACCAACTGGATTTCCACCTCGCCGCCCGCAGCCACCCTGCCGATTTCCTCCGCCAGCTTCGTGGAGCCGAATGTCCTTTTTTCGATGGTACGATAATTCTTCTCCGACAGGGCGTACATCACTTTCTCATTCAGGAGCCACCCCTCGCTGTCCTTAATGCAATGGGGCACAGGGAGCTTCTTCCCCTCCGCCGTCTCCAGGTAATCCGGGCCATGGGTGTCCAGGGTAGCGAATATCCTGCCCTCAAAGCCCTCTATCTTCGACACCACATTGTCCACGATCCCCAGGGCTTCCTTTGTCCCCAGGCTTCCGTCCACAAAGTCCCTCTGCATGTCTACCACTACCAGAATCTTCTCCATATAGCCTCCTGTCCCGTTTCCGCATTCCGAAATCCCTGCCGTCTCTTCGCCTTCCCTGTCCGGAGAAGGCCTTTTGCGAAAAACCCCGGGACAGACTCTGTTCCCGGGGTTTGCCTGGTCATGCCAGCTTGCTCTTGGCCAGCTCTGCCAGCGTCTTGAAGCCGTCGGCATCGTTCACTGCCATCTCTGCCAGCATCTTCCTGTTGACCTCCACCTCAGCCAGCTTCAGGCCGTACATGAACCTGCTGTAGGACAGGCCGTTCATCCTGGCCGCGGCGTTGATACGCGCAATCCAGAGCTGCCTGAACTGACGCTTCCTCTCTTTTCTGCCCCGGTATGCGGTGGCGAGGGCCCTCATGACGGACTGCTTCGCGATCCTGTACTGTTTGCTCCTCGCTCCCCTGTAGCCCTTTGCGAGCTTCAATACTCTTTTATGTTTTTTCTTGGCGTTCAAGCCACCCTTAATTCTTGCCATTCTTAATCTCCTCCTGATTCAAATTTATACTGCATAACGATTTCACTTGCCGTGAAACCAGACTGCATAACGCTGACTGGTTCAATCGCATGATTACATTAGGCAGCATTCAGCGTTATGCAGTATAACCCAACATCTTGTCCGCCTTATAAGTAGGGCAGAATCTTCTTCATGTTCTTCTCGTTCGTCTTGTCCGTTATAGCAGGCTTCCGCAGATTACGTTTGGTCTTGCGAGACTTCTTGGTCAAGATATGGCTCTTGTAAGCCTTGTTCCTTTTCAGCTTACCCGTTCCGGTCATTTTAAAACGCTTTGCAGCAGATCTGTTTGTCTTCATTTTGGGCATAGCAATTTCCTCCTAAAATTAAATAATCTATATATACTCGGCGATAAATCCTTTACAGCAGACGCCGTTTATATATGAAGCCTTGCGCTCTAGCGCTTTTCCGTCAGGAACATGGTCATGCTCCTGCCCTCTACCTTGGGCGCTTTCTCGATTACCGCGATATCGGCCACGCTCTGGGCGAAATCGTCCAGGATGTGCTTGCTGGTGTTCATATGGGCCATCTCACGCCCGCGGAATCGAAGCGTTATCTTCACCTTGTCGCCCTTGCTCAGGAACTTCCTGGCGGCGTTGACCTTGGTGTTCAGGTCGTTGGTGTCGATGTTGGGGGAGAGGCGGATTTCCTTGATTTCAATGGTCCTCTGCTTCTTCTTTGCCTCTTTTTCCTTTCTGACCATCTCATACTTGTACTTCCCGTAATCGACAATCTTGCACACCGGAGGCTTCGCGGTGGGGGCAATCTTTACCAAGTCCAGACCCGCCTCCTCAGCCATTCTCATAGCCTCCCTCGTAGGCATGACGCCCAGCTGCGCGCCGTCTTCGCCCACCAGGCGAATCTCCTTGTCCCGAATCTGTTCGTTAATCATTAAATCGCTAATGGTCTTATACCTCCCCATAAGAAAAGTGGATAGCATGACTATCCACTTTCACTCATTCAACCCAGGGCAGCCCTCTGTCTGCCTGTGAAATCCATATCGTGAACGCTTACTGGCCCGATTGCCGTAAGGTGAGAGCGGATACTCTGCTTTGTCAATGTGTTCTTCACACATTTAGTAACTTTACCATAGATTCCGTCTGCTGTCAATATCCGATTTTCTTTTTTTGCTTTTTTGCCTTTTAAATCTCTTCTCCGCTGTTCCTACTTCTCGGTAAATGTGGCGCATTCCGTACCCCTGCAGTCGCAGGCTCCGCAGCCCTTGATGTCCACATGGTCGGCATGGCATTTATAGTTGGAATTGTACACACATTTCACCGCTTCGCAGTCTATGCTGATGGTCTTGCTGGGATGCACCACGGAGCTCTTAAAGGAATCCATGCCCTCCCGTCTCTGGGTGAAGCTCTCGCAGCAGGTTTCCTCACAGCAGCAGGCCTTCTGTCCGCCTACCATGATATCCCCTTTGCTGCACAGGTGCTGTTCATTGTAGCTGCAGTTTTCCACCGCGCATTTCAAATCCGCCATATTGGCCTCCTTCTGCGCTGCTGTCACTTTTCGCTCACGCGGATCCGCGGCAAGCAGCGCGGAGGCGGCGGATCCGGACAGGACATGCGCCGCGCCTGTGACGCCGGTGCCTGCACTCCTGTCAGGATTAGTATGCCTCATTCTGTCCTGTCTATTCCTCTTTACGCTTTGGCGTTCTCCTGAATTTCCTCTTTTCGGATCTCCTTGGTGCGGATTTCCTCGCAAATCTGGTCCAGGAGCGCTGCTAACGGCTTCTGCCCCTCGTCCCCGGCGAAGCGGCTCCTGACGGATACCAGCCCTTCCTCTTCCTCCTGCTGGCCCACCACCAGCATGTAGGGCACCCTGTCCAGCCTGGCCTCGCGGATCTTGAAACCGATTTTTTCGGAGCGGTTGTCCACGGTGGCGTCGATGTCCTTTGCCTTCAGCTCTTTCAGCACATTTGCGGCATAGGCCTCGTATTTCTCTGAAATCGGAAGCACCCGCACCTGCTCCGGGCACAGCCAGGTGGGGAACTTGCCCGCGTACTTCTCGATCAGCCAGGCCAGCGTCCGCTCATAGCAGCCGATGGAAGTCCTGTGGATGATATAGGGGCGCACCTTGTCGCCGTTCTCGTCGATATAGTACATGTCGAACTGCTCCGCCAGCAGGGCGTCCCACTGGATGGTGATCATGGTGTCCTCCTTGCCGTACACGTTCCTGGCGTTGATGTCCACCTTGGGCCCGTAGAAGGCGGCCTCCCCCACGTCCTCGGTGAAGGGGATCCCAAGCTCTCCCAGCACCTGGCGGATATGGCCTTCCGTCTCCTCCCAGACTTCCGGCTCGCCGATATATTTCTCCCGGTTCTCCGGATCCCATTTGGACAGATGATAGGTCACGTCCTCCTCCAGCCCCAAAGTCTGCAGGCAGTACTGGGCCAGGGCGATGCAGCCCTTGAACTCCTCCACCATCTGATCCGGCCTGACAATCAGGTGTCCCTCGGAGATGGTGAACTGCCGTACCCTGGTGAGGCCGTGCATCTCCCCAGAATCCTCGTTGCGGAACAGCGTGGAGGTCTCGCCGTAGCGGCAGGGCAGGTCGCGGTAGGACTTCTGGCTGTTCTTGAACACATAGTACTGGAAGGGGCAGGTCATGGGGCGCAGGGCGAAGACTTCCTTGTCTTTCTCCTCGTCCCCCAGCACGAACATGCCCTCCTTGTAGTGGTCCCAGTGGCCGGAAATCCTGTACAGATCGCTCTTTGCCATCAGCGGGGTCTTGGTGCGCACATAGCCCCACTCCTTGTCCTCCAGGTCTTCGATCCAGCGCTGGAGCTTCATGACCATCTTGGTCCCCTTGGGGGTCAGCAGGGGCAGGCCCTGGCCGATCACGTCCACGGTGGTGAACAGCTCCATCTCCCGGCCCAGCCTGTTGTGGTCCCGGCGCTTTGCGTCCTCCATGCGCTCCAGATGGGCCGCCAGCTCTTCTTTCTTATTATAAGCGGTGCCATAGATGCGCTGGAGCCTGGCCCTGTCGGAATCCCCTCTCCAGTAGGCCATGGAAGAAGAAATCAGCTTGAAGGCCTTCACGCCCTTTGTGCTCATCAGGTGGGGCCCGGCGCAGAGATCCACGAAATCCCCCTGCCTGTAGAAGGAAATCTCCGCGTCCTCAGGCAGATCCCGGATCAGCTCCACCTTGTAGGGCTCGCCCCTGTCCTCCATGAACCGCACCGCCTCGTCCCGGGGCAGGGTAAAGCGCTCCAGCTTCGCGCCCTGCTTGATGATTTTCTTCATCTGGGCCTCGATGGCATCCAGGTCCTCCCTGGAAAAAGGCTCGTGGTCGAAATCGTAGTAAAACCCTGTATCGATGCTGGGGCCGATGGCCAGCTTCACCTGGGGGAAGAGATCCTTCACCGCCTCCGCCAGCACATGGGATGCCGTGTGGCGGATGGTGGAAAGGCCCTCCGCGTCATTCGCCGTGCAGATGCTCAGCTCGCAGTCCCCGTCGACGACTGTCCGCAGATCTACCACCCTGCCGTCCACCTTGCCGCAGCAGGCCGCCCTTGCCAGCCCCTCGCTGATGTCCATGGCGATGTCATACACGCTGAGCGCGCTCTCATATTCTTTTACGGAACCGTCTTTTAATGTAATCTTCATCTCTGTCCCTTCTCCCTTCTCTTTTTTCCGGCACATCTGCAGCCGCAGCCTTTCTTATCTTTTTTGTTTTCTTTTTTGTATCCTTTTTTCTTACCTGTTTCGTTTCCCTGCTCCAGCTTCCCGGTGCCGGCCTCACAGCCGCTGCCGTCCCCATTGCCGCAGCCGCTGCCGTTCCCGTTGCCACAGCCAATCATGACACCGTGGGTCATGGGCGCCATCCGCAGCCCCCGGACAATCCCGGCCAGCAGGCACAGGCCCGCGACCATCCAGAGGGTCGTCTTCGTCATGGTCACCTCTCCGTCGAAACAGATCTCCTTCAGTCTCCTGCATCTCTCCCTGCATTCTTCCATTTTCTGTCATCTCCTTTCCTCCCTGTGAACCGGAATCCGGCAGGGAAATGCTGACGAAAAAAAGCCCCCTGCAATATCACTATTGCAAGGGACGTTTTTATCCCATATCCACCACAGGATTCCATAAAACGCGGTTCCACCCTTGTTGCAGTCCGGGCCTCTCCCGGCTGCCGCCTTCCTTTGCCTGTAACGGGGGCCACCGTGCCCGATTAAGGGCCGCTCCGAGACGGTCTTCAAATGTTTCGCGCCTGGGCCGCTCACAGCCCCGGTCTCCCGGGCGGCCCTCTCTGGAGGCGTTTCACATCCTACTCTTCTCTTCAACGCTTTCCCAAAGGGATATTCCATCCCTTTTTCCTATCATAATACCTTCGCGGCGGAATGTAAAGAGTTTTTTTGAAAAATTCACGTATCTTGCACGTATCTCCGCCTACAGCCTACAGCGCCTTTGTGCCGTTGATGGCGGCCGTGATATAGCCGCTTACCTCCTCCCTGCTCAGGTCCAGGGCCACCGCCAGCTCCCCGTAGAGATTCTCCTCCGCCAGGTGGAAGTATTTGGCGTCCACCGCCGTGATCTTCCGGCCCGCCTGGATGCGCTTCTGCTTGCGCTGGTGTATGGTCTTGATGAGCTTGACCAGCTCCTGGCAGTCATTGGACTTCATGCAGTCCTTGTACATCTGCTCGGTCATTTTATCATTTGTGATGACCAATAGCGGAATTTCCGGAATCGTACCGATCAGCCGCTCTGCCTCCGTCCGCTCCAGGACCTTGCGCATGGTATGATCCTTCTGGGAATCCACCGGCACATACACAGTGCTCCCCGCCGAGTAAAGAGGCTTCAGAATATAGTATTCCTTCTCCTTATCCGCGCCAGAAATATTGAGGACGGTGATGTTTTCTACCTCACAGACGCCCTTGTTGCTGCATATCACATAATCTCCTATCTGAAACACCTGTACCCTCACTTTCCGCATGCTTGCCGACTATCAATATCTCCACTATATGTTATACCCATATTATAACAGATTAAACATATAAATGTCAGCACTTTTTACAAAATCAGAGCATTTTTGTGAAATGTGCGCATGAGGGAATTGTGGTATTTTGTATAAAATATTGACACATATTTTGTCAATCGATAACTTTTATACTCTCAATGACAGGCTGATACTGGCTCTCCACTGTGTTATTACTGTCAGGAATATAGGCTTCCTCCGTGATGGCTTCGCAGATGGCATCCACCACCTCCATCCCCTCCGTCACATAACCGAAGCAGGCGTACTGTCCGTCCAGGAAGGTGCTGTCGGCATGGACGATGAAGAACTGGGAGCTGGCGCTGTCCATTGCCTGAGAGCGTGCCATGGAGATGGCCCCCCTGGTGTGGGACAGGTTGTTCTCCACCCCGTTCTCGGAAAACTCGCCCTTGATCTGCTCCTCGGAGCCGCCTCTGCCATTGCCCAGAGGATCCCCTCCCTGTATCATAAAGCCCGAAATTATGCGGTGGAAGGTCAGTCCGTCATAGAAACCGTCCCCCGCAAGCTTCAGGAAATTCTCCACCGTGATCGGCGCCGCGTCCCCGTCCAGCTCCACGGAAATGGTGCCGTAATCCTTTACGGTAATCTCCACATGGTGCTTTCCGCTAGCCTCTATGGCGGCCCCTTTTCCTTCTGTGCCGGTACCCTCTTCCTCCTGGCTGCTCTCCTGGGCGGGGCTTGTCCCCTGCCCTGAATCCGCGGAGGATTCCTGCGTTTCCTTGTCCCCGCAGGCCGCCAGCGATACTGCCATTACTGCTACCAGCAAAATGCCCAACAATCTCTTTTTCATTTTCTCTCCCTTTCTTTCCTTTCGTCCCGCAACAATAGTGCCATCACAGGAGCCCATGCAACTATGATGACACTACGAAGCTTTTTTTATGCAAAATAACCAATGGTTACCCGCTTTCTTTCCGAAAACTCTATACGGTGAAGTCAAAACGCTGGCCTGTGGTGCTCTGGCGCTCCTCTTTTACGGCGTTCCAGTCCACATTTGCGATTTTCTCCGCCAGCTCCTCTATCGTGGAGGCATAAACGGTGGTGCGCTTGCCGGTGGGCTTGCCGTGGGCCAGATATTCCGCGGCCTCTGCCTTGCCGTTATCCTTTGCGGCCTCTTTCTTATCCTCGCGCTGCTTTTCGATGCGCTCCCGCTGCTTCTCGCTGTTCTTCTCCAGCTCCGCGAAGAAGGAGACCTCTCCGTCGTCGCCGAAGGATATGCCGATCCGGGTCACGTCATCCGCCTTGTCGCCAAGCTTTGTCTTCATCTCGTCCAGCTTGGACACGGCGCCGTCCAGGATCTTCATATTCTTGTTCTTCACGTCCTCGTCCGCAGCCATCTTCTCCAGCTCTTCCGGCGTGAAGAGAGCGCTGTACTCTGCCGTGCCCCGGGACATCAGGGAAGCCGCCTCCTCGTCCGTCTCGAAATCGGCCACGATGAAGTCCATGTTGCTGTAGGTCTTCTTCAGCTCTTTCAGCAGGTTCTGGGCCGCCTTGCTCAGGGCGGGAGCTTTCTTGCCCTCTTCCGTGCCGCCCGCTTTCCTCGCGCTGCCTGCCTTTGCCCTGTCCGCATCCTTCGCGGCCTGGGCCGTCTTCTCATAGATGCTGCTCTGATAATAGCTTCCTATTTTTTCCATCTTCTGCCCTCCATAGCTTATTATGCATCATCCTTTGATGCCCTGTCTTTTTCTCCTGCAGACTGTACCTTTTTATCAGGATACAATCTATCTGGTTTTTATTTCGGCAAAATCGAGGAAAACTTTACCGTTAAACGGAATAGACTTCCCGTCTGTCAAAAGCGGACGCTTTTCCTTGACAAGGAATCCCTGCTGCTATATACTGACAAAAATATCTGCCTGTCATGCACTCCACAGGCATAGCCAACGAGGAAGGAATATAAGTCCGGAGGAGACAGCCATGCCAAATATCATTCCCATCACAGATTTTTCCGCGCCGGAACTGGATGTCTATGCGCGCCTGTTGGAGATACAGCTCTATCATTACCAGGAACCTGACTATGGGATATTTATCGCGGAAAGCCCCAAGGTCATTGAGCGCGCCCTGGATCAGGGCTATGTCCCCGTCTCCATGCTGGTGGAGGAAAAGGACGTGGACGGACAGGCCAGCCAGATCATCGGCCGCTGTCAGGATATCCCTGTCTACACTGCCAGCCTGGATGTGCTGACACAGCTCGTTGGTTTTCATCTGACCCGCGGCATTCTGTGCGCCATGCGCCGCCGTGAGCTCCCTGCTGTCAGTGAGGTCTGCGCCCATGCCCGCCGTATCGCCGTGCTGGAGAGGATCATGAACCCCACCAATGTGGGCGCCGTCTTCCGCTCTGCCGCCGCGCTGGGGATGGATGCCGTGGTTTTGACACCCTCCTGCACCAATCCCCTGTACCGCCGCGCCATCCGGGTCAGCATGGGAACCGTATTCCAGATTCCCTGGACGTTCCTTGGCCAGGAAGCGTCGGTGCCTGTTTTAAGGGCACTGGGCTTTCAGACTGCCGCCATGGCACTGAGCGGGCAGTCCGTAAGCCTCGATGACCCCCGGCTTATGGCAGCGGACAAGCTGGCGGTCATCCTGGGTTCCGAAGGGGACGGCCTGGCGGCAGACACTATTTCGGACAGCGACTATACAGTGCGCATCCCCATGGCCCACGGGGTGGATTCCCTCAATGTGGCTGCGGCCAGCGCTGTGGCTTTCTGGCAGCTTGGACGTACCCATACATAAAAGGTAAAAATTCGGTTCTGCGGGAGAAATCATTCCGTCTCCGCAATCTCTCTCCGCACCGTCTCTATTTCATCCTGTGAAAAGCTGGACACTATAAAGGCAATCTCTTCTGTCGGGTAATTCTTTCTGATCATTTTGATTACAGACTCCCTTGCCGCCTGCTGTTTCTCCTCTTCTGCTTTTACAAGCGCCTCTTCCACTTTCGCAATCGCTTCCTGTTTCTCCTGTTCAATAATCCAGCCGACCTTGGTCATCTCTATCATCCTCCTTATCTTATTTGCGGTCTCCATGTCGATCAATTTGTCCGAGAAGGCCAATATCCCGGCCAGCGCAAAGACCTGTTGGCTTCTGTCCTGGATCTGTGCCGCCAGGCTTACGGACTCACGGATTTTTTCTTCCTTCTCTTCCTTCTTCCGGTAGGAAAGCGGCAGTATGATGAACCCCATCAGCTCCTCGTCGTCCAGCGGCTCGTTCCTCTCCACTTTCTCCTTCAGATGGCGGAAAAGCCCTCCGGAGTCCAGTTCCGAGAGGAATGCCGGCTCCAGCGTCATCCTGACCGCCCCGATATCGTACTCGTCAGATACCTGTCTCCTCTCTATATCGCCTGTGTAGATGACAATCATCCTGAGCATCGGGCAGGCCTTTTTCTCCTGTTGGTACCGATTGGCTATCCCTGTCAGATAATTAAGGTATTTTACCTTATCCTCTTTCTTGTAATCGCTTTCATAGTCCACCAGCGCAATGGTGCCGTCCACAAGCTCGAACAGGTTGTCCAGGCGCAGCTCGTTCGCCCTGACAGACGGTATGTTGGTGGGCAGCACGGCCTTTACCTCCGGTATGTCCAATCCGTATACCCGGAAGGTCTTCCCCTTGAAATTTTCGGCCAGCAGCTTGCTGGTGATGTCCTTATTCTGATAGGCTATCCCTCCCTGGTTCATGTGGACAGCACCGTTCGCGGCTGTGGCGGCGCTGCTTTTCTTCCGCTTTTTTGTTTTTTTCATTCCTGACGTACCTTCCTTTTCTGATGACACTGGCTGACACCGGCAGCTATCCAGGAAAGGCGGTCTCCCTTCCTGCATAGGCTGTGTTTTAAAGTTCCTGGGATTACAGGCTTGCGCCCGGCAAGAAGTTCGATCTGATAGACTCCATGTCCTGCACGGATTCTATTGGTATATGTTACAGAAAAGACCGCTTGGCCTTTAGACTACTGTAAGAACTGAATTCTTGGCTTGTTTTCAGGATAACATGGTGTGGGGCGGATTGCAAGAGAAATTTTATGCGGACTGGTAATGCAAAATCGAGGAAAACTTTACCGTTAAACGGAATAGACTTCCCATCCCGGATATGGTATACTTTTAGCACTTACACAAGACAGCGGGCAGCGAACCCGATGCAAGGAGGGACCGTACATGAATTATCGAAAATTAGGCAAGACAGGGCTCATGGTCAGCGAGATTGGCCTGGGCGGAGAATGGCTGGAGCGGCATGACGCCGAGGAGGTGAAGCAGGTCGTCCGGCGCTGCCAGGAGGCCGGCATCAATATCCTGGACTGCTGGATGTCCGAGCCCGGCGTGCGCACCAACATCGGCAACGCCATCGCCGGAAGCCGGGAGAAATGGTACATCCAGGGCCACATCGGCTCCACCTGGCAGGACGGCCAGTATGTCCGCACCAGGGAGCTGCCCAAGGTAAAGGCCGCCTTCCAGGATCTCCTGGACAGGCTGCAGACAGACTACATAGACCTGGGCATGATCCATTTCGTGGACGAGCCCGCAGAGTTCCGTAAAATCATGGAGGGAGAGTTCATCGAATATGTCCGGGGGCTGAAGGAGGCGGGGACCATCCACCACATCGGCATGAGCACCCACAACCCGGCCGTGGCCGGGCTGGCGGCGGAAAGCGGCATCGTGGAGATGATTCTGTTCAGCGTCAACCCGGCCTTCGACATGCTGCCTCCCACGGAGAATATCGACGACTATTTCGCGGAGACCTACGATGAGGGCCTGGGCGGCATCGACCCTGAGAGGGCACGGGCCTATCGGCTCTGCGAGCAGAATGAAGTGGGCATCACGGTCATGAAGGGCTACGCCGGCGGAAGGCTGTTCTCCGCTGAGAGCTCCCCCTTCGGCGTGGCGCTGACCCCCGTGCAGTGCATCCACTACTGCCTGACCAGGCCCGCGGTGGCCAGCGTCATGGTAGGCTTCGACACCCCGGAGCATGTGGACGCCGCCGTGGCCTATGAGACCGCCGCCATGGAGGAAAAGGACTACGCAAGTGTCCTGGCAGGGGCGCCACGCCACGGCTATTACGGCCAGTGCACCTACTGCGGCCACTGCGCGCCCTGCCCTGCGGGCATCGACATCGCCATGGTAAACAAGCTCTACGACCTGGCGCTGATGCAGGAGCAGCTTCCCGTCTCCCTGAAAGCGCATTACGACCAGCTCTCCGCAAACGCGGATGCCTGCATCGGCTGTAAGAGCTGTGAGAGCCGCTGTCCCTTCGGCGTGAAGATTGCGGAGCGGATGGCCAGGACCAAAGAGCATTTCAAGGGCTGACACCTCCTCTACAGCCATGGCGCCACGTTCCCGGCGATACAAAGGCAGCAAGGAATCCCCTCTGTCCCGCTATCCGGGCAGAGGGGATTCCTTCTCTGGACACATCTCAATACAGCTCCCTGTCATCTCAGAACCGCCGCTTCAGCGCCCGCTCTACGGGAAGGATGGACAATATCATGACAACGCATTCCACCATGCAGAGAATAACGCCCCACAGCCCCACTTTTCCATGGCTCTCCCCCATACAGGGCAGCATGGCCAGAACGGACGGAATTAGCATGGCTGCGCCCGTCCGCAGCCAGACCTTCCCGAAATACACCTGGGCAAAATCCCACGCCTCCTGGCTTCTCATGGATCTGGCAGTGCGGTATCCGTAGAACCCGTTGATTTTCTCGGGCGGCCAATGGAGAAATACCGCCCCGAAGACAATCATCAGAAGCGGCATTATTAAATTCACGCATACCATAAATACCCAGAATTCCATACACACACCTCCGTTTTAACGAAAATCCTTATTTTCTCTTACCTGCCAGGTTCCTCCTGACTCTCCGGCAGCTTATACTTTTCGAAAGCCCTGTCAGTATCCAGATGCACGTCCCGAAAGAACAGCACCATCCAGATTCCATAGGCCGCCAGTGCCGCCCAGCCCGTAATCCACAGCGCCGCCCCGGCCCCGAGCAGCATAATCAGCCCCCACAGGAAGCAGGCGTTCCTCTCGTCCCTGGCCATCCGCGCCCTGTCATATTTCGCCTTCTCCTCCTTGGACAGGCCGTGGAAGCCGCTGAGCCAGTTGGCCGCCCGCTCCCTGCCAACGGCAAAGAACAGGGCCAGCAGCCAGAAACAGGGCACCATCACGATACACGCGTAAAATCCCACCATACTCAAGCCTCCCTGCCGGGTCCCTCCCGGATCCGCGCCCTCCGGATGCAAGCGGCTCCTGCGGCAGACGGCGCAGCCGGCCTCCATGCCTCCTGCCACTCTCCCGGTCTATCTCACATAGAATCCGTACAGTTCCATCTGCCGGTTGAAGCTCAGGGTGAATGTCACATTGACGTTCTCATAGGAGACGTTCACCTGCACCGCGGCGTAAGCCTTATTCCGTTCGCGGATCTCCACCATATATATCCTGCCCATGCTCTGCAGCTCCCCCCAGTCCTCGCCGATATAGCCCCGGATGACGGAAAAAGAGGTTCTCGCCAGGGCCTCCCGCAGCTCTTCGCTGGCATAGCCCTCCAGGGTCTCGTACTCCTCCGCGCTGAAAAGGGCGATCACCTCCTCCGCCCGGGACTGCACCTGCGCCGCGTCGAAGACTTTGCTGTCCTCTATATTCCTCTCCTTCGGCAGCATCCAGTAGACGGTTCCCGCTGCCACGGCCAGCACAGCCAGCAGGGCCCCCAGGATACAGACGATCCGCAAGCCCCACTTCCTGCGCCTTGCCCTCCTGCGCTCCTCCCAATCCAGGCTCTCATTGAATTCCCCGGCAAGGGCCCGGGGGCTCCCCATCTCTTCCAGAATCTGCCGCAGCTCTCCTCCCTCGCCCAGCGCAATCCCGATATCGGAATCCAACTGCCTGAGAATCTCTCTCTTTTTCGCCGGGGCGCACTCCAGCGCTCTGCCCACCCGCTTTATATACCGCTGCTTCGTCATCTCAAATCAACCTCTCCCCGGATTCGCCGAATGTCCCTATTTCTTCTCGTATTTCTTCTGGATCGCCAGGATGTACACCGCCATGGCCCCTATGCTCTCCGCCACCACTCCCAATACGGAGATCACTATCAGGCCGGAATTCTGGCCCGCCAGCATCGGAAGCCCCAGGGCCGCGAAGACGATCCCGTACCCGATGAACAGCTTCCCCACCGCCCGGTTATAGGCCTTCACATCGCGCATGGGCAGCGGCTTCACATTGCAGAAGAAGCCCACCTCCTTCTTCGAAAAAAAGGCGCCGATGCCCACTGCCGTCAAAAGGCCTCCTCCGGCCAGCCAAATGATGAAACCCGTCATTAACTCTGTGCTCATACGCTTACCTCCTGATTTCCTCCGGCGGTATCCCCCGCCACGCTTCCGTCCTGCATGTCCGGCCCATGCCCCAGAATCCCGTCCACCGTCCGGGAGAACACCTCCCACAGGCCCTGAAGCCCTGCCAGGGTGTCCTGCCCCTCCTGCGCCAGACGGTAATACTTCTTGGAGACCTCCTTGCCTTTGGGCTCGCTCCACCTGCTGATTACGAGTCCGTCATCCTCCATGCGGTACAAGATGGGGTACAGCGTGCCCTCCTTCAGGAGGAACATGCCGCCGCTTTTCTCCTTCAGCTCGCTGATGAGCTGGTAGCCGTACTTCTCCCCCTCCGAAAGGAGCCGAAGCACCAGCATCTCCAGGACGCCCTTCTTCATCTGTTGTTCATACTTCTGCTTCAAGCCGCCACCGTCCTTGCATGGGAATCACTTTCTCCATTCGCTCTCCAAGTATTTAGTATTGCTAAATACATAGTAGCCCCACGGCCGTGTTTTGTCAATAGAATCCGGCAAAAAATTTTTAAAACGCTTGGGAAAGCTTCGGAAAAGTGATACTATCAAAGTAGGCGGGAATATCTTTGTCTACAAAGAATTCAAAAGAACCTTTTAGATACATCAGGATAAACGCATCAGATTCGGCAAGCAGATCTGACGACCAGAAAGGAGATGACAAAATATGGAGGTTTTGGAGATGACAGAGAAAGAACAGGCTGCAATCATGATCGACATTTACACAGACTTACAGAGGATCCAGAAAGCCCAGGACCGGGAAAAAGAATTATCCAATCAGCTCCGTAAAGCAAAGGCCAAGCTTGAAGCGCTGGGAATCGCAACCGAAAATCTAATCATTGAGTGAGAAAAGAGCGGAACCTGCCACCGCTCTTTTTTTCATAAACCCTTATCAAAGTCCCCCGGCGTCCTCCTGCCCCGGGACATCACCGCCTCTTCCCTCCATATCTCCCGCGATTCTAATCCGCTCTCCCGTCTTCAAAAAGAACAGCTCCCCCTGGTACAGCCCGGCGGGGACCAGCAGCGCCAGGATCTCCCGCATGTGGGAATCCAGCCTGTGATAGACCCTGCGCCTCTCCCAGGGCAGTCCTTCCACATACGCCCGCTCCCCGCCCAGGGCCTCCAGGATTCTCTCGTAGAGGGCCGGCTCCTTCGCCGCAGTCCTGCCGAAGTCGCAGGAGGCATAGGAGGACTCCGCTCCGTTCTCCGCCAGCTTCTCCTCCAGAAGCGGCGGAAGGCCTCCGGCCCAGGCTGCCGCGCCCGCGCCCAAAAGCCCCTCCCTCCAGCTCACCTCCCCGGGCTCCTCCCGTTTCTCCGGCACTCGGCGGAAGGTGGGCTTGCCGTTCCTGTCATATTCCTTCACATAGGAAAACCTCTCCCTGGGACTGCCGCTGCCTGGCTCCTCACGCAATATTACTCCATTGTCTTCCAGATGCTCCCAGACCATCCGGCGCACCTTTTCGCAGGGCGCGGGGTACTCCAGTCGCTCCATAATCTGCGCCACCGTATATCCCCTGTCGGCCAGATGGCGGACAGCGCCGCCATAGGCTGTCTCCTGGACGAAATCCGCCAAAGCCTCCCGAAAGTACCGATTCTCTCCCACTGCCATCCCTTTCCTTCCCCTGCCGCATTCCAATGGCGCTCCTGCCGCGGAACGCGCCGCTTCCTTTTGCTTTTTGTCTGAGCTGCTGTCCGGGCCTCTATCCCTGCCTCCATCTGATTATGTCACAAAGCCGCGCAATATGCAATGCCCTCCCCGGCCCTTCCGCCGTTCCAGCCCCTGCCGCTCTCCTCCGCCCTCTCCGCGCCGCTCTTTCCGCATTTTTCGCCCCTTTTTGCACCTTTTTTGCACAAGAATGGTCTTGCATTTTAGCGAAATTGCGAGTAAAATAATAGGCGGCTGCACATCACATATAATGATTGCGGAGTAAAATACATAAAAGGAAACGAGGTAAATCATGTCATGAAAAGCAAACAGAACAAATGGGTCAATGCCGCCATCCCGGCATTGCTCCTCCATTGCAGCATCGGTACGGTCTACTGCTGGTCCATCTTCAGCCAGGAAATCGCTGACTACATCGGCTTCTCCAAGGGCGCCACGGAATGGGCATTCAGCTTCGCCATCTTCTTCCTTGGCATGTCGGCGGCCTTCCTGGGCAACATCGTGGAGAAGGACATCCATAAGTCCTCCCTCATCGCCTCCATCTGCTTCGCCTGCGGCATGGCGGGAACCGGCTTCTTCATCTATTACGGCGGCGCCCATCAGCACAGCCCCCTGGCGCTGATTGGCATCTATATCTGCTACGGTTTCATCATGGGCGTCGGACTGGGCACGGGATATCTCTCCCCGGTGAAGACCCTGATGCTCTGGTTCGAGGACAGGAAGGGCCTGGCCACCGGACTGGCCGTGGCAGGCTTCGGCGCGGCAAAGGCCATCGCCAGCCCCATCATGCAGGCCATGCTGGACAATCTGGGGGAGGGCGGCATCTACAAGATGTTCCTGATTCTGTCGGTGGTGTACTTCATCATGATGTTCGCGGGGCATCTGCTGCTGCACAAGCCCGCCACATGGCATGAGCCCAAAAAGGCCGAAAAGGGCAAGGGCATGATGGATGTCATCAAGTCCAGGCCCATCACCAACTATATCGGCATCTGGCTGATGTTCTACATCAACATCACCTGCGGACTGGCCCTGATCTCCCAGGAAAAGATGATCGTGAAATGTATCGGCCTGGCCGGCGCCGCCGGCGTCATCGCCACCGTGTCCGCCGTCTTCAACGCGGGCGGGCGCCTGGGCTTCTCCGCATGGGCGGATAAGATGAAGGACAGGAACACGATTTACAAGCTGATCTTCATCCTCTCCATCGCCTTCACGGCCATCGTCATGGTCACAGGCGGCATCAAGAACGGCGAAGGCAATACAGTGCTTGTGATTCTGGTACTGGGGCTCATCTTCGTGGTCAACGCAGGCTACGGCGGCGGCTTCTCCAATGTACCCACACTGCTGTCCGACCATTACGGCATGGGCAACATCAGCGCCATCCACGGACTGACCCTCTCCGCATGGGCCATCGCAGGCCTCACCGGCAACCAGATGGCCAACTGGATCGTAGACCACACGGGAGAGTTCATGGACGTCCATGGCATCAGCGTCAACCCCACGGGATATCAGAACGTGCTGTATGTCACCATCGTATTGTACATCGTGGCGCTGCTGATCAGCCTCTTCCTGGTACGGGCTCCCAAGGACGGGAAGAAGTGATTCCGGCATATTGAGGGAATCTGTCCTGATACAGAAGTAGAGAATGGGACTGCCGCTTTCGGGCGACAGTCCCACTTTTTATGCGAAGTATTTCTTATGCGATGTATTTCTTGCGCAACGGTTTTCCGGGAGGGCTCATCCGGATTACACCTCCGCCTTCATTCCTCTTTCAGGTAAATCTCCACCACCGTATCCAGCTCGTCCGGCAGGGGATAGCAGTCCGAGGCGTGGGGATTGAAGAAGAAAAAGGCGTTCTGGCTGAATTCTTTCAGGTTCCAGTAGTTGGCCTGCTTAATCTCGGAATTGTCCGACAGCAGCCGCATTTTCTCGATTTTTCCCGCCATGTCCTCCAGGCAGATGGCCCCCGCCTGCTCTTCCATCACATGGGCGTAGAGCACATTCCCCCTGCGGGTGAAGCGCCCCCACTCCGGCTTCGGGAGCTCCGCATAGCCGCAGCCGTAGATGCTCTTTCCGTTCTTCTTCATCCAGGCGCCGACCTCCCGCAGGATGGCCACCGACTCTTCGGGAATCTCCCCCTTGGCGTTGGGGCCTACGTTCAGCAGCAGGTTCCCGCCCTTGCTGACGCATTCCACCAGCATATGGATGACCATCTTCGCGGATTTGTAATGATGGTCATGGGCGGCATAGCCCCAGTTGTTGTTCAGGGTGATGCAGGATTCCCAGGGGATGGGATTGCCCGCTTCGTCCCGGATGCCCGCCGGGGGAATCATCTGCTCCGGCGAGGCGAAGTCCCCGGAGTAGGGGGTAGGGTCCAAGGTGCGGATGGAGCCCGCATTCTCCCCGCTTCCCTCCAGGCGGTTGTCGATGATCACGTCAGGCTGTATGGAGCGCACCATCTCAATCAACTCCTTGGCCTTCCAGGTGTCGCATTTCATGTTCCCGTAGGAGAAATCGAACCACATCACGTCCAGCTTCCCATAATCCGTCAGAAGCTCCTTTATCTGGCCGAACATGTACTCCAGGTAATTGTCGAAATTTCGGTTCTCGTTGGAATATTCCGGGCGGTTCCGCATGGGATGGTGCATGTCCCCGTAATGGGGGAAATCCGGATGCCGCCAGTCGATCACGGAGTAATACAGGCCCACCCGGATCCCCTCCTCCCGGAAAGCCTCCAGGAATTCCCGCACCAGGTCCCGCCCGCAGGGGGCATTGGTGGACTTGAAGTCCGTCAGCTTTGAATCGAACAGGCAGAAGCCGTCATGGTGCTTGGCCGTCAGCACCGCGTACTTCATGCCGGCCTCCTTCGCCATCCTGGCCCATTCCTTAGGATTGTAGTTCTCCGTGGTGAACTCGTCCTTGAAGGGCTCGTACTCCTCCCTGGTGAGCTGCTCGGTGCTGCGCAGCCATTCCCCTCTGGCCGGGATGGCGTACAGCCCCCAGTGGATGAACATGCCGAACCGGGCCTCCCTGTACCACTCCGTCCTCCTGGTCCTCTCTTCCACAACCTTGTTCATTGTTGCGCCCATCCGCGCGTTGCGACGCGCCCGCACGGCAGAAAGCATCCGCCGTGCTAAATCAACAGGTCGGATACGCTTTTTTATCCAACCTTCCCATCATGCCGCCCGGGGCGGCACATATGGCAGACATCTTCAGTTGTCCCCAAAGCTCCTTCTCACAGTTTCCGGCATGCCGCTCAGCCATCGCAAAACGGCATCGGCATTTGGCAGCCGGCCGGAAGGCTTCAGGTTTTGCTCATCCGGACCAGCTTCAGTATCATGTCCCCCGTGCCCACATTGTACCCGGCCACGCTGTAGATGCCCCGCATGTCCCTGTCAATCAGCACCGCCAGGGGAAGCTTTCCGGGCTCCAGGTACAGCCTGCGGGCCAGCGCCTCCATATCGGCCCCGAACTCGTCGAACATCAATGTGATTCCGGGCAGAGCCTCCAGCACGCGGCCGCACGCCGGATTCTTCCGAATCTCTGGGCGCATCGCCACAAAGAACAGCCTGCCCTGCAGTTCGGCATAGGCCTCCCTGCGCTCATATATCTCATTCAGGATATGTTCCGTAGGCTCCTCGTCCTCTCCCAGCCAGATGAACAGGCCGCTGTCCTCCTTCACCAGCGCCGAAAGCAGGCATGCCTCCCCGTCCTCCCTCTTTATGGCAAAGTCCGGGATGGCGTGGTCCGTGAGCATATCGGCAGGCTCAGCCTCCGCCAGCTCCAGGCGGATTTCCCTCTGCTGCCCTTCCTCCAGCTGGAAATACAGCTCTTTTGCCAGTATATTGCCATTGGGAAGACGGTTCGCCGTCAATGCCCTGTATCTCCCCGGGAAAGCGGGAATGGGTCCCGCAAGCTTGTCCTGCTCCCACAGCCACAGAGGCCTGTAAGCGCCGTCGTCAAAACGGGCCAGAGACCAGTTGCCGAAATAGTTCCACTCCACGCCCTCCTGGCCATGGATCAGGATACTGCATGTCCTCTCATGCCGCTCCAGCGGAACGAATACGCCCATATCTTCGGACATGGCTTCCCTCTCGTCCGAATCTGCAGCCGCGTCTTTCGCGCTCCGGGCCTCCCCCGAAGGCATCCACACCTCCGGCACTCCCTCCACCGGATCCAGCCGGGCGGGTATGCCCAGAGTCCTGAGAATCTGTACGCAGACCACCTCCTGTGTCAGCCTGCTCCCCCGGCCGCTCTCCAGAGCGCCCCGGGCGGATGCAATCAGGTTCCCGTACTCCTCCTTTTTATCTGACACAATCTTTTCCTGCACAAGCTTCCATGCCGCCACCGGATCCCTGCGTATCTCCTCCGACAGGTCTCTGCCCTGGCGGGCGCTCTCCTGCTCCAGCCAGCCCAAAATGAAGCGCCGGAAGGGGCGAATCATCTCGTTCCCCACTCTGGGGCACAGGATATAGGGCACCAGAAGCCCGTCCCCGTACACGCTTTCCCAGCCTGCCGCCTCCAGGCAGCACTCCTCCAGCGCCTCCGCCGTGATGTCCCTGAGATCCTTCTCCCGCAGGCTCTCCAGCACGGCAGTCTTCCAGCGCTCCGGATAGGCTCCGTCCGCGGGCTTTGCCAGGAATGCCGCAATCTCCTTCTGGTTCCGGCAGGCCTTTTTCATGATGGCGGCGCATCTGTCCCGCATATCCGCCTCCAGCATGGAAGTCGCTTCCTCCGCCAGGGCCTGGTCATAAAAACGGCTCTCCTTCTCCCTGCGCAGGCGGTTCATCTCCTCCAGACGCTTCCGGCCCCTGGCCTTCTCCTCGTCGGTGGGCATAACGGAATTACGTGCAGAATCCTTCGGCGCGATAAAATTCAGTTCCTCCCACCTGTCAGTCTGCTGTCCCACGGCACCCAGCACGATTTCACAGCAGTTCCCCTGTCTGGTGTCCGCCAGGGCCTCCCCGTAAGCGCCGTCCTTTGTCGCTGTGACATGCAGACTGCCCAGTCCGGTGCGGAGCCTGCACTTCCCCTGCCCATCGGTATGGACGGCCGCAATCTCCCCGTAGCATGCCATATTCATGACTTCAAAGCGCACCAGCGCCCCCGGCTGGGGATTCCCTGCTCTGTCATATACGGCCACCTCCTGCTCTGTGGTCAGGGCATAGCGCCCGATCTGGTTCAGGGCCTGGCACATGTCGTTGCCGGGCAGCACCTGGGGAGCGTCTTCCCCCTCCGTGCCCTCCTCCACCGGAAGAAGCCAGCGGGAGTGCACCAGCATGGCCCTGGAGGACGCCCCGGCGAACCATCCTCTGTTCAGGAGCTCCTCCGGCTCGCACGCGCCGAAGAAGACCCACTCCCCGTCGCACCATGCCTCCACCCAGGCGTGGTTGTCGTCGCAGTGGGACCAAAGAGGCACATACACCTGCCTGGCGGGGATTCCCAGGCTGCGCAGCACCGACACGGTAAAGGTAGACTCCTCCCCGCAGCGGCCATAGGCGCAGTCATATACGCTCATGGGGCTGGCCGTCCGGTCATCCGTCGACCTGTAGGTGGCCTGGGAGGCGCACCAGTAATTGGCTTCCCGCACGGCCTGACGCATGTCCATCCCGGCAATCCTGTCCTTTAACTGCTCATAGAAAAATGCTCGGTGCTCCGTCAAATCTTCATTGTTCACCCGATGATGCAGCACATACCCGGCGAAGAGCCTCTCCGGGACCCTGCCCGCAAAAGGCCCCTTCTCCCAGAGAAAGGCCCCGTGCCTGGCGAAAGCTTCGAAGAGCTCCGCAGGATAGTCCACGGCATCGCTCACCGGCATGGAGGCATACAGGCATTTCAGGGCCTGGGCCTCCCCGGGGCTCAGAATCTCCCCCACCATGCGCTCCACCTGCGCCGCTCTGGCCCCGCAGGCCCCGCTTGTCCCCATGCGCTTCAGCTGCTCCCTGAAGGGCGCTTCGATTTTTTCCATCATTTCCTTCGTAAACATGATCGGCAATCTCCTGTCTCATCTATGTTGGATTTTCGGCCTGGTTCTCTCCCGTCTCCACCGGCCTCTCCGCCTCGGTCCCTCGACCAGGCGGCTTTTAGGTTTCTCCCATCTTTACCAGCTTGGCCGCTTCGGTCCCGCGACCAAAACGGCTTCTAGTTTTCTCCCATCTTCACTAGCTTGGCCGCTTCGGTCCCGCGACCAAGCGGCTTCTAGTTTTCTCCCATCTTCACTAGCTTGGCCGCTTCGGTCGCACGACCAAGCGGCTTTTAGTTTTCTCCCATCTTCACTAACTTAGCCGCTTGGTCGGCGGCGATGCAGGCGTCCAGGATTTCCTGGATGTCCCCGTTCATCACCTTGTCCAGCTTGTAGATGGTCAGGCCGATGCGATGGTCGGTGACCCGGCCCTGGGGGAAGTTATAGGTACGGATTTTCTCGGAACGGTCCCCCGTCCCTATCTGGCTGCGGCGCAGCTCCGCCTCCGCGTCATGGCGCTGCTGCTGCTCCATGTCGTAGAGCTTCGCCTTCAGCAGGGCGAAAGCCTTGGCCTTGTTCTGGAGCTGGGACTTCTCCGTCTGGCTGTACACCACGATGCCCGTGGGATAGTGGGTCAGGCGCACCGCGGAATCCGTGGTGTTGACGCACTGGCCGCCGTTTCCCGAGGCCCGCATGACATCGATTCGGATGTCCTTCTCACCGATGACGATATCAATGTCTTCATCCACCTCCGGCATCACCGCCACGCTGATGGTAGAGGTGTGTATCCGCCCGCCGCTCTCCGTCTCGGGCACCCTCTGCACCCGGTGCACGCCGCTCTCATACTTCATCCTGGAGTAGGCGCCCTGCCCGGTGATCGTGAACTGCACCTCTTTCATGCCGCCGATGCCGATTTCATCCACGTTCAGCGTCTCCACCTTCCACCGCTGGCCCTCCGCGTAGTGCACGTACATCCGATAGATCTCCGCCGCGAACAGCGCCGCCTCGTCCCCTCCTGCGCCTGCCCGGATCTCTACGATTACGTTTTTGTCATCATTCGGATCCTTGGGAAGCAGCAGAATCTTCAGTTCCTGCTCCAGCTCCTCCACGCGCTTCCTGCTCTCGCCCAGGGTCTCCTTGATCATCTCCCGCATGTCTTCATCGCTCTCCCCCTCCAAAAGCTCCAGGGAGTCCTCAATCTCCTGCCTGCACTTCTTATATTCCGTATAAGCGTCCACGATGGGCGTCAGGTCGCTCTGTTCCTTCATCAGCTTCCGGAACCGCTCCTGGTTGGCGGTCACAGTGGGCTCGTGGAGCTCGCTTAGAATCTCCTCGAACCGAATCAGCAAATCTTCTAATTTATCGAACATATCTCCTCTCATTCTGCCGCCGAGACGGCTCTTCATCCTCTCATTCTGCCAGACGGCGGGCCTTATCATGTCTGCCCGGCGCCCGTCATTCCCCCCCGGATACCCCCGTGTCCGCCGCTCAGCCGAATCCAAGCGTCCCGCAGACCACCCTGTCCAGCCCGGCATAATCTTTTACCACAGCCACCTCCAGGAATCCCGCTTCCGCCAGGAGTCCGCTGACAGCCTCCCCCTGGTCGTATCCGATTTCCAGGAAAAGCATCCCGCCGCCGCACAGATGCGCCCTGCAGCCCTCCAGTATCCTGCGGTAGAAGTCAAGTCCGTCCTCCCCGCCGTCCAGGGCCAGCACAGGCTCATGCTCCCGCACCTCCGGCATCAGGCCCGGAATCTCTCCGCTCCGGATATAGGGCGGATTAGACACGATAATGTCGAACCGCCCTTCTATGCCGTCGAAGAGGTCGCTCTCTATAAGCGAAATCCTCCCCTGCCTGTCCTCCGCACATGGAGGATCATCTGCCCCACAGCCGTCCAAAACCTCCGTCCCGTCCCGCATCCAGGCGCAGGCCGAGGCCCCCAGCAGCCTTTCCGCGTTCCCTCTGGCCACGGCCAGGGCCTCCCCGGAGATGTCCGCTCCCACCCCCCGGCAGTCGTTGGAATAGTGCAGGAGGCTTATCAGGATGCAGCCGGATCCCGTGCACATATCCAGTATCCGCATGCCGTCATGGAGGTTGCGCAGCGCCTCCTCCACCAGGACTTCCGTATCCTGCCTGGGAACCAGCACATGCCCGTCCACGGCAAATTCCAGCCCCATGAAAGCCTGCACCCCTGTGAGATGCTGGAGGGGAATCCTCCCCTTCCGCCCGGCAATCAGCCTTTCATATTCCTCCTGCTCTCCGGCGCTCCGCTCTCTGTCCCCGTGGGCCAGCAGGTCGTTTCGGTCCGTACCGCAGACCCACTCCAGGAGCAGCCTGGCATCCAGCTCCGCCTCCGGGACTCCCGCCGCTTCCAGCGCATCCCTTCCCCGGCGGTACAGTTCCCCATACGTCATATGTCAGCCTTCCCCTGTCTCCAGATCCTCCGCCTCATATCCGAAGTTGTCCCTCAGATACTGCTTCCAGTCAAACACCGCCTCCACTGCCGCGATTGCCACCTCCACCATGCTCTCGTCCGGCTCCTTGGTGGTCATCCGCTGGATGGCCATGCCCGGCGCGGACAGAATCTGTATGAAGATATTGTCGGTGCGCCCCGCCAGCCGGATAATCTCATAGGAAATCCCGGCCACCACTGGCATCAGCGCAATCCTGATGGCCACCCTGGCCACCGGGTTCTCCACCCGGATGAAGAAGAACAGCACGATGCTCACCAGGAAGACGAAGAAGATGAAGCTGGTCCCGCATCTCTTATGGAGCCTGGAGCTGCGCATCACGTTGGACGGCGTCAAAGGCCTCCCCCTCTCGATGCAGTTGATGCACTTATGCTCCGCGCCGTGATAGCGGTACAGCCTGCGGATGTCTTTCATCAGGCTGATGCCCCAGATATACAGGATGAAGATCAGGATGCGCACCACGCCCTCGATGATGGCCATCAGGGACTGGTTGCGCAGGGAGCTTTTCAGCAAGGATGTCAGGTAATAGGGCAGCACCACGAAAATGCCCAGGGCCAACACCACCGCGAAGCAGGTGACCAGAGCCGACATCAGCTTCTCCCCTGTCTCGTTCTTCGGCTTATGCTGCCCGGAATTCCCTTTCTCCGCACCCGGCTCCTCCTCATAGAAGGAGGCCGAGAAGTTCAGGCACTTCATACCCAACACCAGGGAATCGATGAAATTGAAGATGCCCCTGACGAGGGGAATCTCCTTCACCTTGCTGCCGGGCAGGATGCCCCTGTGATTGTCCACCTCCACGGAGATGCCCCCGTCGGGACGCCTGACGGCCACCGCGTATTTCTCCTTGTTCTTCATCATGATGCCCTCCAGCACGGCCTGCCCGCCGATGCCGGAATAACGGCCCTTCTTTGCCATACTCTTATCCTCCGATATTCCCATCTCAAATAGCTCTAGCTATGGCCTCTCTCAAAAAAGCCGTCCGCTAAAGCTGTCCTGAATGTCATTGTAAAAAAGGTTGAGATGCAAGCACACCTCAACCTTTCCTGCGATTCCCATGACCTTATTTCACGCCATATTTCCGATTGAACTTCTCAATACGTCCGTCAGCCCTGGTCATCTTCTGCTGGCCAGTGTAGAAGGGATGGCATTTAGAGCATACCTCTACGTGAATCTCAGGCTTTGTAGAGCCGGTCACGAAAGTATTGCCGCAGTTACATGTCACAGTTGCCTGATAGTACTTAGGATGGATTCCTTCCTTCATCTCGTTCACCTCTTCTATGATATCTTCGCAGCTGCGAAACTCATGATATTTGACGTTCACATCCGCACTGCTTATGGAACCACAAACAGCGATATCATTGTAGCATAAGGATTATGGAGTTGCAAGTCCTATTTTAAATAAATTTGTTTCTTTTTACCATCTGGACAAATTCATTATTGTTCCTGGTCCGGGCGAACATGTCCAGGATGCGGTCCGTGGCCTCATCGGACTTAAGGCCGTTCAAAGCCCGGCGCATGATGTTGATGGCATCCAGCTCCTCATTGGTCAGAAGGAGATCCTCCCTGCGGGTGCCGGACTTGGCCAGGTCTATGGCCGGGAAGATGCGCTTCTCGGACAGCTTGCGGTCCAGAATCATCTCCATGTTGCCCGTGCTCTTGAATTCCTCATATATCACATCGTCCATCTTGCTGCCCGTGTCCACCAAAGCCGTGGCCAGGATGGTCAGGCTGCCGCCTCCGCGCATGTTCCTGGCCGCGCCGAAGAACCGCTTGGGCATATGGAGCGCCGCCGGATCCAGGCCTCCGGAAAGGGTACGGCCGCTGGGGGGCACTACCAGGTTGTAGGCTCTGGCCAGACGGGTGATGCTGTCTAACAGGATGATGACGTCCTTTTTGTGCTCCACCAGGCGCTTGGCCCGCTCGATGACCATCTCGGACACCCTCTTGTGGTGCTCCGGCAGTTCGTCGAAGGTGGAGTAGATGACCTCCACGTTGGTGCCGATGATGGCCTCCTTCACATCCGTCACTTCCTCAGGACGCTCGTCTATCAGCAATATCAGCATGTGCACATCCGGATTCGTGCGCAGGATGGACTTCGCCACCTCCTTCAACAGGGTAGTCTTGCCGGCCTTGGGCGGTGATACGATCATGCCTCGCTGACCCTTGCCGATGGGGCTCACCAAATCCATTACCCTCATGGCCACGCTGCTGCTCTGGGTCTCCAGCTTGATGCGCTCATCGGGGAAGATAGGCGTCATATCCTCAAAGGCCCTGCGCTTGGACGCCTCCTCGATGGTATAGCCGTTGATGGTACGGATGAACAGCAGCGCGCTGAACTTCTCCTGCTGGGTCTTGATGCGCTTGTTGCCACGCAGGATGTCCCCGGTCTTCAGGCCGAAGCGCCGTATCTGGCTGGGGGCCACATAGACATCGTTCTCTCCGGGCAGATAGTTCTCACAGCGGATGAAGCCGTAGCCGTCCGGCATGACCTCCAGGATGCCGCTGGCCTCCTCGCCGCTGTCCAGCTCCTTGGGATAGGTCTTCTCGTCATAGACCTCGTTGGACCGGGTAGGACGCTGCGGAGCCGCAGGCTGGGCGGCGGCAGGCGCCGGGGCGCTCTGTCCTGACGCCTGAGCCCCTGTGGGTGCCGCCTGGGATGGCGCTGCCGCTGTCTGGCTTGGCGCAGACTGGGGTGTCGCAGGCGCCTTGGCAGGCTCGTCCGCTTTCTTCGTCTTCTCCGCCGGAGCCGCAGGCTCTGCCTTGTCGCTGCTCTCATCCTTTACCATTTTCTGTGCACGGTCCTTGTGCTGGGGAGAAGCGGACGAACGCTTGTTGGTCACTACTCCCTTTTTACGCACCGGTTCCGCCTCGCCGGTCTGCTGCGCCTCCTCTCTCTTGGGAGCTTTTTCCGCCTCCAGCTTCTTTATCCTCTCATCCTCAGCCAGCATAGCTTCCACAAGATCAGCCTTTTTCATAGAAGATGTACCTTTGAGCCCGCGAACCTTCGCAAGCTCTCTTAGCTGTACAAGTGGCAGTGATTCATACTTTTCTTTCATAGATTCCTCCTGATTTTAATTGTCGCAGAACAACAGAAGACACCTTATGCATTCTATTGTCATGAATAAAGGGGGGCACAGCTTGATTAGACATTGATGTGCAGCCTTGACATGCATGGTCGAACCCATACCTCATGTCTTTATTATAATACACTTTTCCAAAAATAGGAACCCCTAAATTATAATTACGACGAATAAAAACTTGCGAAAGGGCACGAATTATTATATGATACAGATAGTATGGCAGAATATGTCAGCAAAATACAGAAAAGAGGTAATACGATGACAGTCAATGAAAAAGCCCTTATGATGCACGAACAATGGAACGGCAAGCTGGAGATCACCTCCAAGGCCCCGGTAAAGTCCAGAGAAGACCTCTCCATCGCCTATACCCCCGGTGTGGCGGAGCCCTGTAAGGCCATTGCCCAGGACAAAGAGGATGCATATAAATATACCATGAAGGCCAATACCGTGGCCGTAGTCTCCGACGGGAGCGCCGTCCTGGGGCTGGGCAACATCGGCCCTCATGCCGCCATGCCCGTCATGGAGGGAAAGGCCGTCCTGTTCAAGGAATTCGGCGGCGTCAACGCGGTTCCCATCTGTCTGGACACCCAGGACACGGAGGAGATCATCAAGGCGGTCACATGGCTGGCCCCCGCTTTCGGCGGCATCAACCTGGAGGACATCAGCGCCCCAAGATGTTTCGAGATTGAAGAGCGGCTGAAGGCCACCCTGGACATCCCCGTCTTCCACGATGACCAGCACGGCACTGCCATCGTAGTGCTGGCCGGCATCATCAACGCGCTGAAAGTAGTAGGGAAGAAAAAGGAGGACTGCCGGGTGGTGGTGAACGGTGCGGGCAGCGCCGGCGTAGCCATCACAAGGCTGCTCTTGACCTATGGTTTCCCGAATATCCTGATGTGCGATAAGGTCGGCATCCTCTCCAAAGACACGGAAGGGCTGAACTGGATGCAGCGGAAGATGACGGAGGTCACCAACTTGGCCGGCGAGACGGGCACTCTGGCAGACGCCCTGAAAGGCGCGGACATCTTTGTGGGGGTATCCGCCTCCAATATCGTGACGGCTGAAATGGTAAGTTCCATGAACCTGGACGCCATCCTCTTCGCCATGGCAAACCCCGATCCTGAAATCATGCCGGACATCGCAAAAGCTGCAGGAGCCCGGGTGGTGGGCACAGGGCGCAGCGATTTCCCCAACCAGGTGAACAACGTGGTGGCATTCCCCGGCATCTTCAAGGGTGCCCTGGAGGGCCGGGCGACCCAGATTACGGAAGAAATGAAGCTGGCTGCCGCGGAGGCCATTGCCGGACTGGTGCCCAGGGAGGAGCTTAACGAGGACAATATCATGCCCGAAGCTTTCAACCCCAAGGTGGCAGAGCTGGTGGCAGAGGCCGTAAAGTCCCATATTTGACATGACAGGCATGCGTCTGCCCCGCCTGGCGCCCCAGCGGATTTACGGACGCATTCCTTTCGTGGCCGGAAATTCTCTGCCCATGTCTGGACGCCGGGCGGGGCAGACGCGAAACTCTGATTAAGGAAGTGATGCAAATGCTGCAGGATCTCCCGACCCTGTACAAATTAATCGTATTGTATATGCTGGACCGCGCGAAATTCCCCATGACCAATGCCCAGGTCAGCGATTACATCCTGGAAAAGGAATATACGAATTATCTCTCCCTCCAGCAGACGATCAGCGAGCTCACCGAGGCTCATATGGTCTCCCAGGAGACCATCCGCAACCGCACCCATCTGTCCATCACGGCAGAGGGACGGGAGACCTTGGGCTTTTTTCAGAATCTGATTAATTATGGCATCAAGCAGGACATCGATGCCTATTTCCGGGAAAAGGGGTATGCGCTGCGCAATGAGGTCTCCGTGCTGGGGGACTATTATTACGATGCGAAGGCAGGGGGATATGAGGCCCATCTGGTGGCCAAGGACAGAGACGTAAGCCTGGTGGACATGCGGATATCCGCGCCTACGGAGGATATCGCGGAGACAATCTGCAATAAATGGGAGGAAAAGAATCAGAAGATTTACCAATATCTGGTGGGGGAGCTTTTTTAAGGCGGAATCGGCATGGACATCGACTCCGGATTACGCTATACTGAATGCACCTGATAATCCACGATGTTTCCTATAGGAGGTGGCCATATGCCAGGCGAAAAAGAGCTTAACGTAAATCTTCTTTCATTCAAAATTCCCCTGTGCTTACTTCGCCTCTTCTTTAATCCTCTGCATATGCTCCCGTATCTTCGCCTCATAGCCGTTGCCGGAAGGCTTATAGAACTCCTTCCCGTCCAGTTCATAGGGCAGGTACTGCTGCCTCACGTAATGATTGGGATAATCGTGGGCGTATTTATAGCCCGTGCCCCGGCCCAGCTTGGCCGCTCCCTTGTAGTGGGCGTCCTGGAGATGAGTGGGGATGGGCAGGTTTCCCGTGCGCCCCACCTCCTCCATGGCGGCGAAGATGCCCGCGCTGGCCGCGTTGCTCTTGGGCGCGCTGGCCACATAGGCCGCGGCCTGGGCCAGGATAATCTGGGCCTCCGGCATGCCAATCCGCTCCACGGCCAGAGAGGCGTTGGTGGCCACCACCAGGGCCTGGGGATCCGCGTTGCCCACGTCTTCGGCGGCGCATATCATAATCCTTCTGGCCACGAAGGCCACGCTTTCTCCCGCATATAGCATTCTGGCAAGGTAGTACACCGCCGCGTCCGGGTCGGAGCCCCGCATACTCTTGATGAAGGCGGAGATGGTGTCATAATGATTGTCCCCGGACTTGTCGTACCGGGCCGCCCGCTTCTGGATGCACTCCTGGGCCACGTCCAGGGTGATGTGAATCTTGCCGTCCGCACTGCGTCCGGTGCTCATGATGCCCAGCTCGATGGCGTTCAGGGCGTGCCTGGCATCCCCACCGGAGATGTCCGCCAGAAAGTCCAGGGCATCCTCGTCAATCACCGCGTCATACGCGCCCATGCCCCGCTCCGTATCATAGACCGCCTTTTTCAGAAGTCCCTTCACCGCCTCCATGGGGATGGGCTTCAGCTCAAAGATGATAGAGCGGGACAGCAATGCCCCGTTGACCTCGAAATAGGGATTCTCCGTGGTGGCGCCTATTAATATTATGGTTCCGTCTTCCACGAAGGGCAGCAGATAGTCCTGCTGGGCTTTGTTGAAGCGGTGGATCTCATCGATGAAAAGGATGGTTCGCTTGCCGTACATTCCCTGGATTTCCTTGGCCTTGGCCACCACCTCCTCCATGTCCTTCTTTCCGGCCACGGTGGCGTTGATCTGGGTGAATTCGGCGCTGGTGGTGCTGGCGATAACCTTGGCCAAGGTGGTCTTGCCCGTGCCGGGCGGGCCATAGAAGATGACGGAGCTGATCTTGTCCGCCTGGATGGCCCGGTAGAGCAGCTTGTCCTTGCCGATGATGTGCTCCTGCCCTGCCACCTCGTCCAGCGTCCGGGGGCGCATCCTGGCGGCCAGGGGAGCCTCCTTTTCCATGTCGTTGCTGCGCATATAGTCAAAAATATTCATGTCCATGCCGTTTTCTACCGTCCCTTACCACTTTCTTCCGCTTTGCCTGTGTGCAGGCACTGTTCCCTCAACGCTTCAGGTACACCTCGTTCTCATGGACGGTGACGGATTCCAGGCTCCTTAAGAAGCTGGAGATCCGGCTGTAGCCGAACTGCTTGAAGTCCAGCTGTCTATACTTTTTGTGCAGCTCGTCGTTGAGGCTGGCCAGGTTCTCCACCATGCCGCCGTTCTTCTCAATCATATGGCAGATTTCCCTCTCCAGCTCCTCTTTCGTCAGGGTGGAGCGGCGCTCCACGTAATACTGGCTGCTGATTTTCTTCACGTGGAGATCTGTCAGCTCCTGGTCTATCATGGTGCTCAGCTTGGAATATCCGTAATTTCGTACATCAAAATCCGAAAACTTGTCATTCAGGCGATTTCCAAGCCGGGCCAAATCCACATGCTTCCCGCCGTTCTCATTGATCAGGGCCAGGATTACCTGGCGCACCTCGGCCAGGGACGTCACATTCTGCTCGTCAGCAGACGCCAAGTCAGCCTGAGCGCCAAACCCTCCGTAGCCGCCTGACCGGGAGCCCTTTTCGTATGAGGCGCCGCGCTCCTCCGCAGAGCTGCCGGCTCTGGCAGGGATAGCCTCCTCGATGTTCTGCTCCGCCACCAAGTTCAGGTGGATGAATCTGTTGCAGGCCCGGGTCAGAGCCAGCGGGGTCTTGGACTCGCCCATGCCCAGCACGAACATGTTCTCCTCTCTGAGCCGCATGGCCAGCCTGGTGAAGTCGCTGTCGCTGGTGACCAGGCAGAAGCCCTGGACCTTGTTCTTGTAGAGGATGTCCATGGCATCTATCACCATGGCCATGTCGGTGGCGTTCTTTCCCGTGGTGTAGGAGAACTGCTGCACCGGCATGATGGAATATTCCAAAAGCATGGCCTCCGACCAGCCGTTGCCCTTCGACCAGTTTCCGTAGATGCGCCGGTAACTGGTGGAGCCGTATTTCTCCAGCTCCTCAAATATGGTGACCGCATACTTGGAGCTGATGTTGTCCGCATCTATCAGCACCGCGAACTGCATTTTTTCATTGGACATGGTGTCCATGATTTCTTCCATAATCTATGACCCTTTCTATAACCTGCAAACTCCCCTATCTATACCGATAGTACCCCAAAAGCCGTACCGGCCCCTGTACACTTTACAGTCTTGGAAAATCCCTACTCACACTTATCGCTTCACGCCCAGGAAATCCTCATAAACCTTACAGATATCCGCCGCATCTCTGGGATTTTGCATCTCGCAGAATATCCGAAGCAGCGGCTCCGTCCCGGAGAAGCGGGCGATGACCCAGCCGCCGTTCTTGAAATACACCTTGGAACCGTCCAGATAGCTCACCTTCTTCACCTCAAAGGGAAGCTCGGGGAGCTTTTTCTCCTCCAGCAGGATATGGGAGATCCGCTCCTTGGTCTCCTGGTCGAAGCGGTAGTCCCGCTCCTCCATGTCGATCCGTCCGTACTCCGCCTCCAAATCCTCCACCAGCTGGGACAACTTCCTTCCTGATGCCGCGATCATCTCCACCAGAAGCATGGCCGCGTAGATGCCGTCTTTGCCCTTGATATGCCCGCGCACGGTGAGTCCACCGGAGGATTCCCCGCCTATGACCGCGTCCGTCTCGTTCATCTTGGCAGAAATATGTTTAAAGCCCACTGGCACTTCGTAACATTTTTCCCCGAAAGCCTCTGCCACACGATCCAGTACATGGGTAGTGCAGATATTACGGACTGCGGGGCCCTGCCATTTCTTATATTTCTTCAGATAATGGTACAGCAGCACCAGAATCTCGTTGGGATGCAGGAACCGCCCTGTGTCATCGATGATACCCAGCCTGTCCGCGTCCCCGTCCGTGGCGATGCCGATGTCATAATCCCCGTCCGTGACGCAAGTCTGGAGCATATGGAGCGTAGCCGCCGAGGGTGCTGGGAGCTTTCCGCCGAAGAGGGTGTCATGCCGGTCGTGGATCACCTCCACCTCGCAGCGGGCCGTCTGCAGCAGGGTGCGGAGGGAGGTCTCGGACACGCCGTACATGGGATCCAGCACCACCCTGAGATTGCTGCGGCGGATGGCATCCATGTCCACAGCCTTCATCAGGTCGTCCAGGTATTCGTTCAGGGGATAGATTTCCCGAATCAGGCCCTGGGCCTTTGCCTTAGCGTACTCCAGCTCCTCCACCGGCTGCTCCACCTTGTCAATGTACGCCTCAATCTCCCGGGTCTGGACCTCGTCCGCGTCCCGGCCTCCCGCAGTGAAAACCTTGATGCCGTTGTAGATGGCCGGGTTGTGGCTGGCCGTTATCATCATGCCGTAGGGAAAATCATGCCGCTCCACATAGTACATGGCCAGAGGCGTGGGGCAGGACTTGTTGATCAGGCTGGCCCGGATGCCGTTTGCCGCGAACACGCAGGCCGCCCACTGCATGGCCTCCTTGGACAGGAAGCGCCTGTCATAGCCCATGACGATTCCCCGCTCCGCCACCCCCTCATCCTTCATTTTCCCGCACAATGCCCTGGCCAGAATCTGAATGTTCTGCTTCGTGAATCCATCCCCGATGACGGCTCTCCAGCCGCCTGTCCCAAAACGAATCATGCTGCCTCTCCCCTCATTTTATTCATCTATTGCGGATTTTCCGGTCATACCTGTTTTCCGGCTGGTAACCTGTCCCGTCGTACAATCGACCGGGCCTCTTCCATCCTTTTTTCTCAGGTCTGCAATCAAATATCTTTCAATTGCCTGATTGCGGAGCCTCTTTGCCCTTTCGCCCTCCGGACATGTTCCAAAGCTGGCGGGGCGATAACCGCCTATTTATATCGTGACGATTCAATTATACCAGATATGATTTAAAATTGCTACACTCGATTCTGCCAGTTCATTTCTTTCCGTATGCTGGAGGCTGTGGAGCGGCAGCATGGCCTGGTTCCGGCTCTCGCTACTGGCCTCCCCGTCAGCTATATAATCTTTTTTTCTGGACGAAAATGCCGTACCCCGGCCAAAAACCAGGAGTACGGCTCTTTTTGCATCACATATCACATTCTCCATCTACCTATCGGCCCTTTCCGGCCGCAGCCGCAATCGCCCACGGCTACAGCAATGGTCACCGGAAAGCCCCACGGCCGCTCCCATAACCGCATGTCCCCGGAGGGAGCCTTTCCCCTCTGCCCGTGCGGGTTCCAGTTCGGACTCCGCTCCTGACGGCTCACTCCCTGCGCCCCATCACGGTAATGGCGATTCCTGCACCCATGAGGATCAGGGCAATGCCCTGCAGGGCCCCTTTTGCGAATCCATACAGGGCGCTGCCTCCCGGTTCCGGTATCGCGAGGCAGATTCCGTTCAGCGTAATGCCCAGACACAAAATCATCGATGGGCTGCGGCTCCCAAGGCATCTGTTCGTTTCCTCCTGGCCTATCCTGGCCCGGAGCTCTGCCAGAATCGCGTTCACACGGCAGATTTCCCGGACAATGAATATGACGATGGCGGCCAGCAGGCAGCAGCCAGCCAGGGGGAGCATGACGGATTCCCTGTCCGTCATGCCTGCGGCTGAGATCGCTTCCAGAAGGATGCAGGCTATCTCCAGGATGACGACTATCTTGAGCGCCTTTTTGATTTTCTGGTAATGTTCGATGCTGGACTCCACATCCGTATACAGCACGAAGGGCCCCTCCTTCGCCCGCTTGCGCAGGATGACCCAGGGCCCCCACAGACATACGATCTCCACGCCCATTTCCCGCATGAAGTCCCTGTAGTCGCCGCTCACCCGGAATAGCCCCTCCGTGATGTCCACCTGATAGATGTACTCGCCGGGCCTGCAGCTCTCGAAAGTATAGAATCCCAGCGCGAATCCTGTCATTGCATAGCCTTTCCGTGCCATTTCATTGAGGTATTCCGTCTCTTCGTCCTTATTGATGAACAGCTTGAACTTTACCATGTACCCTCCTCCATTTTCTCCGCATTGTGCAGAAGCTCCTCCAGACGCTTTTTTTCCTCCGCGAAGACATATCTGCCCATCTCTGTGATGACATACTCCTTCTTCTTCCGGGAATCCGTCTCCTCGCTGTATATCCGGATCCATCCCCGGGCCGCCATGGTCTGTATGGCCCCGTACAGAGTTCCCGGGCCCAGCACCACTCTGCCTTCGGTGAGCCCTTCCACCTCCTGGATGATTCCGTAGCCGTGGTTGGGCTTTCTCAGGGACAACAGGATGTAGAACAGTGCCTCTGTCAATGGTGTCTGCTTCTCCATTTCGATTCCTTTCTTCCGGAATGCGCCTCTGTCGCCCATGATATATCGTCTGGTGATATATTTGTTATTAATATATCACCAGACGATATATTTGTCAAGCTTCAGGCTCCGGAAAGCACACAAGACCGGAGCCGCCGCTCCGGCCTTGTCCCTCAGGGCTGCACGGATACGCTGCTGCCCACGCCATTCCTGTCCCTGCATTTCCTGACTACGATTTTCCTGTCTATCCGTTCCTTCAGCTCGGCCACATGGGAGATGATGCCCACCAGGCGCCTGCCCTCGGTGAGCTGCTGCAGGGCCTTCATGGCCTGCCCCAGCGCCTCCTCGTCCAGGGAGCCGAAGCCCTCGTCCACGAACATGCAGTCCATCTGGATGCCCCCCGCGTAAGACTGAATCTCGTCCGCCAGCCCCAGAGCCAAAGAGAGGGAAGCCTGGAAGGACTCGCCTCCGGACAGGGTCTTCACGCTGCGCTCCGTGGCATTGTAATGGTCGATCACGGCCAGTTCCAGCCCGGCCTTCTCCCTGCGGTTGTCCCCCTCCTGCTGACGCTTCAGCTCATACTGGCCGCTGCTCATGGTGAGCAGGCGCAGGTTGGCCCGCCGGATGATGCGGTCGAAATAGGTCATCTGTATATAGGTCTCCAGCTCGATTTTGCGCTTGCCGTTTAGGTTGCCGTTCGCCGTGTCCGCCAAGGCGCGCATCCACACGTACCTCTTCTCCACCACGGCGATGTCCTCCCGTCTGCTCCTGACCCTGCGGAGAATCTCCTGATTCTGGGAGAGGGCCGTGTATCCGCGGTCTCTCTTTGCGCTCAGCTCCCTTTTGGCCCGCTGCCTTTCCTCCCTCTCCGCGGCCACTTCCTCCTCTCCCCGCAGACCGGCCTCCCCCGCCGCGGAAAGCTGCCTGGTCAATGTATCGATTGCCGCTGCCAGGCGCTCATATCTGGTACGGCATTCCATCAAGTCCTTCTCCGCAGACTGATAAGCCTCCTCCAGGGCCGCTTTCCTGCTCTGGGATACCGAAATGAGCTCCAGCGTCCGCTCTCTGGTCATATCCCCCAGCTGTTCCGTAAGCGCCGCTATCTGCTGCTGTCTCGCCCCATTCTCCGCTGCCTTCCCTGCCAAAGCCACGTCCGTCTTCTGAATCTGGGCCGTGAATTGCTCTCTCTGGTGCTCCTTCCGGGCTATGGCCAGCTCCAGCTCCTGGCGCCTTTCCAGGTCTGCCCGGTTCCTCCTGATGTCCTCCCCCAATCGACGCAGAACCTCCGAAAGCTCTTCCAGTGCCCATGCGGCGCATTTTCGCAGTTCTGCTTCCTCCGGCCGGGTATCGGAGAGCGGTTCGAAAGCAAGAAGGCTGTCCCGCAGCTGGCCCTGCTTTTCCGCTTTCCTGCTCTCGATCCCGGCCAGCTCTTTCTCCAGCTCTCCCAGCAGGCTGCGGATTTGAGACAGCTGCTCTTCCATCTGCCGCCCGGACTCCTCCAGCTTGCCGCGGAGCACGATATCTGCCTGAATCCGCTTCTTCCACTCGGCCAAGACGAGGAGCCTGCCCTCTATCCGCCTCAGACATGCGGAAACGGTCCTGTCCTCTGTTTCGTGCCCCTGACCTTCCGCGGCCGGATATCCCGTCTGCCCATGGGCCCGCAACAGCCTGTCCGTTTCCTCCATAAGGGCGGCTGTCTTCCCGTATTCCGCAGCCATCTGCCTTTTGGCGGCCTCCTCACGGCCCTGTAGGTTCGCCGTCCGCTCCTTGGCTCCCGCCATCTCCTCTTCCAGCCGACACCTGTGTCTCTCCAATTCCGTCAGGCGCGCTTCCAGTGTATCCAGGCGCTTTCTTCCGGCCTCCGCCTGCTCCAGCTTGCCGCGGCTCCTCTCATAGGCCTGCCGCAGACAGGCCGACACCCTTTCAGCCGGCCACTGGAGCCGGGATTGCCCCGCCCCGGGCAGACAAGGCTCAGATAAATCCGGCTCGGCCAAATCCGCCCCGGGCAGGGCGCTTTCCGGCAGTTCCAGCAGGAACCTTTCCCATTGCCGCCTCTTCTCGTCACACTGATTTCTGGCGGCATGCAGCGCCAACAGCATATCCTGCCGCTTCTGATCCAGGGCTTTCTGTGCCTCCCCCATGGCTTTCAGCTTCTCGTCCAGCTCCTCCTTCCGACGGCACGCTTTCTCGGCATCTGCCAGCTCCCTTTCAAGATTCCGGCTCAACGCCATAATTTTATCCGATATTCCGTCTATAAATTCACGCACGGTGTCTTCCGGGCCCTGCGTCGGATCCTGGGCTCTCCCCACGTCCTCCCGGTCCTGCAGCGCCTCCATGCTCCCCAGTTCCCGTGCCATCTCCTCTGTCTGTCTCGTCCGGCGCAGAAGCTCCTCCCCCAGATATCCCGCCTTTTCGCTGAGGCGTTCCGCTCTGGCTTCGGCGGCGGACAGCTCTTTCTTCTTCCTGTCCAGCTCTGCCTTTTCCGGCACAGTCTCCGGAACAAGGGCCAAAACCGGATGGTGCATGGAGCCGCAGACCGGGCAGGCCCTGCCCTCCTCCAGGCCTCTGGCCAGCAGACCGGCCTGGGCATCCAGGAACTGCTGCTCCATCCTCCTGTAGGCATCCCCAAGCCGCCCTTTTTCCTCCGCGGCTGCCTGGTATTTGGCCCTGGCAGAGGAAGTCTCTCCCCGCAGCTTCTCCAGGCTTTCCGCCTCCTTTGACAGCCTTTCCAGCGCGGCCTGCGCCTCCCACAGCCTCTCCCTGCGCTGAACAGCCAGGAGCCTGCGCGACTGCACGTCCCCCAGGGCCTCCAGCTCCGCCTGGCAGCGGTTCCATCGGCTCAGATGCGCATCCGCCTGGGAACATTCCTTTTCGTAGGCTGCCTCCAGGCCGACGAGCGTCTCCTGGGCCGTGCGCCGTCCCTCCACCTGCTCCTCACAGGTGCGCAGCCGCTGACTGGCGGCCTCCACCTCATGGCGGCATGCCAGCGCCCTTTCCCCGATATTTTTCAGAGCCTCTCTCTCTTCCTCGCAGACTCTCCGCTCTCTGCCCAGGGCCTCTCCACGGCCCAGCAGCTCCTTCTGCTTCTCTTTCAGCAGCTCTCCCGCTTTCTCTGCCGCATCCCTTTCTTCCTCCTGCTTCTGTATGAGCTCCTTCTGCCCCGCCAGCCTCTCTTCCGTCTGCTCCACCCGGGAGAGCATGGCGTCCCGGTCTCCCATGGCTTCTATCCTGTCCCGGTTCTTCGCCATGTCGTCCGAAAGTTCCTGCTCCTTCTTCCGGTTCCCGGCAATGGACCGCTCCGCTTTCTCCTGCCGTTCCACCTCCTGTGCCAGGCCCTGATCCTGGCGCAGAAGGTTCTGCTGCTGGCGCTGGACATCGCTGTACTGCCGCTCCAGGCGCTCTTTCGCTTCCCCTGCTCCCGCCAGGAGCCTGTAGCTCTCCTGTTCCTCCTGCAGGGAGGATTCCAGAGCCTGTCTCTTTAAGAGGATATCCGCCCTGCGCCCCTTCTCTTCAGCAATCTCCTCTTCTCCCCTGCGCCATGCCTCCTGCTGGGCCTCCAGGCCGTCGAATTTCTCCAGCTTCTTCCTGGCATCCTGAATCTGCTCCTCCAGCCTGCCGCACTCCTGGCGGTTTTGATCCGCCTGTGTGAAAACAGAGTTTTTCTCCGCAAGCGCAAGCCTCAGCAGCTCCTGTTCCTTCTGGTTCTCCAGAAGCGCCGCCCGCTGTTCCTCCCTGTGCCGAATGTCCACCATAAGCTGGTCTCGCCTGCGAATCTCCTCATCCAGCCCCGCCAGCCGCCTGTCCATGGCCTCAAGCGCCGCCTCGCCCTCCTCGCACAGCTTTGCCAGCAGTTCCAGGCCCTCCTCGACGCCGCCGTCAAATTTCATTTTCTGCAATTCCCGCAGTTTCGCACCGACACCTCCAGGCACGTCATCCTGGCAGACAATGCCGTCCATGTACTGGTTCACGCTGCGCTTCAGCTCCTCATAGGCATCCCGTTCCAGCTTTACCGATGCTTTCAGCTGCTCCTGGATACGCTGGTAAATCCCAGTCCCGAAAATCTGCCGGAAAATGTCCCCCCGCTCCTCCGTCCCCGCAAGCAGCAGCTTCTGGAAGTCCCCCTGGGCAATCATGGCAATCTGGGTGAACTGCCTGCGGTCCAGCCCGATCAGCTCTGTCACCGCCCTTGTCACATCCTTCGTCTTCGTAACCGGAGCCCTCCCGTCCGGAAAGCGCAGCTCGGCCTCCGACCGCTGAAGCGTATAGCCTGTCCCCCGCCCCTTCGGCCGCATGTATTCCGGGTTGCGCTTTACCGTATATCGTTTTCCCCGATAGGCGAAGGTGAGCTCCACATAGGTGGGGACCTCGTCCCTTGCGTACTTGCTGCGGAACATGTCCGGCTGGCGCACATAGCCGCTGGCCTCCCCGTACAGCGCAAAGGCTATGGCATCGAATATGGTGGTCTTGCCCGCACCTGTGTCTCCGGTAATCAAGTAAAGCCCCTGCCCGCCGAAGCTGTCAAAGTCTATCTCCGCCCTCTCCGCGTAAGGGCCAAACGCGCTCATGACAAGCTTTACTGGTTTCATCGCTCTCTCCCGTCTTCTTCCTTTTTATCACAGATTTGTCTTCCATTTTGTATCTATTGCAATCCCTCAATCAGCTTCTCTATGAACGCTGCCTGCTCCCCGCTCATAGGCTGATTGTTCTGCATCTCATAGAACTCCCCGAACAGCTCCATCTCCGACCTCTCCTCCACCTGCCCGACGGCCTCCACGGTCCTGTCCTCCCTGGTACGGCTGTTGTCATAGACCAGGCGCATCAGGTTCGGATAGACCGTGCGGAGCCTCTGCATGCCGTCGGGAATGTCCTCCTCGTCCGTCAGTGTTATCTGCACGTAGTCCTCCCTGTCCCTATCCTGGTAGAAGGATTTGGACATCACCTCCAGATAAGAGCCCCTGATTTTGCGCATGTCGTGCAATGGGACCAACGGCACAGTGGAAACCGTAAGCTGCCCCTTCTCCCGCAGTTCTACGATTGTGACGGATTTCTCCTGCTCTGCCTCGGAAAAAGAGTACTTCAACGGCGTCCCGCAGTAGCGCACCGTCTCCCGGCCCACGGACTGGGGGCTATGGATATGGCCCAGCGCCACATAGTCGAAAGCGTTGAAGACCCGGGCATCCACATTGTCCAAGCCCCCTACGGCCACCTCCTCGGAATCGCAGCGCCCCGCGCCGGTGACGAACTGATGGGCCACCAGAATATTGCGCGTTTTTCCGTCTATTTTCATGCGTTCTATTGCTATCTCCACCGCCTCCTGATAGCTTTCCGGCAGTCTGACGCCTCCCTCATCCTCCGGCCTTTCCTCCAGCGTATGCCGCACGGTGGCAGGCTTCACGAAAGGGAGCAGATGGACGCGGATTTCCCCATAGCTGTCCTGCAGCGCTATCTCCAGGGCCTCTCCCCGATACACAGGAGACACATATACGCCTCTCCCCCGCATCAGCTCGCCGCCGAAGGCGATCCGCTCCGGGGAGTCATGGTTGCCGCTGACCGCCAGGACCTTCTTCCCCAAATCCGCCAGCCCGGTAAGGAACCAGTCGAACATCTGCACGGCCTCCGCGGAGGGCATGGGCTTGTCATAGATGTCCCCCGCAATGAGCACCGCATCCACCTGTTCCCTCTGTGCTATCTGCAGAATCTGGTTCAGGATATATTTCTGATCCTCTGTCATAGAAAACTCGTTGACGCGCTTCCCGATATGCAAATCCGAGATATGTAGAAATTTCATGACCGTCTCCTATCCTAGCCGCTCCCACTCGTCATACTCGTCGTCATACTCGTCCTCATCCCGGCCCCCATGCCGTATCAGCCGCAGAATCAGGTGGTAGATTCCCCGGAACACGGAGAACACCAGGAACATGCTGATGAAGCCCAGCACGCCGAACATAATGTCCGCGAATTCCATTACCCCCGTATTCGTCACCCGCTGGCCGATTTCGATGGCGAAGGTAATGACGATGATCAGCGTAAAGACGTAGATCCAGCTGATGACCATGATGTGCCTGTTTTTTGCCAGCCACTTGAAAATCGGATGCACCACGAAAATCATGGCCATCCCCAGCGCTCCGATAATCAGGAAATGCAGCTCCTTGTCGGTAAAGTTGTATTCATAAGCATCGTTGAGCTTCAGCAGATAACTGTGCATCCGCGCGATTATTTCCACAATAGCGTACAAAAATCCTTTCATATGTACTCAGCTCCTCCGTATTCCCCTCAATATTCCTTTGGCAGCTCGGAAATCCCGTATTCCTGCTTGAAGTCCTCCAGCTCTGAAGCGCTCTGGATGAAGCGCTCCTCCCTGAACTCCCCCGTATGGATGTTCTTGAAGCCTGCCACCCGCTCCCCGTTGCAGATACTGCATTTCAGGACCGGTCTCCAGTTCTCCCTGTCATAATCCCTCCGTCGCACCCGCCTTTTCCCAAACATCTGTCTCTCCTTTTCGGCTTTTCTTTACATGGATATCCTTATAAAAAGAAAACTTCCACTTTATCAATGGAAGTTTTCAAGACAATTAATTTGACAAGACTTACTACATGCGGAAGATGGGACTTGAACCCACACGTTGTTGCCAACACAAGATCCTTAGTCTTGCTCGTCTGCCAGTTCCGACACTTCCGCATACGCACCGTACAAGAGATATATTAACATCATATACGGAAAAAGTCAATTCCTTTTTTGAATTTTCTTCCACGGCTTGTCTTTCTTCTATAGATATGCTAACATACCTAACATATACAGAGTACAGCACGATACATGCCGCCCGCCAGAGGGCGGCGGAATGGAGGTCATCATGAAGAAACGGATCGCGTCCCTCCTGCTCATCACATTCTCGGCCCTGCTGCTGGCAGCCTGCGGCTCCTCCGGCTCCATCGTCCTCCCCAAGGAGGGCTATGCCCAGGGCGCGGCAGGCGATACCATGCGCACTTACTTTTTCGACTTCACCCTGAATGAAGCCTATACCTGCAGCAGATATGAGGGCTACATCCCCACCCCGGGCTACGACCTGCTGGCGGCGGAGGTCACCGTCAAGAACACCTTTCAGGAGGGCATCACCATGTTCGACTGGGACTTCGTCGTGCTCTACGCCGACAATGCCGGCGAGGAACAAATCTACGACTATCCCATCACTTCCTACGAAGACCTGGAAATTCCGGAGGCCGCCCGGGAGGCGCTTCTGCCTTCAGAGTACGATCTGGCGAAGGGCGAAAGCCGCACCGGGCTCCTCCTGTTCGAGGTGCCCGCCGGAGACACGGAGTTCACTGTCTCCTACATAGAATCTTTTGAGGACGACACCACAGGCGACACCTTCTCCGTGGACATCGCTGCCACCCGCAGGTAACGCGGCACCGCCAGAACCACCGGCTCCACCTCCTGTTCCACCCGTCGCCGCCACCCGCAGGCAACACGGCATCCACCGGCCCCGGGCCTTATTCTCCAAAGAACGCCCTGAAAGCCTCCACCGCGTACTTCGTGTCCTTCACTCCCGCGGTCTCCACCGCCGAGTGCATGGCAAGCTGGGGCAGGCCGATGTCCACTGTGGACAGGGACACATGGGAGGTGGAGATATTCCCCAATGTCCCGCCGCCGGGGATGTCCGAGCGGTTGGCATAGGCCTGGCAGGGCACCTTGGCCTTCTCGCAGATGCTCCGCATCCTGGCCGCCGACACGCCGTCCGTGGCATACCGCTGGCTTCCGTGGAATTTGATGACGAGCCCCCTGTTCAGGTAAGGCCGGTTGGTGGGATCCGCCTTCTCCGGGTGGTTGGGGTGCACCGCATGGGCATTGTCCGCGGATATCAGGAAGCTGTCCGCTATCAGGCGCAGGACGCCGCCCCTGTCAAGCCCCATGCCCTCCCCGATCCGCCACAGCGTATCCTCCAGGAAGGTGGAATCCGCTCCCTGCTTGGTGCCGCTCCCCACCTCCTCGTTGTCGAATATGGCGCAGACATTTATGTAGTCCACCGGCGCGCTCTCCGCAAACCCCTTGGCGGAGGCGTACACGCACTGCAGATCGTCCAGCCTGGGGGAGAGCACGAACTCCCCTCCCTCCCCGAATATCCTGCCCCTGTCCCTGACATAGAGGAACAGGTCGTGGCCCAGGATGTCCTCCTGCTTCGCGCCCACGGCCTTTGCCACGCGCCTCAGCAAGGGGCTGCTCTTTTTCCCGCTGCCGCACTCCCCGTAGAGGGGGAGCATATCCGTCTGGGGATTATATTCCACCCCTTTGTTCATCTCGCGGTTCATATGGATCGCCACATTGGGGATCACGCACAGATCCTTCTCGATGTTCACCAGCCTGGTCTCCATCCCCGCCTTTCCCCTTACGATCACCCGCCCCGCCACGGACAGGGGCCTGTCCAGCCATGTGGACAGAATCATGCCGCCGTACTTTTCCGTGTTCAGCTTCAGATAGGCGGCCTCCACGGCCATCTCCGGGGACTCTTTCACCTTGAACGCAGGGGAATCCCCATGGGCTGCCGAGATGTGGAAGCCCTTCGGCGTGTCCGTCTGGGGCATGCGGAAAGCGATCAGGGAGGAATCGTTCCTGGTCACATAATATCCCTGCCCGGGTTCCGTCTCCCACTTCTCCGTCTCCTTCAGCTCCCAGAAGCCCAGTCCGGCGAATACCTCCTTCAGGTTCGCCACCGTCTGGAAAGCGGTAGGGCTCTTCTCGATGAACTCCAGCAGTTCCTTCGCGCACTTTTGATATTCCTTCATCATATTCTCACCCGCTCACTCCGCCTTTCCGTATACGATATTCCCTGCCATCTCCCGGGCCTTCTCAGGGCCGCAGAAGATGCCTGCGATGGCCAGGGCGAAATCCATGGCCGTGCCCATGCCCCGTGAGGTGACCACATGATCCGAAATCTCCACCGGGCCCTCCGTGACCTGGGCGCCCTCCAGATGGCTCTCAAAGCCGGGGTAACAGCAGGCCCTCCTGCCCTTCAGGATTCCCCTGTGCCCAAAGATGCTGGGGGCGGCGCAGATGGCCGCAATGTATTTCCCCGCGGCATGAAAAGCGTCCACCTGCTCCATGAGCCCCCCGTGGGCCTCCAGATGCTTCGTGCCGGGCATGCCTCCCGGCAGCACCAGCATGTCATACTCCGAAAAATCCGCCTCCCCGTACATTTTGTCCATCCGGACAGGGATGCCGTGGGAGCCTGTGACCTCCTGCTGCTCCATCACCGACACCGTCTCCACCTCCAGCCCGCACCTGCGGCAGATGTCCACCACTGTCAGCGCCTCGATCTCCTCATAGCCTGTCCCGAAGAAAACCGCTATCTTTTTCATTTCCGTCAACCTCTCTTCCATAAGATTATTTATTTATACTGCTTAACGCTTTCACTTGCCATGAAACCAGACTGCATAACGCTGACTGGTTCAATCGCATGATTACATTAGGCAGCATTCAGCGTTATGCAGTATAAATTATTTATTTTCAGTATACACATTGTTGTCAAATATTTCAATTAGCGCTTTAGAATTTTTCGAAAATGTGTTATGATTAAGTTACAGTTCCGTCGATTTACGGGCAAAATGATTCTCTGCCGCCATAGACGCCAGGCTGTGCCCGATTCGGAAAATGACAGAGAGAAAGGAAAGACTATGGAAATAGAGCGCAAATTCACCATCAAGGAATTGCCCGCCGATCTGGAAAGCTACCCCTTCCGCCATATCGAGCAGGCTTATTTGAATGCGTCGCCCGTGGTGCGGGTCCGCAAGGAGGACGACGAGTACTACCTGACCTACAAGGGAAGCGGCATGATGGCCAGGGAGGAGAGCAATCTGCCCCTGAACAGGGAAGCCTATTACCATCTGCGCGGCAAGGCGGACGGCAAGATCATCTCCAAGAAACGGTACCTGATCCCCCTGCCCAACCCGGGCTTCCGAGGGCGGCCCGGCATCCCCTGTCCGCCTTCGGACTATTCCCTTACCATTGAGCTGGACATCTTCGACCCGCCCTTCGCGCCCCTGGTCATGGCCGAGGTGGAGTTCGGAAGCAGGGAGGCCGCCGAATCCTTCCTGCCCCCGGCCTGGTTCGACGAGGACGTCACCTACCGCCAGGAATACCACAATTCCTATATGGCGCTGCAGTCATAGGGCGCAGGCAGCAGTGAATTCTGAAAGGAGAAAGGAGAGCCAGGTGGCATTTGCACACGAAAGGATCTATACGATAGACGATATCTACGCCCTGCCGGAGGGACAGAGGGCAGAACTGATCGACGGCCATCTGTACATGATGGCCCCGCCGAATTTCAGGCACCAGAAATTAGTCATGGAGCTGTCCGCTGTCATCCACCGGTATATAAAAAATCACGGTGGAGACTGTGAAGTCCTCCCTGCTCCATTCGCCGTCTTCCTAAATGAAGATGACCGAAACTATGTCGAACCCGACATTTCAGTGATATGCGATAAAGACAAGCTGAATGACAAAGGATGCAACGGAGCTCCCGATTGGATTATTGAAATCGTATCACCCTCAACCCAGCAGATGGATTACGGCATCAAACTCTTTAAATATCGCACTGCGGGCGTTCGGGAATACTGGATCATAAACCCAACCACACGCATCGTCAATGTATATGACTTTGAGAATGAAAAAGCCACTTGTCAGTACCGTTTTGATGATGAAATTCCCGTTTGCATTTATGGGAATCTCAACATCCATATTTCCAGCCTCTTATAAAAAAGCAAGCCGCCCTGCTCCTTGGCCGGAAGGGCGGCTTTCCTCGTCTCCTGCGGATAACAGGACTTGAACCTGCACGTCGGGGGACACCAGAACCTAAATCTGGCGCGTCTGCCAATTCCGCCATATCCGCATAGCGCTGCCGCAGGCCGAAATCCTGCAGCAACTATATCGATTATACATACTATCCGGGCCTCTTGTCAAGCCGCCGCCTGCATCTCATGAGATTTTTTTGCGGCAGTTTTTCCGCCGGATTTTTCGATTGCCCATAAGCCCTGAGAAAGCTGCGCTCTCCCCCATGGCTTTTGCTACTTTGATGCCTCTGGAACATCCTCTCCGGGATGCTTTTCCCCGATATGCCGGATGATCCGTTTATTGATCCGCACCAGGAAAAAGGTGCTCAGGCCTAAGCTCACCAGCTCGGCGATGGGGAAGGCCCACCATATCAGGTTCACGTTCCCGCTTAAGGAGAACAGCCACGCCACCGGCAGCAGCACGCAAAGCTGCCTTGCGATGGAGACGCACATGCTGTACACACCGTTCCCCAGGGCCTGGAACACGCTGCCCACCACGATACAGTACCCGGCAAAGACAAAGCTTAAGCAAATCGTCCGAAGGGCCGGAATCCCTATCACCAGAAGGTCTGCGGAGGCCGCATCCGCATCGAACATGCCGATCAGCTGCCCTGGGAACAGCTCCATGACGGCCAGCCCCAGCAGCATGATGCACACTGCATAGGTGATGCTGCTCTTCATGGCCTTCACCACCCGCTCCCGCTTCCCCGCGCCGAGATTATAGGCGATGATGGGCACCAGCCCATTGTTCAGGCCGAACACAGGCATGAAGATGAAGCTCTGGAGCTTGAAATAGATACCGAATACCGTCTGGGCCACCCCGTAGGCCTCCAGAATCAGGTTCATGCCATAGGTCATCACAGAGCCGATGGCCTGCATGACGATGGAGGGGACGCCCACCTTATAGATATTCCCGATCAGGCCCATATCGGGCTTAAATCCGTGAAAGGATATGTGCAGCTCCTTATTGTATTTCAGATTGAACACGATGGCCAGCACCGCTGCCACCATCTGCCCGATGACCGTCGCCGCCGCTGCCCCTGCCACGCCCATGGCCGGGAAGCCCAGCAGGCCGAATATCAGAATCGGATCCAGGATCAGGTTCGTGACGGCTCCCGCCCCCTGAGTAATCATGGCATAAATCGTCTTGCCCGTGGACTGGAGCAGCCGCTCGAAAGCCATCTGCATGAAGATGCCGACGCTGGCCGTGCAGCAGATGGTCAGGTATACCGTCCCGTAGTCCCGCACCTCCTGAATGGATGTCTGGCTGGCGAAAAAGGGGCGGCTCACGAAGATGCCGATCAGGGCGAACGCCAGGAAGCTCACGAATTCGATGAAGACGCCATTGACGGCAATCCGGTTGGCTTTCTCGAGCTCCCCCTCCCCCAGCGTCCTGGACAGGAAGGAGTTGATGCCCACCGCAGTGCCCACGCCCACGGCGATCATCAGGCTCTGGATGGGAAAGGCCAGCGACACTGCCCGCAGGGCGTATTCATTGACCCGGGACACGAAGATGCTGTCCACGATGTTGTAGAGCGCCTGCACCAGCATGGAGATCATCATGGGCAGGGACATGGACAGCAGGAGCCTGTTCACGGGCATGACGCCCATCTTGTTCTCTGTCTGTACATTCTGTTCTTTCTGCATAGGTATATCCTCTCTTTCCTCTGGAATGGCATTTGGCACGGCAAACGGTTCCCCGTAAAATTCTGTGGGATGAAATGTAAACTGCAAAATGAGTCTGACAGCTATTATACCCCTCCGCACCGCGGTTTTCAAGCACAACTTTCCCTTTCCGGAGCTTTGCCGGGAATCTGCAGAAAAAATCGCCGAAAAAAATTTGACGAGTATGAGATAAAACTGTTGACAAACGAAAGAATATACGTTAAAATATGGTTCGTTGGTTTGATTATGGCAGCCGACATGTGTCCGTAGCTCAGCTGGATAGAGCAACGGCCTTCTAAGCCGTGGGTCGGGGGTTCGAATCCCTTCGGGCACGTTGGGGACGTTTGCCGTCTGTCAGTACGGGCGAGGGTTCCATGAAGGATATGGTGGGTATAGCGCAGTTGGTTAGCGCGCCAGATTGTGGCTCTGGAGGCCAAGGGTTCGAATCCCTTTATCCACCCTTTTACAGCAGGATATCGTTCACCGCAAGCGGGCTTTGGCTTTTTCGCAGATGTATCGCGGCGGCGCGCTTGGTGTCAAATCTAGGGCTATCGCCAAGCGGTAAGGCACAGCACTTTGACTGCTGCAGACGCTGGTTCGAATCCAGCTAGCCCTGTTGGAGGGGATATCCCCTTTTTTATGAATATGGGACATTAGCTCAGGTGGTAGAGCACTTGACTTTTAATCAAGTTGTCTGGGGTTCGAATCCCCAATGTCTCACGAAAAAATCCAATCCCCGGAGGGCCGAGTCCCCCGGGGATTTTTCTTTGCGATATGCCTGGAAGCCGCATGAAGTCGGCCTTTTCAGCCTTTTATCCATGTAATGAAATGTGATTTACAGTTGATGGTTGTAAATGTCCTTTTATGTCTCGCGGCACAAAATGAAGCATTCTGAAGAGAAGATGTCTCATTTTTGTCTCACTTTATACATTGACTATGATTTGAATCTTGTCATGACAGATTGGCCTGAATCAGTTGTAAAATGCGGCCTGGATGCTGTTGTATCCGGCGATGCCGTCCTCCTTCAGGCTCAACCTGCGCTGTAGGGCCTGCGTGTCCTTCCGGGCAGTCTTGCCGAACAGTCCATCTACCGCCTGGCTACGCGCCAGAATCTCATTGCAGCGCTGCTGCCACCATTCCACCAGATGACCTTTGGAGCCCACCACATAGTTTCCCTGGGAGAGCTTTGCCCTAAGGGCAATCTGGCTGCGGACATGCTGTGTCCTGGGCCCGTCCAGGCCGTCCTCCGAGAGGGGATTCCCGTCTGCGTCCCGGTATCCGTCCGCATTTGCCGCCGCCTGGAAGCCCTGGATGTTCAGGTTGCGCTTCTGTGGTCTGTGGATCGGAACTGTGCTCTCGGCGAAATCCGTGTAGAAGCGGTTCATGTCAACGCGCCCTGCCACCCCCGGAATCCTGCCGGAAACGGTATACTGCCAGATGTCCACTGCCCGGGTCTCGCTATCCAGAAGCGAGGATGTGTATCTGGCATACCAGACATACATCTGGCCGAGCTGCGCAGCAATCCGCTCCAAGTCAAAATAATTGCGCATGTAATCCTGGTTGGTATAGATTACAGGGATATATCCGCCATCCCGGACTTTCTCCAGGAACGCTATGGCCATGTCCGTGGCCGATTCCCGGGTAATGGCCACGCCGTTCTTCCGGGCATAGTTCACACTGTCGTACTCGAAATCAAATGCCACCGGGCATCTCTCCCAGTACTTCGCCGCTTGGGCCATTGCGTATCCGGCCTCCGCCGCGGCCATGTCCACAGTATACGCATATGAGAACCAATACAGCAGCACATCCACTCCCAGGTTGTAACAAGCCTGTGCATTAGGCACATAGCGCTGATCGACATTGTTCTTTCCGTACCCGGCCCGGATGCCTATGCGTTTGCATCCTGCATTCCGCATGCGCTTGACGTCCACCACGCCTTGGTGGACAGATATGTCCGGCCCCTCAAATAATGCCTTATTCTCCATCTCCATCCTCCTTTGCCACCACGTCAGCCTTCTCCTCCACTGCCCGGTTTTTATTCTTTACCAGCGGCAGGAGGAACGGCGGCATCTTGACTCCTATATCCACTATATGCTCCAGGATGCTGATTATTTCATTGACAACAAGCCACACCGCTACTATATTTTATTGCTCCAAGTTCATCTGTTATGACGGCATGTGTATCAAGGCTGTCCAAGGTGTTCACATTGCTCCCTAACGCTCTGATGAAGCCCCTATTCCCGGAAAAGTACAAATCCGCTGCCGCCATGTCCGCCTACCTCCTTCTCTTATCTGGTACTACACCCCCTACGCGCGAGTCACTCACTATTTTTGAGGCCACCCCTACGATCTCCTGGGTGAGCGGCTTCCTGTGGTGCACGATGTATCCCGGCCTGTCGCGGCATTCCTCGCACAGGCCGCCGTCCGCCAGGATTCTGTCCTTTATGTATGCGTCCCTGCACCTCAGCCACCGCCTTGACCTGTAGAATGCTTTCGCCCACTCTTGTGCCATCCCGGTCTCCCTCCATCCCTGCTGCCGCAGATATCCTCCCACGCAAAAGGACACGGCTGCTGCCGTGCCCCATATAGCGGAAGGAGCAGGCCGTTCGCGCCTACCCCTGATTCTTTTTTGTAATGCTTCTTCTGCGCTTCCGGCCTTTCCCGGTTCCCCCTACAACGGCCTGCGTCACCGGATATCCGCTCCGATAATCATTTCCATCGCCTCATCCTTCAGCGGAGACGCCCGCCGCTACAGACGATGCATCCACCACCGCCGGCCCGTCTCCGGGGGCCTCCGCGTTCTCTGCGGCCTCCCTGGGGTCGGGGTATTGCTTTTCCTCCTCGTCCCCCCAGAGGGATTTGTGCTTCTCGCGCTTCTGGCGGCGCACCATGGCCCCTACGCTCTTGGCTGTCTGGTACATCTCCTCGCTGTATTCCATCAGCTTCTTCTCGTCAGATGCGGGCACGATATCGCCGCGCATGATGCGCCGGGCCACCTCCATGACCTTCGCCATGTCCTCGGCGTACTCCTCCGAGGCATCCGCCTGCTGGTCAGCCACCGCGGCGTTCCAGTAGGCGCAGTAGGTCTCCGTCAGCCTGCTGAGATACTCCTGGTACTCATCCTGCTTTTCATCCAGGGCCTCCAGGGTCAGCTCCAGCGTGGCCGCCTCGGTGGCGCACTGCTCCTTTTCCTCCGGCCGGATCTCCATCCGCCTGCGGAGGTTCTGAAGCTGCTTCGATATGCTGCTCTTCTCCTTCTGATATGCCCTGATCTGCTCCCTGTAGATTTCCTGCGCTTCCCCTATCTTCATAACGCCCCCTGCCTTTCCGGATAATGCCGCCGTGCTGCCCGCCCTGGCCGCCTGCCTTTACACCTATATCGTCCCGCCGTCTACCGAATGCCTTTTATTCTGCGAAATTCTACTTATTCCATGGAATGACTTATATTCCATTATATCGTCCCATTCCCCCGAAAAAGTAAGGCTTCCGCCCGCCGAAGCCCCCGCCTGGTACACCGGTGCTTGAATTCCCGAGTAATCAGTGCTTGATGTCCGCGCCAGAACAAGGCAGAGGAAGGAGGCGATGCGGGGCATCGCCCCCTGGCGGCAACGCAGTACCGGGGTGGGCAGCCAGGGCTGATTGCTCAAGGATTCATGCATCGGGGTACTAAGGCTCCCGCGCCTCCAGATATCTCCGCAAAATCGGGGCGTCCTCCATCGCAGCTCCCCGGAAGCTTCCGTAAAACCTGTCCGCCTCCTCATTTCTCGCCCGGATCAGATAATACTGATCTATGCCGTTCCGGCCGCAGTCCTTTTCAAGCTCCGCGAAAAGCATCTGCGCAATCCCTCTGTGCCTGTAAGCTTTCAGAACATAGACCCAGTCCACATACGCCATCCGGTAGCCGTCCTGCATGCAGCCATAGAAATGGTATTCTATGCGCCCGACCACATTCCCGTCATCCATCGCCAGAATGGATGTGGTCCCTGTGTAAAAGGAATCCGAAACCCTGTTCCTTATCCCCTCTTCATCGACTGTTTCAGCCGTCATCTTTTCAGGTTCTTCCCTCATCGCAGTCCTCAGATACGCGATATACGCTTCCGCATTCTCCTGGCCCAAACGTTCAAATGTCATCCTTTCCCTCCTCTTTCCATGCCTGCCGCCGCATGTGCAGACATTTTCCCACTGTTCCTGAAACCGGTCACAGAAAAAGCCCGGCGACCTCCAGCTCCTGCCTGTTCGCCTCCTCGCCGTCCTCCACACACCAGATGTTCTCCAGAACCGTCTCCATGAAAAAGAGCCTCCCGATATCCGCCTCCGGATAGCCTGTCTGCAGGCCCAACAGCCGGATGACCTCCCGGATATGCTCTCCGTCCGGACATGTATGGTCTGTGTCCAGCTCATTGAGTATGAACCTGGGCAGATCCATGATTGCCGGGCCAATGACCCCTTTGGGATCGATCATGGCATAGCTCCCGTCAGTCCTGGACAGGATATTGTCATGGTGCAAATCGCCGTGGAGGAGCACCCTGTCCGGATATCTCCCGAACATCTCCGCGCAGACTCCCCGCGCCTGAACCGCCAGGTCCAGAAGCTCCCCCGCCACAGGATTCTGCCTGCAATACCCGCAGATTCCCTCCAGCCAGTCCAGATAAGTCCCGCCCTCCTCCGCAGGCAGATGTATCCCGCCAAACACCCCGGAAAATATCCGGATCCGCTTCTCCAGGGACGCTTCCCTGCGCAGCACTGTCCCCGGGATAATGCGCTCCTCCAGAAGAAGCCCGGCACTCTCCTCATAGGCGTATACTTTACAATTATACGCGCCCGACAGCCCTGCCAGCATATGATGTTCGGATTTCAGCTGCCCGATATTCCGGTCGATTTTCAGGATGACAGGGCCGAACTGCCGGGACTGTGCGGAGAAGACCGCCTTTGTGGGATACCGGTAGATCTCTTCGAAATGGCCCAGCTCCCATTTTTTTGCCGCATGATCTATCCTGCTCTCCATTCCGTTCTCCCCCTCCCCGTCATTCCATCAGCGATTCCAGGTACACCGCGATTCCGTCCTCGTCATTGCTGCCAATCACGATGTCCGCCGCTTCCTTCACCACGTCCAAAGCATTCCCCATGGCGATTCCTCTGCCGCACAGCCGGAGCATCCCCATATCCGCGTAGTCGTCCCCAAAGGCCGTGATTTCCTCCGGTCCTATCCCGCAGGCAGCGCATGCTTTCAATATCGCCGCTTCCTTGGTGACTCCCTTTCGGGTGAATTTGTACCAGTATCCATCGGAGAACCGTATGCAGTCGCAGTCATCCAGCAATTCCGCCAGCCTCCGGGCCTGACTGTCATCGAAAATCTCCACGCACATCTTCAGGGAGCTCTGCCCGAAATCCCTGAAATCCGTATAGATGCTGTCGCCCCAGCTCCTGTCCTGTTCCTTCGGATCGATTCTGTAGTTCCAATAATGGGAATCCACCGTGTCTATGGTTATCTCACAGTCCATGCCGCATATGCTTCTGGCCGCCCCGATCATCTGCCTCGTCCGCTCCGCTGAAAACTCGGCCTTGTATATGTATTCGCCCCCGCGCTTTATCAGGGCCCCGCCGCTGGCAATCAGAATGTCAGGGCGCAGCTCCTCTATGAACGACAGAGCGATTTTCTCTCCCCTGGACGTGGACACGCCTATCATCATGTCCTTCTCCCTGCATCTGTCCAGGGCCTGCAGCGTCCTCTTCGTTATCCTTTTGTCACTGCGAAGCAGCGTACCGTCCAAGTCGAACAAAAGCAGTCTGCACGTTTCCATTCTATGCGCCTTTCCGTCAGGCCTCCACTCTCTTTTCGCCTGCATCCTCAAAATGTATAGTACATGAAATTACCGTTTTTGCGGAATCCATAATCGGTATACAGCAGCACGCCCATGTCGGATGCCGTTATCTGCACAGTGCCGCATGATGCCGGGCCGCTGTACTGCCCTCCCGTCCATCATGCTCGTGATTCTGTCCTCATCATGATTGCTAATCTTTGCGATATCCTTTTGTCCGTGCAAAGCAATGGCCTCAGCCCTGTTTTTCATCAATCCACAGGATGGTCTCCCATACCTCCCGGCCATTGTTCTTCTGTTTTGTGCCGGGCGTGCTTCTTCCGCTGCGTATATAGCCAGTCAGAATCTCCCGCAGCGTTACGGCTGTCTCGGGATACTTTGCTATGACATTTTGGGTCTCCCCGATGTCCGTCTCCAGGTCGTAAAGCTGAAAATGCGGAGCGCCCTCCGGCTCCTCGCCAGGCTTAGGGTAGGACCAGCCACCGGATCCCGGACACATCTCCAGCTTCCATTTCCCCTTTCGAATGGACAGGGAGCCGTCTATGCTCTGATGCACGATATCCTGGCGCACTTCTGTCCGTTCCTCCGTCCACAGGGGAAGGTTGCTTACACTGTCCTCCCCCTCGTTTTCCTTCAGCGCGACGTCCAGGCAGTCCGCTATGGTCGCCAGGAAATCTGACAGGCATACCACTGCGCCGGATACGCTGCCGCCCCTGATTTTCTCCGGCCACTGTACGATATACGGAATCCTGTGCCCGCCCTCATAGATATCCGCCTTGGCGCCTCTGAAATGGTAGCTGGGGCTATGCCCCTTCGCCTTCAACTCCTGGAAATCCACAAAAGGACTGCAACCGTTATCCGAGGCGTATGCCAGGATGGTGTTCTCCAGTAGCCCTGTCTCTTCCAGTTTTCTGCTGATCCTCCCTACCACGTCGTCACAGTGTAGGACAAAGTCCCCATATTCGTTCGTCCCGGATTTTCCCAGGAACCGCCCGGCCGGCAGGATAGGCGCATGAGGGGCCGGCATGGCGAAATAGATGAAGAAGGGGGCTTCCCGGTACTCCTCTATCTTTTCTAATACCTTATCGCAGAAATCATCCAACACATTTTCATGGATGAAATCGGGGGCGGTAGGCCCTTCCCGCCAGAATTTCTTGCCCGTCCCTTTCGTCACCCGATCCGGCAGCGCTGTAAAGCGATTGTTTTCAATGTAAATATAGGGCGGCATGTCCAAAGAGCCGCTGATTCCATAGTAGTAGTCGAAACCGTGCTCTGTGGGGGAGCCCTTGATCGATCCGGCATAATCGACTCCGTCACAGGCAGCAAAATCCCGCTTCTCATAGAAGCCCTCTGTCTTGGCAAAGTCCATCCCCAGATGCCATTTTCCCACCATGCAGGTACGGTATCCTTGGGACTGCAGCATACTGGCTACCGTGGTGCGCCCTTCCTCCAGAATCGGAGCGGAATATCCCCCAATCACCTCCGACTTGAGAACCGAGCGCCAGTTGTACCTCCCTGTGAGAAAGCCGTACCGGGAAGGGGTACATACCGCCGCAGTGGCATGGGCATCCGTAAAACGCATTCCCCTTTCACACATAAGATCCAGGTTCGGCGTGGTAAAGGGGCATTTTTCATTAAAAGCGGAGATGTCTCCGTAGCCCATATCATCGGCCAAAATATAGATAATGTTCGGTTTTCTGTCTGTTCTATCCATCGTCCTTCCTCCTGCCCCTTCCCTCCGTGTAAGCTCCGTCTGCATTGTCAGAGAAGTCCAAATTACGGCTTTATCTGCACCTTCTTACAGACATGGTTATTTTATATTTCGGAACAGGGAGGCGTTTTCTTAACACGATTCTATTTATACTGCTTAACGATTTCACTTGCCGTGAAACCAGACTGCATAACGCTGGCTGGTTCAATCGCATGATTACATTAGGCAGGATTCAGCGTTATGCAGTATACCTTTCCCGCCATCTCCTTTTGAACCGGAGCGACACATAGCTGCGCCACGCATCCCTCCGTGCCCCATAAGCCTTCACTCCGGAACCGAGACGCCCTCTTCGGACAGGTACCCCCTGGCCAGGGAGCAAACCCCCTCCACCACATTTCCCCCTTCCGCGTCGATGCCGCCCGTAAAGCTGACTACAACCACGTCTCCGACAGCAATGCCCTCGAACTCTATGTGGCGGCTGATCCGCACGTCATCCAGATAGATTTTGAAGCGCATGCCCTCCTTTTCGTCAGAGCACAATATGGTATCATCCACTAAAATATACCGATCCGTGATTTCGGCAAGGGTACCGGCAAGGGAGGATGTGTAGGGCTCCGGCTCGGCTTCGATACCGTTTTCGGCCGCGTAAGAGAAGATCCGCTCCGCGGCTTCCCTGCCAATCCGGAAGAGATAGGCATAATCGAATACGTTCGTCCAGATATAGCCGTCCTCCGTGACGCGGAACACCCCCTTGTAGACGCCCAGCGCGTCAGAGGTGGCGGTGAAGCTCAAGCTCCTGCCATTTTCGGTCCAGCCGTCATCCTTGATGAATTCAGCGCTTCTGCAGGCGTTCAGCACCTCCCAGACATATGCGTCATCCTTTAGCCTGAAATGCCCCTTTTCCTCATATCCGTCATATTCCGTAAAATGCTCCAGGGGCAGGGTACGCTCCAGCGAATAGTCGTCCAGCATCTGGCCCAGGTCTGCCGGAGGCGCATATCCGCCATGACCGAATACATAGTATCCCCCGTCCAGCTCTGCCGCCACGATTTTGTCTTCCGAAATCCCGATGACCCGATGCACCTCCACTGTCATATGATGCTCCTGGCCGGTATAGGCATCATAGCCCCCCACATCATATCTGCCCAGCGCATCGCCGACACGGGAGGCCGCGACAGGCCCTCTCGAAAGGAATTCCTCTCCGTCCATGGCCAGGGTAGTGTACTGCTCGGAAACCGTCTTATATTCCCAAGGCCATTCTATGGCAGACTCGCCTGCCGTGATATCCATATTTTTGTACTCCCGCGGAATCCCTCCTATGGAGACCCGGACGGAATCATCCTTCCGGGGAAGCTCTATCCCCGCAATGGCCAAAAGGGAGAGGCATGCCGCCGCGGCGCACCATCTCAGCCAGGCCGCCCTTCTCCTTTTCGGCATAGCGTCCGCCGCCTCTACATAGACAGAATCAATAAGCTCCATCTTGTCCAAAAGCTCGTTTCCCCTCATATCCAGTAGCCCTCCTTTTCAAGATACGCGCGAAGCTGATTGCGGCATCGAAAGAGCGTGGTCTTCACCTTGCTCTCCGACAGTGAAAAGCGTTGGGAGATGCGGGCAATGGAATCCAGATACCAGTACCGGCGTATGAAGATGTTCCTCTTCTCCTGGCCCAGCGTGCCGAGGAACCCGTTGATTGCTTCGCGGAGCGCCATGTCGTCCACGCGGCTTTCCACATCGTCCGGGGCCGGGATGCATTGCTCCATCTCCGCGCTGAGTTCACAGATGAATGCGCTCCTCTTCAGTCGTCTGCGGCTGCGGCAGCAGTTCAGGGAGATATGGCGGGTGATCCGCGCCAGAAAAGCGTAGAGATAGCTTCTGGGTTCGTGGGGCGGAATCGCGCTCCAGGCTTCCATGTAAGTATCGTTTTCGCATTCTTCGGCAGTCTGTGGGTCATTGACAATCCCATAGGCCAAGGACCGCAGACGGTTCCCATATTTTTCAGATGTATGCCGCACGGCCGCCTCGTCGCGGCCCAGGTACAGGTCGATGATCTTGCTGTCCTCCAAGGCTCTCGCCCCCTTTCTCTTCCTGTCGGAACGCCTCTACCTTAATAAGCACCGTTCCGGTGGGAAAGGTTACAGGGTCTCCGGAATCTTTTCGTCATCAGCGCAAAGAGGGAATACCCGAAGATATCCCCTCCCTACATGTTGAATCACGCTACTATAGCCTATACAGAACTATCGTCCACCAAAACAGCGTACTGCTCAGAGATACCCTCGCGCCCTAAAAGATATGCTTTCATTTCATCTACGGACGCAAACCGGCTGAGCTGGAACGGCAGTATGGGGTCTGTTTTCTCAAAGAACAGGCCCCCCTCATCCTCCTCGAACATAATGCCCGCATGGTAATTGAATACAGATTCGTCTTCAACGCCCCAGAGGGAAACCAAGTGCACCGACCCGCCCCCGAACACCGCGCCATTGCCCTGCCATGCATGCAAAACGGTGTCCTCCACAGTGCCCTCCATCTGAATCCGCCTAAACAGGATATCGTATTTATAGGCTTCTTCCTTTAGGTACTCCGGAAGCTCGCGGGCTTCCTGTCTCTCACCTGAACTTTCCGTTTCCTGTGCCTGAAAGAAGCTGTGGTATAGCATAAAAGCCGCCTGTCGGCAGTTTATATCCTCGAATTCCTGCTGCGTGTATTGATTGATGGCATTCGTATAATCATAAATCTTCTGATAGCTCTTTGCGGTCTGCTGCCAGCCATTCACCAAAGCTTTTTTCGAAAAGGCGCCGCCAGAATAAATGCCCACATATTCCAACACTGCCTCCGCATCCCGATCCGGTATTCCGGCAGAAGCCATCAGTTCCGAGAACTCCGTCATGTCCTCCTCGGAAATCAGGTTGTTGTACTGATAACCCGCCCTGCCGCACGAAACAAAAGACAGCAAGAGAAAAATACCTGCCACCCCCGCTATGGCTGCTCTGCAAAGATATCTTTTCATACTATTCAGCCCCAACTCTTTCTCACCAGTCAGAGGAATGCTCCCAGGCCCCCGGCATTTCACCTGAATCACCGACAACCCACATTTGTTCCAATACCTTCCGGGACATCGGACAGACATTCCCATTGCTTATCAAAAGAATTCGCCCTAAATAGGTAACTTCCTTTTCCTTGACAAAAATAGCGCTTTCATCTTCCATAGCGCAGATAGGCAGATTCTGTTCCATGGAAATCTGCGACAAAATCTGCAGCAGCTCCCGGTTTTCCTGCGCTACATGCGCCTTTATAGTAATATCGGCCAATCCCAGCCCCTCATAAGGCACATGGGATTCCCATATGTCCAGGGCCCGTTTTGCCATGTTGCCCGCGCCTGCGCTCACCCCTAAAACAGCAGCGGCGCTTTTGCGGATTCCATCCCATATGTCTTTGTCACGAATCAGCTGAAACTGCCGGACCCCATGGCCGCCCATCAGAAAGATGCAGGACGCCTCCTGAATAAGCCGCCTGGCATCATCCACAGCCGTCCTGTCGTCAATCACGCTGTATCGCCCAAAGGGCATGCCGCATTCCTCAAACATGGCATGCATTCCGGTGGAGTCGCTGTCATTCCTCTCATAATCGGATGGCCATGCGCTTACAAAAACAAGGCTATCCCGGACAGCCAGCTCTTCCCGGAGCCGTTCCGCAATGCCAACCGGAAAATGATGGGTCGGAAAACCGCTGAAAAAACCTAAAAATCGAGCACGCATCCCTGACCTAGCCCTCCCTGAAAAAATCTTCCGCCAATATTGCATACATTACCTTGTCAAATATTCCATTGTTGCATTTACATCCCTGCCGCAATGTCCCCTCCCACTTCATGCCGGCCTTTTCCTGCATTTTACCGGAAGCCGGATTTTCATTTGCATGCCAGGCATAGATTCGGTTCATCCCGACTTCTCGAAAGAAAAACTCGATGACCCTTTTGGTCGCCTCGGTCATCAGTCCCTGATTCCACCAGCTCCGCCCGATCTCACATGCTAATTCGACCTGGCGCAGCTCATCGTCCGGATGCATTCCGAAATATCGTCCGATCACTTCTCCAGTCTCCTTTAGCTGAACGGCCCAGCTATAGCGGTCACTCTTCTCATACGCGCCCAGCCAGTTGTGCGTGAACATATTTGCGTTCGTCATCACATCCGCGATACAGTTCATTGGCGCATAATTTGTCCATTTCCAGACTTCTGTATCATTCCAGCAATTATAATAAATCTGTTCCAGGTCTTCTTTTTGAAATCGCCGCAATATCAGACGCGGTGTCTCCAGATATACAGTTCCCTTATGCGTCATCGCTTCTCTCCTACCTCCTGGCAAAATGTCTTCAGCCATGTCTGGTCCCGCACAAGAATGTCCATGGGCGAAATGAGACGGACCTCTTCTCTGTCCCGGGGTGTACGGTTCTCAAGCATTTCCGGCAATATCAGGACAGCCTTTCATAAGCTCCTTGAAATCATGAATCGAATCTCCTCCCAGAAACGATGCCCCTCTCTTTCTATGGCATATCTTCATTATACAAAAAGCTTCTCCTGTTTACAATAGAATTTTGATAATAGAATCTATCCTAAAAAAATCTGTTCCGTCTTCTATGCATGTCAGACAGCGGAACAAGAAGCACATCAGGACAAGGTATTGAATGATATTGCCATGCGTGAAAATAATGAATTGGAGAAAAATATGAAGTCAGATAGAAATTCTTAAAAACATATTGAAATAATTCCGTTTTCACCGCATAATCAATATCAGAGGGAGGAGTACAAAATGGCAGGCTGGATTGTAGCGCTGCGGCATGCTAAAAATCAAATAGAAAGCGAGGAATCACCCATGACATTAGCACAAGAAAGGACCTATACGATAGATGACATATACTCCCTGCCTGAGGGCCAGAGGGCGGAGCTGATTGACGGACGGATGTATATGATGGCTCCACCGATAAGGATTCACCAGAAGCTGGTTTCGCAATTTACCAAAATCATCGGGAACTACATCGACGCAAGGCATGGCACCTGTGAAGTCTATCCCGCCCCCTTCGCTGTATTTCTGAATGAAGACGACCTGAACTATTTGGAGCCAGATATCAGCGTCATATGCGACAAAGGCAAACTGAATGACAGGGGCTGCAGCGGAGCCCCGGACTGGGTAATCGAGATAACCTCCCCGTCTAACCCCCAAAACGATTATGGGATAAAATTATTCAAGTACCGCACTGCCGGCGTCAGGGAATACTGGATCGTGAACCCCCAAAAGAACACTGTCATGGTATATGACCTGGAGAATGAGGAAAAGTCGAACCAATATACTTTCGAGGATGATGTCCCGGTATGTATTTATGATGACTTAAGCATCAGGGTGTTAGATTTGTTATAAAAATGTTGCGACGCCGCAACTCCCGCACCACGACAATATGATTAAAGAGCGCGGGATCGTATGACAAAGATAGAAGTACAGGGCAGGAAGGGTAAGGATACGGGAGCTTGGCCTGGTCTTCAAATCCGGTTTCAAAATAAGGCACCAAAAGGCCGCAAACCCTTGATTTCACTGGTAAAATCCCGGATTTGCGGCTTCCATCAAAAAATCGGGGTGACAGGATTCGAACCTGCGACCTCCTGGTCCCAAACCAGGCGCTCTAGCCAAGCTGAGCCACACCCCGAGATGCCGCAGGCCTCCGCTCCGCATCCCGTGGCGCAACTCCTGCAACGTGCCCATTATATCCCAAAACAGCCTTCCCTGTCAAGGGATTTACAGATATTCGATGGCAAAATCCGCCCTTTCCCCCTCCACCTCCATGACCACATAGGACGGCCGCCGCCCCTCCTGCCTGGGGTAGGACAAGCTCCCGGGGTTCACGGCTATGATGCCGCCCTGTCTGTCCACCGATGGCTTGTGGGTGTGCCCGTACATCACGATGTCGAAGCCCCTGGCCCTGGCCTCCCTCTTGATGACCTCGCTGCCCATGGACACATAATAGTTATGCCCGTGGGTCACCCATACCCGAAAGGAGCCCAGTTCCAGCTCCAGCTCCCTAGGCAGGTAGGAGAAGAAATCGTTGTTCCCCAGCACGATCTGCACCGGGCAGGCCGCCGCGTTGGTCAGGACGTACTCGGCCCCCTCCGCGTCCCCGCAGTGGATTACCAGGTCCGGCTCCACAAGCTCCAGGGCCTTGAAATAATTGTCGTTTTTCCTGTGGGTATCACTGACTATCAGCACCTTCATAGCTTCGCCAGTTCCTCCTTCATCAGCCGCAGCGCCTTGCCCCTGTGGCTCACCAGGTTCTTCTCCTCCTCCGTCAGCTCCGCCGTGGTCTTTCCCAGCTCCGGCACATAGAAGATAGGGTCGTATCCGAAGCCGTTTTCCCCCTTCTCCTCATAGCCGATGCGCCCCTCTATCGTGGCCCGCACCGTCAGCTCCCTGCCGTCCGGCAGCACCGCGGCGATGGCGCAGACGAACCTGGCCGTGCGCTCTTCCTCCGGAACGCCCTCCAGCCGCCTGATCAGATCCGCGTTCTTGATGCGGTAGGAAGTATCCTCCCCCAGATACCTGGCGGAATAGACCCCCGGCTCCTTTCCCAGCCAGTCGATTTCCAGCCCCGAGTCGTCGGCCAGAACCAATTCACCCGCCTGAACAGCCACCGCCCTGGCCTTGATCAGGGCGTTCTCCTCATAGGTCTTCCCGTCCTCCGCTATGTCCGTCCGGATTCCGGCCTCCTTCATGGAGAGGATATCCGGATATGTATCGGCCAGGATATCCCTGATTTCCCGCATCTTCCCTTCGTTTCCCGTGGCGAATATCAATCGTTCCATTTCATCCTCTTATCCTTTTTTTCATTTTTTTCCACACTGCCCTGCCATTGGGATGCTCGGCTGCCCGCTCCGCTCAGGATGACACCTCTGTCTTCATCCTTCTGCCTCCCGCCAAACTTCAAACTCATTCTCGGCCTCGTATCCCATAGCTTTGCCCTGTTCCCTTTTTTCCAATCCCGCCGCTACTGTTTCGCCCTGGGCGGCTTGGGCCCCAGGAACTGGTAGTAGTAAGCCTTCATCATGCCGTTGTAGATTTTTCGGTTCCTGTCCGCCTTGCGCCCGATGTCCCGCTCCGCGCCCTCATAGGCGGATATCAGGTACATGCTCCAGGTATCCAGCAGCCGGAACCGCTCCCCGATTGTCCGGTACAGCCCGGGCATCTCCTCCTTGTCGCGGAGCCTCTCCCCGTAGGGCGGGTTGGTGATGATAAAGCCGTACTTCTTCGGATGGCTCAACTGGGCCACGTCCCGCCTCTGGAAATGAATCAGCTTCTCCACCCCAGCCCGCTTCGCGTTCTCCCTGGCGATTTCCACCATGTGGTCATCGATGTCGTACCCCTGTATGTCCGTCTCTATCTCCAGGTTCACCAGGTCCTCGGCCTCCTCCTGGGCATCCTGCCACCGGCCCTTGTCTACGATATGCCGCCAGTCCTCCGCCGTGAAGTCCCTCTCCATCCCCGGCGCGATGTTCGCCGCCATCATGGCCGCCTCGATGGGGATGGTGCCGCTGCCGCAGAAAGGGTCCACAAGCACCCGCTCCCCGTTCCAGGGAGTCAGCTTGATCATGGCCGCCGCCAGGTTCTCCGCGATGGGCGCCTGGGCCACCAGCTTGCGGTATCCCCTCTTGTGCAGGGACACCCCCGTGCTGTCCAGCCCCACCGTGACCTGGTCCTTCATCAGGAAGACCCGGATGGGAAACTCCGCGCCGTCCTCCTGGAACCAGTTTACGTGATAGATTCCTTTCAGACGCTCTACCATTGCCTTCTTCATGACAGACTGGATATCCGAGGGGCTGAACAGCCTGGATTTCACGCTGGCCGCCTTGGTCACCCAGAATCTCCCGTCCTCCGGTATGTATTCCTCCCAGGGGAGTGCCTTTGTCCCCTCGAACAGCTCCTCGAAGCTCTCCGCGTGGAAGCTGCCGATTTTGATCAGCACCCGCTCCGCGCTCCGCAGGAAGATGTTGGCCCGGCACAGGGCCTCCTCGTCTCCCAGGAAAGTCACCCTGCCGTCCACCACCTCCGAGATGTCATAACCCAGGTCGTCGATTTCCCGTTTCAGCACTGCTTCCATGCCAAAGTGGCAGGGAACAATCAATTCAAATTTCCGCATGTCTCCCCTCATCCCGCTCCCAGCGCGGCCTCCATCCTGATATGCCGCTCTTCCGTATCCGTACTCCTATATCTGCAGCTCTTCTATGTAGGCAGGGGCACTGTACCATGCAGTGCAGCGCCCCTGCCGCCAGAAAGGACTTAGTAGTTATTGTCCTGGTTGTTCTGGTTCTTGCTCTGGTTGTTGTTCTGGTTCTTGCTCTGATTGTTGTTCTGGTTCTTGTTCTGGTTGTTGTTCTGATTCTGGTTCTGGCTGTTCTTGCAGTTCTCAGAATTGTTGGCGTTGTTGTACTTATTGTTGTCCATTTCTTTCCTCACATCCTGCCGCCTTCTGCGGCGCTTCTGCCGGAATCCCCTTCTCCCTGCGATTCCGGGAAACGTGGGTTGCGCGGTTCCGGGAAGCGTAAGTCTCAGGCGGTTCCGTATTTTCAGTTACAGCAGTAGTATGAGAGGATTTCTGAAAAAATATGCATGTGATTTCCAATTTTTTAATTCATCCAGTCCCGGAACACCTTTACCAGGAAAAGCACGCCCAAAATGGGCAGCAATATGGGCAGAAGGGCCGTGATCACGGAGAATATGGCGCTCAGAATCAATACCACCACCAGCAGCGCCAGAATCAGCCACGCCCATAGGGGAACCCTGGCAAGCAGGCTGACCCTGCCCCGGCCCAGGGGCCCCTGGGGCTGGGCCTCCCGGCCGGACCATCCGCTGTCCTCCCCGTATTCGGCGTATTCCGTGTACTGCCCGGTCCGGCTGCCCTCAGACCACGCGCCCGCCTCTCCACGCCCGGATGACCGTCTGCTGCCGCCTCCGGTCTCCACGATGGTCCGGGCAATGAGCCGCGGGTCTCCCAGCTCCGAGAGCACCTCCCCCTCCTCCCTTCCTTTCCGGGTCTCGGTATTGATGTAATCCTCGTAGTATTCCAGGTTCTCCGTAAGCTGCGCAGAGGTCACCCTGCCGCCAAGCGCCAGGCGCAGCGACTCTAAAAATTCTCTTTTCGTCATGTTCCTACCATTTCTTTCTGGGGCAGATGTTCTTCGCCACCACCGCCCGAAGCTCCACATAGCAGCCGCAGATACGGCACATCCCCTCCAGCAGAAGGTCGCACTCCTTGCAGACCGCCAGCCTTTCCTCGTACAGCGCCTCGTCCGCTTTGATCTCCGGATCCAGGTTCGCGATGTACTCCCGCAGGGAGCGGAAGTATTCTTCCTTTCCTACCATGTCCCTGGTGAGGCACTTTCTGCAATAACGCTGGTTCCCGGTCTTCTGTTCCATAACTGCTCCATGTCTGCTCCTATGTTTCCACCGACTTATGACATTATACTTTCTTTATTGCATAAAATCAATATTCCGGGGCGGGTTTTTTCAAAAGTTTCCCAGCGGAAAGCTATAGGATTTTCCCGCTGTCCATCTCGCATACCGTATCGCATAGCGTAGAAATATCCAGGGGATTGTGCGAAGACAGTAATATAGTTACCCCCTGTTCCTTTAATGTGGCGAATAATCGGCGCATATCTTCCACCCCTCTGTTATCCAGCCCATTCATGGGTTCATCCAGAATCAGGAGTCTGGGATTCTCCATAATGGCCTGCGCGATACCCAGCCGCTGCCTCATTCCCAGCGAATATTTTCCGACATGCTTTTTTGATTTTCCGTCTAGGCCCACCAGATTCATGTAGGAACAGACATCAACGTCTTTTCTGCCTCTCAGGCCCAAAAGCCATTTCAGATTATTGCTGCCGCTTTCCGTGGTGATGAATCCGGGCGTCTCAATCATCATGCCGGTATCGGGAGCAAAATCCACATCTTTTCCGATGGTTTTTCCAAAAACCCGGACGCTTCCCGAAGTGGGCTTTAAGAATCCCAGGATGCATTTCATGAAAACCGTCTTCCCGGATCCGTTGCGCCCTATGATGCCATGGATTTTTCCCGTCTCAAATGATATATTGATGTCGGTCAATACGTTCTCCTTGCCAAAAGATTTTGAGAGCGCCTTTACTTCTATTGCATTAATCATGAGAGCCTCCTAAAAAGATTCGTTCCGTTTTTTTCACGCTGAACCAGGCGCCGAGCAGCAATCCGAGATTGATGATTCCGAAAACCATGTGCGATTGCAGAATGCTGGGAAAGTCTCCGTATCCGAATCTGTGCATCGCATAGGTGGCATGGTTTAAGGGCGAAACCCATGCCGCAATCACATTTGCCACGTATCTTACCTCCTCCGGCATATGAAGCAGAGCTGTCAGCTTATCCGGATTCAGCAAATATGCGTACAGGCTGACAACGATCACCGCGACGATACCTGCTTTTTTTCCGGATATCAGTGAAAAAATAAGGTTGAGCAGCGTCAAAAACAAAATATATTGTGCCATCAGGAAAAATATCGTTGCGGCACAATCATATGGCGTTGTCAATTTTATTGTTTTCCTTACGACTGTAAGCGCCACCTCGAAATTTTCCGGTGCAAAGCTGAGAATCGTCGCCGTATCGCTCCATTGGTCGCTCCAAATGACATTGCCGCCGCGCAGGGCGAGAAGCATCGACGAGCCCAAAAGGAACATGGTATAGGCAAAGCTTATGAGGACAGACGTCAGGACCTGTCCCAGAAGCCAATCTGCCTTGCCTTTCCTGAAAATCAGATAACAGGCAGGCGTATCCAAACGCGGAATCTGGAAAAGAAACAGCAATATTGCCAGCGAGACGAACAGGATGCTGTCGGAATCCGCAAAGCACCATATGAACAGCTCAAAGATCTGGATATCGGTATGGAACAGCACCGAGCACTCCATGATTCGCTGCATCAGAAAATAGCATAGGCAGAACCCTAACAGAAAGCCGCAAAAAACGCGTGGATTTTTCCGCATGCTGTATAAATTCCATTGGGCGCAGCTACAGATCCGATCCGCCTTACACATAGTTTCGTACCTCCCATGTCGTCAACAGCAGTGAAAGCGCCGTCAGCACTAAAAAAGACAGGATTGCAAAAGGTATCGCAAATCCCTCAGCGGATAACCACATCATCGGATCCATATATGTGGCGTCAAAGAAAAAGCGCCAGCGAAACATGGAAAGCGCAAAAACAAATACAACTGGAATCGCATAAGCGGATACAATGTCTTTTGTCAAAAGCGCGCTGATGTTTCCCGACATGGCAAAGCAGGACGCAACCAGCAGCCGCTGTGCCACAAGAGGCGCCGGAGCCAGGACAGGGAAGCCCGCTGCCCATGATATGATACCGCCAAATAACATGACGCCCGCAAATTGCGATAACAGGGCAGACAATAGGATCGCCGTAATCTTGCTGAGCACATAGCGTCCGTATCCGCAGTAAAAAACCGCGTATCTTGCCGCGCCGGTGCCCATTTCCTTACATACGCTCGCGGAACAGGGCAGGACCGAAAGCAGCGGAAGCGATAGAAGGTTTCCCTTTCCGCTTAAAATCTCCGTCATCATGCGGACGATTTCCTCTTTTTCACCGTATCGCAGCAAATCCACATCCGCACCCAGATCAAGCCAAAGCAGGAACGCCGTAAACGCGCCGGAAAGGTAGAACCATTTATTTCTCCACAGCCGGATGCTGTCCGAAAAGATCGCCCTCATATTCAATACCCCATATCGCGGTCTATAACGGTTCCGTCTATCGCGTTGATTGTAAATACAGGATCGTCAAAGGTTTCCGGATAGTACGTGGCGTTTTCATAAACAGGCCAATGTACCCCGTAAAAATCCCACACCGGAAGATAGCGATAGCCTCCAATGCTCTCCGACTGTTTCACCGCCATATAGCCAAAACGAATCTCTCTGATATCCATTACATTCTCCACCAAGTTGTCGTAAATTTCCAGGTGCTTGATGCTTAGCATAGATACCTTCTCAAAGATATCCCTAATCTCCTGAAAGGAGAGCAATGCGACATTTTCCGCCACGACCTCGCCATTTTGTGTGGGGTCGGAATATCCGAGCCAACAGACTCCGGCATCATTTACAGTCAACCAGAGCCTTTCCGTTCCCGACGTATAGCCGGAGCCGTCGCCGACGCCACGGGCAATATCGGCATTTACCGGAATCCCATTGATTTCACGGGTGTATTTGAAGGCATAGTACCGCGGACTATTTTCAACCCCCTCCCCATATGCCATCTGTCCATACTGGAAAAGGGTGAAATCGGGCGAAAGGAATTCCGCCTCCGCATCGGCAAAATAGATTGCTTCTTCCAGGCTTATCGTGCAGCCGTCTGCCATGTTCTCTTCATTTAGCGGTACTATGATGCTGATTTCCGGATTTCCAGGGCTATTGGTATATGTCAAAGCAGGCGTGTTTGCAATTTCCCCTGTTTTTTCGTCAAGCCAGAAGCTGACATCTATTTCCCGGTATGCGTCCCCCTGATCAGATTCTTCGCTGTTTGTAAGCAACATGGAATAAGATTGGATTCCGATTAAATCTTCACCAAATACTTCTTTTGTAAAGCCCTGACCAGAATATGCTTTACCGTTCGTCCCATCGTACCATTCAAAATCACCCGTATGCTGCCTGATAAATGCGCGGATTTCTTCTTCTGAGAATGTAACCGGAATGGCTTCTATGATATCTGCTCCGTAAACCTCAGGAACGATGATATCCGCATCCACCACGACTTTGCTTTTACCGGACTCCGATACATTTTCAAAGGTATAACGGTCCGGCACCCCCAGGCGTTCCCCGATCAGCGTATCTCCGGCTGAGCCTTTTGGCGGAGATTCCGCCTCCTTCTCTTTCCCGCACCCACTTAGGACAGCCAAAAGCAGCATTGTGACGCCAAGTACCTTTTTCCTCATCCTTATATCCCCATTCTTTACACACTTATCACTTCCCATATATATAAACGGCATTTAATTCTTGCCAGTCGCATAGCACAGCCAGTCATGCCGTTTATCCGGTTTTTGGGCAAGATTTAATCGCTACATATATAGAATAACAACTTGAGCGGACCAAAGTCCTACTCAAGTTGTATGTAAAGTGTCATCAAGTTGTAATTATCAGCGGCATGGTCTGGGCCATCGCGCTTGCAGTCACTGTAGTGCCCTGCCCGGGTTCACTGGATATGGAGAGCGTCCCTCCGTGCTGTTCACATATTTTCCGACAGATGGCAAGCCCCAGGCCAGCGCCTCCCCTTTTTCTGGAACGCGCCTTGTCCACTCTGTAAAAGGGTTCCATGATGAGCGGAATCTGTTCCGGGGCAATGCCGCATCCTCTGTCTGAGACGATGAAGCGAACTAGTTTTTCGCTTTCTGTAATCAGGACCCTGACCTGCGGATTGTCGTCAGAGGCCCTCAACCCATTCTCCACTAAATTCAATAGCATGCTGAGGAGCAATGCTTTATCGCCATATATGCTCCGGACTTCACAGGTAATTTCAACCTGGGGCGGGACAAATGCTTTCAGCTCCATCACGAATTCAGATGCATCAAAGCTTGTTTTCTCTATCTGTCCGGGTTCGGATAATCCGACAAGCTCCATCATTTTTTGCGCAAGGCGTTCCGTATGCTTTCCGGCGTCATATATTTTCTTCGCGCAATCCTCTCTCTGCGCGTCGCTCAGGGGCATGCGCATCAGGCTGTCCGCATATCCGATGATAGCCGTCATGGGCGTTTTCATTTCATGGGATAAGGCTCCCAGCAGAAGCTGTCTTTTCTGCAGCTCCATATCAAGATGCGTTATTTTCTCTTCAATGGATTCTGACATTTTGTCAAAAGCAGCCGATAAGATACCGATCTCATCATTGCTTTCATGATTCGTCCGTAAATGGTAATCGCCCTTTGAGATTGATATGGCGTTTTGCGTCAGTTTCTCTATCGGCGACAGGACATACCGTACCAGCAATACCGTAATCATTACCGTGATGATACAGCCGAACAGAAGCACGATGACGCATGAAATACGCAATCCGTGAATTTTATTTTCCGTTTCGCTTACGTTCATGCTGATATAGCCTTCAAAAACCTGATCCGAAAGCCGGAACGGGCAGTAGCCCACGAGCACCGTATCTTTCCCGGCGCGGACGCGCTTTATGATGACATCTGCTTCCCCCTGCGCAGGAGGAGCGCCTTCCTTAAATACCGTGTATGGATCATAGGGCGACATATCATACAGATACTTTCCATCGAAGACAAGGGAATAATAAATATCTTCTGTCCCTATCAGACGCGAATACGTGGAGAAATAATATGCCGCCACGCTCTGCAGGGTGGTATTCTGCATGTCCACGCCCGCTGTACTGCTTGCGGAAGCTACATTTGAGCAATAGATGGCAAGCAGTTTTTCCGCATTCTCTTCATCCGCATCCCGCAGAGATTTTTCCTGTATCCGCAAAATAATGAGGAAGCCTCCGCTCATCACCGATACCACTACAGCGATGCAGATGGCAATTATTTTTCCTCTCAAACGCATTTATCTGACCTCTAATTTGTAGCCGACCCGATGCACGGTTACGATTTTCTCACTCCAGTTCAATTTTTTGCGCAATATCGCGATGTGGTTATCGACTGTACGCGTCTCGCCGAAATACCGATCCCCCCATACCTCCTGGAGCAGCTGCTCCCTTGAGAATACCATGTTGGGGTGCCTTACGAGCATAAGCAGAAGAGAATATTCCATGGGCTTCAATTCTACCGGATTTCCGTCCAGCAAGACCATATGCTCCTTTTCATGAATCGCGACATTGTCCATCCGGTAGACATTTTGGCTGCACTCATTGCGCTTCAGCACGCACCAACAGCTCAAGCACTTCAAAAGGTTTCGTAAGGTAATCCTCGGCCCCAATCCTCAATCCCTTTACTTTGCTCTGAATGTCGGTTTTTGCCGAGAGATAGATCACCGGAATGCCCTTTGTGCTCATGTGTTCATATAATGCAAAGCCGTCTATCTCCGGAAGCATGATGTCAAGTATGGCCAAATCATAGGAGCTCCCATGGATCATCTGCACCGCCTGTTTTCCGTCCTCAGCCGCATCGCAATGATATCCCGCAACGGAAAGGTTCATGCACAATAAATCCGATATTGATTTATCGTCTTCAACTATTAAGATTCGATATGTCTTTTCCATTCATTATTCCATCGCTTCCTTGCATGATATTGCCTGACTGCGGGTCAGGCAATATCTGCAGGGTCTGATTGGAGAGGGCCGATCAGGTACGCTATCTTTTGATAATATGTTTCCTTACTCATTTCATGGCCTAGCTTGTACTCAATTAGCATTTCCTTCAAGGGCAGTTTTTCAATGATTGTTCTGCTGCGCTCTTTACTCATAAAATGAATATATGCATACATCCAGCCTGCCCAATATAACTGCATATGCCCCACTTCCATCAGCGCCCGGCAGTCCTGTCCTTATACATGATTTCCGACAATCTTATTTCCTCCTGCCAAAGGCTACCCATTACCCAGGGCTTCCCCGCCGCCTAAACCAAAATATGCGTATACGCATCCATAAGCATGCGCATACGCATATCACAGCGTGCGTTAGAGGATTCGAACCCCCGACCTTTTGGTCCGTAGCCAAACGCTCTATCCAGCTGAGCTAAACGCACACAATGTCACAGACATTATCATCACCTGCAACACTGACTATCATACCCTTTTTGTCCCAATAAGTCAAGTATTATTTTGGAAATTTTTCATTATTTTCTATTATCGTTTTCCCGTTCTATTTATCCTGCTTTTCCGGCACCCCTTCAGCTATCGCTTCCACAACCGCCCCAATCGCCCTCTCCAGCGCCCTGGCAATGGTCCCCAGCTCCATCCCCGGCGTGCCGGAGGGCTTGTCCACCGTCTGCTCCGTGGCATAGGGCACATGGAGGAATCCGCCCTTCATAGCGGGATAATCCCGCGCGGCCAGGTGCAGCAGGGAATACAGGATATCGTTGCAGACGAAAGTCCCCGCGCTGTAGGACAGGAACGCCGGAACCCCCGCCTCCCGGATAGCAGCCACCATCCGCTTCACCGGGACGCTGGAAAAATAAGCCGCAGGGCCGTCCTCCCGCACCGCCTCGTCCACGGGCTGCCTGCCCCCATTGTCCGGAATCCTGGCGTCCCGCAGATTGATTGCCACCCGCTCCACCAGGATCCCCGAGCAGCCGCCCGCCTGCCCCACGCACAGCACCGCGTCAGGCAGCTCCCGGCGCACCGCCTCCTCCAGGACTTCCCCGGCCCGTCCGTATACCGTGGGCAGCTCCACCTTCACGATCTCCGCCCCGGCCACCCAATCCGGCAGCCTGCGCACCGCCTCCAGGGCCGGGTTCATGGATTCCCCTCCAAAAGGTTCAAAACCTGTCATCATGATCTTCATAACAACCTCCACTTGGTCACATCTTTTGTCATATGATTGGTCACATTATACTATGTGCACAGCATCGCACATAGTAGTTATGCCATTCGGCGTTTCCTGCCAGGAATATGGACACATTATACTATATTTCCCCCAAAATTTCTATTTGCATTTTCCACTATCTTTCGATATACTGTTTCCATGCCGCTTTTTTCGGGGTTCCGGGCTGCCCGGTTCCAATCAGATGTTCCAATCAGATAAAGGAGACAAAACTTTGAATCTATTTACCCATAAATATGACCCTGCCCTGTATACGTCCCTGACGCCCATGGACGAAATCGAGGGCTTTCCCATCCGTCCCGGCCTCTTTGACGTGCACGGGGCCATGGCGCTCTCCGTGGGCGTGAACTTCACCGTCCACACCCATTACGGGACCTCCTGTACCCTGCTCCTCTTCCACCGAGACGCTTCCACCCCTTATGCGAGGCTGCCCTTTCCGGAGGCCTATAAGATAGGGGATGTGTATTCCATGATCGTCTTCGGGCTGGACATTGAGGATTTCGAGTATGCCTACCAGATAGACGGGCCCTATGAGCCGGAGAACGGGCTTCTGTTCAATCCCCATTCCGTGCTCCTGGATCCTTATGCCCGCTTCGTCACCGGCCAGCGGATCTGGGGCAACCGCAAGAGCGGCTGTTACCACGCCCGTGTCATCAAGGACGGCTTCGACTGGGGCGATGCGCCGCAGTCCACCCGCACCATGAGCGACCTGGTCATCTATGAGCTCCATGTGCGCGGCTTCACCTACCATCCCTCCTCCGGCGTCTCCTATCCGGGCACCTTCGCGGGCCTGATGGAGAAGATTCCCTATCTGAAGGAGCTGGGGATCAACGCGGTGGAGCTGATGCCCATCTTCGAATTCGACGAGGCCATCAACGCCAGGGAGGTGGACGGCAAGAAGCTCCTGGACTACTGGGGCTATAATACGGTGGGCTTCTTTGCCCCCAACACCAACTATATCTCCGATGAGGAAGCCAACAAGGACAATGAGCTGAAGGTGCTGATCAAGGCCCTCCACGACAACGGCATAGAAGTGATCCTGGACGTGGTGTTCAACCACACTGCCGAGGGCAACGAGAAGGGGCCCACCTTCTGCTTCAAGGGCTTCGACAACAAGGTGTACTATATGCTCACGCCGGGCGGCAATTACTATAATTTCAGCGGCTGCGGCAATACCCTGAACTGCAACAACCCCATCGTCCGCCAGTTGATCCTGGAATGCCTGCGCTACTGGACGGTGAGCTACCGCATCGACGGCTTCCGCTTCGACCTGGCCAGCATCCTGGGGCGGCATGAGGACGGCTCTCCCCTGAACAACCCGCCTCTGCTGGAGCTTCTGGCCACCGACCCTATCCTGCGGAACGTGAAGCTGATCGCGGAGGCCTGGGACGCAGGCGGGCTCTACCAGGTGGGGAAGTTCCCCGCCAGCAAGCGCTGGGCGGAGTGGAACGGACGCTACCGGGATTCCCTGCGGGCTTATCTGAAGGGAGATTACTGGCACTCCTGGGAGGCCTCCTGGAGCATCTCCGGCTCCGGCGACCTCTACGGCGGCTTCTATTCCGACAACAACAACAATTACGCGGGCTACAATTCCTGCGTGAACTTCCTCACCTGCCATGACGGATTCACGCTGTACGACCTGTATTCCTACAACGAGAAGCACAATGAGGGCAACGGCTGGAGCAATACCGACGGCTCCAATGACAACCGGAGCTGGAACTGCGGCATAGAGGGCGATACCGACGATCCGGACGTCCTGCGCCTGCGCTTCCGCATGATCCGCAATGCCTGCGCCGTGCTGATGTGCAGCCGGGGCACGCCCATGTTCCTGGCCGGGGACGAATTCGGCAATACCCAGTACGGCAACAACAACGCCTACTGCCAGGACAATGAGATTTCCTGGCTGGACTGGGGCCTGCTGGACAGGAACCGGGATCTGTTCGAATTCTTCAAGTTCATGATCGCCTACAGGCACAAGCACCCTGTGATCCGGAAAATGCTTCCCGATGCCGTCTGCGGCATGGAGCCTCTCCTGACCCACAATGTCAACGCGGAGGAGGTGTTCATCCCGGGCGACGCCAGGACGCTGGCCGTGAGCTTCGCAGGCTACGATAAAGCGACGGAGGCGGACGACCTGGTATATGTGGCAGTGAACCTTCACTGGGAGGACGTGCGGATCACATTGCCCGCCCTGACCCCCAGCCAGGCCTGGTATCTGAGCGTGAACACCTATGGGGACGAACGGAACCGCTACTGCTACCCGGAAGGGCAGGAGGTACGGATCGAGCATGAGTTCATCATGCGGCCCCGCTCGGTGGCAGTGTTCACCGGAAGAGACATTATGAAGCAAAAGAATTCCATGGAATAAGAGAATACCGTGGAATATTTCCCCCGGAGCGCAATCTCCTCCGGGGGACTTTTTATGTCCGTTTTTTCTGCCAGGCCGTTCCCATATCGGGGCATTCCGAAGCCCAAAATTAAGGCCCAAAAATAAAATTTCCATAACCAGTATAGATTTTCCGATTTCTGTGCTATACTGTAAGGCAGAGCCTTTGTATACATAGGCTGCCTGCGGACGGGATGTCCCCAGGCAAAGGAGGACACATATGCTTGAATTACGCAATCTCTGCTTCCAGGTATCCGATGATGCCGATGCGCGCCTGGAAGCGGGGCAGTCCAGGGAAATCATCCGGGACATCAACCTGACCTTTGAAGACCACGCCTTCATCGCCATCACAGGGCCCAACGGAGGCGGCAAATCCACCCTGGCAAAGCTGATCATGGGCATCGAAAGGCCCACCTCAGGCCAGATCATATATAACGGCACGGACATCACCCAGATGTCTATCACGGAGCGGGCTAGGCTAGGCATCAGCTTCGCTTTCCAGCAGCCGGTGCGCTTCAAGGGCATCAAGGTGCGGGATTTGATCCAGCTGGCAGCAGACAGCATGGAGGAGGGGCATTCCAGGGAAGAGCGACAGTCCAAGGTGAAGTTCCCCGACATCTGCGACTATCTGTCCAAGGTAGGCCTGTGTGCCCGGGATTATGTGAACCGGGACGTGGACGCCAGCCTCTCCGGCGGCGAGCTCAAGCGCATCGAAATCGCCACCATCATCGCCCGCAACACCCCTCTGTCGGTCTTCGACGAGCCGGAGGCGGGGATAGACCTGTGGAGCTTCAACAACCTGATACAGGTCTTCCAGGACATGCGCCGGGAGAGCGATAACTCCCTGATCATCATCTCTCACCAGGAGCGCATCCTGAACATCGCGGATGAAATCGTGGTATTGGCGGACGGCGCGGTGCAGGCCAGAGGCCGGCGCGGGGAAATCCTGCCGGAGCTTTTAAAAGGTACGGAGGGATGCAAGTTCTACCAGAGACAATCTGCCGCCGGGCAGTGACGCATATGCGGGCAAGGCTGTCGTCTCGTGCAGAACATATGTTTGGCCAAAGCAGTCAATCTTTGCGCCGGCAAAGGGCGTACCACAGGGAGACCGAATCGCACAATAGGGCCTGGCCCCTGAAAGCCTCTGTTGCCATGAGCGATTCCTGGCCCGCAGGAAAAGACATGAAAAAGAAAAGAGGACATTCTATGGACGACATACAGAAAAATCTATTAGAGCAGGTGGCAGGGCTCCATGAGATGCCCGCCGGAGCCTACAACATCCGGGCCAACGGCAAGAGCGTGGAGCGCTCCACAACGGCCCATATCGACATCGTGACAAAAGAAGACAAACAGGGCATCGACATCATCATCAAGCCCGGCACGAAGAAAGAGAGCGTGCACATCCCCGTGGTCCTGAGCCAGAGCGGTTTGACCGAGATGGTCTATAACGATTTCTACGTGGGGGACGACTGCGACGTGACCATCGTGGCCGGATGCGGCATCCACAACAGCGGCGACAGCGACAGCCGCCATGACGGGCTCCACAGCTTCTACATAGGAAAGAACTCCCATGTAAAGTATGTTGAGAAGCACTATGGCAGCGGCGACGGGCGAGGCGGGCGCATCATGAACCCTCAGACACAGGTGGAGGTGGGCGAGAACAGCTTCATGGAGATGGAGACCGTACAGATCAAGGGCGTGGACTCCACCAAGCGCTTCACCGGTGCCAAGCTGGCGGACGGCGCCCGCATCGTGGTGACGGAAAAGCTCATGACCCATGGCAGCCAGGTGGCGGAGACTTCTTTCCAGGTGGACTTAGACGGGGAGGGCTCCAGCGCCAACATCATCTCCCGCTCCGTGGCCAGGGACGATTCCCTCCAGGTATTCTATTCCAAAATCAATGGGAACAACCGCTGCACGGGCCACTCCGAATGCGATGGCATCATCATGGACAGGGCCCATATCAGCGCCATTCCGGAGATCACTGCCGGCCATCTGGACGCGGAACTGATCCATGAGGCCGCCATCGGCAAGATTGCCGGAGAACAGATTACGAAGCTCATGACCCTGGGCCTGACGGAGGCACAGGCGGAGGCCCAGATTGTGAACGGATTCCTGAAATAGCGACATAAAAAGAGCATAAAGCAAAACCCTCCGGGCAATGATAGTAGCGATGTAGACTTCTATTCAGATACCCGGAGGATTTTTTATGCAGACAATGAAGACCAATACCACCAACGATGCCACAGCCCGGCCTTATCAGACCATGGACGGCAACCAGGCCGCGGCCCATGTGGCCTATGCCTACAGCGAGGCCGCGGCCATCTACCCCATCACCCCCTCCTCCCCCATGGCGGAGCTTGTGGACGAATGGGCAGGGCAGGGGCGGAAAAACATATATGGGCAGACCATGACCATCTCCCAGATGCAGTCCGAGGCCGGTGCGGCAGCGGCCGTGCACGGCGCGCTGCTGGCCGGTTCCCTGGCCACCACCTTCACCGCCTCCCAGGGACTGCTGCTGATGCTGCCCAATCTCTACCGCATGGCAGGGGAGCTGTTGCCGGGCGTGATCCATGTGGCCGCCAGGACCATCGCCACCCATGCCCTGTCCATCTTCGGCGACCATTCCGACATCTATGCCTGCCGCCAGACAGGTGTGGCCATTTTCTCGGAGAGCAGCGTCCAGGAGGTCATGGACCTCTCCCCTGTGGCCCACCTGGCGGCCCTGGAGGGGCGGGTCCCTTTCCTGAACTTCTTTGACGGCTTTCGCACCTCCCATGAGCTGCACAAGATACAGGTCTGGGATTACAGCGACTTGAAAAACATGCTGCTTTGTGGAGCAGAGGCCGTCGGCCAAACGGAGGAAGCCGGTGCTCCAGAATGCCTGACACGCTTCCGGCAGCGCTCCCTGCATCCGCATCACGGAAAAGTGTATGGTTCCGCGCAGAATCCCGATATCTTTTTCCAGGCGAGAGAGGCCTCCAATCCTTTCTATCAGGCCCTGCCCGGAATCGTGGAGCGGCAGCTTGAAAAAATCAACAGCAAGCTGGGCACGGATTACGGCCTGTTCGACTACTATGGCGCGCCGGACGCGGAGCATGTGCTCGTCGCCATGGGCAGCATCTGCGAGACCATCAAGGAGTATATCGACAGTGTCCCTGAGAAAAAGCTTGGCCTGATCAATGTGCATCTCTACCGGCCTTTCAGCAGCCGCCACCTGGCGGAGAAGCTGCCCGGAGGCGTGCGCCGGATCACAGTCCTGGACCGCACCAAGGAGCCCGGCTCCGCCGGGGAGCCTCTGTACCTGGATGTTGTGGCCGCGCTGGTTCAATGCGGGATTCCTGTCTCCGGCGCACCGGCCTGTCCCGGCTCTGCGAGTGCCTGCGCCTCCTCGGCAGTTTCCGATCTGGCAGACCAGTGTCCCACGGCCAAAAAAGGCGGCAGCCCCATACGGATTTTCTCCGGGCGCTATGGCCTAAGCTCCAAGGACACCACCCCGGAGCAGATTGCGGCCATCTACGAAAACCGCTCCATCCCCTTTTTCACGGTAGGCATCACGGACGATGTCACCCATCTGTCCCTGGATATGCCCTCCATCCATTCCACTGCGCCGGAAGACATCGTGTCCTGTAAGTTCTGGGGCCTGGGCGGGGACGGCACGGTCAGCGCTACCAAGAACGCCATCAAGATCATCGGCAATCACACAGATATGACCGCCCAGGGGTATTTCGAATACGACTCCAAAAAGTCCAGGGGCCTGACCATCTCCCATCTGCGCTTCGGGAAAAGCTCCATCCGCAGCGCCTACCTGATACACAATGCGGATTTCGTGGCCTGCCACAACCCTGTCTATCTGCACAAATATGACATGGTGCAGGAGCTGAAAGACGGCGGCACTTTCCTGCTGAACTTCCATTTCCAGGAACCTCCCGCGGAGGCGGTAGACGGGACAGCAAAGATGGGCACAAGCGCAGAAACAGGCTTGACAGCGGGAACAGATGCGGGAGCTGACACGGGAGCTGAAACAGGCGCAGCGGCCGACGCGCATGCCGCTATGGCCCAGGAACTGGACGCCTATCTTCCGAGGGCAATGAAAGCCTATATGGCAGCCCACGGCATACGGCTTTATGTCATAGACGCCCTGGGCATAGGCAAGGAGATCGGCCTGAACAATAAAATCAGCACCATCCTCCAGGCGGCCTTTTTCGCCGTGTCAGGCCTATTGCCTGCGGAGGACGCAAAGAAATGGATGTTCCAGGCCGCGGAGAAAAGCTATGGGAAAAGCGGCGGCAAAATCCTGGAAATGAACAGGCAGGCAATTGAGCGGGGATTTTCGGAAGTCCAAGAAATCTCTGTTCCGGATTCTTGGAAAACAACGGAAGACGACGCCGGCCCCGCCCAGGCCGCCATGGACAATGCCCCCCTGCCTGACCGACGGGAAATGACGGATTTCGTCAGGAATATCCAGCAGCCGGTCACCGACCAGCGGGGGAACGGGCTGCCCGTATCCGCTTTCCTGCCCTATGCGGACGGGTATACGCCCCCCGGCAGCACTGCCCACGAAAGGCGCGCCGTGGCCACGGAGATTCCGGTGTGGAAGCCGGAAAACTGCATCCAGTGCACCCGCTGCTCCTTTGTCTGCCCCCATGCGGTCATCCGGCCCGCGGCTTTGACAGGAGAAGCTCTGGCCCAGGCGCCGGAGGGCATGAAGACCATCCCCATGATGGGGATGGACGGCCGTTCCTTTGCCATCACCATCTCCCGGGTGGACTGCACAGGCTGCGGCACCTGCGCCGCGGTCTGCCCCGGAAAGAGGAAAAGCCCGGATGAGGAGCCCGCAAAGGCTCTGGAAATGGTGCCGGTGAACAAGCTATCCGAATCGGATTCCTCCCGCTGCCAGCAGGTCTTCGACTACTGCAAGCCCCTGCTGCCCTGCTCCGAGGCTGCGGAGAAATTTTCTACGGGCACCGTCAAGGGCAGCCAGTTCCTGCGGCCCCTGATGGAATTCTCCGGAGCCTGCGCGGGCTGCGGGGAGACTGCCTATGTCAAGCTCCTGACCCAGCTCTTCGGCCCCCGGATGTATATCGCCAACGCCACGGGCTGTAGCTCCATCTGGGGCAACTCCGCGCCCTCCTGCGCGTATACCCTGAACGGGGAGGGGCAAGGCCCTGCCTGGTCTAACTCCCTGTTCGAGGATGCCGCCGAATTTGGCTACGGTATGCTGATGGCGCAGGAGGTGTTGGCAAAACGCCGCGGGAACATCTTCTGTCGCAGTGCAGACTGCCAGGCCACGGATGATGTCTGCTGCCATGAAACAGCCGACAGTCAGCGGAAGGACGCCGCTCCCGAGATTCCGGATACCATCCAGTGGGTCATCGGCGGGGACGGCTGGGCCTACGACATCGGCTTCGGCGGCCTGGACCACATCCTGGCCAGCGGGAAAAACATCAACATCCTTGTTCTGGACACGGAGGTGTACTCCAACACCGGAGGACAGGCCTCCAAGGCCACCCCTACCGGCTCTACCGCCAAGTTCATCACCGGCGGCAAGCAGACCCGCAAGAAAGACCTGGCGTCCATGGCCATGACCTACGGGAACGTGTACGTGGCGCAGATTGCCATGGGAGCCGACTTTAATCAGACCCTCCGCGCCTTCAAGGAGGCTGCGGCATATCCGGGCCCGGCCCTGGTCATCGCTTACGCCACCTGCATCGCCCATGGCATCCGGGCAGGCTTAGGCTCCACGCCCCATGAGGCGAAAAAGGCCGTGGACGCCGGATATTACCACCTCTTCCGCTTCAATCCGGCCATGCAGGAGCAGGGGAAAAATCCTTTTACGCTGGACAGCGGGGAGCCCTCCCTGGATTATGAGGAATTCCTGAACGGAGAAATCCGCTACGATGCCCTGCGCCGCTATCACCCGAATCAGGCACAGGCCCTGTTCCAAAAAGCACAGGCACAGGCAAAGGAGCGCTACCGCTACCTGAAACGGCTGGAAGCGCTCTATGCGCCGGACTGAGCACCTCAGTATCGTCCGAGGGTGCCGGCAGATTCCTTTCCTGCCGGCGCCCCCGAATCCGCGCCGAGCCTATGCCCGGGCTGCTCCCGGGCCGCCCCTATGTCCGCTTTCCCGCCACATGCGCGGAAGCTCCCTACTGTCCGGCGCTTCTCCCCACAGAAATCACGGCTGTAGGCATAACTATCCCTGCATGTCCTCTTCCGGCCGGATGCGGCACACCGCCACGAGCAAAGCAATGCACACCGCGACGACTGAAACGGTCAACAATGAATTCAGCCACTGAAGTTCAAAGGGCGACACCAGGAACACGGCGCACTGCAGCACCACCGCACAGACCCGCAGGATCTCCAGCCCAGCCGCTCTGTCCGGCTGCCCGGGACGAATCCGCCCCGCCACTTCCCCCAGCAGCACGTACAGGGCATACAGGCTCACCGCCAGCGCCACCAGCGCCTCCACCGAATTCTCAAACCGCCATATCCAGTGCAGAAAACCGTCTGCCGCCAGCACCAGAAACAGCGGAGCCACCCGCTCCTCTCCCGGCGCAGGCTCTTTGTGGCTTCGGATGGACCCATAGAACAGCAGCATCCCCACGAACTCCGGCAGCAGGTTCCATTGACCAATGCGGAAATCGATAAAGGTGAAAAAAATCCCCCATCTCAGACATCTCAAAGCTCTCCGCTCCACACTTCCCCCTCCTCTATGAGCTCTCCGTCTATATAAATCTGCACGGAAACGCCCACTCTGTCCCCTTCCTTCCAGCAATAGCCCGGCTGGCTGAAACCGTTGCCGCAGCCGTAGACTTCTCTGGGAGCCCCTCCCATCAGCTCCTGTCCATCGAACATGCTGCAGCTGTTTCCCTGGCTGTCCTGTCCCGTCACGCTATGGCCGGCAGTCTCCTCCCCCTCCCGGTCAGGATCCCGGGTCAGGATTTTTACCCTGCGGCCCTCCAGGGACTCTTCTCCCAGGTAAGAGACCTGCACCCGCCTCCACTTGTACTCCATGGAAAAATACCGTGGCCAGCCCTCCTGTGCCTGGTCGCTCCGGTACAGGAAGAAGCCCCCGCCGTCCATCCCCCGGAAAACCCCTTCCTTATATGCGGACACCTCTATCCGGAAAGCGCCAAGCCGGCCGCTCCCCTCAAGCAGCGGTTCAGGGGCATACTCCCCCTTCGCCGCCCGGGACTCTTCTGTCAGCCAGACCTTCCAGCCATCCTCACAGATCAGCTCCAGTCTCCACTGGGCCCAGCCCTCCCGCTCAGGGAATGTGGCGCACACCGTTGCGCTTCCCGTAGTTTCGTCATGTACCAGATTGTATACCCGGTAGTCCTTGACGGGCCCTGGCTTTTTGGGAAAATACGCCGGACAGGCCTCTGTGTCCTGCCCCAGAAGCCGTTTTACGGCAAAGTCCTCATATCCGGAAATCTCCGCCTCCGGCATCACGGCCATACGGTACGCCATATTTTCTTCCTCGCAGGAGCGCAGGAAAATCCAGATTGCCTCCTGGGGCGTATGGGCATGGTAACACCTGGCATAGAGCAGGGCCCTCTCCAAATCCTTTTCCGAGTGAATCTCAGGAACCTCAAAGCCCTCCGTATCCTCCGCGGCGCTGCCGATGGCCGACACCGACAGCATCAGGGTGATGCAAAGGGTAGCCACGCCGATTTTTCCAGGCACCCGCCTAAAGTCGCGGATTCGGCGGATACGGGTCTTCATGTTCCGGTAAGAGCCAGCCATGTTAGAGGTACCTATCCTCCCAGGGTTCCGCTTCTGCCCCTCCCCCATGGCAATCAGGAGCGCCCCGTAGGCCCTGGCGCTGTCCCCGCCGCAGCGCTCCAGCACCCGCTGGTCGCAGAGAGCCTCGCTGTCGTTGAGCACCACGGCGGTCAGGAACCAGACGAAAGGATTGAACCAGTTCACCACCCGCACCGCATGTACCGCTATATTTACCAGCACGTCCCGGTACTCTCTGTGAAGCAGTTCGTGGAGGACCACCTGCTCCTCCGGCAGCCCCGCATCCCCGGGAAGCACCAGCACCGGATGCACCAGCCCGCAGACATAGGGCGTCCCGGTCCTGCGGACACGGATGTCCCTGCAGCCCTTCAGCCCATATTTCCCTGCGATTCCCTCCACATATTCCCTTGCGGCCCCGTCCGCCCGGGGCGCCAGCGCCACCTGCACTCGCAGCACGGTCCATAGACCCAAGTAGAAAGCGCCCAGCAGGCCTGCCCCCCACAGATACGACCAGCCCAGCAGGCCGCTCAGCCCTCCATGCCCCCTTTTCTCCGCCACGATCCGCCCCATCTCCACCCATTCCCCTATGGGCAGTTCCTGAAACACCGAGAGCGGCGTGGGGACAGGCCGGAAACGGACCGGCACGATTACCCGCACCAGGAGCACCAGCCAGATGAAATAATGCCATCTGGCATCCAGCTTGTCATAGAAAAGCAGCTTCATGCCCCATATCAGCAGACCGATTACCGTAACGGATGCCGTATACTCCAATATTCCCCAGATATCCACAGATTCCCTCCCCTCTCCAAAAGCCCCGCTCCAATCCTCGTTTCCCCTGGCTTCCCGCCAAGCCGCCAGCCCCATGGCAGACAGGCCATGACATCCCTATCCGTCCACCTTGTCCAGCAGACTGCGCAGCTTCCGGGCCTCACTGGCCGTCAACTGGCCGTCCCGCACAAAAGCGGCCACCATGTTCCCCACATTCCCCTGGTACACACGCTTCAAAAAGCTCTGCCGCTCCTGCTTCTCGCATTCTTCCCTGGAGACCAGGGCCCGGTACACATGGGGGGAGCGCTCCCTGTCCACTTCCAGCACCCCCTTGGCGCATAGCCTGGTCAGGAAAGTATGCACCGTATTCTTGCTCCACTTCCTTCCCAGCCTCTGTGCCAGCTGGGGCTGGGTCATCTCTCCCTGCCACAAAATCTCCATCAGCGCCCATTCGCTTTCCGTTATCCTGTCGTTCATGCCTGCCTCCTCCTTATCGGCTTCCAGAATCCGGTTCCCATTCTCTTTTCCGGTCCCCTCCATGAGAATCTGATTTCACTTACAGCCTACATTTGTAGGCTACATCTTCATACTACACCTGTAGGCTCCTTTTGTCAATCCCTTTCGAATCCGTCTTCATAAATATCTGCCGCCAAAAAGGCCCATGTCCATACGCCCGAAAGCATATGGACATGGGCCTTTTTCATCCGGCTGCCTCTACTTGACCGCCTCGTCAGGCAGCTCACCGCTCTTTTCGTATTTCCTCCACAGGCTGTGGAACTTGAACGTATAGGCAATCGCCCACCCGCCGGCCAGGGGAATCAGCCAACCCTGCACCTGGCCGTTCGCGATTGCAACCATAACCATATTAAAGATGCCGTAGCACAGCGTAATAATCGCGCATATCCTGCTCTTCCCAAACTGGAGCCACAGCCCCAGAGCCAAAAGCAGCACACCATCTATGATAGAAGCCGAAATCTGAAATCCATCCATGACAGAGGAGGAAGTCAGCACCTGCATAAGCACAGATGCCAGAATCGTCATCCCCGAACAGAAATACAGTATGATCGCGCAGCCCCTGATATTGCCCCTGCAGGATTTCATGCCGGGCAGCTTATAGAATTCCTTTTTCGTCAGCTGGCCGCTGCGCGCCTTGCTCTTCGCCACATCCTCCGAGGACACCACCCTGCCGCAGCTCGGGCACAGCAGCGCTCCCGGTTCCAACTCCGCTCCACATCCTACACATTTCATCTCAATCTCTCCCCTTTCTGCCATATGTCGACTTCCGTTTGCCAGGCATCCTGTTTCCCCAGGACGCCCCTCTTTCCCTAAAGCATGAGCTGCCGCCCCACTTGCTCAGCGGCCCTTCCAGTTGCCTATGCTCTTCTCCAGCCGCTCTAATCCTTCCTGCAGCCGCGCACTGGGACAAGCTGTATTCAGCCGGAGGAACCTTTTCCCACAGGCGCCGTACTCCTCCCCCTCGGTAAGGTACAGGCCGCTGTCCTTTCGGAGGAAAGCGGCAAGCTCCCCCGCGTCCTCCGTGAGGCCGCCGCAGTCCAGCCACAGCAGATACGTGGCCTGGGAGGGCACCGCCTTGATCTCCGGCAGCTTCTCCTCCAGAAAGCGTCGCACGAAACGCTTGTTCCGGGCAAGGTATTCCCGCAGCTCCTCCAGCCAGGCCCCGCCCTTTTGGAACGCCGCCACCGCCGCTCCTATGGCAAAGGAATTAGGCTCCGCCACCTCGTCCGTGTTCAGTCCCCGCTCCAGCTTGTGGCGGATCACTGGATTCGGCACCATCACAGCCGCCGTCTGGAGCCCCGCCAGGTTAAAGGCCTTGGTAGGCGCCAGGCAGGTGACGCTGTTGTCCCTGCAGATGTCCGAGACAGAGGCAAAGGGCACATACTCATATCCCGGATCTGTCAGGTCGCAGTGAATCTCGTCTGAAAGCACCAGTACATGGTACCTGGCGCACAGTTCCCCAATCCGGCCGAGAGTCTCCCTGTCCCAGATTTTCCCCACCGGGTTGTGGGGATTGCACAGGAGCATCATGGTGGTCTGGGGATTGGCCAGCTTCTCCTCCAAATCGCGGAAATCAATGGAGTACTCCCTGCCATCGTAGGCCAGCGGGCTCTCCAGGATGTTTCGTCCGTTATTCCGTATGGAATTAAAGAAAATATTGTATACAGGTGTCTGCACCAGCACATTCTCCCCCACCGTGGTGAGCTTGCGCACGGCGCTGGAGATGGCAGGCACTACCCCAGTGCAGAACACCAGCCATTCCTGCTCCAGCTCCAGATGATGGCGCTGCCCCCACCAGCCCTGATAGGCTTCGTACCAATCCCGGGTCACCACATTGTAGCCGAATATCCCATGCTCCACCCGGCGCGTCAGCGCCTCCCTGACCTCCGGCGCGGTCTCGAAGTCCATGTCCGCCACCCACATGGGTAGCTCCCTCTCCGGCACGTCCCATTTCAGGGAGCCCGTGCCCCGCCTGTCCGTCATCTTGTCAAAATCGTATCTCATATGCAGTCCCCCGCTGAAAAGAAGGCCACGCCGATGGCACCGGGCCCTATGTGGGTGCCGATAGTGCCGCCTACGCTGGAGGTCTCCAAAGCGTCCACAGAAGATTTCCAGAAAGATTCATGATCCTTTATGTACTTGCGCAGCATGGCATCGCTCAGACCCGTATAACCCAGCACAAAAGGCTTCCCGAAGTCGATGCCCCCGGTCTGGCGGATCTGTTCCGCCAGGAGATTGTTGCCCTGCTTGGACCCCCGGGCTTTTCCCAGGATGGCCACCTCGCCGCGCTGGATGGCTATGACGGGCTTGATGGACAGCAGGCTCCCTGCCATGGCCGCTGCTTTCGAGATGCGCCCGCCCTTTTTCAGATATTCCAGCGTGTCCAGCAGGGCGATCAGCCTGATGCGCTTCTTGTCCGCCTCCAGCCTCTCCACAATCTCTTCAATGCCCAGGCCGGCATCCTTTAGCCTTAGGGCATATTCCACCAGCGCGTGCTGGCCGATACTGGCGTTCTCGCTGTCAACCACCCGCACCTTTCCCCCAAAGCCCTCCGCCGCGATGCAGGCGCTCTGCCATGTGCCCGACAGCTTGGAGGACAGGGTGATGGCAATCACCTGATTGCCAGTCTCCATCGCCTCCCTGAACGCCTTCTCAAAGGCAAAAGGCGGCACCTGGCTGGTGACAGGGAGCTCATCGCATTCAATCAGCTTTTCGTAGAACATCTGGTGGGTCAGGTTTATGCCGTCCTGGAATTCCTCCTCCCCGAAAGTGATGCTCACTGGCAGAACCCTCAAGTCCTCCCTCTTATTGCCCACAACATCCGACGCGGAATCTGTGATGATCCTGATCATTCCCTCCTCCTTTTGCGCAAACCATATTTTAATCAGAACTAATCATTTTCCCGGTATGGAAAAAGATAAAAATGGGGCCTATAGGGCTCGAACCTATGACCCTCTGCTTGTAAGGCAGATGCTCTCCCAGCTGAGCTAAGACCCCAT
>CAJUFO010000010.1:0-58631 GCA_910585615.1 uncultured Acetatifactor sp.
GTGCCATCACCGATCTCGTTCGAAATGTATGTCATGGTCAGCATGCAGAACACATATGTCTGGATTGCCCCTGAGAACAGGTCAAAATACACATGAAGCGCTGCGGGCCATGCCGTGGCGAACCATCCCAGCAGGCCGTACAGCAGTGCCATCATCGCCGTTCCCGACAGGACGTTCGCGAACAGACGCAATGACAGTGATATTGGCACCGCCACCGCGCTGATCACATTAATCGGCATCCAGATTGGCAGCCAGGGCGGCAACGGAGAACACAAGTCCGTCCAGATCGTCATAGGCTTCTGATATTTCCATTTATTGATGTGAATCAATGAAAACGTCAGAATCGCCAGCGGCAGCGTCACACCGTAATCGGCTGTAGGCGGCCGCAGACCCAGCAGGCCTGATATGTTGCTGACCAGGATGAAGATAAAGATGGTGCCGATATAGTTGAAGAACTTCGGCGCCGCCTGTCCCATGGTGCCGCTGACCATACCGTCCAGCATCTCCACGATCATTTCCACCACATTCTGAAAGCTGCCCGGCACCTGTGATGCTTTCGCCATGCACCGGTTAGCGGCAATGGCAAAGGCCACCAGCAGGAGCATCACGATCAGGATGCATATGTGCGATGTGGTGATCCAAACGGGATGCCCGAAAAAGGAATACTGAAACACCCCATGGATATTGAAATCGACCTCTGCCCCGCCAGACAGCAGAATTCCATGTCCCATACTCTCACCTCTCTTTCCTTGAATTTTTGTACTTCCTTTCGCCGTGCAGGCAGATACGCCTCACTGCCCGGCAGGGATTTCTCCCTCCTGCGCCGCAAACTCCTCCTCTGAAACCGGTTCCGGATCCACCTCGTGGAACAGCTTATTGCACAGTTTATGAGTAATCGGCTGAAGATAAGCCGTTACTTTCAGACTCATATAGCCCAGGAAGAACACCAGAGGGTTCAACGCCTCCGTCAGGGAGAGCAGCGCCAGCACCGCCGCCAGCAGGAAATACCGGAACAGATACCCCCTGGTGACCATCCCCGCCGCATTGCCGCCGCTCGTCAGCGCCCTATCCAGGGTACGGCACATATGGATGCTGCCCGCCAGGGCGAACGCCACGCCGAACCACAGGCTCAGCGCATATTTCCCCTGAAAAGCGCTTCTTCCGCATCCCGCTATGATCAGGGCCCCTGTAATCTGACACAGCAGCCCGAAGAAGAGCATGCCCGCATGCATCTCCAAAAGCGTCCTATTTATCCTTTTCGCCGCTTCGATCATCTTCATCAAAAACACCCTGCTCCCTGTCCGGTTCTTCCCCGCCGCACATGCGCTTGGCCATCCGGTACACATTCTGTCCGCCGGCCACGGCTCCAATCACAAAAAAAAGAATGGTGAGCCAAGAGGTACCAAGCTTCCCGTCCAGCCAGACCCCCAGTGCGGACATCATGCCGATTGGCACAATCATGTTCAGGCCAAACTGCGTGACCATCGCCAGCGATTGGTACACTATTCTTTCATCATCTTTACGCCGCTTCATACAGTTACCACCGACTCTGCCATTACATAAGCATACGGGCGGATACCACCCTTTACTGATTATACCCATTTTTTCCAGAAATGTCTAGGCCAATTACAGAATAAATTTGATTGAAATTCCTGAAAATTTTTGTGAAAAAAGAAATCGCTCCGCATTGACTATCCTCCGCTGCCGCAGTATCATGAATTTATCACGATTGGTTGATAGAAACATATGAAAAAGGAGCCGCCCATGAACATATCCAGGATTTACCGCAAACGAATCATCCCCAAAGACCTCATCCCCCTGGACGACGACATCATTGTCGCCCAGGACGAGGAGACCCTCATCACAAAATGGAAGACCCTGAACCCCAAGACCGCTTTCTCCCACGGCTGTTCCTGCTTCTTCCTGAAGGAGGGCATCAAGGTGAGCAAGGTATACCGCAGCGACGGCTCCGTGCTGCGCTGGTACTGCGACATCGTGGACTTCTCCTTTGACCCGGAGGAGGGGAGCATGACCTACACGGACCTCCTGGCGGACGTCATCATCGATTCCCAGGGGCTGGTGAAGGTGGTGGACTTAGACGAGCTGGCGGAGGCCATGGAGCACGACTGGATCACAAAAGAGCAGGCGATACACTGTCTCCAGAATCTGAATCGTCTGCTCACATTGATATATCGGGATAAGTTCGACAGGCTCCAGGCCAGGCTGGAGGGACTGGGGCTCTAAGTGTGTAAAGAACTTCTAAGCGGCCAAAGCACGCCCGCTAAGAAGTTCTAAGTTACACACGAAAGAATCGCAAGAGAAGCGATTCTTTCCACGGTTTGTGCGCCGCAGGCGGCATGACGGGAAGTGCGAGAAGAAGTTCTAGGCGGCCAAAACACGCCCGCCAAAAACTTTTAGGCTCGTGAGCGAACAAGTTCGCTTAACGAGCCAATCTCACACAGCAGAATGCCGAAGTGCATGGGCATTCTGCAAGCGCGCCGTTTGCGCTTTGACTAGCGCCGGCTGCCGCCGGGTCAGTAGAACACATGCCCGCCGATGTTGATGCCGCTTAAGCCCTCGATGGGGGTGCGGAAGAACACGCAGCTGCCCACGTTGGTGACACCGGACATGGCCGCGTCCGCCGCCCTGTAGCAGCTGTCCGTGGCAAGGTCGGCGGCAAGGGCCAGCTCCAGGCGGCCGCTGGCCACCGGTGAGAACTGCCCGCCCTGGTAGACGACGCCCACCACCGTGTCCGGAAACTGGGAGCTGAGCACCCGGTTGATCACCACGCTGCCCACCGCCACCTGTCCGTCATAGGGCTCCCCGCCGGCCTCGCAGTAGATCAGATTGGCCAAGAGCTTCCTGTCCCCCTCGGCGAAAGCCACCTCCGAGATGTTGCGCCAGACGCCGTTGGCCGCCGCCTGGGACAGGGCAATCTCCTCCGCCAGCTTCTGCCGCAGATAGTCCAGGTCCTCTTCCTTTTTCTTGATTTCCGCCTCATAGGCCAGGGCCTTGCGCTCCGCGTCGGATATCTGGTTGGAATACTGGTTGATGGAACTGGACGCCTGGTCGATCAGACCGGAGACCTTGTCCTTCTCCGCCTGGGCCTGGGCAATCAGCCCCTCCAGCTCGGTTTTTTCCGTCTGGAGCCTGACCTCCTGCTCCTCAATCAGCATGCGGTTGTTGATATAGGTATCCAGCATCTTCTGATCATAGGCCGCCACCTTCTCCATCTGGTCCGCCAGGTTCAAAAGCCCCGACAGGCTCCCCGTGGAGAGCAGCGCCGTCAGGTAGCTGTCCTCCTGCCTCTCGTAGGAGGAGCGCACCATGGCGGCCATGCTCACCTTCTGCTGCTCCTCCGTGGCCCTAGCCTCCTCCAGCGCCTCCAGGGTGTCCTCTATCTCCTGCTCCTTCTCACGAATCCGGCCGTCCAGCTCCTCCAGGTTCGACACCACCGCGTTCATCTGGGTATTCAAATAAGACAGCTCCTTTTCCAGGCTGTCCCGCTTGCCCTCCAGATTGCCCAGGTTCTCCTGGGTCCTGTCCAGTTCGTCTTGGAGCGTGTCCTTCTCTTTCTCTGTGCGATCGATTTCCTCCCTGGTCTTGGTGGTGGCCGACACAAACGCCCCGTCGGGGACAGGTTCAAATGCCGCCATCAGAAGAACCGCTGCCAGGACAAGCCCTGCCCGCTTATAAATCCTCAAGCCATACACCGCCTTCCACAGTGTGTAAAGATTTTCCGGCCTTATTATTTGGTGCCGAAGATGCGGTCGCCCGCGTCTCCCAGGCCGGGGACGATATAGCCGTGGTCATTCAGTCTTTCGTCCAGCGCGCCCACGTATACGTCCACGTCCGGATGGGCCTCCTTCATGGCCTGGATCCCCTCCGGGGCCGCGATGATGCACATGAAATGGATGTTCCGGCAGCCCTTCTCCTTTAACATCCGGATGGCCGCCACGGAGGAGCCGCCGGTGGCCAGCATGGGATCCACCACGAACACCTCCCGCTCCGCGCAGTCCGCCGGGAGCTTGCAATAGTATTCCACGGGTTTCAGGGTCTCGGGATCGCGGTAGAGGCCGATATGTCCCACCTTGGCCGCGGGAATCAGGTTCAGCATGCCGTCCACCATGCCCAGCCCGGCCCGCAGGATGGGGACGATGGCCATCTTCTTGCCGCTGAGCTCCTTCACCGTGGTCTGGCAGATTGGGGTCTCAATCTCCACGTCCACCAGCTTCAGCTCTCTGGTGGCCTCGTAGCAGATCAGCATGGCAATCTCGCTGATGGTCTGGCGGAAGTCCTTGGTGCCGGTGTCCTTTCTGCGGATGAGGCCGATTTTGTGCTGTATCAGGGGATGGTCCATAATATATACGTTTGCCATTTTTTTCTCCTATTCCAGTTCCGCATATATCCGTCCACCACCATTTCCCCGCATAGGATATATGCTGTTTCCAGTTCTGTATCTTCTTATTTATCTGCTTTTTCGATAAGGTCGATTCTTCTCTGGTGACGGGCCTCGCCGGAGAAGGGGGTGTTCAGGAAGACGTTCACAATCTCCAGGGCCAGGTTCTCCCCCACTATGCCGCCGCCCAGCGCCAGCATGTTGGCATCGTTGTGCAGCCGGGTGAGCCTGGCCGTCAGGGTATCAGCGCACAGGGCGCAGCGGATGCCGGGATGCCTGTTGGCCGACATTGCGATGCCGATGCCCGTGGTGCAGACGACGATTCCCTTCTCGCACCGCCCCTCTGACACGGCCTGAGCCACGGCATGTCCGTATACCGGGTAGTCGCAGCTCTCCGTACTGTGGCATCCTAAATCCTCATAGGGGATGCCCGCCTCCTTCAGATGTCGGATGATGCGCTCCTTCAGCGCATAGCCGCCATGGTCGCTTCCAATCGCTATCATGCTTCCGTTCCCTCCTTGTATTTTCATTCTGTCTTCTTTGTTCCTCCGCAGGTTCGCGGCATCTCATGTCCGTCTGCCGCAAGGCGGCTTCACACAAAGCCCCGCGCCGTCCTTCAGCCCTCCAGACGGGAATCGCCCTCCTCGGCAGGGAGCCTGACAATCCTGTGCCCCGCCGCCTTCCGCAGACGGTTCATGATAGCCTGTCCCAGGCCCTGCTCCGGAAAGCTCTCGGAATAGATGCTGGCCACCTTCTCATCGTCAAGCTCCCGCAGGACGGAGAACAGGTTTCTGGCGATGTCCTCCTGCGCCCTGCGGCTTCCAATACATTTTACCACATCTGCACGGTATTGTTCAAGTACTTCTGTGGTACCGATGACCCCTGTCTTCTCCCCTTTTTCTCGGTCTTCCTCCACATGCCGGTTGATGTAGGCCACCACCTGCTCCGGCTCCCCCTCCACGATCACCAGCCTCCCCTCCGGCGCGTAGTGGCGGTACTTCATCCCGGGCGCTTTGGGGGCCTGGCCGCTGTCCGAATCCAGGATTGTGACATCTATGTCAACTTTTCCCAGAACGTGATCCAGCATCTCCTGGGTCACATAGCCCGGGCGTAGGATGCGAGGCGACTCTTCCGTCAGGTCGATGATGGTGGATTCCAGCCCTATGCCCACCTGCCCGCCGTCTATAATCATCTCTATCCGGCCCGCCATGTCCTCCGCGACGTACCCGGCGCAGGTGGGGCTGGGCTTCCCCGAACGGTTGGCGCTGGGGGCGGCCACATAGCCGCCGCTGTACTCGATGAGCCTGCGCGCCACGGGGTGGGATGGGAAACGCACCGCCACGGTGTCCAGGCCGCCAGTGGTCTCCCGGGGGACTGCCGGGGACTTGGGCAGTATCATGGTCAGGGGGCCGGGCCAGAAGGCGTCCGCTATCTTGATGGCTTCTTCCGACAGTTCACTGACAATCTTACGGATGTCCTCGAAGCGGCAGATGTGGACTATCAAAGGGTTGTCGGAGGGTCTGCCCTTGGCGGCGTAAATTTTCCGGGAGGAGGCGGGGTTCAGGGCGTCTCCCCCTAAGCCGTATACGGTCTCCGTGGGGAAGGCCACCAGGCCGCCGTTTTTGATAATCTCCCCGGCCTGGCGCAGGCCTGCGTCTTCCTCGGCTGTAAATTCAGTGCTGTTTTCTTTTATGTGAATCAGTTTCGTGTCCATACTTCTTCCTCCGGGGGGCTTTCGCCGCTTTTGGGCTTGTACAGAGCCATTTTACCATACCTTGGAGAAAAGTAAAGAGATTCCGTACCTCGTTTTACATGCCTCCGCTGGCATGGCATTCCGGCAGAATCAGATTCTCACAGTCTCCCCAGGCGGAATCGGGTATTCTTTTCCAGAGACCCGCAGAACCGCCTCCGTGTCCCGCGGCACGGACACCTCTATGTATTCTGCTCCATATTCCACGGAAATCTCCCCTCTCAGGGTGGTGATATGGCCCCTGGCAGAGGGAACCAGGTTTCTGCACTTCGGCTCGATGACCACCTGCCGAAACCCTGCGCTATGCTCTGTCTGGCGGATGCCCAGGATGTACTCGAACAGATACCTGGAGACGGCCACGAACATGGGATGGCACTGAGAGCGATGACCCGTCCAGTATTCCGCAATCGTAGTCGCCCCGTTCTTCATCTGCCGATAAAAAGAGATGTCCTCCCTGGAGGTCAGCAGGGCTATGACCAGTGCTACCCCCGCCGGAACAGCAGTCTGGTCAGAATGTCCGTAGCGAAGATGCCCGTGTCGTACTTTTATTCGAGCCGCTGATCTTCGTATACGGCAGCGGCTGCATCTGCCAGCCATAGAAAAAGTCCTCTGTGGCTATTCGCTCAATCGTACCGTCTTCCAGAATCGTATAGTCCTTGTCCTTGATGTAATTTTCTTCGTTTTCATAACCCCAGTTGATCAGCCTCAGGTAATGTTCCACATTTGCCTGGTCGGCAGCTGACACGGCCCGGCCCCAGTCATAGTTGTTGGTGATGACGGAGGGTGTATCCCCGATTACAAGATATTGTATATCCGCCTGCTCTCCCATATTGTTGTCAACATACCCATATATCCGGCCTGTCCCGCCATAGCTCATCAGATAGTTTCCATTGTTGAATCCCATCGCCGAATCCACTGGAGAATGGGTGATGTGCTCCTGCTTGATATATCCCAGGTCATGCCATTCCTGATAGATTTCCACCAGGTTCAAAAAGTACTGGGACCCAAAAAAGCTGATGACCTCATCGCTGTCCGGTTTCGCCTAATCCAGAGCCACTGGTACCGCAGACCCGCCCAACTTCAGCACAGCGTCAGGCGCGTACACGGAATTCAGGGCCTTGGGGAAGCATTCCGCATTCCCGATGATGTACAGATTCGGAAATTTCTCATGAACCGCGGCGCATGCCGCCATGAAATCCTCATAAGTCTTTATCTGTGAGCAGTCCCAGCCTGCCTCATTCAGAATGTCATTCCTGATGTTGAAATTATCCTGAGGGCCTCCCCCAAATCCTTCCTGCCGCATCCCGCCAGGGTAACTGGGGCTGCATAAGGGAAAGCCCGTCATCCGTGTGGCGGAGGAACTACAGCATGTGAACAGCTATGTGGAAATCGAGAAAATCCGTTTCCCGAATCTGTTTGACGTGGCAGTAGATGTGGAGCCGGAAGTGATGGGGCTGATAATCATCAAAATCATCCTGCAGCCCCTGGTGGAGAACGCAATCCATCATGGTTTTTCCGGAATCGATCATAAAGGCAGGATTTCCATCCGGGGGTTCATCCCTTCCGACCAGCCGGAGACCGTAGTCTTCCAGATAGCCGACAACGGCAGCGGCTCCGGGCTGGACTTTGAAAGCAGCCCTGGCCGGGGGACTGTGGTGTCCTTTCGGATTGAAAAGGGGCGGATGCTGTAGCTCTGGAGGAAATTTGGGAAGTAGCAGGGGTTCGATAATACGCACATTTGCTACAACTTCCCGCTCCGTCCTTCGGCCTCCGCCTTACCCAATAGATAGAGGAACGCAATGGCAGGCACGCGCATGATCGGCGTGGCCGTTTCATGTCTCGATATAGTTATATTCTGTATCACCTTCACAGAAAACACCAAATCGCTTCTGTAATCTACGTTCCGGTCTACTCAAATGCCGTCCCTCCCAGAATGCCTTTCATATAAAACTCGTAAATCTTAGTAGTTTCATAACGGACTTCCGGAAAATCAGACAGTGAATACATTTCCGAAGTCAGCCGCTCTCTGTTCTTAGCAACAAAATATATCTGTTCCTTCATGCAGGTCCTTAAGTCCAGATGCAGTACATTATGCGTGGAGAAAATAAACTGTCCGTTGTGCTCTGTACCGTTTACAAAAGCGATTACTCTATCAGACAGAACAGGGTTCAATACCCGGTCCATCTCATCCGCAAACACCACCTTATTTTCATAAACCACACGGAAAATATGCACTGCCCATGCAAAGAACTCGCGAACACCGGCAGAATCCATCTGCAGCTCTCTTCTGAAATAATTTCCGTTCCCGCCCTTACGGATAATGATCGTCTTGCTATATGGCTTTTCCCTGTCAAGTTCGATGCCACAGATACTGTAATCGACCATACGGAAGATTTCCAGATATCTTTCATCTTCCAAAATACGTATGTCCGCATCCTGCCTGATGACATCCTCTGCCACGCCGGAAGCCAAAGACTCCGGGTACAGCTTTTCTGTCATCCAGCCCACAACTGCCAACGCGTCTTCATCGCCCAACAGCGCAAGCTTAGATACCAGAAGGCCGATACTGTCTCCGGCAAGAAGCTTATCCGCTCTCTTGCTTAAGCCATTGGCTTCTTTCACACTGGCAAGCCAGGCTCCCCCTGCCTGCCTCTCCGCCTGAAAGACAACGGATGCTGATGCATTTCTTTTCTTTAAAGTCTGCAATGCTTCATACACAATCCCGGACTCATTCAGGTGCAGGTGATACACATAGGCTTTTCCGTTATCAGCTCTAAAGCACAGCTCGAACTTCTGAACAGGGTTCTTTTCCTCATTCAGGCTTGCGGCGTTCACATATGGGCGGACAGACTTCACCAGGCTGTTGGTTACAAACAGAGATTTCAGATATTTTAAGCTATTTATGAAATTGGATTTACCTCCGGCATTCTCACCAACGATTACCGCAGACTTCAATAAGTCGAATCCTTCTGCCGTTTCAACATAGTTGTCCGGGAAACGCTTTTTCACCTTTCCGGCCGGAGCAATCATAGAAAATTCACTTTCGCAGTGAAAGGAACAAAAATTATTAAAACGATAATAAATCAGCATACAGCACCTCGCAACTTGCTCATTCATTTATATTATAGCCGAAAAACTCGCTTGTAAACATTTTTTTGTTTTACCGGCGAGTTTTTTCTCCGTTTTCCATCGCTTTCCATCGCGTATCCTCCAATCCTGATTTTATGCTTCTCCTCATCTTGCTGTTGCCGGAAATCAGAAAGTCGATTTCAATGTCGTTGCGCCAAGCATCCCCTCATCAATACCCAGTTTGCCGCCAAGAATCAACTCCCGTCCTGAAAAAATTTCAAAAACAGATTGACTCTGCCGTTAGGGAAGCGTTTATACTATTGCCATAGGAACTGTGCAGAAAGATTCATACCATATGGAACAGAAACCACAAAGGAGCAAAGCCATGAATGATTACATCAAGATCAGGGAAGTGACGGCCAGATACAACATCTCGGCCCGGACCCTTCGCTACTACGAAGACGCAGGCCTGATACAGAGTGCCCGCAGCAGCGACTATGCCTACAGGCTCTACGACCAGGAAGCCATCCACCGCCTGGAGCAGATCCTGATCCTGCGCAGGCTGAACATCAGCATCAAGGACATACAGCGCATCTTCGGCACCTCCAGCTCCGAGACCGTCCTGGAGGTGCTAAGCAAAAAGGTGCAGGACATCGAGACGGAGGTCTCCCTGCTCCAGGAGCTGAAGGAAATCGTCCTGACCTTCATCCGGCAGATTGAGCAGGCCAACTTCAGCAAGGAAGCCGATGTGAGGCTGCTCTATGAAAAAGCCAGGGATATCCGGGCCCAAATCGCGAATGTGGGCTACAGCGGCAACCCAGGGGCGGTGAACCGTCTGCTGGAGATCACGGAGAAGCTGGACAGAAAGGTGCCGGACATCATGATCGTCAGGATTCCCCCTTTCCGGGCGGTGACATCAGGGCTGCTGAGCTTCGAGGAGCTGTTCGGGGGCGGGTTCGGCCCATGGCAGGAAGCCCATAACCACCTGTTCAGGCCCGTGCTGTTCGACGCCCCCGACTTCCTGTGCGGAACGGGAGACAAGGCCGAATGGTTCTGGGCGGTAAAGGACGATGTGACCCAGGCCGACACCGCCCCCTGGGAAATCGTCCAATGCCCCGGCGGCCTGTACGCGGCGGCAGTCAGCATAGACGGCGACGGGGAGAGCCATGACCATGTCAGGCGCAAGACGGAGAAATGGCTTGAAGACACAGGATTCGTCATGGACGACAGCCGGAAATTGATGGGGCATATGGTCTATGTGGACGAGGAGATCAAAGAGGGGCTTGGGTATGAACAGATGGTGCTGTATGCGCCTGTGAAATTAAAGCGGGAAGCCTCCCTGGAATAAACTGGCCGCCCCCCAAAGCGGGGCCGCCCATCGCTCCTTCCCCAAGCATGGATGTGCGGCCCCTTCCATATCATTTTACTGCATCGCTTCCTACCGTCCCGTCAGGCACCCTCCCTCAGGCCCCTCCGGCTCCGCAAAGGACATGCGCAGGCCCTCGCCGCCTGCCTCGATCTCCCAGCGCTGGGTATGGGGGCTGGTGCGGAAACGAACCAGGAGCACAATCTTCCCCTCTTCCTCCCCGCAGGACGCCGCCATGACCAGCCGCTCCCTATCTTCCCCGGGATGATGTCCCCCAAGAGCGGGCTGCACATACCGCATGTCGCACTGGTTCACTGTCCAACAGCCCGTTTTCGCCTCCACGGTCTGGATGCTGCGCCCATCGTCGAAGGACAGATGTACCCTGTCCCCTCCCGACTTGATCCAAAGGCTGCCGAACTGCATGGGGTTCTCGTCCAGGCGGTAGCTCCTGTCGATCTCCGGAAGCGTCCCTCCCTCAGGAATCGGCGGGAAAGCATGCACCTTCCCCTCCCCTGCGCCGCCGTCCATGGCCTCCAGCAACCCGAAGACACCGTCCATCTCCTTCTGCATATCGGCACAGAAAGCCTGCACGGCCACGAACATGTCCCGCTCCGGCAGGATCACCAAAAGCTGCCCGAAAGCGCCGTCCCCCCGGTAGCCTCCCCTGCTGTTGATCCAAAGCTGATAGCCGTAGCCGCTGCACCAGTCCGGCGTTCCGTTGCCGGAATTGTCGGACACATAGGAGGATGCCTCCCGGATCCATTCCTCGGACAGGATGCGCCTGCCCTGATAGACGCCGCCGCTTAAGTACATCTGTCCCAGCTTGACGATATCGTCGCTGCAGACATGGAGCCCTGCGCCGCCCACGCACCTGCCGTCGGCGCAGCGCCTCCAGGAGATGTCCGTCATCCCCATGGGATAGAACAGGTTCTCGCAGGCGTACTGGAAAAAGTCCCTGCCGGACACCTTCTCTATCACCGACACCAACATGCAGCTTGCGCCCGTGTTGTATGTAAAATGGGTCCCAGGCTCATACACAGGCTCCACGCCAAAGAACGCCTCCACGGAATCCGGTGCCGCAATCATATCGGGGATGACACATCTGTCATGTCCTGTGTTCATGGAGAGGAGGTGGCGCACGGTGATATGGGACATCTTCTCCGAAGCCCCTGTCCTGCCGAAGATGTCCACCAGCCTGTCCTCCACCCGCACAAGCCCCTGCCCCACCGCGATGCCCACCACCGTGGAGGTGAACATCTTGCTCAGGGAATACACCTCCCTGGAGTCCCTGCAGGAGTAGGGCTCCTGTGCCAGGCGCAGGAGCTGTTTTCCCCCGCGGTAAATCTGCATCGTGTGCACCTCAATCTTATTTTCCTCCATGAACTCGAAGAACCGGTCCAAAGCCTTCCCGTCCACTGCCGCATCCACAAACCATTCCATCCGCTCGTCCTCCATTGTTTTTCATGTATTTCTGCACCAATCGGAACTCCCGGCCAACCCTGGGTTCCTCTCCAAGGGAATATATCCGCGCCTCCGCTGGAACCTTCCGGCGGTGGAATCCACTCCCGTCTGCCCCAATCGGCTTCCAGATGCTTCTATCATAATACAATGGAGCGCTCTCCGCAACTGCTTTTCGCGGCGCTCCGACACCTCGACGCTTGGGCCATAGCAGCGGCTCTCCGCCCTATCTCCATCCACACCCCCGCCGCTCCGCTCCCGGCCGACTTCCCTGCCCGTCGGCGCAAAACGCCAGAGCGTCCTTCCCGTCCCAGTCCAGGGGCAGCCGTATGCTGATCAGCTCCACGGTACCGGAAAATTCCTCGTAGTCCACCATGATATAATTCCCGCCGCTCTTCAGGCGAAGCTCCGTCTCAAAGCGCCCCTCCTCGTCCGCCTCCAGCTCCACAACCTCCTCATTCATCCGGATTCTCACCGTGGCCTGTCCCTCCTCGGCCAGTATCCGCCCATACACCTGCAGCCTGCGGGTCTCGATGGAGCCGCCGCCGAACACCACGTCCCTTCCCGTGCTTCCCTGGCACTGCGCTTCATAGTTGCCCACATAGGCATCGTCATGGCATACCCGCTGTCCCAACAGCTCCTCGTCCGCCGTTATCTGCGAGGCGCCCAGCACCCCGACCACATTGTCGGCGATTTTCAGCCACTCCCAGGAATTTACCCTGCGGAAGCCGCAGCCCGTCAGCGAAAACGCAATGCAGCACAGGAGCGCCGCCCTCATCCATCTCTTCGTCCGTCTCTTCCCACATCTATCCATGCATCTCTTCATCCAAGACACCTCCCCAATCCTTCCTGTATCTGATGCCATTTATACCATGCATTATACAAGACAGCCCGATGCCCCGACATCGAATCAGGTGACATTTCCGCCGCCCGGGGTGACATTTTTGTAAGACGCCAGCCACCCCCTTCATCCAGCCGAAGCAGCGGCTGAAACTCTATTGATTTACCTGGCTGACAGCGATATATACTGCCTAACGATTTCACTTGCCGTGAAACCAGACTGCATAACGCTGACTGGTTCAATCGCATGATTATGATTACATCAGGCAGTATTCAGCGTTATGCAGTATAATAATGCCAGCGCAAACCTATCCGAACTCCCCGGGAAATGTGGAGAAAACTGTCCTTTCATATCCTATAATGGTCACAGAGAGGAGGGATTGTATGGATCTGCTTCAAGAGATGAATCAGGTGATCGCATATATAGAAGAAAATCTGACAGGCATGTCGCTTTCGGAGCATATCCGCCGCAGAAGGCTTTCCCAGGCCGTCTTTGACCTGCAGAACAGCAATGAAAAAATCGTGGATATCGCCCTGAAATACGGCTATGAGTCACCCACCACCTTCACCAGGGCATTTAGGGAGCTTCACGGCGTTACCCCTTCCAGTGTCCGGAAGACGTCCGTCCCACTGAAGACCTATCCGCCAATCACCTTTCTACTAACAGCCAAAGGAGTGACCGGTATGGAATTTCGAATCGAGAAAAAAGAATGTTTTCAGATCATGGGCCTGTCTGGCTACGACACTGCAGAATGCAGGCCAGGGGATACCCTTACACCGCTGTGGCGGGAATTCATGGACTGCTATGATGCCCGCCTTTGGAATGGATGTGATACAGGCAGCTATTACACCGCCCCTTTCTGGCAGGTAGGGGCATACCATTTTCAGTCGGAGAATGGAAAGACCAAAACGATCATCGGTGCGCAGTACAGGGGAACAAAGCTGGAAAATATGGCCGTGGAAACCATTCCCGCCGCCACCTGGGCAGTATTCTCCATGAATTCCCCCACAGGCATCGACTATGTGCCTGCAGCCTACACCCGGATACTGACGGAATGGCTCCCTTCCAGTGGGTACGGCCGCGATGTATCCATCCCCAGTCTGGAGGTGTTCCCGCCCGGCAATGCCGGTTCGGCGGATTATACATGGGAAATCTGGATGCCCGTCCTTCCACGGAATTAGTTGCGTCTATCCTTACGGCCAGGAGAACCTCCTGGCCTATCCTGTCAGTACTGTTTCCATGAAACCTGATTACGGGCTTCCGATAACTGTCTTTTATATTGTTCCAGTTCAGCACGAAGCCTCTGGACTTCTTTCTCTGCCTGTTCCGCCCGCTGCCGTTCCTCTTCTTTTGCCTGCCGTTCGCGTTCCGTATTGACGCGCTCCTCCGCAAGGGCTTCTTCCCGGGCATCTTCCCTTTCAAGCTCTATACGCCTGTCAAATGTGTAATCCAATTGTGTCACTTTTGTCACCTCCTCGCGGCGCTTCATCAGAAATTCCCGCAGCACGCCCTCCTCGATACAGCGGTCTATGGCTCCGTCTATCGCTTTCGCCAAATCCTTTTTCGGATGCATTTCAAGCCCCTCCCGCACATATCTTACAAATACCATGTACTGCTCTAAAACCGGGCATTCCGACAACAGCTCCCGGTTCTTTCCCGAATTGATGTTATATACGGTGCAGGTCAGCTCAAGCTCCGGCTCCTCCATCCTGTTTGCATACGCGTCCGACAGCTTTAGCTGATACTGCTCAGGCTGCTCCTCCACCCCATTATAGAACACCGCAAACCGGGGTGTCGGAATCTTCACCAGCTTCCTCCCGTAAATATTCCGCTTCTTGACCCACTGCTCCAGAATATTTGTCACGTAAATCAGCGCCCGCAGGGGCATATTGGGACAAATAGTGGATTCATGCTCATATACGCTTAGGTTCATATCCAGAATGAACGCCGCGTCATTGCGCACCGACAGGGAAATCCCCCTCTCCAGGCTGCACACCTCCACAAGCCCCGGATCCCTGTAATCCGATTGGTTCAGCGCGTTGTACACCTCCAGCGCATACCCCGGCTCCTCCATCAGCATGCCGAACACATCACTTTTATACTCTCTGTTTCCCGCCATAAAGCTCCTCCTTTTTGTGTACAGGAGAGCCGCGGCCTGGGTATTGCATGCGGAAACTCCTGCCCTTATTGAATTGGAATGGATAAAATAAAAGCATGAATTTCCCTGATAGAATGAAAAACTTATTATTAGACAAGTATGCAGCCCTAACGGCCATACCGGATTTGAAATAATGCTTTGGATAAAGTCTAGCATATTTAGGAGGGAATGGCAAATGTTTTTTAGTTTGCTTTTTCATTTGGTTTTTATTTGGTTTTCATTTTCCTCCTGTGAGGGCAATTGCTTTTTACCGCGGTTTGGGGTAAAATAGGTTTCACATCCACATGCGACATCCGGGCAGTTTTTGCACGGCGCAAGAAAGGAGCATCCTATGGCAATCTTGGCAGGCTTCATGGTCCCCCACCCGCCCCTCATCATACCCGACGTAGGGCGTGGGCAGGAAGAGGCGATCAGGGACACAATCCAATCATACAAAAGCGTGGCGGAAGAAATCGGGCGGCTGCAGCCGGAGACCATCGTGCTCCTCTCCCCCCATCAGACCATGTACGCCGACTATTTCCATATCTCTCCGGGGCGGGACGCCAGGGGGGACTTCGGGCAGTTCGGGGCGCCCCAGGCGCGCATGGAGGTCTCCTATGACACGGCGTTCGCGGAACGCCTGGGAGCGGAAGCCGGAGTCTGCGGCATACAGGCCGGTTCCCTGGGGGAGCGGGAGCGGAAGCTGGACCACGGCACCATGGTTCCCCTGTATTTCGTGAACCAATATTGGGCGGAATACCGTCTTGTCAGAATCGGTCTGTCGGGGTTCCCCCTGACGGCCCACTACCGCCTGGGGCAGTGCATCCGAGAAGCGGCGCAGGCCCTGGACAGAAGAGCCGTGATCATAGCCAGCGGCGACCTGTCCCACCGCCTGAAGGAGGACGGCCCCTACGGCTACCGGGAGGAGGGGCCCGCCTACGATGCCCGGATCATGGACGTCATGGCCAGGGCCGCCTTCGGGGAGCTTTTGGAATTTTCCGAGGACTTCTGTGAGAAAGCCGCGGAATGCGGGCACCGCTCCTTCACCATCCTGGCAGGGGCCTTCGACCGGACTGCGGTGGAGGCACAGAAGCTGTCCTATGAGGGGCCCTTCGGCGTGGGATACGGGGTCTGCAGGTATAAAGCCCTGGGTCCTGACGGAGCCCGCGATTTCCTGGAGCAGCATGAGGAAAAGGAGAAAATCCGACTTCAGATTCTGCGGGAAAGGGAAGACCCTTACGTCCGCCTGGCCCGGCTGACCATCCAGGAATATGTGCGGACAGGCCGGCAGATAGAAATCCCCCAGGGCCTGCCCCCGGAGCTTTACAGCAGCCGGGCCGGGACCTTCGTGTCCCTGAAGGAGGACGGGCGGCTCCGGGGCTGCATCGGCACCATCCAGGCAGTGCAGGGCAGCCTTGCGGAGGAGATTATCGCCAACGCCGTCAGCGCCTGCTCCCGGGATCCCAGGTTCCCCCCGGTGGAGGCCTGGGAGGCGGAGCGGCTCACCGTCAGCGTGGACGTGCTGGGGGAGACGGAGCCCATCGCCTCCCCCGAAGACCTGGACGTGGCCCGCTACGGGGTCATCGTGACGAAAGGCACAAAGCGCGGCCTGCTGCTGCCCAACCTGGAGGGCGTGGACACCGTGGAGCAGCAGATTGCCATCGCCAAGCAGAAGGCGGGCATCCGGGAGGGAGAGGCGGTGGCGCTGGAACGGTTCGAGGTGGTGCGGCATCACTAATATCGAGGAAACAGGAGAAAGACATGGCAGAATTGACATCCATGATGAATATCGGCAGGGAGATGGCAAAGAAGCTGGATTCCGTGGGAATCGGTTCGGCGGAGGAATTGATCCGTTCCGGTGCGGAGCAGGCTTTCCTGCAATTAAAGGAACGGTATCCGAATGTCTGTCTGGTCCATTTATACGCCCTGGAAGGCGCAGTCCGCAATGTGGAGTTCAACAGCCTTCCGGAGGGCAGGAAAAAGGAGCTGAAAGAGTTCAGCGATTTTTTGAAAGCCTGACCGCAGTAAATGGATGCGGCAATGTACATCACACATTCCCCAGATACACATGCTCCAGGTACCTCCCCGCGATACCCGCAAGGCGGCGCAGCGCCCCCACGTCCGTAGGCCCCCTGTCCATCATGCGGTACTGGGGGAAGAAGCGGGTGACATGCAGGGGAATCTCCCGGTTTAAGTCCGCGATCCACCGGGCTTCCTCCTCCATCTCGTCCTCCCCGTCATTCTCTCCCGGCACGATCAGCGTGGTCAGCTCCACATGGCAGCCCGCGGACGCCCTTGTGATAAACCTCTTCACTGTCTCCAGATTCCCGCCAAGCTTCCGATAATACCCCTCCCGGAAGCCCTTCAGGTCGATGTTCATGGCATCGATATAGGGCAGGAGCTCCTCCAGCACCTCCAGGGAGGCCGTGCCGTTGGTCACCAGCACGTTCTCCATGCCGTACTCCCTGACCAGCCTGGCGGTGTCCCGGACATATTCCCATCCCACCAGCGGCTCATTGTAGGTAAAAGCCACGCCGATGTTCCCGGCTTTCTTGCGCTCCTTCCACTCCAGCGCCGTGTCCGCCAGCAGCTTTGGCGGTACATACATCCCGCCGGCCTCCTCCCTGCCGCCCATGGAAATCTCATGGTTCTGGCAGAACGGGCAGCGCAGGTTGCAGCCGTAGCTCCCCACGGACAGAATATTCGCGCCGGGGCGGAAGTTCTGTAGCGGCTTCTTTTCGATGGGATCCAGCGCCATGGAGGTGATCCGGCCGTAATTCTCACAGACGATTTCCCCGCCTTCATTTTTCCTGGCGCCGCAGAGCCCCGTCTGTCCGGGGGCAAGACTACAGTGATGTATGCAAACCTGACACGTCGTTTTTTCCATCCTCTTCTCCCTCATCCTTCCCATCAAGCCCCCTGCGTTGGAAATACCGCTATCGGCGGCACATACGGCAGGAAAGCATTTCTGCTGTCAGCAACAATTGGCGCAGCCGGAAGAATGCCCCCGGCACATCTCACAGCACTTTAGCATAGATATAGCTGTCAAAGCGCACGTCCATATGATACTTGCTGAATTCCGCCCGCCTCTCCACGGCAAACCCGAATTTCCGCAACAGGGCATTGGATGCAAGGTTCCCGACCGCCACCTCTGCCGTCACCTTCTCTCCGCCCCTGGCCCTGATCCACTCCAGCGCCAGCCCAAGGGCTTCGCTGCCATAGCCGCTTTTCCAGTACTTCCTGTGGATGCAGTAGCCGATATCATACACTTTTTTCCTTTCATCGGGAAACATGCAGAAGGACCCCACCGATTCCCCTGTGTCCGCAAGCACGATGACAAGATAATATCCCAGCCGGCTCTCCCCGAGGGTGTCCAGCGCTTTCTGATAAGCCTGGTCCACATACTCCGCGGTAGGATCGCTCATATATTTCCCGTTTTCTTCATGGAACCACATGCCCGTCAGAAACTCCAGGTCGGACTTCTCATAATTGCGGACAAGGATCCGCTCCCCCCGCATGGGGTTGTCTATCCTCATAAGTCTTCCTCCTCCCAGCCCGGAATCCGAAGCGTCCGGATATAGGCCGCAAGCTCCCCGGCCATCTCCTCTGCCTCCGGTATCCGCAGATGCCCCGGGGTGCCTGCGCCGTTCCTTCTGAACGTATATTTCGTGATCCTCCCGTCCTGCAGGCCCGCCACCGCTTCCTCTATAGCCCTGTCCCAGGAAGCGTCATGCCCCAGAATCGTGGTGCAGCAGATGATTGTGGCATGGGGGTATGTCCCCCGCAGCTTCCCCAGGAAAGCCCTGTAGCGCGCCCGCCATTCCACGGCCCTGGCGCCGCCATAGTCCTCTTTCATATAATCCTCCGGATGGGCATCGTTCTGGCCCACTGCCACCACCACTACCTGGGGCGTGTACGCTTTGAAATCCCAGGGCGCCGCAGGGCCGAAGACAGGATTGTAACGCAGCTTGTCCCAGGCGGTCTCCATGCCGATGGCCTCCGGCTCATTGAACCAACCCGTCCCGTCCAGCAGGGCGATTCCGCCCTGGGCGATGTCGTGTATCTGGGCATCCAGCTTCCTGGCCGTCATCCAGGCGTAGGAATACCAGCTGTTGGAATATTCCCCATTGTGGACCGGATCCGGCTTTCCCACGTACTCCACTGCCTCCGACACCTCCCCGGCGGACACAGAGTCTCCGTACACCTCCATCCTCCGCTTCGGGTTCTCCCTGGCGGGCAGCAGCCGTTCCCCCTCCCCGATCTCCAGCCCCAGAAAGACCATCTCATGACAGGCGTCCTGGCGCTTGAACAGCAGGAGCTCATGCTCTCCGCCGCTTTCTATCGGAATTTCGTATTCCGCCGCCCCATCCTCCGGAAGCCGCAGGACGGACTGCTCTCCGTCCAGGAGATATCCCAGGAAATTGTCCCAGTAGGCATGGCGGTTCTCCACATGCACCTTCAGCACCTGGCCGGTAAACCTGACCGACACGCTGGTACAGGGAAAGATGAACACAGGGGCATGGCTATGGCTCCAGTCGATCCTGCCGCTGTAGACCAGCAGAGGATTATCCGGTAGTATTCTCATTTTGTCTTCCTCCCTTGATTAATCGCTGTAGGGCTTCGCAAATTGCTCTTTCCTATTAGTCTACCAGAAATCCCCCGCCATGTACATCTAAAAAATTATCCCTGCCGCAATACAGCAGGGATAATTGAGCAATGTCTGCTGGCAGGAATCAAGCGTAATACTTCGCCTGGGCATTCCACAGCCGGCTGTACTTCCCGTCCCCGTCCGCCAGCAGCTCCTCATGGGTTCCGGTCTGCACCGCCTCTCCCGCCTCCATGACGACTATCCTGTCGCACATCCGGCAGGAGGACAGCCTGTGGCTGACGAACACCACCGTCCTGCCCGCCGCCAACCTGCCGAAGTTTTGGTATACCTCATACTCCGCGTAAGGATCCAGCGCGGCGGTGGGCTCGTCCAGCACCATTAACGGCGCGTCCTTATAGACGGCCCTGGCGATGGCAATCTTCTGAGCCTCCCCGCCGGAGACGTCCACGCCCTCCTCGTCGAAGTCGTGGAACAGGGGCTGCCTGATTCCCTTGGGATACCCGGCTAGCAGCTGCGAAAGCCCGGCTTTCCCCAGGGCCTCCAGCACCCGCTCCCCATCGTATGCCCTCGTCCCGGCCACATTCTCCGCCAGGGAAAAGGCGAACAGGGAGAAATCCTGGAACACCGCCGCCAGATATCCCATGTATTCCTCGTAATCGTAGTCCCAGATATCCCGGCCGTTCAGCAGGATGCTGCCCGAGGCGGGACGGTACAGCCTGCACAGCAGCTTGATCAGCGTGGTCTTCCCCGAGCCGTTCTCCCCCACGATGACAGTCTTCTCCCCTGCGCACAGCCGCAGGTTCACGTCCTTCAGCGCGTAAACATCGCTGTCGGGATACCGGAAACTGACATTTTGGAAAACGATGTCGCAGCCGGATTCTCCACTGCCGCCAGGTTTCCCTGCCACAAAGCTTTTCTTCGCCTCCGACATCCCCCTCACTGCCCCGCTTTCCCGGGCCTCCGGCAGGTCCATATACCGGAAATACCGCAGCAGGTGCTCATTGTTGTTCCGCAGATCCGTCAGAATCTCCGCCATCCTGGCCGCCGCCTCGATCAGCCGCGTTACCGCGCCGTACAGCAGAATGACGCTGCCGCAGCCCACGGCGCCCTCCATGGCCCCCCGTCCCACGGCAAGGTACACTGCGCAGCCGCAGACGACGGAGCAGCCCAGCTTGACGCCGTCATACCGGCTTGCGGCATTGTACTCCCGCTCCTTCCCCTCCGCCAGCCGCTCATAGCACTTCGTCTGACACTGGTCCAAAATCATCCTCTCCTGGCTGTAGATCCTGGCATCCATAGCCGCGTCCTCGTCCGGCAGATACTTCATATGATAATAATCCCCGTATCTGGCATACCGGGCCCCTTTCAGGAACAACTCAAAGGTCACGTCAAAGCGTTTCCCCGTCATCCGGCAGGCCACAAAGGAGCTGAACGTCACCAGCGCAGCCAGACCCGCCAGGCCAAAGCCCCCGCCCGCCCTGTCCGCCGGCGGCATCCCGGCCAGGGACGTGACCAGTATCACGGCTCCCATCCCCGCTGTGAAGAGATTCGTCCAGACCACGTCCATGTCCCAGTACAGGCTGGCCATCCCTGCGCCGGACAGGCTGATCGCGCCGGACACCTCATCCCGCAGCCGCCTGGTGCTGTCCCGCTCCAGCAGCTCGTAGGGCAGGGTATAGGCCTTGCCTGTCAGGCCGATCTCATGGGAGGCGAAGAGCCTCTGATACCCTGCGTCGATGCGGCAGTCCTCATAATTCCTCCACAGGGACAGCGCCAGTATCAGCCCTGCCCCCAGAATGGCATACAGGAACAGACTGCCCCTGTCAAGGCTTCCGGTGAGCCCGTTTAGCAGAACCGCCGTCACAGCCGTCTCCAGAAACGGAATCCCGGCTATCAGTATGCTTCTGACCATCACGTGCCCCATCTGTCCCGGCAGGATACGCCCGAACTCCCGGATGCCCCGGCGGATGATTCCCATATCCTGTCTCAATGTCCTTCCGTTTTTCCTCATCTGTCCTCTCCTCCCTCCCGGCAATACGCCTGATCGGTATCGCTCTCTTTCCTTCCGGCAAAAGGCGCGTCCTCTGCGCCGCATTCAGCTAAGGGAAGCCGCTCCTGGTCCCTGTAGTATCGGCTCTGCACCCGGAACATGTCCGCGTATCTCCCGTTCTTCTCCATCAGCTCCAGGTGACTGCCGCTCTCCGCGATTCTGCCCTCCTCTATAAAGAGGATTCTGTCGCAGAATCTGGTGGAAGCCAGCCTGTGGGAGACGAAGACGGAGGTCTTCCCCTCTGTCAGTTCCCTGTATTTCTCATAAATCTCACTCTCCGCTTTTGGGTCAAGGGCCGCCGTGGGCTCGTCCAGCAGGAGCACCGGAGCGGCCTTGTACAGCGCCCGGGCCAGCAGCAGCCGCTGCTCCTGCCCGCCGGACAGCTCTGTGCCCTCCTCGGATATCTGCCCCACCAGGCTGGTCTCCTCCCCCGCCGGCAGGGACTTCACTTTCTCCTCAAGCCCTGCTGCCCGGATGGCCTCCCACATGGCCTCCTTATCCTCCCGCTCCCGCACGTCCAGCATCACATTCCGGGCCACGCTCACCGGAAGTATCCGGGAATGCTGGAACACCGCGGAAAAATGTCCGTATAGCTCCCCTTTGGGAATGGACCGGATGTCCCTGCCGTCCATGAGGATCCGCCCCCGGTCCGGCTCCAGCATGCCGCAGAGGAGCTTCACTAAGGTGGACTTCCCGGCGCCGTTGCGCCCCACGATGGCCAGGCGCTCCCTGGCACGAATCGTGAGGTCCAGGTTCCGGAATAGGGGAGCCTCCCGCTCCTCTCCGTCCTCCCATTTCCGGTAGGAAAAGGATATGTCTTCCAATATAAAAGATACGGCCCTCCCGGTTCCGCTGGGCTTCCCCGTGCATTTCCCGTGCGAAGCGGAACTGCCCGGCTTTGTTCTGGCGCACTCCGGTAGCACCTCCCTGTCCGGTCCATCCCAGTCCGCAACGCACTCCGGCATCTCACCGCCCTCCCGGCTGACAGCGCCTGATGCCAAATCCGCCCCTTCCGCGGTCCCACCCTCCGGCAGCGCCAGGAACCCGTAAAAATCCCGCACGAAATTCTCCGCCTCCCGGAAGCCGGAGACCGCCTCCGACAGCTTCGTGAGCCACATCCCGATTCCCGCGATTGCGCCGAAATACAGGGAGAAGTCCCCCACGGTCATGCCGCCCTCCAGATACCGTTCTATCAGGAACAGGCAGGCCAGCCCGTTCCTGACGAATATCAGCAGGGCCGTGATTCCGGCCCGGAGGAACTGCCATCTTAGCACCTTCGCCTCCACCGCGTTCTTCCCCCGGATCACCTCCTCTGTGATTTCCTTCAGCATCCCGGTCATGGAGAAGATGCGGATATCCTTGGCCTCCTTCATGCCCCTGGTGCCGTAGGCGATATAATTCAGCCGCCTGTCGGCCCTGGCCTTTTCCTCCTTGAAGCCCTGCTTCCTCTCCTCTATCCAGATGCCAGCAGCCATCTCTATCAGGAAGAACAGCCCCAGAAACACCAGAATGGCCGGATGGAGCGTGCCCACGATGGCGCAGTACGCCGCCAGCCCGGCCCCGGCCTCCAGCAGGGCGGCCTCCTTCCCCGGAAGCTCCACCACGCCCCGGTTGGGGCTGGCTATGGCCGCTCTGGCCTTCTCCATGCCAATCTTCCCCTGCTTCGAGCAGAAGACTCCGTAATCCAGGCGCAGCATCTTCCTCTCCCAGAGGGCGTTCAGCCTGCGGAACAGGAATGTCTGGGAGCATTTCTCAATCTCATTGTGGAACACCAGGTTCAGCACAGCGGCCGCGGCAAGCCCCGCCCCCACCCGGAGGACGGCGGCAGCAAACGGCGCGAACCCTGCGCCGCCTGTCACTGCGTCCAGCACGATTTTGGGCAGCAGCAGGAGCAAAAGGGACTGTGAGACCTGTGACAGACATGCCAGAAGGGGCAGCGCGATGCTGTACCTTCTGTACCGATACATTTGACCGTGCAGGAATTTCAGACCCTCCATTCCCGCAGGGTGATTTTTCTTACCATATTTCTTTCCGTTCATATAAGTTCCTTTCCTGTTTTTCATTTCCTTTTCTGCAATGGGGCAGGCTCGCTTCCTCCCGCACCCTGGAGGCCGCACGCTGTTCCGCAGCGGGCTTCCACAAATCCGGACGGCAAAAAGGCAGGGGGCTTCCCTGCCTGGCCAGCGTACATGAAAATACCTGAAAAGAACCTCTTCAGGTACTGCCATTCCCTGCCTGTTGGGAAGAATCAGAACAGGCAACAGATTCCTTACACAGAGGATTCCGTTGCCGCGGGAATAAAGATACGCACAAGAAATAAAGCGGTCATCCGCTTACGCTTTCAGGTGCGGAGTATTTATTTGCGCATTCTTCCACAGGCAAAAATCAACATGACAAGTACCTCGTTTTTGTTTATTTTATCCCTTGGAACGGAAGCTTGTCAAGGGAAAACTGCCGTAAAGCATAACGCTTTCCGCGATACGCTGTTACGGCAGTTACCCTTACGTCTATCTTCCAGCGGCTATCGGGACAATCAGTAATTGATTCCGTTAATCGCCAGGACTCCGTCCCGAACGCCGAAGTTTATATTTGCCGTCCCTCCGCCCGATAGGGAAAATCCCGCCATGCTGGGATTCAGGTTCTCGCCATCGGCATTTGCAAGGGATTCCAGCAGCCCCTCCGTGAACACCGTCTCCGCGCCCAGCGCCAGAAAGTCCTCTCTGGACTCTACCGTCTTGGCATCCGGCAGGCCTACATAGACCGGAAATGCCATCAGAGCCGCCAGGGCCTCCAAATCCTTATCTGCGGCTGCAGCCTGGATCTTCTGGGCGAATTCCTTTGCCGCCTTGCTGTCAACAGCGAAATTGTCCTCATATCCTGCCCCTGTCCGGCTCTCCTGCGCCGCCGATTCCGCTGCCGCCTCATCCGAGGCGCTTTCCTGCTGTGCGTCCTGCTGCGCCCCTTGCTGTGTCTCCGGCGTTTCCTCCGGCGTCTCTTCCCCTGTTTCTTCCGGCGACTCCTGCTGCGCCCCTTCCGGCGTCTCCTGCGTTTCTTCCGGCGTATCCTCCTGTGTCTCCTGCAGCGTCCCCTCCTGCGTCTCCAGCGATATGCCCTGGACTCCGTCCTGCTGTGCGTCCCTGCCTTCGCCGCATCCTGTCAGGACCGCTCCCGCCAGGGCAAAGGCCAGAACCATGCCAACTGTGTTTTTCTTTTTCATTTTAGTTTCCTCCTATTTCAAATTCAATCTCTCCTGATGAACCAGGCGCAATTTCATATTTTTCAAAAACGATGACCGGGCGCTTATTTTCATTGATATAGAATCTGACATCCTCCGAAATCCCTGCAAACCCTCCTTCCTCCTCCGAAAAGAATGCCTCTCCCGCCCTCTGTCTAACGGCAATCTGCTCCCTGATGCTCCTGTCCGCCAGTTCGACATAATTGTCGCCCAGCATGTCCTCCAATGTAACCATTTCCCCGGTGCCCAGGTCCAGGTTGTAATACCTTGACTCGTTACAGCCACTGTTCCAGTTCTCGGCCCCCCTTACCACAAAGGAAAGGTAATCGCTGCCTTGCCGCTTTATCTCATAGCCCACGGTTATCCTGATATCGTGCTCCGCCCATTCCTCCGGTGTCCCACCCGTTTCCAGAAAAGCGGTTCTGTATTCTTCCGCCCGCATGAGCGCCTCATCTGCATATTGACTGTATCGGTCAACAATCTCCTGATTGATTCCCTCCACGGTTATCCCGGTATCCGCCTCCACCATCTCTATGGTGGGAATCTCCACGGACACCGCTATGTCATCCTTCTCCATCTCATAAGAACGGAATGTCAGTACCTGGGCCAGCCCCCCGATTATCGGGAACTGCGCCGCCTCCTCCGCGAACACCGGGCTGGTGTTCAGCGCCGCCGTGAAGAGGACGCATACCGCTGCCGCTGCGGCTTCCATACTGCGAATCCTTTTACTATATAGATTATTCTGACAGCCCAAAAGTTTCAGAAACCGGAAGCGAAAGCTGTAAAATATCTATAAAATCACTTGCGAAAGTCCGCCAGGCATAGTAGGATATAGAAAGGATTGGGGCGCGTAAGACAAAAGCTCCGCCAAAGCGTTCATTGTCAAAACAAAAAGTAAAGGATGATGCATATGAAAGAATATGTGATTTTCACAGACGGCGATGTAGACCTCCCCTCTCCCTATGAAAAAGAGGTGTCTCTGCTGCCTCAATATTACTATTTCGATGAAAACATGATATACGGAGACGAGCAGGTCCTGTCCAGGGAAGCGTTTTTTGAACAGCTGCGCAGCCGCAGGGCCTACACCGCCGGGGTGAATCCCGATTTCACCCGCAGGCGCTTCGAAGAGGTCCTGGGGGCGGGGAAGGACGTGCTGTGCATCGCCGTCTCTTCCGCCTTGAGCGGCTCCTACAGCACGATCTGCATGGTGGCCGACGAGCTGCGGCCCCTGTATCCCGAATCCAGGATAGAAGTGATCGACTCCCTCAGCGCCACCCTGGGCAGTGGGTTCCTCTGCGTGGATGCCATCGAGCTGAGAGGCAGAGGGCTGCCCCTTGCGGAAACGGCTGACGAGATTCGCAGGCGGGTGGGCCTGATCGATGTCTACTTTGTGGTGGACGATTTCAAATATCTGGTCCAGGGCGGCAGGGTCTCCCCCAGCGTAGGCAAAATCGGGGATATCCTGGACATCAAGGTGACCCTCACCATCACGGAAGGGCGCATCGTGCCCTACAAGAAGAACCGGGGCATCAACGCGGCTCTCCGCAATATCCAGCAGATCTCCCAATCCAGGGAGACCGCCAGGCTTGGCTCCATCTACGTGGGCAATCAGGCGCTCTTCGAGAAATGCCGCTCCCTTGTCCAGAGCGACTGCCAAGCGTCGCTGAACCTGATTGTGGCCTCCCATGTGGGCCCCAACACCACGGGAATCGCCATCGAGTGGGCTCAGAAAGCATAAGCCTTTCCGTATTCCATGCCGTTGCTCCAAACGCTTGTCCGCCGGAACACCGTCGGTGAATGGCCTTTCGTCCGGACGATTGCTGCGGGAGCGGCGGCATCTTCTGTTTATTGTTTATCGTTTTCCATTTATTCCTTTCTCAATTCCTTTGTTCTCTCTTTCCCTCTTGACATTGCTGTGCCTTCATGCTATTATGAAGTTGACTTCACATGAAGCCTGCTTCATATAGGGACTGTTCCGTATATGTAACCATCACCCCTGATGCCATGGGCCCTGAAAGGAAACCTGACTTATGAAGACAAAAGTGAAAGAGCTGCGCAGCGCCGCGGGCCTGACCCAGCAGCAACTGGCCGACCTGGTACATGTCTCCGCCAGGACCATCATCTCCATCGAAAAGGAACAGTACAAGCCATCTTTGATGCTGGCCTATCGGATGGCACAGATTTTCCGCACTACCGTGGAGGATTTATGTTGTTTAGAAGAGAATAAGCGCAAGGAGGATGAAGCATATGAGAAACTGTAAAGCCATGGACTACGAGACAAAAATCAAATGGCGCATCCGCATCCTGTACCTGCTCCTGATTGCCATGCTGGTATACATGGTAACCGTTGTGGAGCTGGGCGGCGGAGATTCCAGAATCATGACGGACCTGGCCAGCCAGTTCAGCCGTATTGTCTTCTTCGGCGGCATGATCTATGTCATCACCAGGATTGTCCACAACAAAAAGCTGCTGGGCAACCGCCTCCTGCGAAAGGAGCAGATGCAGGAGGAGACGGACGAGCGCAACCGCTATCTCCATGACAAGAGCGGCGGCATCGTACTGGACATCCTCCTGGCCTGCCTGCTCTTCATCACCCTCACCGCCTCCCTGTTCGACATGACGGCCTTTTATATGTCTCTCGCCATACTGGCCATCGCCGTAGTCCTCAAGGCAGGGGCATATCTGTGCTACAGCCGGTTCTGACAGGCCGGGGCTGCAGAGGCCATAATCCGCGCTTTCTGCCGCCGTGGGCAAGGCGCACATTTTAAGCCCCCAACGGCTTGCGCAAAATACCTCCAGCGCTTATAATAAGTGCAGCGCTGGTGAATTCCCGCAGCGACGAAAAGGATTTCGCGGCGATGGAGGCATCTCCAGCGCAAAAACCGAAAGGAAAAGGAGAGGTTTATGAGCATCAGAATCGGTATCTTAGGCTACGGCAACCTGGGACGGGGCGTGGAATGCGCCCTCCGCCAGAATCCGGATATGGAATTAAAGGCAGTGTTCACAAGGAGGGATCCCGCGGATGTGAAGATTCTCACCCAAACGGCCCAGGTCTGCCATGTGAATCAGGCTCTCCAGTGGACGGACAGGCTGGACGTGCTGATCCTCTGCGGCGGCAGCGCCACGGATCTCCCGGTGCAGACGCCCCAGTACGCAGAGCTCTTCAATGTGGTGGACAGCTTCGACACCCACGCGAAGATTCCCGAGCATTTCGCCCATGTGGACGCGGCAGCAAAGAAAGGCGGTAAGACCGGCATCATCTCCGTGGGCTGGGATCCCGGCATGTTCTCCCTGAACAGGATGTACGCGAACGCCATCCTCCCTGATGGAAAGGACTACACCTTCTGGGGCCGGGGCGTGAGCCAGGGGCATTCCGATGCCATCCGCAGAATCGCGGGGGTTAAGGACGCCAAGCAGTACACCATCCCTGTGGACAGCGCCCTGGCGGCGGTGCGGGCCGGGGAGAATCCGGAGCTGACCACCCGCCAGAAGCACACCAGGGAATGCTTCGTGGTAGCGGAGGAAGGGGCTGACCTGGACAGAATCGAGACGGAGATCAAGACCATGCCCAACTACTTTGCCGACTACGATACCACCGTCCATTTCATCAGCGAAGAGGAGTTGAAGCGGGAACACAGCGGCATCCCCCACGGCGGCTTCGTGCTGCGCAGCGGCTCCACGGGCTGGGAGCAGGAGCACAGCCACCTAATCGAATACAGCTTGAAGCTGGACTCCAATCCGGAGTTCACCGCCAGCGTGATTGTCGCTTACGCAAGGGCGGCATATCGGCTGGCCGGGGAGGGCGCCCACGGCTGCAAGACCGTCTTCGACATCGCCCCCGCCTATCTCAGCGCCAAAAGCGGAGAGGAGCTGCGGGCGGCCCTGCTGTAAACAGACCGCATTATGCCGAGAGACATGTCCGTCGCCTCCATGGCGTCCGGATTCACCGTCGCACTCCGCGGCAGACCATCCCGCGAATCGCATAATGCTCCATCAAAATAGGGGCCGCAAAGCCCCTATTTCTCATTCTCGTTCAAATACTCCAGAATCCCCATATGTATGGCCCAGGCCACCCGCTGCTGGTACTCGGGGGTGCAGAGCTTCTCGGCCTCCGCACTGTTGGAGAGGAAGCCGCACTCTACGATGACGATAGGCACCCCGGTCTTCTTCAGCAGGTAATAGCTGTCATTGGCCTTGACCTGCCTCTTGTTCTCCGGATCCACCCGCTCTACCAGCTGGCCCTGGATATGCTCCGCCAGGCGCTGGCCCTGGACGCTGCCGGTGTAATAGAACACCTGCGCCCCATGCACATACTCCTCCGGATAGCTGTTCTGGTGGATGCTGACGGTCAGCGCCGGGGCCGTCTCCTCAATCAGGGCAATCCGCCGCTTCATGTCCTGCACCTTCTTGTTGGAGGCATCCGCGTCGTTCAGCCCCTCGTCCGACTCCCTGGTCATCACCACCTCCACGTCGCTCATTTCCAGGTACTGCTTCACCAGCCGGGCAATCTCCAGGTTCACGTCCTTCTCATTGGCCCCGTTGATTCCCACCTTGCCTGGATCGTCGCCCCCGTGCCCAGCGTCGATGACCACCCGCCGCCCCTCCTCCTGCGCCTCCACGCTGCTGCCCGCCACGTAAGCGGCCGCCTCCCGCCCCACATAGACCACACAGGCCAGCAACAGCAGGGTAATCGCCACCGACAGCAGTCTATCCCACCGTTTCTTTCTGTCTGTCATATTTCCCTGTTCCTGCACGAATCTTTGTACTATCTATATTCCAGACATCCTTTTTCCATTCCACTTCCCGGCGCCCCAAAGGCCAAAAATGCTGTGCAGTCCATCCTGCACAGCATTTTTTGAATCAGGAGTTCACATAGGCGCTCACCAGATCCCACACCTGCTCCGTTCCATAGCCCAGCCGCCACACCGCCACGCCGCCTATATTCTTAGCCTTCATCACATTCAGCTTCACCGCGATGGATTCTGCGTCCTCCACCCAAATCTGGTATGTCACATTCCCGCTCTGCCATTCTGCATAATTCTGGCAGGTGGCCTCGTCCCACTGTGGCACCACGTTCATGCGCCCCAGATAGTCCGTCACATTGTTCAGCGTGATATACTGATCCGTAACGCTGGCCCCCTCTATCTGCCACAGTATGGTATAGAAGGGCAGCGCGTTCACCACCTTTTCCGCAGGCACCTGCTCCTCCTGGAGCGTCCTGTCCAGCCCGTTGGACACGTAATCTATGCTGGCCACGCTTCCCGGATCCCCGCTGCCGTGCCAGTGTTCGTCATATCCCATGATGATCACATAGTCCGCCACTTGTCCCTGGATGTCCAGCCTGTAGTGATTGTTGAAGTTGAAGGGCACATAGCTGTCCACCGACAGGACAAGCCCGCTCTCCCGGCACAGCACCGAGAGCTCCTTCAAAAACTGCGCGTAATGCTCCCCGCACTCCTGGGGCAGTCCCTCATAGTCGAGATTGATGCCGTCCAGCCCCAGCTCCAGAGAGGTGTCCACCATGTTCCGGGCAAGCTGCTGCCTCTTTGTGGTGGAGGAGAGCACCTGGTAGGTGCTGATGTCCGTGCCCGTCTCGTTCTTAAAGTTGAAGTTGTCCCAGACGCCCCATACCTGCAGGCCGTATCCATGGGCGCTCTCCACATACCCGCTGTCCGCAAAGGAGCGGAAGCCCCCCTCATTGTCGTTTAAGCTAAACCAGGTAGGCGCGATCACATTGATGCCCTTCCCCTCCGCCACCATTGCCTCCAGCGTTTCGTTCCCGGCCTCGCCGCCGATGGCGTGGAAGCCCAAGCTCACCTTCCCCGGCAGGGACAGCGATGTGTATTCCGCCGGCACATAGTCCGTGACGGGCACCTCCACCTCTGTGGACTCATTTCCCAGGCGCTTGTTCTCCACATAGCCAATCAGAGAGTCCGAGGTCTTCACTTCGCTCCAGGTCTCCATCTGATTCAGCAGCTCTACCATCTCACCCTCCTCCAGCTCCCGCAGGATAGGGCTCTTGATGCCACCCAGGGTACGCACCTGGGTATTCTTTGTGACCTCCAGCATCTGCTTCTCGCCCCACTGGGTGTACATCTGTATATGCCGGTCGAACCTCTCATAGGAAAAGTTCGTGAACAGCCTCACGTACTCTGCCGCCACATAAAGCTGTTCCCCTTCCAGGAGGCAGGTGGCGTATTCCGTGGGATGGCTACCGCCTTTATCGGCATATTCCCTTCCCCCGAATGCCGTGGTCACAGTGTCGTCCGCCGTGGTGTACAGGAGCTTTTGCTCCCCCAGGTCCACATAAAAGCCTTCATTTAAATATTTCTTCATGGTATCTATGTCAAAATATACCGCCTCGTCCCGCAGCAGGGCCTTTTCCTCCACCATCTCGTCCTGCAGGATGATGGCCAGCTCCCCCTGCGCCACCCCGAAATATTCGTCCAGATTCGCAAGCTCCTTGCTATAGGAATACTTGTCCAGAATCATTCCCCCGAATCCTATCAGAGCGATTATCAAAATCAGCGCCAGCGCTACGATTACCGGTATTATTTTCTTCTTCATTCTCAGCCTTGACCTTTCTCTTACAATAGATACATGGTTCCAACAGACTTTTTCATCATACCATATTTACATTCCTAAGTCATTACCAAATTTTCCATAAATCGCCATAATCGTCCGACCGTTTTTTCGCTTCCCCTTATTCCGTCATGCGCGGGAACACCGCCGCCGTCAGCATGAGAGGCAATCCCAGCCTGCAGCAGACAGCGGCGCCCCGCAGTAGTCCAATCTACCTGCGCGTCACTCTGTCGAAGCGTACCTGTTCGATGATGCCCGAAGCGTCCATCACGTAGTCAGCCATGTAAGGGCTGTTCTCCCGCACCGCCTTCGAGACCACCTCGTCAGGGAGGGCTTCCTGTCCGTCCACGAACAATTCCACGCCGCTTCGCCGCATCTGTTCCAGACGCGCCAGCATATGTTCTCTTACCGCCTCCATATCCTCTACTTCTATTTTTTCTTCATACAACGGAATTCCTCCTTGTTCTCAGGCTTCCCGCCCAAAAGGAGCTAAAATCTTGTGATGAATCAGAATGTGGCCGCGCAACGTGAATCCATAGCGCATCTCCGCATATCAGGAAGCCTTTAAGATGTAAGTAAAGTGAATGCTTTCAGCAGTACGGCAACGGAAAAAATTTCCATTGCTGATTTTTTTAATTTGAATTATAATTGTGAAAATTAGTTGACATACTTATGATCAAGCAATATTAATATATCCCTGCTTTTGCTTGTGAGACATCCTTAGATTTATGCCAGTTTCTTTCTACTGTCATATAATGTGATATACACACTTAGAATATAAAGGATGAAATGGAACGAACCGTTCCCAAAATCAGTTAAATCAACTTGAAATCAAGACTGCCGCCTCCTTCCTCGTACAGAGTACCGAAAGCATTTACAGTCTTACTATACCACAGACATGTCGCTTTGGCAAGTAAAAACTCACAATTATTAAAAAATTTTAAAACTCAGAATCTACCTATTGACTTAAGGAAGCCAAGAGTATATGATGTCATCACGTAGCATCATACTTTACAGTTCAGTTAGGCAGAACGGAAAGGGTTGTCGTATGAAGATAGAAAAAGTAAATGAGAACCAGATTCGCTGCACTCTGACCAGAGAAGATTTGGCAAGCCGCGAACTGAAAATCAGTGAACTGGCTTACGGTACCGAAAAAGCCAAGACCTTGTTCCGGGATATGATGAGGCAGGCCAACTGCGAATTCGGTTTTGAGGCTGAAGATATCCCCCTTATGATAGAAGCCATCCCCTTAAACGCGGAATGCATCGTATTGATCATCACTAAGGTGGAGGATCCCGAGGAGCTGGATACCCGTTTCTCCAGGTTCGCCCCATCCGTCGCGGATGAGTACGAGGATGACGACATGTACTCCCAGTACCCGGAGGATACATCCAACGAGATTCTGAACCTGTTCCGCCAGATGCAGACGAATCAGGAGGGCGGCGCGGCGGATGGCCAGTCTGCGGAAGGCGGGGATGTAGATTCCGCCAATCATGTACGGATTTTCCGGATGAGCTCCCTGCAGCAGGTGATAGAGGTGTCCTCCATCATCGCCGGCAGTTACCGGGGGTTGAGCACCCTGTACAAGGAGGATCATCCCGGCCTGACGCCTCAGGGCTATCTGCTTCTGCTGTCCCGGGGCGATGAGACTGCCGAGGCTTTCGACAGGGCATGCAATACTGTGTCGGAGTACGGAGCCCCCCAGCGCTACGCCCCTGCCGGCGGCGCATTCCTGGCGGAGCACTGTGAGGCGTTGATTCAGGACAATGCCGTACACGCGCTTGGCGCCGCCTCTTAGAAAGCATTTTGGGCACCGTCAGGCTTTCTTACGGGCATATGGCAGATATGTAAAATGAGGGGCAGCCGCCTATATCCTACGGCTGCCCCTTTCATGTACCCCAACTGCCCTAAAAGCCCTTACAGCGCCTCAATCGCTTTCATCAGCGCATCGATGTCGATTCCATGTACCATCGCCGCTTCCTCCAGGGATTCGCCCTGGGCGGAGGGACAGCCCAGGCAGTGCATCCCGGCCTCCAACAGCACGGGTGCCACGTCAGGGTTCGTGTTCAGGATCTCTCCTATCGTCATTTCCTTTGTTATATTGCTCATCGCTTTCTCCTCTCTGTGATTTCAGTGTAGGGTGCTCCACCTTACAATAGAATTGCCCTTTAGAATTCCATTGTCTGAAGGCTACAATAGAATTCAAAGCCGAATTCTATTGTCTAAGGTTCATTATATATGATTCCACAAAATCTGACAAGCTATTCTTAGGCCCGTCGGCAGAAATTTCATAACTTCCCGGCAATTATAAAATTTTTGAAAAATTCAGGAAAAATCCAGTGTATGTACAGAAAAAAGTACACATTCCCTCCTTGACTCTCATCAGTGTTTTTCATATAATAAGCTTAAGGATTAGAAGCAACATTCACTCATAAACTAATTCAAATTTTACAGGAGGGTATTTCAAAATGAGACCAGAATGGACAGATTTTGTGGCAGGCAAATGGGACAAAGAAGTCAACGTCCGCGACTTCATCCAGAGGAACTATCATCCCTACGACGGCGATGAGGCATTCCTTGCCGGCCCCACACAGAACACCAAGGATCTGTGGGCACAGGTGCTCGATCTCCAGAAGAAGGAAAGAGAAGCCGGCGGCGTCCTGGATATGGATACCAAGGTCGTCTCCACCATCACTTCCCACGGCCCCGGATACCTTGACAAGAGCAAGGAGACCATCGTAGGCTTCCAGACCGACAAGCCTTTCAAGAGATCCCTGCAGCCCTACGGCGGCATCCGCATGGCAGAGAAGGCCTGCTCCGACAACGGCTATGAGGTGGATCCCGAGATTTCCGAGTTCTTCTCCACCCACAGGAAGACACATAACGCAGGCTGCTTCGATGCCTACAATCAGGAGATGAGAGCCTGCCGCTCCTCCCATATCATCACCGGCCTTCCGGATGCCTATGGCCGTGGACGTATCATCGGCGACTACAGGCGCGTAGCCCTGTACGGCATCGACAGGCTGATCGAGGACAAGCAGGCCCAGAAGGATTCCACCGGCCGCGTGATGACCGATGACGTCATCCGCCTGCGCGAGGAGCTTTCCGAGCAGATGACCGCCCTGAAGATGATGAAGGAGATGGCCGCCTCCTACGGCTGCGATATCTCCAGACCCGCCGCCAATGTACAGGAGGCCATCCAGGCCGTATACTTCGGCTATCTGTGCGCTGTTAAGGAGCAGAACGGTGCGGCTATGTCCCTGGGACGTACCTCCACCTTCCTTGACTGCTACGCAGAGAGAGACTTGAAGAACGGCACCTTCACCGAGGAGCAGATTCAGGAGTTCGTGGACCACTTCATCATGAAGCTGCGCTGCATCAAGTTCGCCCGTACCCCTGAGTACAACCAGATCTTCGCTGGCGACCCCGTGTGGGTTACCGAGTCTCTGGGCGGCGTAGGCGTGGACGGCAGGCCCATGGTCACCAAGATGAGCTTCCGCTATCTGAACACCCTGACCAACTTAGGACCTTCTCCGGAGCCCAACCTGACCGTTCTCTGGTCCACAAGGCTTCCGGCAGCCTGGAAGAAATACTGCGCGAAGATGTCCATCCAGACCTCTTCCATCCAGTATGAGAACGACGACCTGATGAGAGTAGACCACGGCGACGACTACGGCATCGCATGCTGCGTATCCTCCATGGTTATCGGCAAGGAGATGCAGTTCTTCGGCGCACGCGCCAACGTGGCGAAGTGCCTGCTGTACGCTCTGAACGGCGGCGTGGACGAAGTGACCAAGAAGCAGGTAGGTCCCAAGTACCGTCCTGTGGAAGGGGATGTGCTGGAGTACAACGATGTATGGGGCAAGTTCGTAGACATGCTGGAGTGGCAGGCTGACGTCTATGTGAACACCCTGAACATCATCCACTATATGCATGACAAATACTGCTATGAGAGAGCTGAGATGGCCCTCCATGACAGAGACGTGAAGCGCTACTTCGCTACCGGCGTGGCCGGCCTGTCCATCGTGGCCGACTCCCTGTCCGCTATCAAGTACGCTAAGGTAGAGGTTGTCCGCGACGAGGACGGCGTCATCGTCGACTTCAAGACCACCGGCGACTTCCCGAAATACGGAAATGACGACGACCGTGTAGACGAGATTGCTCAGATGGTAGTCCATACCTTCATGACCGCTATCAGGAGACACCACACATATCGTCAAGGTATCCCTACCACCTCCATCCTGACCATTACCTCTAACGTTACCTATGGTAAGGCTACCGGTAATACACCCGATGGACGTAAGAAGGGCCAGCCTTTCGCTCCCGGCGCTAACCCCATGCACGGCCGCGATACCCACGGTGCTGTGGCTTCCCTGGCTTCCGTATCCAAGCTGCCTTTCAATGATGCGCAGGACGGTATCTCCAATACCTTCACCATCATCCCCGGCGCTCTGGGCAAGGAAGACAAAGTATTCTCTGGTGATATAGAGCTGGACTTAAAGTAAAGTGACGAGAACACTTCAGTGTTCTCCGGCGACATCGAATTAGACCTGAAATAAGATAGGATTTTTTAAGAAGGAGGCACCATGGACGAAGATAAGATGATTGATGACCTGGTGAAGATGCTGGATTCCGGCATGACAGAGGGCGTAGGCCATGTAAACGTGGATTACGACCAGGAGGTCGAGTCGAAAAGCGTTCAGACAATGGGCTGCACGGATTGCTCACGGACACCGTTGGCCTGTAGTGTCCCCACTCTGGAACAGGGGCTGGACGATTACCAGTAGTCAGTCCCCTGAAGGATGCATCTATACTGATACAGTTCATATAATGTAAATAAATAAGGAGGAAACACATTATGGCAACAAACAATGCACAGGTTGACAACCTTGTAAACTTACTGGATGGCTATGCGACAAAGGGCGGCCATCACCTGAACGTGAACGTGCTGAACAGGGATATGCTGCTGGACGCTCAGAAGCATCCCGAGAACTACCCTCAGCTGACCATCCGTGTATCCGGATATGCCGTCAACTTCATTAAGCTCACTCCCGAGCAGCAGGCTGACGTCATCTCCCGTACCTTCCACGAGGCCATCTAAATGCGTGAAGAAGTTCTAAGCCTGTAAGAGGGGGCATGGCCCATCTCTTAAGTACACAGGCTTAGAACTTCTATGGTTAAATGGGTTTTGACCCCGGAGGGATTTCTCTCCGGGGTTTCATGGACATTAAGAAAGAGCGGTAATCCTATGCAAGGCAGAATACATTCTTTGGAGAGTTTTGGGACGGTTGACGGGCCGGGGACGCGGTTCGTGGTTTTTGTGCAGGGGTGTCCTATGCGCTGTGCCTACTGCCATAATCCCGATACTTGGGATTTGAAGGGCGGTACACTCATGGAGCCATCCTACATCATCGAGCAGTATGAGAAGAACAAGGCGTTCTATGCCAATGGGGGCGGCCTCACCGTGACCGGCGGCGAGCCCCTGATGCAGGTGGATTTCTTAATCGACCTGTTCACACTGGCCAAGGAGAGGGATATCCATACCTGTATCGACAGCTCCGGCATCGTCTTCAATCCGGACAACGCATCGCTCGTGGAGAAACTAGATAAGCTGATGCCCCTGACGGATCTGGTGATGCTGGACATCAAGCATATCGACCCGGAGAAGCACAGAGAGCTTACCATGCAGCCCAATGAGAACATCCTGAAGTTCGCTGCCTATCTGAACGAAAAGCATGTGGACATGTGGATACGGCATGTGGTGGTTCCCGGCATCACGGACGACGAGAAGTACCTGTTCGACCTGGGATACTTCATCGGCCAGTTCGACAATCTCAAGGCCCTGGACGTGCTGCCCTATCACACCATGGGCGAGAAGAAATACCAGAGCTTGGGCATGGAGTATAAGCTTAAGGGCGTTCCTGCCATGGACAAGGATAAGCTGCTGGACAAAAAGAAGGCCATCATTGATGGCATCAAAAAAAGACGATCATAAAGGAGGATACTTACTATGGCATATGTAATCAGCGATACCTGTGTGGCTTGCGGTGCCTGTGAGGCACAGTGCCCTGTAGGCGCTATCAGCATGGGGGACGGCAAATTCGAGATTGATCCCGATAAGTGCATCGACTGCGGTTCCTGCGCAGGTACATGCCCTACCGGAGCCATCTCTGAGGGCTAAAAGGCCGCGGAGATATCAAAAGGGTCCATACCGCCCGGAGGGTTCCCATTCCGTCCGGGCGGACAGGCGCTTCTTCAGAAGAAGCGCCTTTTCTTTTTGCCTGCAGCCTGCGCCTGGGCCTCATCGGCCTTCTGGGGATCGGCCTTCTCCTGACCGTTCTCCGCCTTTGCCTTCTTCAGGTGGCGGCTCTTTTTGCGCAGCAGCTCGTCCATCCTCTTATAATGCTCTTCGTCCCGCTCCGCCAGCATCCTGTCCCTGGCCTCCTCCCGTTCCTCCTGCATCCGGAACTGGTAGTCCAGCTCCTTCACCACGCTCTCCCTGATTTCACGGGTCAGGCTCTGATTGTTCTCCTGCAGGGTCTGGCGTATGAGCTGCTGGAGCAGCCATTGGAGCCTTCTGGACTTGTCCTCCCTGGACTCCTGCACGGCCTCCGGCTCCCGGCTCCTGTTCGGTATGATATCGATAGCCAATCCTCCCGTCCGCTCCGCCATCTCCGCCCGCTGTTCGGCTCCGTCAATCGCGCGCTCTTCCATTCCGTCCTCTCCCGTGGCGTCCTGAGACAGTACGTCCAGCTTTCCGTCCTTTAAAATCATCTTGATTGCCTTCAATTGCAGTCCCCTCTCTTTCATTCCTTTTATCTGCTTAAACCGCTCCACATCCTCTTCCGTATAATAGCGATGTCCCAGCTCATTGCGCTTAATAGGCAGATGAAGCTCCTCCTCCCAGTAGCGCAGTACATGGCTTTCCACCTTTACCTCCTTTGCGGCATCCGAAATCAGCAAATAATTTCCCATCCCTTCTCCTCTCAACGATATATACTTCCAATATGCCTGCGACAAAAAAGAGAACGAGCAGTTCTGCCCATTCTCTTTCGTAGGTTCCCGTCTTCAGCTCCTCTATTTATACTGCTTAACGATTTCACTTGCCGTGAAATCAGACTGCATAACGCTGACTGGTTCATTCGCATGATTACATTAGGCAGCATTCAGCGTTATGCAGTATATCTATCTGTCGCCCACAGGCCTATGCTCCAGATTCATGAATCTCTGGTATTCCGGCAGCCAGGCCAGCTCTATAGTACCTATGGGACCGTTCCTCTGCTTGGCGATGATGATTTCAGCAATCCCCTTCTTCTCCGAATCATGGTTGTAATAATCGTCCCTGTAGATGAACATGACCACGTCCGCGTCCTGCTCGATTGCGCCGGATTCCCTCAGGTCCGACAGAATCGGCCTGTGGTCGGGCCGCTGCTCCACCGCACGGGAAAGCTGCGAGAACGCGATGACCGGTACAGAGAGCTCTCTGGCCACTGCCTTCAGCGATCGGGATATCTCCGATATCTCCTGCTGTCTGGACTCTGATTTCCCACTCCCTGTCATCAGCTGCAGATAGTCGATCAAAATCATGGACAGGTTATGCTCCAGCTTATATTTCCGGCATTTGGAGCGCAGCTCCCCAATCCCGATGCCCGGCGTGTCATCTATAATCAGTGAGGACTTCCCTATGACCCCGGCGCTCTCGATGAGCTTTTCCCATTCCTGATCGTTCATCTGCCCTGTGCGCAGCTTCTGGGAATCCACGCTGGATTCCATGGAGAGCATACGGTTCACAAGCTGCTCCTTGCTCATCTCCAGGCTGAAGATGGCCACCGTCAGCCCCTTCTTAAAAGCCGCATATCTGGCCAGGTTCAGCTCAAAGGCTGTCTTCCCCATGGAGGGGCGCGCCGCTATCAGCACCAAATCCGATGGCTGCATGCCCGCCGTGCGGTAATCCAAGTCCAGGAAGCCGGTGGGAATTCCGGTGACGCTTCCATGATTCTTTGCCGCCGCCTCTATCTTGTCCATGGCGTTCATGACTACCTGGCGGATTGGGACATGAGAATCTGTAGTCCGTTTCTGCACCAACTGAAATACACGTTTTTCCGTATCCTCCAGGATGTCTTCCAGGCTTTCCTTGTCCGCATAGCAGGTGTTGGCAATATCCTCGTTCAGCCGTATCAGCCTGCGCAGCGTGGCCTTTTCTGCAACGATTTCAGCATACGACGCGATATTCCTGGACATCAACGGCATGGCCAGGAGTTCCCTTACAAACTCCAGGCTGCTGACCTCCGGCGGCACATCCTTCATCCGCAGGTGCTCCTGGATGGTCACCAGATCCACCGGGCTTCCCGCATCGTCCAGCTCACACATGGTGTCGAACAGGACGCCGTATTGTCTGTTATAGAAGTCCTCTCCGCTTATCCGCTCCGAAGCCTTGGTTATATTATCCCTGTTTAAAAGCATGGCGCCGATTACAGACTGCTCTGCCTCCGAGTTATGGGGCAGGACGCGTTTCAGTACATTCTCTTCCATGACCTCACACTCCCGAAAAGAAATTCCAGCCTGTCAGACAGCCTCAGTCCTTCTCCACCACTTTTACGATAAGCTTTCCTGTCACCTGAGGGTGCAGCTTGATGGGCACCTCATAAGCGCCGAAGCTCTTGATGCTCTCCGGCAGCTGAATCTTCTTCTTATCGATTTCGATGCCATGCTGTTCTTGGCAGGCAGCGGCGATTTCCTTGGATGACACCGAGCCGAATGTCCTTCCGCCCTCTCCCCCTTTGATCTTCACCACAATCTGCTTGTCCTCAAGCTGCGCCGCCAGGGCCTTTGCCGCCTCCATCTGCTCCTGGGCCCGCTTGTCCTGGCTGGCCTTCTGGAGCTTCAGCTCGTTCATGTTCTTGGGCGTGGCCTCGATGCCTATCTTCTTAGGCAGGATATAATTCCTCGCATACCCGTCGCTGGCCTCAATCACATCGCCCTTCTTGCCCAGCTTTTTCTCGTCCTGTAATAATATAATCTTCATTCTCTCAAATCCTTTCTCCGATTGCCGTCTATATTTCCCCATTCTCCAGCATGCTGTCGATTGTCCGCTTCAGCGCGCCCATGGCTTCGATGATGCCCACGCCCTCCATCTGGCAGGCCGCCGCGTTCAGATGTCCGCCGCCTCCCATCCGCTCCATGATGACCTGCACATTGACCTCGTCGATGGAGCGGGCGCTGATATGTATCTTACCCTGGAAATCCGTCAAGACGAAGCTGGCCTTGATGCCTTTGATGTTCAGCAGCTCATTGGCTGCCTGTGCCCCGATAATCGTGGGATTGGGGAGGTCCTCCGCAGTACAGATGGAAATGGTAAAGCACTGCTTGTAGATTTCAGCCTGGCTCACCGCATCCGCCTTGGCCTTGTATCCCTGGGCATCCTCCCTGAACATCTTGCGGACCCTGGTCACGTCCGCGCCGTTGCGGCGCAGGAAAGCCGCTGCCTCAAAGGTACGCACGCCTGCCTTTATCATGAAGTTGTTGGTGTCTATCATGATGCCCGAGTACATGCAGTCCGCCTCCTCCGGGCGGATTCTGATATTGTCGTAGGTGTACTGCAGAATCTCCGATACCATCTCGCAGGAGGAGGAGGCATAGGGCTCCACGTAGGAAAGCGTGGCGTTCTCGATGGTCTCCGTTCCCTGTCTGTGATGGTCCAGCACCACCACGGACTTGCAGTAGCGCAATAAGTCCGGGCACTCCGTGATGGAGGGCTTGTTCACGTCCACCACCACCAGAACGGTATTGCTGCCGGCAGCCTCAATGGCCTGCTGGTTGCCAATAATCATGTCGCTCTCATATTCCTGGTTCCCCTTGAACAGCTCCAACATGGATTGAATGGCAGGAACCTCGTCGTTGAGCACGATGTGCGCCTTGCGCCCAAGGGTCAGCGCAATCCTGTAGATACCCACGGCGGCACCGAAGCTGTCCGCATCCGGCATCCTGTGCCCCATCACCAGCACCTGATCCTTGCCCGTAATAATCTCCCGAAGGGCATGGGCCTTCACGCGGGCCTTGACCCGGGTATTTTTCTCCACCTGCTGGCTCTTCCCGCCATAATATGTGATGCTGTCCGGTGTCTTGATGACTGCCTGATCCCCTCCCCGTCCCAGGGCCAGGTCGATTGCATTGCGGGCAAATTCATAATTCTGCGCGTAGGTCAGGCCATCCAGCCCTACGCCGATGCTGATGGTCACCGCCATCTCATTGCCTATGTTGACCGTCTTGACCTCTTCCAGCAAATCGAAACGGGAGGCCTGAAGCTGGGCAACCACCTGCTTGCGCATGATAACAAGGTACTTGTCCTTTTCCAGCTTCTTGCAGATGCCGTCAAAGGATGAGATATATTTATTCACCTTCCTGTCAATCAGCGCAATCAAAAGGGACCGGCGCACTTCCTCCACCTCGTCCAGCGCCTCGTCATAATTGTCCAGATAAACCATACCTACAGCAAGGCTCTGATCGTCCACCTCCCGCAGAGCGATGTGCAGCGCGGTCTCGTCATAGAGATAGACTGCTATCAGGAATCCCTCATAGCCTTCCGCGTCTATCATATCGCTGTGCTCCGCCATCTCCTGAAGGGAAATCTTCTTCAGCTTCACCACATATTCATTCCCCTCATATTCCAGCTCATACTGGGCCTCATCCACCTCATCGGTACCCGGCAGACGGTCCTTGGTAATCGTAGGGAAAAGGGATGTGATGGACTTTTTGTACCCCTTAGGCTGATGGACGATGGTCTCGAAAGCGATATTCGTCCATATCACTTTTCCGCTGTCATCTAACAGGGCATATGGAAGGTCCAAATCCCGCAGAAGCTTCTTCTGAATCTGCCCGTACTCTGTGGCAAAGCTTACCAGTTCATTCATGATAAGAGGCTTGTTGCGGAAATACAGAGATAACGTAATGGCAAAATAGCATACCAAATATCCCGTCAGGATGATGCCTGCACGGATATCAATCGTAAATATGGCCACATCCATGATACACAGGAGCATCCCTAAATAAATGCCGAATTGGATATAGGATTTAATGCGGCCCTTTAATTTCATTCTTTTTTTCATATGGATACCTCGCAGGGCCTTGTCGCCGCTCCCTGCTGTTTTCTTTATTATTCAGAAAGCCGTCCTCCGGCATCTGCTTTGAATAAGGACATTATACCATACTCTTCAACATCATGCCACAATATAATTTGTCTAATATGGATATGTTTTGTAGAAGCGTGAACGAAATCACTAAGTTTGAAAGTACTCCGCAACGGTAAAAAGGCCGACCGTCCCTGCGGACGGCCAGCCTCCTCTTACAGCACCTCGCTATCAATCCTGAACGTAAGGCATAAGGGCCACATGGCGCGCCCTCTTGATTGCAACCGTCAGCGCCCTCTGATGCTTCGCGCAGTTTCCGGTGATGCGGCGAGGAAGAATCTTGCCCCTCTCGGAAACGTATCTCTTCAGCTTGTTGGTATCCTTGTAGTCGATCACATTGTCCTTGCCGCAGAACACGCATACCTTTCTCTTCCTGCGGACACCGCCCTTTTTCCTCACCGGGCCGTCGGGTTTCTCACTCTTATTAAAAGCCATCTCAATGCCTCCTATCTCACATATTCGTACTTAGTTGAAAGGCAGCTCCTCGTCGATGCCGTCGGGGATGTTCATGAAGCCGTCCCCTGCCCCGGAGGGTGCGGGAGCGCTGCCGCCTCCTGCATAGCCGCCATTGTTGTAACCACCGCCGTTATTATTGTATCCGCCGGCATTGCCAGAGGATGCGTTCTTGCTCTCGGCGAACTCGATCTCGTCCACCATGACGCGGACGCTGTAGACCATCTGGCCTTCCTTGTTGGTATAATTGTCGTTCTGGATTCTGCCGCAGAGGACGACCTTGGTGCCCTTGTGCAGATATCTCTCTATGAACTCCGCCTGCTTTCCGAAGGCCGTGCAGTTGAAGAAATCCGCGTCGGGCTCCCCCTCGCGCTTGAACCTTCTGTCTACCGCCACGGAAAAACGCGCCACTGAGGTCTGGCTGGCCCCCTGTGAGTATCTCACCTCGGGGTCTCTGGTCAATCGTCCCATAAGAATCACTTTGTTCATATCATCTCTCGCTTTCTGATTGCGCTCAGTCCTGTCTCACGACTAAGTATCTGATGACATTGTCCATGATGCGGACACGGCTCTCGATTTCGATAGGCACCGTGCTCTCAGCGTCAAAGCGGATGAAATAGTAGAAGCCTTCTTTCATTTTCTGGATTTCGTAAGCAAGTCTCTTCTTGCCCCAGTCGTCCACCTCTGTGATGACGCCGCCGAATCTCTCGATCAGAGCCTTGCACCTGTCCACGACAGCCGCTCTCTCTTCATCTTCAATCTTAGCGGACACAACTACAGCTAATTCATACTTGTTCATGCCTGTTACTTACCTCCTTCTGGTCTCTGGCCCGCACCGGATGCGAGCAAGGAATTGATTCATCACAAATGTAAATGATAACATATATTTCCTTATATTTCAAGGGTTTTTACAGAATCTCCTTCACATTCTTCTCCAAGAGCCTGCGGGCAATCATAATCTGGTGGCCGCAACCCTTGCATTTCAGACGAAAGTCCGCCCCGGAACGCAGCACCTCCCACTCCCTGCTCCCGCATGGATGTTGCTTCTTCAGTCTTACTACGTCTCCTACATTGATGTCCATTTCATGCTCCTCCCGCGCGCTCCGGCGCGCATATCTATCCCTTTATATCCTGCCGGGCAGCCGTTCCAGACAGCTTTCTGCCTGTTACAGCTTTCTGCCTACAGGTTCCCCACGAAAAAGTCCTTCACCACGCCCATGAACTCCCGCAGCAGATTATTGGGCCCCGAGCCTAGCGGAGCGCTGGCGGCCAGCCCCTCCACGTTGCGGTATCCCTGCTTCTTCGCGATGCTCACGGCGCGGAACACATGGAAATTGTTGGTCACAATCACGACGCTATCGTCTTCCGGATTCAGCAGCTCCGCGCTGAACACCAGATTCTGGTATGTGCTGGTGGAGCTGTCCTCCACAAAGATGCGCTCCTCCCCGATGCCGGCCTGCAGGAGGTATTCCCGCATCCCCACGGCCTCCGGGATGGTCTCGTTCCCGCCCTGGCCGCCGGTGACAATCGCCTTCGTGTCGGGATTCTCTTCCAGGTAGGCTATGGCCCTGTCCAGCCTGCGGCGCAGCACCTCGCTGGGGCCCGTGCTCTTCCACTGGGCGCCCAGTATGATGAGATAGTCCGCTCCCGGAGGGGCCTGGGCGCCGTACTGGGACAGAATCTCTACCTCCACCGCCCCGAACACCAGCAGCCCTATGCAGAAAAGGGCACAGAAGATGCCCTTGATCCATACCGGGATGGCGTTCATGGCCCGGCCGCTGCGGAGAATCGCCGCCAGCGCCAGGCTGCATGCCCCTATGGCCCCCCAGATCAGGAAGAAATAGGTGCCGAAGCCTGTTATGGCAATCCCTATGCAGTATATGACGCAGAGGAGCCCCAGCATGCCAAAGATGCCCGCAAGGACGGGATGTCCGCCTGGGGTATAGCCTCTTCTCTCTATTTGGATGATCCTCCGGCTTCTCTCCAGAGGAATCAGATGTTCTTTTCTGTTTCTTCTCATAATCGTCAATCTCTTTTGGCAGAATCAGATGTCGGCTCAGTTCTCTTCTGAGTCAACATTATACCACATCGGCAATCTTCCATTCAATAAAGATACTTTGTAGATTTCTTAAAATTTACTTTAGAATTAGAAAGGAATCAGGATTGCAAGCAGACCTCTCCCATGCTACAATAAGAGCAGCAAAAGCGAGCTGCACGGCAGCGAGAGAAAGGACACGCCAATGGGAAATTATCAAGCAGAAATCGATGAACTGAAGAGAATCATAGACAAATACAGCAATATCGTATTCTTCGGCGGCGCGGGAGTGTCCACGGAGAGCGGAATCCCTGATTTCCGCAGCGTGGACGGACTCTACCACCAGCAGTACGACTATCCGCCGGAGACCATCCTGAGCCACACCTTCTACCGCCGCAAGCCCAAGGAATTCTTCCGCTTCTACCGCAACAAGATGCTGTTCCTGGACGCAAAGCCCAATGCCGCCCATGTGAAGCTGGCCGAACTGGAGGCCCGGGGGAAGCTGAAGGCCGTGATCACCCAGAACATCGACGGGCTCCACCAGGCCGCCGGGAGCAAGACGGTGCTGGAGCTCCACGGCTCCGTGCTGCGCAACTACTGCGAGAAGTGCGGGCAGTTCCACGATGTGCAGTATATCCTGAACAGCGCGGACGTGCCAAAGTGCGAGAAATGCGGCGGCTCCGTGAAGCCGGACGTGGTGCTCTATGAGGAGGGGCTGGACTCCCGGACCATGACGGACGCCATGCGCTTTATCCGCGACGCCCAGGTGCTGATCATCGGCGGGACTTCCCTGGCTGTGTATCCGGCGGCGGGGCTGATAGATTATTTTAGGGGCGACAATCTCGTAGTCATCAATAAGGCTCCTACGCCCAGGGATTCCCATGCCGACCTCCTGATACAGGCGCCTATCGGAGAGGTGTTCTCGCAGCTGTGACCGTATCAATAGGTTTGGAACCCCTTTTCAAAAGCATCGAAAATCAATTGCACGAAAGAACCAGCGGGGGGGGTCGGGAAATGCTGTCAGCACACAATATATGGTTGTAAGCTTCAACGCATCACAGCATATAAAGTGGGTATATAGCCATTTCCCGACACCCCTTGCGTACCGTTCAGCTCAGCCGCCGCAGAGCGCCACCGCTGGTTTCCGTGCGGACTGCAATCCAGGTTTCAATCTAAAATCCCCGATACCGGCATGTTCCGCATGGCCTCTCTCCTCTGGTAAGGCGAGTTCAGCTCCACGCAACGCCCCTCCCTGCTGCTCTTTTCAAATGCAGTGAGAATTTCCAGCACATGGAGGGTCTGCTGCACGTCCGCCCGGGGAGCGCGGCCTTCCCGCAGGGCTTTGGCCATGTCCGCCACCCCCAGGCCTCTGCTGTTCTCCTTGTAGTCGTACAGGAGGGGCATCTCCTTGAAACTCCCGTCCTCTGGCCGGAGGAGCGAGACGCTTCCGCCGAAGCCGTTGGGATCGGGCACCCGCAGAGTCCCCCTGGTGCCATAAATTTCCAGGAAGGCCTGCCTGTCGTAGTATACGTCAAATGTAGTCACTACGGTGGCAATGGCCCCGTTTTGGAATTTCATCAGGCCTGTGGTGTGGGTGGGCACCTCCACGTCCACCACCGTGCCCTGTTTGGGCTTGCTGGTGATAATCCGCTGGGGAAAGGCCGTCCCGGTCATGCCGCTGATGCTCTGCACCCGACCGATCAGGTTCACCAGAGCCGTCATGTAGTATGGCCCCATGTCCATCATGGGCCCGCCGCCGTACTGGTAGTAGAATTCCGGCGCGGGATGCCAGCTCTCATGTCCGTGGCACACCATCTTCGCCTCCGCTCCGATCACGTCCCCTATCATCCCGTCGTCGATGAGCCGCCTGCAGGTCTGTATCCCCGCCCCCAGGAAGGTGTCCGGCGCTCCGCCCAGCAAAAGCCCGCGCTCAGCGGCCAACGCCGCAAGCTCAGCGCCCTCCTCATAGGTGGCGGCCAGGGGCTTTTCGCTGTACACATGCTTGCCCGCAAGGAGCGCCGCCTTTGTGGTGGCATAGTGCTCATTGGGGCGGGTAAGGTTCAAGACAACCTCAATCTCCTTATCCCTAAGCAGCTCCTCCATGGTATCGTACACTCTGGGGATTCCGTACTTCTCCCCGGCCTCCGCCGCCTTCTCCCGGAACAGGTCGCAGACCGCCCACACCTCCACCTCCCGGAACAGCTCCGTAAGGTTCTGGAAGTAGATTCCGCTGATTGCTCCGGCTCCCAGCACGCCTATTTTTACTTTGGACTGTTTCTCTCCCATATCCCCTCGCCTCCTCAATACATTTTCGCTTTGCTCTCGAACCGCTCTGTGGTCAGTCCTTGCTCCAGCGCGCAGGCCTTCCCCTCCGCTGCCCAGACGAGCCCCCGTTCCATCAGAAGCCCGGCCTCCGGGAACTTCTCGAACACATCGTCATGATGTCCCAGGGAGCAGTAGAACACCCTGCCGTTGCCCCAGAACTTGGTCCAGGCCACCGGCATGTCCACCGCCTTGTTGGCGCTGTGGTAGTAGTCCACCACCGGGAAGCGGGTGCTGGCCAGCACCTCCACCGCCGGATCCACATGTAGGTAATAGTGCTCGCTGCACACATGGAAATCCTCCATCCCTGCCACGATGGGGCTGGAGCCCTTATGGATGTTCACCGTATAATCGGTTCCGTCTCCCCCCGGATGGCTGACCCATTGTCCGCCAGTCATGAATTGCCATTCCACGTCCTGACGGAAGGCATCGCACATGCCGCCGTGGCAGCCCGCAAGGCCGCAGCCCGCCGCCACGGCACGGCTGATGTTCCCGGTGTACTCCGATTTGATCTCTCCCATTGTCCAGCAGGGCACGATCAGATCCAGCCCCATCAGCTTCTCCGCGTCCGCCAGCACGTCCTGGGTGTCGGATACCTCGCAGGCGTATCCGTGCCTCTCCAGCATCCCCTTGAACCGCCGGGCCACCAGCGCAGGCTCATGGCCGTCCCATCCGCCCTGGAAGATCAATGCCTTTTTCGTTTCGCTCATAAAACCACCTTGCCTTTCCGCGCCACGGATCCGTCCTGTGCCCGCGGGCGCTTTCCATGTCCGCCTGCCGCCCTCCCGGGCGTTTCGCGTGTTTTTCAATCGATACTTGCAGTATAGCAGGAAATCCGGTAGAATGATTGTCAGAAAGCCAAAGAAAGAAGTCATAAATTGCACACTTCAAAGAAGTGGCACAAGGCAGCGTATGGTACCGGATAACACATGGCCACTACGCCGGGAAGGAGCCTCTCATGCAACCCTTTTATGAAGACAAACAGGACGAATTCCGCTGCACCCTCACCCAGAACATCACCTTTCCAGCCCATCTGCACAGCGCCGTAGAGCTGATCTACCTCCTGGAGGGCTCTTTGGAGGTCACCGTCCAGAACCGGACAAAGAGAATCCGGAAGGACGAGGCGGCCCTCATCTTTCCGGATATGGTGCACAGCTATCTCACCAGGGATGCCTGCCGGGGCATACTGTGCATCTTTTCCCCGTCCTACGCCAAGGAATATTATCATCTGTTCCGCAAGCAGCAGCCGGAATCCCCTTTCCTGTCCTCCGGCGCACGGAATCCCGATATCCCCCTGGCGTTTGGCCGGATGCTGCACTACAGGGAACCCTCCCCTGGGGTCAGCGCCGCCTGGCTGAACCTGATACTGGCCTTCCTGCTCTCCGAGGCAGTACTTCTCCCCAGGGAGGGCCGGGACAGCGCGGATGTGGGCTATCGTCTCATCTCCTACGTGTCCCAGCATTTTCAGGAGCCCCTTACCCTGGACGGTCTTGCAAGCAAGCTGCACTTCAATAAATACTATATCTCCAGAGTCTTCAACGCCAGGCTCCACTGCGGCTTCTACGAGTATGTGAACCGCCTGCGGCTGGACTATGCCGCCAGGCAGCTTCGAACCACAGACCTGCGCATCACCGCCATCTGGCAGGACGCGGGCTTCGAGAGCCAGAAGACCTTCAACCGCAACTTCCAGGCCTGCTACCATATGACGCCCTCCCGGTACCGCAGGGCCCAGCCCCCTACCGGGGAGGTGTTCCCGCAGCCGTGACGTCTCCTGGCCCCTGCCGGAACCGCACCGTGATGGAGCAGATCTCGCTCCGGGTGCCCAGCCGCATGTCCGGGCCGAACACGCCCACGCCGGAGGTGACGATGTTGTGCATATCGCCCTTGCGCAGATAGCCGCAGATGTTCTCCCAGAACAGCCGGGCCGTCAGGTTCCCGGGAAAGGTCTGGCCGTCATGGGTATGGCCGCACAGGTCGATATCCACCCCCGCCTCCGCCAGCTCCGCAAGCTCCCTGGGCTGGTGATCCATGACGATGATGGGCTTAGAGGGATCCATCCCCGCCACCACCTGCTCCGGGGTCTTGCGCACCCGGATGCCCCTGCCGGGCCTGCCGTAATCCGGCCTGCCGTACAGGTAGAAAGCGTCCTCGATCAGCACGCCCTCCTCCCGCAGCAGCCGGATGCCTGCCTCCTCCAGGAAAGCGTCCATCCTGGGGTCGCTGGCCTTCTCCTGTCCGTCGGAGAAGGTGAAGCCCGCCAGCACTTTCTCCCTGATGTCATGGTTGCCATAGCAGGCGTAGACGCCGTACCTGCTGCGGATTCCGCCCAGGATCTCCGCCAGGGCCTCCGGATCCTCCAGTGCCTCATATTCATTGTCGAAAATATCCCCGGCCATGACTACGACATCGGCTTCCTCCCGGTTGATCAGGCCCACCATCTGTTCCATGTGCCGGATGCCGATGCTGTACCCCAGATGGAGGTCTGCCACCAGCACGATCTTCAGCTCCTCAATCCCCGGTGCCTCTTTGTCCACATACAGTTCATAATCCGTCACTTTGATATGGTCCGCGCTGACGATGCCCGCTATGCTGAGGCAGATGGTACAGAGGATGCAGACCGCTCCGATGGCTATGTGGCCGCCCCGTGAGAACAGCCTATCCATCCGCCGGGAATTTCCCTGTGGGCTTCTCCGCAAACGCTTCAGCGCCAGCCGGATCAGGTCCGCTGCGGCAATCACCAGCAGGGCATAGAGCAGCACTCCCAGCCAGGTATTGCTGAGCTGCTTGAGCAGCCGCTTGGCGGGCGAGGGTTCCAGCAGGAACGCGGCCAGGATGCTGAAGGCCACGCACAGATAGAAGACACATATGGGGATGCGTATCCTTTTCCTTGCCAGGTAGGGCAGGCATCTCTCCAGCCAGGTCTGCAGCCGGTAGAATACATAGGCGCAGAGCAGCAGGTATAGCGGCGATAAGCAGACTGCTATCATACTATGCTCACCTCCCGGGTCTGTATCTGGAGCTGCATCTGAATCCGGCTCTGATAGTCCGTGATGCCCTTCCCCTCATTGGGATGCCCCGAAGAGTATACCTGGTCTGCGGCAAAAAGGCACAGCAGGATGATTCCGGCCCCGATCAGCAGTCCGGAGGGCAGCCGGCGCAGCAGCCCGTCCAGGAAGGGGGCCAGCACATATACAATCGCCATGCCGCCGATGCCGAAGACCAGCAGCCCCTCCGCACAGATCCGGCCGTGCAGGTTCAGGAAGTATCCCGTGTAGTCCCACCACCTGGTGCCGTTGTGGACATATTCCAGGTACACGGATGTGAAATACTCCACGCAGCCGCACAGCGCTATGGCCAGGAGGAATTCCAGCACGGGCTTTCGCCGGAACCGGTTCAGCAGCAGGAGCATCATGACGCTGCCGGTTCCGTAGATGGGGAGCCAGGGCCCGTGGAGCACGCCCCGGTTCACGAAGGCCCCGTCCGCGATCAGGTGGAGCCCCACCTCCCAGAGCCATCCCACGAAGGACAGGGCGAAGAACATCAGAACCACTGACCAGACGGAATAGCATCTGAGATAGTTCAGGCTCACCACCCATCTGCGCTTACGCTTCTCCGGAATCGGGTGCAGCCTGGTGGGGTAGATCTGCCCCTCCAGCGCCTTTCTGTCGTATTCCAGAAGGAACCTGCGGCTGCGCTCCTCCTCCAGGGCCTGGATTTCCTTCCTCTGTCCGATGGCCACGCCGAAGGTTTCCGCCAGGAATCCGGAGATTCCCTTTAGCTCTGGCAGTTCCGGCGATTGCCCCCCGCATTCCCTGTCCACGTCCGCATATTCGGTTTTCAGCGTATATTTGTCCGCATGCGCGAATAGATACCGGTCGTTCAAAAGCCCGGCGCCCTCCACCCGGTTCCGGATGCCCAGGCTGCGCAGCCGGGCATAGTACTCTGTCATCACAGCCGTCTTGTAGGGGGTGCCGAACAGAATGTTGGAGACGCCAAACGTCAGGATGCCCAGCAGGTCCCACCCCAGGAAGGACAGCTCCAGCACGAAGCATTCCCATTTATGGCCGTCCATGAGCCTTCTGGACAGGGTGATTGCGTCCAGGGTCTTCATGGAAGGGTTCTCCGCCAAGAGATAGGGCACCAGGTGGTAGGAATAGGCCTTGATGGCGCCGCCGATCAGGGTCAGGCCACAGAGGAACAGGAAGAAGCCCGTGACGAAGTTCGCCACGGCCACATGGCACCATTTCTTCACCCGCAGCAGGAACCAGATCCGCTGTCCCGGCACCTTCTCATAGCAGCGCCCCTCCAGGAACATCCGTATGACCACCGTCCGGCACACGCCCACTACGAATATCTGGAACAGGCACAGCAGGGCCAGCGCCCCCAGCAGCAGGACGACTACAGCCACTTCGTCCGTCCCCACCAAGGAGCGCAGGCCCACCAGCAGGGTCATCAGGTAGGCCCCTGAGGCCAGCTTGTTCACCACAGAGGCGAATACCCCCCTGCTCCGGCCGAATATCTCCCCGCCCTCTCGTTCCGCTTCCTCTATGTAGTTCTCTTCTTTTTCCCGGATCCGCTGTTCCCGGTCTTCCTTCTTTCCCTCCGCCACGTCTACCACAAATTCCGTGAAGGAGGTGGCAATCGCGTCCGTGAACGTCACCCGGGTCTGGGGCGTCATGTCCTCCGCAAGGCCCCCGCCGGACCTGCCGGATCCGCCGGACATGACCAGCTCTCCGGCCAGCAGGGATGCCACCAGACATAGCAGCAGGAACAGGAAATAGTGCTGTTTCAGCACCTTTTTGGCGGCTGTCTTCATTTGTTTTCTTGTGTACATCTTCTCTCTCGATTCTGTAATTATTTCCTTGGGCATGGGCCCCGCATGCCCAAGGCATGCAGCGCTCCTCCTGCCCCTTAAGCCATTGTATGTCCGACAGTCCAGATCGGCAAGGAGCTCATGGCATTTTCCATGCGCCTCCCCGGAAGAAAGCGGAATCCTATTTCCGGGATTTCCAGTCGGCGTCCTTCTCCTTGCTGGAGGCCGTGGCCTTGGCCAACTGCAGCACGATTTCGCTGAAGTAGCGCTGGGGAATCTCCTTCAGGCAGTAGGAATTGCTGTCGTCGGCCTCATCGTACACATAGCTGCCCCGCCGGATGCCCGCGGGGACACTGCCTCCGGGAGAGGCGCTGTTCCCTGTCATGACGCCGCCGTTTCCGGCAAGGACAGTCCCTCCCGCATTGTAGAACCTGGCCTCGTATACGGTCACGTCGTCGTTCTGGCCTCCCACGAAGCTGCCGGAGAAGTGGAGCTCCACCCCCAGCCCCAGCTCTTTGTCCTCTCGGTAATAGCTGTAGAAGCCCCCTGCGTCCTGGACGGAGCCCCGGTACCAGCCAAGGGCCAGGAGCTTGCCTCCCAGGGACAGGTCGTTGACGATGCAGCCGCCGAAGCGCTCCAGGCTCTTTGACTCCCCCTCTTCCTCTGTCCGGTAGTACACAGGCCTGTCGAGCTGCTCAATGGGCTGGAGGATCTCATAGTCCTCAAGCTGCTCCTTCCAGGCGCTGCGGGAGCCCTCAGACAGCTCGATGGGGTGCACGATCCCTACCATGGGCACAGGAGCGGCGCTTTCCCCGGATTTGCCGCCGGCTGCAGCCGCCTTATCGTCCGCTTCGCCAGCGCCCGCGTCCTCCCTGCTCCCGGCTGCGTCCGGCATGCCTCCAGTCTGCTGTCCGGCATCCGGCTGCCCTTCCGGCAGCTCGAACTCGTCTTCGTCCTCTGTGTTGAAGGAGCCGTCCTCCATGTAGCGGAAAGTATTTACTAGTTTTCTGTCTTCGTAGATGCCCCAAATCAGCCCGGTGGCGAACTGGTGCATCACGGGGTTCTTCACGAACAGGTTCCGCCAGGCCTCCACGGTCCACTGCCTGCCGGTGGACAGGGCCATCTCCAGACGCATCTTCTGGCTGCTCACCGTGGCCTTCATCTGCTTCTTCATCTGCTTGAATTCCTCGTAGGCCGCGGCCGCTTTCGCCTCATCGTCCCGCTTGCCCGGGGCCGGGAGGTTCTTCAGCTTCTTACCGCTCTCGTCGAAGACCTCTATCTCCAGGGCGGTGGTGATGGTGACAGTGAACTTCCGCTCCCCGTAGTCGAACACCCGCTCCATATTTTCGTTAAAGCCCAGATCCGGCACGATCCTGTCCGCCAGCTCCTCCGTGGTGATGCCCAGTTGCGCCGCCGCGAACTCCAGGGCCTTCCCCGCCGCTGCCTTCACCTGCTTGAATTTAAATTTACGCGATATTCCGTCAACAATCAGAAGCGCCTGGGGCTCGGGGCTTAAGGCCAGGGCCTGCACCGCCTCCGAGGCGATGGCCCCTCGGGTGGCGTTGGGCCACTCCTGTATCTGGTGGTGGAGCTTCTTCACCATGTCCCCGCCGCCGTGGATGGACGCCGCATAGAGCACCCAGCGCTTCTTGGACTCCGCCCCGGCCTCCATCCATTTGTCGAAGAGCTCGCCCACGTAGACGGCGAATTCCCGCTGATCCAGGGCCTGGGCCAGGGTAGCGGCGGTAGGGCTTACGCCGCAGGGGGACATGGCGGCGTAGCTTAGGAACACAGCCTGCAGATACTCCTCGCTGGCCTCCGTCCCGTCTTTTTTGTGTACCTTGGAGAAGGGCGTCTCGTAGGCCCAGGCCAGGGAGCGCTTCTTGCCGCCCTTGTGGAGGTCTTTTACCAGGTCGTCCCGGGTCAGAGCCTTTCCGCCCTCCTTTTCACCGGCGCTGCTGATGTGGAGGGCCGCCTCCAGCAGGGCGCGCACCTTGCCGTTCTTCTCTTTCTCCAAGCTTTCCTTCAGGACGGGGGCGTATTTTTCGCTGTCCCATTTGGTCAGCACGCGGATGGCGATTTCGCGCTCCGCGGCCTTTTTGGAGGACAGGAGCTTTTGCATCTCCGCCTCCCAGCCCTTGCACCGATACAGGATTTCCAGCAGCTCTTCCTTGACGGCCTTAGAGCTGTCCTGGGAGAAGCCAAGGATCTCCTCTTTGTTCTGCTCCGGATGCTGTCCCAGGACGGTAAGACCCAGGCATCTTCCCGTGCTGGCGGCCTCCCGGAAACCGGTTACAGCCTCTTCCCGCCTGTCTGCCAGGTATCCCTGGAAGATCTCTCTGGCGACGTTCTTCAGCTCGTCCTTCCATCTGTCCATGTAGAGGGAGTCATAGGCGTCCGCATAGCCGTTCACCTGTCTCCCCAGGCTCAAGCCCGCCCTGTCCACCGCGGCAAAGAGACGCTTCACCCTGTCGCCGCTGACTTCATTGTAGCCCTGTCCGGCCTTTCCCCGGAGGCTGGTGGTGTTGGCGTACCCTCTGTACAGCATCAGGAAAGCCTCACAGCGGTCGCTCAGCGCGTCATAGCCGTAAGCCTCCTGATAGGCCTGGAGGATGTTCCAGTGGCTGCCGCCCCAGCGATAGCTGGTGCCGCTCTGCAGCCTGTCCTCATAGGGGTAGAGCGCGGAGATCCCGCTGCCGTTCTCCAGGTAATCCCGCACCGCGGCGGCTGCCTGGGTGTCCACAATCTTCACCAGGGCGTCGATGAGCCTGGACTGCTGCCTGGACAAGTCCTTTCCCATGCGCTCCTGGTACAGATTAGGATCCATCTTCTTCACGATGTCGTTCATCCGGTTGAAGGTGTCGAAATCCGCCGATTTCATGCACTCCAGGAAAATCTCCCTGTTGCGTTCGAACTGGTTTTTCAGGATTTTGGTCTTTCCCTTGGCGGCCGCCCAGGCGATGAACTTCTTTTTGTCCATGGAGAATGTCTCGTCGAATGCGCCGCCCCTTTCATTCAAATCCCCCCGCAGGTCTATATTGTCCATGATGTCCAGCATGTTGGCCGTGTCCGCCGCAAGACATATCTTCAGCACGTTTCCCAGCATGGGGGACTGGGCGTAGTTGACGAAGGCTGTGCCGCCCAGGATGCGCAGCATGAACCGGCTCACCGTCAGGTTCGCCCTGGCCTTTTCCAGTATCCTGTCGTCCACTTTATCACGGTAGACCGCATTTGTAATCTCGTCCATCTCCAGCTTCGCCATCTGGTTCCCGTAGAGGCTGTGCAGGCTGTTGGCGAGGATTTCCCCGTACTCCCACAGAAGGGCCATGTCCCCGGAATCGATCTGCACCGCTTTCTCCCCCTGGCTTCCCCCGCGGCCCAGAAGCCTGTTCATACCGGCCAGGAGCCCGCCCTGCTTGTCGGCAGCCTCCCCTTCCGTCAGCCTTACATTGGGGTACTTCATCCGGAAATAGGCCATCAGGAGGATAATCTTGCCGTTCTCCGTTTTGCTTTTCTGATACGATATGGCTTCGCGGATGGCGTCAGGCCGGTCGGCTGCCAGCTTTATCAGGTTCTGGATGGTGTAGCGGTTGATCATGTGCTCGTTGTTGCCGATCTGAGCTGCATAGACTGCCGCCTGCATGGAAGTCTGCGGCAGGAGGATGCGGTTCTTGTCGTAATTGTAGTAGCCGTTCCAGGGCATCATCTCACTGCAGGTGGACTGGCCTGCGGCGAACAGGATATGGGCCAGACGCTCCGCCTCCTGGTCCCGCCCCTTGTTGATAAGGTCGATGCCCATGGACCGCAGCTTCGCCGCCACTTCCTCGGGAGCGGCGGTGAGGTCGCGAAACGCCAGCTTCTCCAGCGCCTCCTCCCCCGCCGCCCCGGAGAGATAGTCCTCCGCCAGGGCGATTTCATCTGCCGTGAACAGGTTGGTCTGCTCCAGCAGCTCCACTATTTTAGCAGCTCTTTGATTTTGCGGGTTAATCATCGGTTCGGTTCCTCCTTTTCCTGTGCTTGTGAGCGCATTCCTTTATCGGTTTGCTGCTGTCTGTTGCGGAAGCGCTCGCTCGTTATACATTTATGCTGGCAAATGGTTTCGGTGGTGCGTATATATTCTGGTTTTTATTATGGCTTCGGGGTTCCTGGTTTTGAGGAAATGTCCCCGTTGACTGATTATATGCAAGTCTTCGCAGGTATTGTTTTTTGTTTGGTTTTTCGTTTTTATATCATTTTTTAATGTTATTCTCCATAATAATCCTCTCCACGGGAATGTTCGTTTTTTTGCTTCATCAAGTACAGATATTCGCTTATTTCCGTATAGATTCCTGCCAGGTGCCCGTTCTCCTGCTGCATCCGGTGGCGGTTCGCCGCCAGATTTTCCTCCAGGGCAGCCAGAAGCCCCGAGAGGTATTCCATGCCGTACTGGGCCGTCAGGGTCGCGGATTTCTGCAGACTTTTAAGCGTGCTGTCATGGACGGTGGAGAATCCGCTCTGGCACAGGTCCGCCATCAGGGAGAGAATCTCAGCGGCCATGTCCTCCATGACCAGGAATTTGGGCTTGTGGTCTGTGGGTATGGCTGCTGCGCTTTCGTTGGTTTCCGCAGTTTTGGACGCTGTCTGTTCTGCTACGGCGCTTCCGTTTTCTCCGGCACTTCTGTCCTCTGTGGCTGTCCCTTCTGCCGGGGCGCTTCCTCCTTCTGTGGACGTCCCGCCCCCCGCCAATGCCTCTCCATCGGGAGCCTCGATTTCCAGCAAATCCACCGGATACATCCGAAGCCTCCCGTCCCGCAGATAGACCTTCCCCAGGAAGCAGGGCGGCTTCTTCCCGGAGATCCGCTCCAGATATCGAATCGTGCCCGCCTCCTCCTTGGAGTAGGCCACCTCCACCAGAAGCTCTCGGCCCGCCGTGTCATAAAGGGGCAAGGTCAGCCGCTGCTCTGTCTGGGAGAATTCCGCCCTGGCGCAGCTCTTTGGCTGGACGAACAGGGGCTCCACGCCCTTTCCCCCGGCATCCTCCTGTCCGGTATCGCCCGGGCCGTCCGAATCTCCCTCTTCCGCAAGCCATGTCCTCTGCTGCTTCCAGATCTGCTCCCGGAACAGGGCGCCGAAATCCTGATAATACCACTTTGCTATATCGGCCACATGCAGCCCTGCCTCCCCGGTGACCTCCCCTTTGGTCTCCTGGCTGGAGGACAGGCGGTTCCGGTTGTCGCATTTGGCCCCGTTCAGGTGTATCCTGACCTTCAGAAGATTCTCGAAGGAAATGTTCAGTCCCCAGGGAGCGCCTGCCTGCTGGTTCCTCCAGGCCCCCTTCTTTTTGGATTCGTCATAGAACACAGGCCTTGCGTTGGTATAGGTGTACCACTGTTTCGTCTTCTCTTCCAGGAAATAGACCGTCTCCCCTTCGTATCCCGTCTGGCTCCGGAAATGCTCCATGGCTATCCCAATCAGGTCAAGGTTCCCCACAGGGAGATAACCGGCCCGGAATTCTCCCGCCAGCTTTCCCACAGCCTCCTGCCCCGTGGCCTGGCCCAGCAGCCGGACCCGCCGATAGAGCCTTGTCAACTGCTCCATAAAATCTTCCGTGCGGAAAGCCGCCTTTCTGGCAAAGTATCTGCCGTAGGAATCCGCCAGCGCCCTGAAATATCCCTCGAACCTGGAGAGCTTGGCATTGTGGCTGATGATGGCAAGCCGCTCTAGGTAGTCCGGCACGTCGGGGGACACCCGGGACAGCCCGGTGCCCAAAAGCTCCTCCAGGAAGCGCTCCATCTGCCCGGCCGCGTCCCTCACTTCCTCCAGGTCGTAAATCGGCGTGTCCGCCGTCTCTGCCCGGAGGGCCTCTCTGGTCAATACGCCAGTCTCCATCTGGCACCAGAGGATGGCGGCGGCCTTGTGCCTGCACAGTTCCTTTTTATGGCAGGTGCAGGTGGAATATTCCAGGGGGGACAGGAGCTTCACTGTCATCCCCTGTTCCGGCAGGTGGACAGTGACCACCGAGGACTCCTGTATCACCGGACGGATGCCGCCTGCGGCCTGGTTGACGAAAGCCTGGAAATAGCGGCTGCCCAGGGCCTTCTGGAGCTTATCGAAGGGGTAGGCGTTTATCTCTTTCCATGCGGGGCTGTGTCGGTTTTTGTCGACTACATTTATATCGCCATTTTGGTTTTGATTAGCGGAACCGCTCCGCCCTGGCACATTGCCGGAATCCGGAATGGGCTCCGATTCTTGGGTGGCTTCCTGTACCGGACTGCTCTCTGGATTTTGGTCGGCTTCCTGTACCGGACTTCCCTCCGGATTCTGGGCGGCTTCCTGTACCGGACTTC